>NZ_JBSGIP010000005.1:0-254539 GCF_053605105.1 Nocardia sp. NPDC003963
GAGCGCAGCGACTGAGCGGCGGAGTGAAGAACCGGGGTTGATAGGGCCCCACCCCCGCGGCGCCGAAGGCGCCGCCAAAGTTACAGCAGCTGGCGGAGGCGGGTGCCCAGGGTGTCCCAGCGCCATTGCCGTTCGACGAAGGCTCGTCCGGCGGCGCCCATTTCGGTGGCTGCCGGGCGGTCGGCGAGGATATCGGCGATCGCGTCGGCTACGTGGTCGGCGCGGCGGCCGTCCACTACGCGGCCTGTTTTCCCGTCGAGTACCGTTTCCGGGGCTCCGCCCGAGGTTCCGGCTACCACGGGGACGCCGGAGGCGGAGGCTTCCAGGTAGACGATGCCGAGACCTTCCACGTCCAGGCCCGCGCCGCGGGTGCGGGCGGGCATGGCGAATACGTCGGCGAGGGTGTGGTGGGCGGCGAGTTCGTCCGCGGGTACCCGGCCGGTGAAGACCACATCGTCGGAGAGGCCGAGGGCGTCGGACAGGCCGCGCAGCCGGTCTTCGTAGGGGCCGCTGCCGGCGATCACCAGAACGGCGCCGGGGACGCGTTCCTTGATCCGGTGCATGGCGATCAGGAGGACATCCTGTCCTTTGCGCGGGACCAGCCGTGACAGGCAGAGCACGGTGGGCCGGTCGCCGAGTCCGTAGCGTTTCCGCAGTTCGGCGCGGGCTGCCGGGTCGGGGCGGAAGGTTTCGGTGTCCACACCGGGTGGCAGGTATTCGAGGGCGGCGTCGGCGCCGAATGCCGCGGCGAACCGGCGGCGGGTGTATCTACTGACGTAGGTGACCACATCGGTGTTGTTGCCGATGACTCGCAGGGCCTGTCGCGCGCCCGGCAGCATCGACCAGCCGACCTCGTGGCCGTGGGTGCTGGCGAGGATGCGATGGGCGCCGGCCCTTCGCAGCGGTGCCGACAGCAGGGCCAGCGGTGCGGCCGCGCCGAACCAGACCGTTTCGCAGCCCTCGGCGCGCAGTACTTTCCGGGCGCGGCGCAGGACCGCGGGCGTGGGCAGCATCAGCGTGGTCGGGTGGCGGACCACCTGGAAGGGCTGTTTCGCATCGAATCGGATATGGCTGTCACCGCGCCACCGGGGTGCGTAGACGACCAGATCGTCCGGGGGCAGCTGTCCGGCCAGCGCCTGCAGATACGACTGGATACCTCCCGGCCGCGGCGGGAAATCATTGGTAACCAGCAGAGTTCGAGCCATATGACCAACAGTATTGGCGTGCGGTCGGCTGCGTCGCTTCGGGTGTCAGTAGCGCCGGGCGGAGTGGTAGGGCGTGGAATCCATCGGTGCGACCGCGACCGGGACGCCGAAGGTCGACGCGTGCAGCATGAGGCCGTTACCGGCGTAGATGCCGACGTGGGAGATATCGTCGTAGAAGAAGACGACATCACCGGGTTGCAGTTCGTCGCGGCCGACCGGGGTGCCGTAGGCGGCCTGCGCCGAGCTGGTGCGTGGCACCTCCTTGCCGACCTGGGCGAACGCCCACTGGACCAGGCCGGAGCAGTCGAACTGGTCGGGACCGGTGGCGCCCCAGACGTACGGGTCGCCGACGCGGGTGAGTCCGGCGGCCAGAGCGCTGGTGCCGCTGCCGGGTACCAGATCCCGCAGCAGGCTGTCGCGATCGAATCCGGGTGGGAACGGTGAACCGGCCAGTGCGGTGCGATCGGCGGTCGACAAGGAGCCCCAGATCTCGATCACATGGGCGACGGCGTTCTGCAGATCGGTTTGTTTGCTCTGCACCTCGCCGCGGACGGTATTCGCCTGATCGGCGGCGGCGCGCGCGGTATCGGCGGCCGAACGAGCGGCGGATTGCGCGGCGGTGGCGGCGTCGGTCGCGCGTTTGTACTGTCTCAGCTGGTCGGAGGTCTGGGTGGCGACCACGTCCAGAGTGGACATCTGATCCAGCAGTTGCTGCGGTGAATCGCTGACCAGGACCGAGAACAGCCGGTTGGTCCGTGCGCCCTGGTAGGCCGCGATCGCGGTGCGATCGATCATCGGCCGGTAGCGGGCGACCTCGTTGCGGGCGGCGTCCACGGCGGCACCGGCTACGGCGACTTCGGCGTCGGCGTCGCGCTGGACGGCGAGTTTCGCGTCGAGGTCGGCCTGGGCGGTGAGGGCTTGCTGATTGAGCTGTTCGGCCTGCCGTGACAGGTCGATCATCTGCTGGACCGCTTCGCTCGCGGAGGTCGGTACCGGGTCGGCGCCGGCGCCGGCCGGGCCGCCGCCGTAGAGCGCCGCCGCGAGCAGTCCGGCCGCGAGGGCGGTGCGTGCGGTGTGCCGGTCCTGCCTGTGGCCGGGCCGATCCCGTTGCCGCCGTTGCCGCCGTTGGTGTGCTGCCACAGCCTGCCGTGCCCCGCTCTCATATGACGCTCTGTGCGATACGACCCGTAAAGATCTCGATTAGATTACGGAACCGCCGATGGAGTGTCCAGCACGGCACGAAATGGTCACGCTCCCGCGCGATTCCGGTCGGGGCGGGTCACGCCGGACACTCCGCGGCCGGCGGTCAGTAGCGTCGGGCGCCGGCGAACGGCATGGAGGAGATGGGTGCGACCGCTACCGGCGAACCGGCGGTGGAGGCGTGGACGACATTGCCGTCGCCCGCGTACAGGCCGGAATGCCCGCCGCCGTAGAACGACACCACATCGCCGGGCTGTAGATCGTTGATCGAGATGGGGGCGCCCGAGGCGAGCTGCGCGTCGCTGGTGCGCGGTAGTTCGCGCCCGGCCTGTCTATAGGACCACTGCACGAGTCCGGAACAGTCGAAGGCATTCGGGCCGGCCGCGCCGTAGACGTAGGGCGAGCCGACCTTGGAGAGCGCGGCGTCGAGTGCGATATCGCCGACGGTCTTGATGGGGGTGACGAACGGCGGGGCCGCGGGGGAGCCGGGCAGCTGGATGCCGGGGATGCCCGCCGGGATCGGGATCTCGTTGGGCACCTCGAACGTGCCGAAGCCGTCGATGGTGATCGGCTGAGCGGCGGCCGGTGCGGCGGGGAGCAGGAATGCGCCCAGGGTGGCAGCGCCGACGGCTCCGGTTACGGCTACGCGCCGTGCCTGTCGCTTGACGGTGTTGAACGCCATGATGCGGTCCTTCCGATCTCCCCGCCCGGTCGCACCGCCGGTGGTGCGCCGAACTCCGCGAGGTCTCGAAAAGATTACGAACAGATCACGGCCATTTGTAAAGCCCCAGGTATCGATAAACGTGTGCACCGCAGCTTTCGTCCGGCAAATTATGCGAGAGATATCACAGGGCGGCGCCGGATTGCGCCGAGGTTACGTACGGATGAGACAGGGGTGTGCGGACGTATCGATCCACGTCCGTTTCACATCGGAATTCGGTGATTTTTCGCAGCTGGAGCGGGAGGATGTCGTTCTGTGTGCGGTGGCCCAGCTGGGAAACCGCCCCCGGTTTGCCTCGGGGGGTCGTATGCGTTTTGAGTCGGGTGACTATTTTGTGCGCAATACGGCAATTGGATAGCTAACGAACATCGACTGTGAACTGGGGCACATTTTCGTGGTGAGGCGGGTGCGGACTGGGAACAAGGACAGGTTCGGCCCGCGAACCGAGCCCACGGACAACCGTCCGATACCGGGAATCTGTCGGACCCGCCCACTACTCTGCCGCCGTGCCCGAACCCGTTCCGATGCCCGCTCGGCAACTGGCGTTCGACCAGCTCGACACTCCGCTCTTCGATACGACCTTCGTGGTCGTGGATCTGGAAACCACGGGCACCAGTCCGGGAGCGGACGCGATCACCGAAATCGGCGCGGTGAAGGTGCGCGGTGGTGAAGTACTCGGCGAATTCGCGACGCTGGTGGACCCGGGCCGGTCCATACCGCCCGCGGTCGTACAGGTCACCGGTATCACCACCGCGATGGTGCGGGCGGCGCCGCCGATCGAGGCCGTACTACCCGGGTTCCTGGAATTCGCGGCGGGCGCGGTGCTGGTCGCGCACAACGCCCGATTCGATATGGGATTCCTGAAAGCCGCCGCGGTGCGCTGCGATACGCCGTGGCCACGCGCCCAGGTGGTCTGCACGGTACGGCTCGCGCGGCGGGTGCTCGGCCGCGACGAGGCGCCGTCGGTCCGGCTCGGCGTGCTGGCCCAACTGCTCGGCGCGGGCACCACCCCCACCCACCGCGCCCTCGACGACGCCCGCGCCACCGTGGATGTGCTGCACGCGCTGATCGGCCGGGTGGGGAATCAGGGGGTACACAGCCTCACCGAACTGATCGACTATCTACCCGAGGTCACCGCCGGGCAGCGGGCCAAACGTGCGCTGGCCGTCGACCTGCCCGTCGCGCCCGGTGTCTATCTCTTCCGCGGGCCGTCGGACGAAGTCCTCTATATCGGGACGGCGGTGAATCTGCGCCGCCGGGTGCGCAGCTACTTCACCGGATCGGAGACCCGGGGGCGGATCCGGGAAATGGTGCGGCTGGCCACCCGGGTCGATCATGTGGTGTGCGCGCACGGGTTAGAGGCAGGTGTCCGGGAGCTGCGGCTGCTGGCCGCGCACGCCCCGCCCTACAACCGCCGCTCCAAATTCCCGAAGCGGGCCTGGTGGATCACGCTCACCGCCGAAGCCTTTCCCCGGCTGACCCTGGTCCGTGAGCCCGGCGGTCCGGCGGTGGGGCCGTTCCACTCCCGGGCCGCCGCCGCCGATATCGCTGCCACCCTGGCCGAATACTGCGGTCTGCGTACCTGCACCACCCGGCTGTCCCGGACCGCGCTGCACTCGTGTCCGCCGGAAGTGGCCGGGGGTTGTCCGGCCGCGACCGGCACGCCGCGCGCGGCGACCGCCTACGCGGCTGCGCCGGCGGCCGCGCGGGCGCTGTTCGCCGGCACCGACGACACCGCGCTGCGCGCGTTGATGACCAGGATCGAGGACTACGCGTCGGGTGAGCAGTACGAATCGGCGGCGCGATTACGCGACCGGGCCGCGGCCGTCATCCGCGCGCTGCGTCGTACCCAGCGACTGGCCGCCGTCGCACGCCCCGCCGAACTGATCGCCGCGCATCCCGACGGTGCCGGCGGCTGGGAATTCGCCGTGATCCGCCACGGTCGCCTCGCCGGGGCGGGTACCGCCGGACGGGGGGTCGCGCCCATGCCGGTGGTCGAACGGATCGTCGCCGCCGCGCAGACCATCCGGCCCGCCGGGGCCGTGACCGGCGTTGCGCCCACCACCGAATTGCCCCTGGCCGGAGTCGAGCACCGGTCGCCGCCCCTGCTCGGGGCCGCACCGGACGAAGTCGCCGTGATCGTGCGCTGGCTCGAACGTCCCGGCGTGCGGATCGTGCGCACCACCGACGGCTACGCCGAACCCGCCCGTGGCGCGGGTCGCTGGATCGGCTGGGCCGAGATGGCCGATACCGCCGCGGGGGCGGCCCGGGCCGCCGAATCCTATGACGAACAGCGGGGCTGAGCGGCCGGTCGCCGGGCGGACCGCGTGGGCCCGCACGGCCGGGACTCGACGATGCCTAGGCTGTCCCCATGATTACCGCCATCGTTCTGATCCAGGCCGACAACGGGCGTATTCCGGAGACCGCGCAGGCGGTGGCCGATACCCGGGGTGTCGCCGAGGTCTACTCGTGCGCCGGGGATGTCGACCTGATCGCGCTGGTCCGCGTCCGCGACCACGAGCAGGTCGCCGAGGTGGTCACGGGGCGGATCGACAAGGTCGCCGGGGTGCAGCGCACGGTCACCCATATCGCGTTCAAATCGTATTCCAGTGCCGATGTCGAGGCCGGATTCTCCATCGGTGAGTGACCGCGGGGTCAGTCGTCGCCGAGCGTCCGGGTGAGTTCGGCCCAGCGGTCCAGCAGGGCGGCGGCCGCACCGCTGTCGATGGCCGTCGCCGCCCGCTCGATCCCGGCGACCAGATGTTCGTCCAGATCGGCCGCGCCGTCGGCGCCGCGGGACAGGTCGTAGGCGGTGATGGCGGCGGCGGAGTTCACCAGGACGGCGTCCCGTACCGCCCCGGGACGTCCCGCGAACACGTTCCGGGCCACCCGGGCGTTCACCTGGGCATCGCCACCGCGCAGTTCGTCCAGGTCGACCCGGGGGATACCGAGCCGGACCGGATCGATCACCGCTTCCCGGACCACACCGTCGGCGACCACGTAGACATCGGTGACATCGGAGGTGGTGATCTCGTCCAGGCCGTCGCGGCCGCGCACCACCAGTGCTCCGGCGCCCCGATCGGCGAATACGCCGGCGATGGTTTCCAGCAGATCCTCGAACGCGCACCCCACCAGCCCTGCCCGCGGCTGGGCCGGATTGGTGAGTGGACCCAGCACGTTGAACACCGTGGGGATCCCGATCTCCTTCCGGGCCGGCCCGGCGAAACGCAGGCCGGAATGGAACAGCGAGGCGAAACAGAAACCGATACCCACTTCGCGTACGCAGTGCGCCACCGATTCGGGGCCGAGGGCGAGTTTCACGCCCAGCGCCTCGAGGACATCCGCGCCGCCGGCCTTGGACGAAGCCGCCCGGTTACCGTGCTTGACCACCGGTATCCCGGCCGCCGCGACGACGATCGAGGACATGGTGGAAATGTTCACCGATCCCGACCGGTCGCCGCCGGTCCCGACGATATCCACCGCATCGCCGTCGATCTTCACCAGCCGCGCGTGCCCGAGCATGCCGCGGGCCATCCCGGCCAGTTCGGCCGGAGTAGGGCCCTTGATCTTCATCGCGACTCCGAACGCGGCGATCTGCGCCGAGGTGGAGTTGTCGGTGAAGATCTCGTCGATCACCCAGGTCGTATCGTCCGCGGTGAGGTCCTGTCCGTCGGCGAGCGCCCCGAGCATCAGGGGCCAGCTGCGCACGCTCATCTCAATCTCCTCGTCGCACCGATATCTGTGACCGAACGGTTGTGCACACCCTAAACCGCGCCCGGTCCCGTACACCGCACCACATCATCCGCGCTGTTCGCGGGGGCCTGCTCGGACGGGGGTCCGCCGACACGCCGAACCGCTGTGAGAGACGCACGGAGCCGGTCGATCACGACACGGATGATCAAGTTTGGAACCCGACTTCGACTGTCGTACTACGAAGAGTCATACTTACCCCCGTGACGACCGCAGTAGGTACCTCAGGATCGGCCATAACCCAGCGTGTGCATTCGCTGAACCGGCCCAACATGGTCAGCGTCGGTACCATCATCTGGCTGTCCAGCGAGCTGATGTTCTTCGCCGGCCTCTTCGCGATGTATTTCGTCGCGCGAAGTCAGGCGCCCGAGTGGCCGATGCCGCCGACCGAGCTGAACATGACGCTGGCCATCCCGGTCACCGCGGTGCTGATCGCCTCGTCGTTCACCTGCCAGATGGGTGTTTTCGCGGCCGAACGCGGTGATGTGTTCGGGCTGCGCCGCTGGTACGTGGTCACCTTCCTGATGGGCGCGTTCTTCGTCTGCGGCCAGGCCTACGAGTACTACCACCTGGTGGCGGAGGGGACCTCGATCGCCGGCAGCTCCTACGGGTCGGTGTTCTACATCACCACCGGGTTCCACGGTCTGCACGTCATCGGCGGTCTGATCGCCTTCCTGTTCCTGCTCGCGCGGACGGCGATGAGCAAGTTCACGCCGGCCCAGGCCACCGCCGCGATCGTCGTCTCCTACTACTGGCACTTCGTCGACATCGTCTGGATCGGGCTGTTCGCCACGATCTACTTCGTCCGGTGACACCGGAGCCCAATACAGCCCACCAGGTTCCGTCTACTCCAAAGGGACACAGATGAGTTCATCGCCCCCGACAGCGCCAGCGCCCGCCAGCGGTGGGCACGGCGAGGCCAGCAAGAAGCGCAGGCAGCGTCGCGTCCGCCGACGGATAGCGGGCGGTCTCGCGCTCATGGTGGGTCTCGTCGGAGCCGGTTTCCTCGCCTCGGCGCTCACTCCCGAGCCTCAGGTCGCCACCGCCAACGAGGATTCGGTCGCGCTGATCCGCGAGGGTCAGCAGCTCTACGAGACCTCCTGTGTCACCTGTCACGGCGCGAACCTGCAGGGTGTGGCCGATCGTGGTCCCAGCCTGATCGGTGTCGGTGAGGCGGCTGTGTACTTCCAGGTGTCGTCCGGGCGTATGCCGATGGCCCGTAACGAAGCGCAGGCCGAGCGCAAACCCCCGAAGTTCGACGCGCATCAGACCGACGCCCTCGGCGCCTACGTGGCCGCCAACGGTGGCGGCCCGACGGTGCTGCGCGACGCCAACGGCGAGGTCGCCCAGGAATCGCTGCGCGGTGCCGATATCGGCCGCGGTAGCGAATTGTTCCGGATGAACTGCGCGTCCTGCCACAACTTCACCGGTCGCGGTGGCGCGCTGTCCTCGGGTAAGTTCGCCCCGCCGCTGGAGCCCGCCTCCGAGGCGCAGATCTGGACCGCCATGGTCACCGGCCCGCAGAACATGCCGAAATTCTCCGACCGGCAGCTCTCGCCGGAGGAGAAGCGCGACATCATCGCCTACGTCAAGGACGCGGCCGAGGCGAAATCGCCCGGCGGCTGGGGCCTGGGCGGTTTCGGTCCCGCGACCGAAGGTCTGGCCATGTGGACGATCGGCATCGTCGCCGTCGTGGGTGCGGCGATCTGGATCGGGTCCCGGACGTGACCGGGTCAGCGCCCGGCGGCGGTAGCTTGCGTGGCCGTGGAGGGCGTCCGGTCACGTCCCCATCGGAAGGGACCTAGTCATGAGCGAACAGGAGCAAAACGAGATGGGTGGCCTGGACAAGCATTCCGCGGCCGCGACCCCGGCTGAACCGACCGAGGCCGAACTGGACGCGATGTCGCGGGACGAGCTGGTCGCGCTCGGTACCGCCCGTGACGGTGTGGACGTGGCCTACCGGCGGGAACGCTGGCCGGTGCCGGGCACCCGGGCGGAGAAACGTGCCGAACGGCAGGTCGCCCTGTGGTTCGCGATCTCCGGGCTGGCCGCGGCCGCCCTGGTGGGTGTGTTCCTGTTCTGGCCCTGGGAGTACAAGGGCAAGGACGACGACGGCCACGGCCTGTACACGCTCACCACCCCGCTCTACGGTCTGACCTTCGGTATCTCGATCCTGGCCATCGGTATCGCCGTGGTGCTGATCCGCAAGAAGTTCATTCCGGCGGAACTGTCGGTCCAGGACCGGCACGACGGTAAGTCCAGCGAGGTCGACCGCCGGACACTGGTCGCTCAGCTGAGTGACGCCGGGGAAACCTCCACCCTCGGTCGCCGCAAGCTCATCACCCGCACCGCGGGCGCGGGCGTCGGCGTCCTCGGCATCGGCGCGCTGCTGGTGTTCGTGGGCGGCATGGTGAAGAACCCGTGGGCGCAGCGCGAGAAGTCGCCGCTGTGGGTATCGGGCTGGACCCCGGACTTCCCGGGCGAAACCGTCTACATCCGCCGCGATACCGGCCGTCCGCAGGACATCGTGCTGGTCCGCCCCGAGGATCTGGACGCGGGCGCGATGGAGACCGTCTTCCCGTGGAAGGAATCCTGGCGCGGTGACGAGCACGCGACCCTGCAGTCGCTGCGCGGTATCCGAAACGCCGTCATGCTGATCCGTCTGCGTACCGAGGACGCGAAGAACGCGATCAAACGCAAGGGTCAGGAAAGCTTCAACTTCGGCGATTACTTCGCCTATTCGAAGATCTGCACCCACCTCGGTTGCCCGACCTCGCTGTTCGAACAGCAGACCAACCGGATCCTGTGCCCCTGCCATCAGTCGCAGTTCTCCGCGACCGAATGGGGTAAGCCGATCTTCGGTCCCGCTGCCCGAGCGCTGCCGCAGTTGCCGATCACCGTAAACTCAGAGGGGTACCTGGTCGCCAACGGTGACTTCATCGAACCCCTCGGCCCCGCCTTCTGGGAGCGTCGATCATGAGTTCTGGAGCTGCAGGCCGCAAAGTCGCGGCACAATTCAACGAAATGGACGAGCGGTACCGCGGCGCCGCCTTCGTGAAGCGATCGATCAACAAGGTGTTCCCCACCCATTGGTCGTTCCTGCTGGGTGAGATCGCGCTGTACGCGTTCATCATCCTGCTGCTGTCGGGTGTGTACCTGACGCTGTACTTCGATCCGTCGATGGCGCACGTCACCTATGACGGCGCCTACCAGCCGCTGCGCGGTGTGGGGATGTCGCGGGCCTACGAGACCGCCCTGAACATCTCCTTCGAGGTGCGCGGTGGTCTGTTCGTCCGGCAGGTCCACCACTGGGCGGCGTTGCTGTTCGCGGCGTCGATCATCATCCACCTGTTCCGCATCTTCTTCACCGGCGCGTTCCGCAAACCGCGTGAGGCGAACTGGGTGATCGGCTCGCTGCTGCTCATCCTGGCCATGTTCGAGGGGTTCTTCGGGTACTCGCTGCCCGACGACCTGCTCTCCGGTACCGGTCTGCGGGCCGCGTTCTCCGGTATCACCATCGGTGTTCCGGTGGTCGGCACCTGGCTGCACTGGCTGATGTTCGGCGGCGATTTCCCCGGCGAGATCATCGTCCCGCGGCTCTACATCGCGCATGTGCTGCTGTTGCCGGGCATCATGCTCGCGCTCATCGCGGCACACGTCGCCATCGTCTGGTATCAGAAGCACACCCAGTTCCCCGGGCCCGGCCGCACCGAGAACAACGTGGTCGGCTCTCGGATCGTCCCGGTGTTCGCCGCCGACCAGGGTGCGTTCTTCGCGTTCACCCTCGGCTTCGTCGCGATCATGGGCGGCGTACTGCAGATCAACCCCATCTGGAACCTGGGCCCGTACAACCCGTCGCAGGTGTCCGCCGGTTCACAGCCGGACTTCTACATGATGTGGACCGACGGTATGGCGCGTCTGATGCCGCCGTGGGAGCTGTATCTGGGCCGCTACACCATCCCCGCGGCATTCTGGGTCGCCCTGATCATGGGTCTGGTGTTCGCGGTGCTGGTCACCTATCCGTGGATCGAGAAGAAGCTGACGGGCGATACCGCCCGGCACAATCTGCTGCAGCGGCCGCGTGACGTTCCGGTCCGTACCGCGATCGGCGCCATGGCGATCGCGTTCTACGTGGTGCTCACGCTGTCCTGTGTCAACGACATCATCGCGCTCAAGTTCGATATCTCGTTGAACGCGACCACCTGGATCGGCCGTATCGGCCTGCTCGTCGCGCCGCCGGTGGCGTACTTCCTCGCCTACCGGTTCTGCATCGGCCTGCAGCGCAGCGATCGCGCGGTACTCGAGCACGGTATCGAGACCGGTGTGATCAAGCGGCTGCCGCACGGCGAGTACATCGAGGTGCACCAGCCGCTGGGACCGGTGGACAGCCACGGTCATCCGCTTCCGCTGGAGTACCAGGGCGCTGTGGTGCCCAAGAAGATGAACCAGCTGGGTTCGGCGGGCCAGCCGGGGACCGGCAGCTTCCTGCGGGCCGATCCGCGCGCGGAGAGCGAACAGCATTTCGCGGCCGAACTGGAAGAGGAACACCGGCAGCTGGCCGTACTCAAACGAGTACAGGACGAAGCCGGTTCCGACGGGAACGGGCACGGCGGGCACTGACCCGCCCCGCACGAACGAACAGGCCCCCTGGTCATCGGACCAGGGGGCCTGTTCGTGTTCGGGCCGGTCGTGGCGCCGGCGTCAGTTCGCGCGCCGGCGGGCCGATTCGATGGCCTCGAACTTGGCGAGGTTGTGCCGGGCGTCGGCCAGGGCGTCGTGCGCGTCACGCGGCGGTGGCGGCAGGTCCGGCCTACCGTGCGCCTCCCAGTGCTGCCGCAATTCGTTGGTGTAGCGCGGCAGTGTCGGCGGTAGGTCCACCATCGAACCCCAGAGCTGGCACAGCACCACATGGTCGTAGGCGCTGACCCACGCCCACAGTTCCGGTTGCACGGTGGGCCGGGGGACCAGGAAACGATACAGATCGTCGCGGATCTGCTGCCGGGTCCGCCACAGCGGAGAAGTCTTCGGCGGCAGCTTCGGCAGCACGTACTTGCACACCCAGGGCCCCGCGCGGTCCGCGTCGAACTCCGAGGACACCGCGTAGAACTCGCGCCCGTCCTCACAGACGACGCCCATCGACACGAGGTCGATCACATGGCCGTCCTCGATGAACTCCGCATCGTAGAAATATCTCAAAAGGTTGGGTCTCCTCGGCAGCGAACAGAACGCACGCGCCCACGGCCGTCCAGAACGGGCGACCATCGAGCACCGGCGGTGTAGCGAGCCTACCCAGGCCGGTCCCGGTGTATGTCCGCGCACACCTTCTGTTCACCTCGCGGGGTACACGACCCTGCGGCGGCGTCGGCGCCACAATCGGACACAGTATCCTGAAGGAGTGAACTGGACCGTCGACGTTCCTATCGACCGTTTGCCCGAGCTTCCGCCGTTGCCCAGTGACCTGCGGAAACGGCTCGATGACGCATTGTCGCGCCCGGCGCTGCAGCAGCCGTCCTGGGATCCCGAGCAGGCGGCGAACATGCGTACGGTGCTGGAGAGCGTGCCGCCGATCTGTGTTCCCGCCGAGGTCGACGAACTGCGTGGGCAGCTCGCCGAGGTGGCGCGCGGTGAGGCATTCCTCATGCAGGGCGGTGACTGCGCGGAGACATTCGCCGACAACACCGAACCGCATATCCGCGGCAATATCCGCACCCTGCTGCAGATGGCCGTGGTGCTCACCTACGGCGCCAGCCTGCCCGTGGTCAAGGTGGCGCGGATCGCGGGACAGTACGCGAAACCCCGCTCTTCCGATACCGACGCACTCGGGTTGAAGTCCTACCGGGGCGATATGGTGAACTCGCTGGTCGCCGACGCCGCGGTGCGCGAGCACGACCCCTCCCGCCTGGTCCGTGCCTATGCGAACGCCAGCGCCGCGATGAACCTGGTCCGGGCGCTGACCATGGCCGGAATGGCCGATCTGCACAAGGTGCACGACTGGAACCGGGATTTCGTCGCGCAGTCGCCGGCCGGGGCGCGATACGAGGCCCTCGCCGGGGAGATCGACCGCGGCCTGCGTTTCATGACCGCCTGCCGGGTCAACGATCCCAGCCTGCAGTCGGCCCGGATCTACGCCTCCCATGAAGCGCTGGTCCTGGACTACGAGCGCGCGATGCTGCGGCTCGCGCACAACTCGGCCGGTGATCCCGCCCTCTACGATCTGTCCGCGCATTTCCTGTGGATCGGGGAACGCACCCGCCAGTTGGACGGCGCGCATATCGCCTTCGCCGAACTGCTCGCCAACCCGATCGGTCTCAAGATCGGGCCCTCCACCACCCCGGAACAGGCAGTGGAGTATGTGGAACGCCTCGATCCGAACAACGAACCCGGCCGGCTGACCGTGGTCTCCCGGATGGGCAATACCAAGGTCCGCGAGATCCTCCCGGCGATCGTGCAGAAGGTCCAGTCCACCGGACACCAGGTCATCTGGCAGTGCGATCCGATGCACGGCAACACACACGAATCCTCGACCGGGTTCAAGACCCGGCATTTCGACCGCATCGTCGACGAGGTGCAGGGTTTCTTCGAGGTCCACCACGCGCTGGGTACGCATCCGGGCGGGTTGCACATCGAACTCACCGGTGAGGATGTCACGGAATGCTTGGGCGGAGCCCAGGACATTTCCGATCTGGATCTGTCGGGCCGGTACGAGACGGCCTGCGATCCGCGACTGAACACTCAGCAGTCGCTGGAGCTGTCCTTCCTGGTCGCGGAGATGCTGCGGTAGGGCGGCGCGGCGGGGGTGTCCCCGCCTACGCCGCCGCGCGCCGGCGGACTGTCAGGGGAATGCCACCAGGGTGACCGTCGTCCCCGGCTCGACATTGGCGTTCGCCGGAGGATTCTGGGAGACCACTGCCGAAGAATCCAGGGGCGCCAGCTGCCGGACCTGGACGGTGAGCCCCAGCGATTCCAGGGTCTGACGTGCTTCGGACACCTTTTTACCCATCACCGACGGCATCGTGACCGCTTCGCAGACCAGCAGAGTGACCGAGGACCCGGCATCGACGGTGGTGCCGACGGTCGGATCGGTCCCGACGACGCGGCCGGCTTCGACCAGTTTGTCGTAGACCGGGCGTTCACCGCTGACCGTGAGTCCGAGATCGGTGAGCTTCTGCCGTGCCTGTTCGGGTGTCGAGGCACGCAGATCCGGCAGCTGGACCGGTTTGGAGCCGTTGCTCTTCCAGATCTGCACCCGGGCGCCCGCGGGCAGGACCGTGCCGGGACCGGGATCGATCCGGGCCAGGGTTCCCTCGGGCGCCGTGCTGGCGACCTCGCCGCCGTCGACCGGTTGCAGGCCCTGATCGCGGATCAACTGCCCGACACTGTCCCAGTTGTCACCGGGGGAGACCGCCGGCACCTTGGGTTTCCCGCTGGAGACGAGGACGTCGATGGTGGAACCCTTGGTCTCGCGGGCCCCCGGGCCGGGATCGGTGCCCACCACGCCGCCGACGGGAACGGTATCCGAGGACTTGTCCCGGGTGCCGGTCTCGAATCCGGCCTCCTGGAGTTCGGTGGTGGCGTTCTCCAGTGTCATCCCGGCGACCGAGGGCACCGTGGCATAGCGGCCCATACCGAGCCACCAGCCGCCGATCCCGACGAGCAGCGTGACCACCACCACCACCGCGGCCCAGATCATGCCGTTGCGCCGGTGGTTGGCCCGGCTCTCCTGATAGGCGCTGTACTGGGTGGGTTGCTGCGGGGGAATGTAGGCGGGCGGCGGCGGCTCGTTCCGGGGCCGGGCCGTGGTCACCATCCGCGTGGCGTGCGGCCCGGCAGGGGCGGCGGCTTCGGGGGACGGCCGGGTGACCGGATGCCGGGCACTGGTGTGTTCGGCCGAGTCCTGGGGTGCGGGCACCCGGTAGGCGGGCAGCTCCAGCCGGGCGGCGACGGCCCGCAGTTCGGCGACCATTTCACCGGCATCCGCGAACCGGTGCCCGGGTTCCCTGGCGGTCGCGCGGGCGACCAGCCGGTCGAACTCCGGTGGTACCCCGGCGATGAACTCGCTCGGGCACGGGACGTCGTTCTCCACCCGCTGATACGCCACCGACAGCGAGTTGTCGCCGGTGAACGGCACTCGGCCGGTGAGCAGTTCGAAGATCAGGATCCCGAACGCGTACACATCGCTGCGGGCGTCGGCGCTACCGGAGGTCACCTGCTCGGGTGAGAGATAGGCCGCGGTGCCCAGAATGACGCTGGCCGAGGTGGTGTTGGCCGCCGCCACCGCGCGCACCAGGCCGAAATCGGCGATCTTGACATCGCCGGTATCGGAGATGAGGACATTCTCCGGTTTCACATCGCGGTGTACCAGCCCCGCGGCGTGCGCGACGCCGATCGCGGCCAGTACCGGTTCGGCCACCGCGCGTACCGCGTGCGGTGGCATCGGACCGCGTTCGCGCAGCAGTTCGCGCAGCGTACCGCCCTGGACCAGCTCCATGACGAGGAACGGGTACTCACCGTCGATACCTTGGTCGTAGACCTCGACCAAGGAAGAGTGTTTGAGTCCGGCGACCGCTCGTGCCTCGAATTCGAAGCGGCTGAGGAACTGGGGGTCACCGGCGAATTTGGGATCCATCACCTTGATGGCGACCTGACGTCCCAGGCGGGTGTCCACCCCGCGGAACACCATCGACATACCACCGCGGGCGATCGGCGCGTCGATCCGGTATCGCCGGTCGAGTACGGCGCCGATCAATTCTGTTCCGGCTGTCACGAACCTCTCCACTTTCCTACCGCGTCCACACGGTGGCCGCCCCGCGCGGCTGGTGTCGATGTTATCGGCCGCGCTGCCACGGGTGTCTCACGGTGGGGAGGCGGGCAGCGTCTACGGTTGTCTTCCGTGAGTGCCTTTCCCTGCAGTACCGATGTCCTGCCCGCCTCGGTACCCCTGCTCGCGCTGCCGGAAGTCGCGAAACAACTGGGCGTCGTCGTGACCCGGGTCCATCAGATGCTGCGCGACAACCAGTTGCTCGCCCTCCGGCGCGACGGTGTGGTGGGCGTCCCGGAGATCTTCTTCGACGATACGGGTGCCGTACTGAGATGGCTGCCCGGGCTGATCACGGTGATGCGCGACGCGAAGTACACCGATGAGGAGATCCTGGAGTGGATCTTCACCGACGACAACACGCTGCCGGGTAAACCGGTGGAGGCGTTGCACGGGCCGCTGGCCCGTGAGGTACTGCGCCGCGCCGCCGCCGAACCGATCTGAACAGGCCATCTCAGCCGCCCAGTGCCGCGCTCGCGGTGAGCCTCAGTCGCCGGCGCCGCGGCACTACGGCGCGCTGCGCGAACACGGCGTAGCCGCTGTCCTCTATGCGGTCGAGGATGGCCGCGTAGAGGGTCGCGGCCGCGCGGATACCGGGCCGCACCCGCGGGCTCAGCAGATCGATACCCGGGTGCGCACCCCGGTACAGATCGCGATTCACCGCGATCAGATGTGCCAGCGCGCGGCGCAGGCGCCGGTCGGTGCGACCGGTGCGCCGGCCCTCGGCGAGCAGTGCCTCGTCCACCCCGAACGCGGCAAGATCGGCCGTCGGGAGATAGATCCGGCCGCGGTCGAGGTCCTCGCCGATATCGCGCAGGAAATTGGTGAGCTGGAATGCGTTGCCGAGCGCGGCCGCCGCGGGTTCGGCTTCGGCGACCGGGCAGACGGTGCCCAGGACCGGTAGTAGTTGCAGACCGATGGCCGCGGCCGACCCGCGCATGTACTCGTCCAGCGCCACCATCGTCGGGTAGCGGTCGCGGAACAGGGGAGACTCCGGCAGGTCCATCCGCATGGAATCCAGGAAGGTCCAGAAATGCCGCGGCTCGATCGCGAATCGGGCGACCGTATCGGTGACCGGCGAGACAATCCGGTCGAACTCCGGGGGGAGTGCGACGCCGGCCGGTAGCGGTGCGGTGTGCCCGGGCCGGGACCATGCGCTGCGGAGCCGGTATTCGACAGCGTTCAGCACTGTCACCGGTTCGTACCGGGTGCCACCCCGGCCCGGCGGGCCGTCGACGATATCGTCCACGGTCCGCGCGAAGGCGTACAGCGCGTGCACCGCCGGACGGCGGTCGGCCGACAGGAGCCGGGTCGCCAGATAATAGGTACGACCGTGTGCGGCGGCGATCCGCCGGCAATGCCGATAGGCTGCCGGGAGGGACTCGTGCCCCGGGGGCCCCGTCGGCGTCGGTACGCCGACGCGCGTACCGGGCGGGTTGTTCACAGACCGCCGGTGACTGCGGGCGTCGTGACCGCGCGTGGGGTGCGGGGCGTGCCGCGTAGGCGGAGCGGGTCGATATTGCGCAGCGAGAGTGCGGCGACCACCGAGGCGAAGGTCGCGGCCGCGACATGCCAGAAGTTGTACAGGCCGATCGAACCGTCCGGCTGGAAGACCAGCATCAGCCAGGTACAGACACCGACCAGCGTCATGAGTGTGGTGGTGGATAATGCGAAGCCGGCGGCCAGGGCCAGCGGCCACGAGTAGTACCAGGGCAGCGCGGCCGGCGACAGGATCACGATGGCGACGAAGGCGATCAGGATGCCCAGTACCGCGTCGCGTTCGCTGAGTTTGAACCGCCACCAGGTCCACACCAGCAGTGCCAGCAGTGCCAGCATGCACAGCATGCGGGTCACCTCGAGGGTCGAATCCAGGCCGAACGGGGTGATCCAGGTGACGGCATGCGCCATGACGGTGGGCAGCGACAACCAGTTGATGATCTTGCGTGACCCCGACAGTGCGGTGAGCCAGCCGATTCCGACGCCGGCGATCGCCGAAGCCGCCACGAAAACCACCGCGAATACGGCGAGGCCGAGGCTCGCGATCTTGGCGAACATCTTCCAGTGATGGGCCAGGAACTCCCGGCTGGTGGTGGCCAGGGCGGCGCGCTGGCCGTCCTCGGCGCGGCGGTCGCGTTCGTGCAGCATCCAGATCCACACCAGGAACGGGAGTGCGACACCGGCGGTCGCTTTGATCGCGACCCCGATCGCCACCACCACGATCCCAGCCACATGATGGCGTTCCAGCACGAGCGCGATCCCGGCGCACATCAGCCCGACCATCAGCATCTCGTTGTGCACGCCGCCGATCAGGTGGATGAGCACGAGCGGGTTCAGCACCGCCAGCCACAGGGCGACGGCGGGCCGGCCACCGAGGTGTTTGGTCAGGTACGGCACCGCCCACATCATCAGCACCAGGCCGGGCAGCATGACGAAGCGCAGGACGATCGTGCCGCCGACCACGCTGTCCCCGGTCACCGCGGTGATCGCGCGACCCATCAACAGGAACACCGGACCGTAGGGGGCGGTGGTGGTGGTCCAGACGGTGCTCACGTTGTCGAGCAGGATTCCGGGATTGGCGACCGGGCCCACCTGATAGGGGTCGAAACCGTCGCGCAGCAGCGCGCCCTGGGCGAGATAGGAGTAGGCGTCGCGGCTGAACATCGGCACCGCGAACATCAACGGGGCGATCCAGATACCGACGATGGCGCGTAGCTCGTTGAGCCGCACCTCGCCGGTGTGGCCGCCGAAGCCCAGGGTTATCCGGCCCAGCCGCACCCACGCGGCCACCATCATCAGCACCCCGGCCCAGACACAGATCATCGACAGCGCGTAACCGTGCCCGAACCGCAGCCAGGACAGGTGCACGGCCTCGAGCAGTGGATCGCGTTTGCGTACGCCGCCGGCGCCGAAACCACCGAAGGTGATCATGACCGCGCCGGCGAAGCCGAGCAGCGCCGCATGACCTTCCGGGCTGCGCAGGAAATCGGCGCAGAAACGCAGCCAACCCCAGAATCCGGGCGCGAAACCGGCACGTCCTGCCGTCCGCGCGGTCTGCGGTTCCGAAACTGCCGCGTCGGCGTCGGCGACGGGAACAGTGGTGGTCGTGGTGTGCATATAGGGGGCTGGCATCCGGTGTCGGTCCCCCCTGGATGGTCGGCGGTCGCAACCGCGGGCGAATAGGTCGGCGCTCAGTTTACGGCTTCCGTCACGGAAGGCAGCCGGACGGTAGCGGGGGCGCGCGTCCGGGCACCGCGATTCTCGCCCACAACGCGCTGTGCCGCGAGTTTTCCCGATAACAGCGCGGTGGGTACCCCGACGCCCGGTGTCGTCCCGCATCCGGCCAGGACCACGTTCTCCTTGCCGCGCGCGAGATTACGAGTACGGAAGGGGCCGGTCTGGCGGAACAGGTGCGCGGCCGAGAACGGCGTCCCGGCGATCATGCCCTGATCCAGCCAGGTCGCGGGCGTGTCGAGCCGGTCCACGCGGAACTGCGCCGAGATCCCGTGGTATCCGCGCTCCTCCAGGACGGCGAGTAGTTCCCGCAGGTAGGAGGGTCCGAGCCGAGTCCAGTCCAACGGTGCCGAATCCAGGTTGGGGCAGGGAGCGAGCAGCGAGAAGGGTTCGTAACGGGCCTCGCCGCGGGTGAGGTAGAGCCCCGGATCGCTCAGCGCGGGCCGGGTCAGCAACAGTGACGGATCGCTCATGAGACGGCCCCCGCGGCGGGGTGTGATCTCGGCGAAGGTCCGCGACCAGGCGGCGCCGAAGTCGATGGTGTGATGTGCCTGTACCGGCCAGGTTCCGGTGATCTCGGCGGGTACGGTGCCGTGCGCGACGACCGCCGACGGGGAGGCCCGCAGCCGTCGACGCGGGCGCGCGCCGAAGCGATCCAGCGACCCCAGATCAGCGGTCAGGATCACCGCGTCGCAGGGCAGGTCCCGGCCGTCGGCCAGCAGCACTCGCCGGGCCCGGCCGCGGTGGTGGTCGAGTCCGGTGACCTCGGTACCGAGTTCGAGCCGGCCACCGGCGGCGGTGAACGCACCCGCCATGGTCTCGGCGACAGATCGCATTCCGCCGTCGGGGAAGTAGACGCCGAGACCGGTGTCCATATAGGGGATCGCGCCGTACACACCGAGTGCCTGCTCGGGTGTCATTCCCGCGTACAACGCCTGGAAGGTGAACAGGCGGGCCAGCCGCGGGTCGCGCAGTGTCCGGGTGACCCGGTTGCCCAGCCGGCCGAAGGCACCGAGCCGGATCAGTTCGAGCAGAGCCGCTCGTTTTGCGGGGTACCGCACCATATCCAGCGGTGAATCGAAGTTCGCCGCCAGGAATTCGTCGTATTCGGCCCGGTACACACGGCCCAGCCAGTCCCGTAACCGCCGATACCGGACGGCTTCGCCGGGGCCGCAACTCCGCTCGACTTCCGCGCTCATCCGGTCCGGGTCGGCGTACACGCGCAGGTCGGATCCGTCCGCGAAGCGGGCGTGGTAGGCCGGATCCAACTGCCGGATCCGCAACGGCGGCACCGTGGTCGAAGGATCAGCTCCCACCGCGGCCAATGCGTCGTCGACGAGTCCGGGCAGGGTGAGTACGGTCGCGCCGGAATCGATCTCGTAATCGGCGAACCGGTACCGCCCGACCCGGCCGCCGACATGATCGGCGCGCTCCACCAGGGTGACCGAGCAGCCGGCACCGGTCAGGTACAGCGCGGCCGCCAGACCGGACAACCCGGCGCCGACCACGACCACCCGCTCCACGGGGCCGGTCACCGACTTCACGAGCTGCCCGCCGGTGCGTGCGGGCCCGCCACCGCGGTCGGCCGCGGCTCACCGGTGGTCATGCCGCGCGCCGGGTGGCCGCCAGGGCCATCGCCCGCAGCCGAGTCTTGGCCTCGGGTGTGGCGGTACTGGCATCGATCGCGGTCAGGCCCTGATCGGTCAATGCGGTGATCCGGGCTTCCACCGCGTCCGCCGCGCCGAGTTCGGTGAGCAGCGTCCGCAATTCGCCGACCTGTTCCTCGGTGAGATCGGTGCCGATCTCGGTGCGCAGTTTCCGGGCCGCCGCCGGAGTGGCGCGTTGCAGCGCTTCGGCGACCAGGACGGTGCGTTTACCTTCGCGCAGATCGTCCCCGGAGGGTTTACCGGTCACCGCGGGATCGCCGAACACCCCCAGCAGATCGTCGCGGAGCTGGAAGGCGATCCCGATATCGGTCCCGTAGGTGCGGTAGGCGGTGATCAGTCCGGGGTCGGCGTCGGCCAGTGCCCCGCCGAGGTGCAGCGGGCGTTCCACCGTGTAGGCGGCGGTCTTGTAGCGGTTGATCCGCAGCGCCGCGGCCACCGATTCGTCGCCGCTGGCCTCGCCGTGCACATCGAGCAACTGGCCGCCCAGTACCTCGGTGCGCATCCGGGCCCATACCGCCGCGAACCGGGCCAGTGCCGCCGGATCGAGTCCGGCGTCGTGCACCATATCGTCGGCCCAGGCCAGCGCCAGATCGCCGAGCAGGATCGCCACCGATTCGCCGTAGTGCGCCGAGTCTCCGGACCAGGCCGCGCGGTGATGCCGCTGTTCGAAATCCACATGCACGGTCGGGAACCGGCGCCGGGTGCGGGAGCAATCGATGATGTCGTCGTGGATCAGCGCGCATGCCTGGACGAGTTCCAGGGCCGAACACGCGCGCAGCACCGCGGTCGCCTCGGTGCTCGCCGGATCGCCACCGGCGCCCAGCCAGCCCATCCACGCGAACCCGGGCCGGGTGCGTTTGCCGCCACGCAGGGTGAACGATTCGAGTGCCTCGACGCTGTCGGCGAATACCGGACCCAATTCGGCGACCGGATCGTGGCGGGAGGTGAAGAAATCGGTCAGGGCCTGTTCCACGGCCGTCGCGAAGGCCGCTGTCCCGGGGACGGCCGAGAGGGGACCCGACCGGGTCGGGATACCGGTTCCGGCGGACAGGGTGACCTCCCAGCTCGTTCGATGCCCGTGGGAGCGGCCGGTGGCGGCCGCTGCTGCGGGAGCGACCCACGTTCGCCCGCCGCGGCGGCGGGACCTGATCGCAGAATACGCGCGCGCGGCCCCGGGCCGGGATCGGGTAGCGGACCGGACAGGAGACACTCGGGGCAGGTGCGGGGTCGGCTCTAGACTGGGTCGGTGACTTTCGACAACGCGCGGGGACTACCGACCCCTGGCCGGCCGTCTCCCACGTCACCGGACGTCTCCGCGACGCCTTCGGTCGTGCAGCGCCTGGGCCGGCACGCCGACGGCGCCGTGCCCTTCTCCGTGGAGTTCTCCCCACCTCGCGACGAGGCGGGTGAGCAGCGGCTGTGGCGTGCGGTGCGTACCTTCGAGCGGATGCACCCGGCATTCGTCTCGATGACCTACGGCGCCGGTGGCAGCACCCGCGACCGTACGGTGCGCGTCACCGGGGAACTGGCGTTGCAGACCACCCTGTTGCCGGTCGGTCATCTCACCGCGGTCGGGCACAGCGTCGCCGAACTGCGCTCGATCGTCGGGGCCTACGCCGATTCCGGTATCAGCAATATTCTCGTGCTGCGTGGCGACCCGCCGGGCGATCCGCTGGGGGAATGGCACAAACACCCCGGCGGGGTGGAATACGCCGAGGAGCTGGTGCGGATCGTGCGCGACCTCGGCGATTTCCATGTCGGGGTGGCGTCGTTCCCGCAGGGTCACCACCGCTCGATCGACCTCGATCACGATACGCGGCACCTGGCGGCGAAACTGCGTGCGGGCGCGGAGTATTCGATCACCCAGATGTTCTTCGACGTCGACGACTACCTACGGCTGCGTGATCGGATCGCCGCGTTGGATCCGGAGGAGGGCGCCAAGCCGATCATCCCGGAACTGATGCCGATCACCTCGCTGCGCACGGTGGAGCGGGCCGAGCAGTTGTGCGGCCGGCCGCTACCTGAACGGGTGATCGAGCGATTGCGTGCGGCCGCCGGCTCGGGGCCGGAAGAGGATCGTGCCGCGGTCCGGGCCGCCGGGATCGAGATCGCCACCGAGATGGGTGCGCGGTTGATCGCCGAGGGCGCCCCCTGTCTGCACTTCATCACCCTGAACTTCGCCAAGGCGACCAGCGAGGTGCTGACCAATCTGGGTTACGGCGTCACCGCGTCACCGCTCAGCGCCTGAGTCGCCGGGCGGACCGGCGTCAGTCGGCGGGGGCGTAGACGTTGACCGTGATGAGGTCGTCGCGGCGGACCACCTCGAGCGCACGGTCGTCGTGCCGCAGGATCAGTCCCGGAGCGCCGTCGATCGGATCGATGATCTCGATACCGGCGATACGTTCGCCGGCGTGGTCCAGCCGGTCGCCGGGTTTGGCGGCGATGAACACGCGGCCGTCGATCACCCACCAGGTGCCGGGTAGGCCGGGCAGTTGTTCCGGTGCCTCGCCGAGCCGGTGCCGGGCGACCGGGTCGCTGCTGCCGTGCGGGCTGCGCAGCCGGACCGAGCACCGCTCGTACCATTGCGTCCAGGTGGTATCGACGCTGGTGTGGCCGACAATGGTCATGGTGCAGCCTCCTCGGAACCCGGGCCGTCGCGGCCCTGCCCGCCGGTCGTGCCGGGCGGGTTCATCATCCGGCCGCTCCGGTGCGGGCACAAGACCAAGAATCAGTGAGAATCCAGCTCTTGGCGGGGTGTAAGGACACGTCCGCGCCAGGTCAGGGCGTTGCGACGGTGGGCGCGATGTGAGTGTTGCCACAGCAATAGGTAGGCCGCGACCGAGGCCGGGTGCGCGAGCGCGTCCACGAGGTCGTGCCGGTCCGGCCGCCGCGCTTTCTCCAGATCGCGCGCCAGCAGCCGGCCGGTGACCGCGGCGGCGTAACCCAGCAGGCCTATCCGGCGCGTGCGGCCGTGGCCCAGTACGGCGGCCAGCGGGGGCAGCCAGTAGGCCCACGCGGCGACGGTGCCCACCGCCACGCCGCCGGCGACCGACCCGCCGTAGGCCGACCAGAGCCAGCGCCGGTAGCCCGCCACCAGTTCGTTCGTGTTCCGGTACATCCGGGTCCGTGCCGATTCGCCCGCTGCCACCGTCGCGGTCCGCCGGCCGGCCCGGCGCAGCACCCGGGCGATATCGAGGTCTTCGGTGACACTGCCGGCGACGGGCTCGTGACCGCCGATCGCGTAATACCCCGCCGCGTCGAACACCAGGAACTGTCCGCAGGCCACCACGGTCGACGGGTAGGTGCCGCGATCGGCCCGGGCCACCGGCAGAGTGGTCGCCCAGGACCAGCACAGCAGCGGTTGCACCGCACGCTCGGCCACGGTTTCGGCGCGCTGTTCGGGCCACGGCGCCAGTAGCGCGAGGTCCTCCCGGCGCAGCCGCGTGACGGCCGCGGCCAGCGTCGTCGGCGCGAGCCGGATATCGGCGTCGAGGAAAACCAGTACGCCGGACCCGATCCCGCCGTCGCTCCGTGCGTGTCGGGCCAGCGCGGCGCAGGCCGCCGCCTTACCGGTCCAGCCCGGTGGTGGGTCGGTGGTACCGCGGAGCAGTTCGCACCGGGGGTCGTCGTCCATCGCCCGCAGGGCCTGTGCGGCCGTATCGTCGGTGGAGGCGTCGTCCAGGACGAGGATGCGCAAGCGCGCGATACCGGCCTGGGCGCGCAGATCACCGATCAGTCCGGGGAGCAGCGCGGCTTCGTTGCGCGCGGGTACACAGACCGTGACGGTTTCGTCGACCGGGCCGGCGCGGTCGGGCAGGCGGGGGACGGTGAGCCGGTTCCAGGCGGCGAGCGCGGCCCCGGACACGGCGAAGCCGGTGCCCATGGTCACCAGGCGGCTCCATCCTCCCGGCGCCCGCGCGGCCGATCTCATGCGTCGGATTTGACCTGGTCCCACCAGCGTCGCAGCGAGAACCCGGCCGGTCCGCCCGGTGCCGGCGGATTGCGGTCCACATAGGCGAGTGCGATGACCACCGCCGCGACCGCGAGCGTGATCCCGCCGACGATCCCCGCCCAGCCCGCGAAGGAACGGGTGTTGGGATCGGCGTAGCCCACCTCGGCGCGGACGGTGCTGACCTCACCGGCGGGAAGTTTCCAGGAGACCACGGAATCGCCCTCGCGGTTGCCGTTGGTCTTGGCGACCCGGGCCGGGAAAGCCACACTCAGTTGCACATCGGATCCGTGTGGGGCCAACGTTTCCAGGTCCACCCGGCCGTTGAGGCTCACCAGATCGCCGTTGCGCTGGAACTTCAGGTCGAACAGGCCCTGGGCCTGCTCCGAAAGCTGGGACAGCTGTTCCACCTCGCCGAAGTTCAGATCGTCGAAGTACACCTCGCTGCCGATGTATCCGTCCTGGTTGTACGGCTCGATGCGCACCTTGGTGGCAAGGGTTTCCGGGGCGGTGAGCTGGGGGCCCTTGTCCTCGCTGTTCTCCGGTACGACCGCGGCGACGATCCGGCCCGAGACCCGGTCGTTGGACGACAGGCCCATGGAGGCCTGGACGCGGAGGCATCCGGCCAGCGCGGGGGTGAGCAGCGCGGCCAGGACGAAGGCCGCGGCTATCCGCGACCGCAGGCGGCGGCGCGAGCGCGGAGCGGGGACCGGGGAGCCGGGTTTCGCGGTAACGGGACTCGGAGGCACGGATGACATGGTGCCAGGCCCGAACTCACCCACGCCATGCGACGGGCCCGAGGATCCGCCGATCGTGCTCGGACGGACCGCCGGTGCCGTCGCGCACCAGCCGGACCAGTAGCGGAATACCGAGAACCCCCAGCACGACCGCGCCGTAGCCGGCCGAATACGGCAGTCCGAGGAACACCGCGTGTGCGAGCGCCGAACCGAGCCAGGTCCACAGGAACATCACCACCGGCACCCCGATCCGCGCGGATCGGGCGGCGGACCGTTCCCAGCCGGTGAGTGCTCCCGCCATCACCGCCGCCACCGCCAGCCAGCCGAGATAGTTGGTCCAGGGGATCTCGGCGAGGCCCGGCAGCCCGGAATCGGTGACCGCCCACTGCCACTGCCCGTCGGCCACCATCTGCGGATCGAGGAACAGATCCCAGCCCACCGCGCCTATCGCGGTGGCGGCGATCCGTGTCACCGGACCCGGACACAGCAGACCGGCGACCACCCAGATCGGATACAGCCCGCCGGTCCAGGCGAGGGGGACCACCAGCGGTACGTCGAACAGCTCCGGCCCGAGCCGTCCGTCCGCGTACTCGTAGGCCCCGAAGGGGATCCCGGTCGCCGTGCCCACGGCCTCGGCCGCCAGCCCGATCCCGGACACGATCACCAGGAACCCGGCGGCGTAGCCGATACCGCGGGTCACCGCGGCGTGCAGCAGTGCGGTACCGGCGGTCAACAGGACCACGGCCACCGTTACCGCGTCGCGGGCCGCGCCACTGGTCAGCGGATAGGCGATCTGCGTTCCGACCAGCACGACCAGCAGACCGGCCGGTAGCAGGTCGCGCCATCGCGCGGGCCGGGCCCCCGGCCCGGCTAGCGGCGTATCCACTTGCGGATCCCGCGGCTGTCGCGCAGCACCAGACGCGCGGCGGTGCGGCCGCTCGCCCCCGACACTCCGCCGCCGGGATGCGTCGACGCGCCGGTCAGATAGAGACCGGGCGCGCCCGGCACCCGCTGCCCGGACAGCTCCGGTAGCGGGCGCCACAGCATCATCTGATCGAGACTCATCTCCACATGCATGACATTGCCGCCGCGCAGCCCCATCTCGCGTTCCAGATCGACCGGTGTCTGGATATGGCGGTCCAGTACGGACCCGGCGAAACCCGGTGCGTAGCGATCGAGTTCGGCGATGATCCGGTCCGCTTCCGATTCGCCGTGCCGGGCCCAGCCGCCTTCCGCGGTGAGACGGTAGGGGTGCCATTGCGACCACAGCGAGAGTTGGTGTTGCCCGGTGGGCGCGATACTCGGGTCCAGTGCGCTGAAACTCATGGCGAGCACGATCGGCCGCGGGGGCAGCCGCCCGCCCGCGGCACTGCCGTGCGCCAGCGCCAGGCGGCGTCGATCCGCTACGAGTAGTTGCAGACCCGGCGCGGATTCGTCGGTCGTCGCGCCCGAATACCGGGGGAGCGCGTCGGTCGCGACTCGCACCACCATGCCGATCCCGGGGCCCACCCGGATTCGCCGCCGCCAGCGGTCGAGCGTTCGCGGCTCGAATCCGCCGGCCCCCAGCAGGTCGAGCGTGGTGAGGATATGGGTTCCCGCGATCACGGTCGTGGAGTCGTATGCCCGCCCCGCCGCTGTACCGACCCGCCAGCCGTCCACACGGCGGGTCAGCGTGGTGACCGCGTCGCCGGCGACGATCTCGCCGCCGTCGCTGCGCAGCCGTGCCACCAGGGCCTCGGTGAGGGCGCCGCTACCGCCTACCGCCCGGCCCGGCGGCAGGGTGTGCATCAGCGCCGCGAACGCGACCATCGGCGCCGTTCCCGGTTCCGACATCGGCGGCCCGGACTGGGCGCCGAACCAGGCCAGCGCGGCCTT
Source organism: Nocardia sp. NPDC003963 (assembly GCF_053605105.1). Lineage (NCBI taxonomy): Bacteria > Bacillati > Actinomycetota > Actinomycetes > Mycobacteriales > Nocardiaceae > Nocardia > Nocardia sp. NPDC003963. The sequence goes on from NZ_JBSGIP010000005.1 coordinate 27,151, forward strand.
CAAACGCTCGTCGTCGAACCAGGTGTCCAGGAGCGCGTCACCGGACTGCAGGAACTCCCGGGACAGCGCGCTCCCGCCGTCTCGGGCGTCCAGCCCCCAGAACGAGCGCAGCAGCCGGCCGGGAGTCGGTGCGCCGCCGAACGAGCGCATCACCCGCCGTGCCCGGGGCTCCCACACACCCACGAAACGCCGGTACGCCGCGGCATCGCGGTCACCGCAGGCGGCGGCCACCGACGCGCAGGTCCGGTCGAGGTCGCGATGGAACACGATCGGTGCGGCGCCCGTCTCCGGACAGGCCGGGGCGAAGGCCCAGGGGTCGCAGTCGAGGTAGCGCAGTCCGAAACGGTCCAGTTCGAGCTCCTCGACGATCCCGGTGTGCCGGACCATCAGGTGTGCCGAAGAACCCCGGTCGACGCGGTGGCCCGGGAAACGTTCCACGGTCGAGACCGCCCCGCCCAGTACGGTATCGCTCTCCAGCACCCGGACCCGGTGCCCTTCCCGCGCCAGATAGCAGGCTGCCACCAGCGCGTTGTGGCCGGAGCCGATGATCACCACACTCACGGCAGCAGTGGTAGCGACCGGCCGAGGATCCCGAAGCGGCGCGTATCGCCGGCGAAGACGAAATCGCGCAGGACATCCCGGAAACCCATCCGCCGGTAGAGGCGCCAGGCCCGGTTGTCCTCCTCGCCCACCTCGGGAGTGGACAGCAGGACGGCGTGCTCGGGGCGGTCCCGCAGCAGACGCTGCAGCAGGGTCGCCCCGATACCGCGGCCCTGCGCGCTCGGATGCACATGGAGCTCGGTGAGTTCGAAATAGTCGCCGAGCAGCTGCTGGGCGACCGGTTCCGGCCAACCGGTCCGGCGCATACCCGCATGCACCTGCTGCTGCCACCACTGCTGCGGTCCGCCGCGATACCCGTAGGCGACGGCCACGATGGGGGAGCGGCGCAGGTCGAACTCGCCGTTGTCCTCGGGGACAACCGCGGCGACCGCCTGCCACCCGACCCGGTGGGTGTGCTCGGTCCACATCGGTGCGCGATGGTGCTCGGTACCGCGCGGATAGTCCATGGCTGCGACGTACACGGCCAGTGCGTCGTGCAACCGGGCGCGCAGCGCGGTTACCGAGAGGTCGACGACGACCGGGGCGGGGAGATGATTCGACTTGACAGCGGTCATTGCGGTATCGGTGGGCTCTTTCGCGGTCGGCGGGGGCGGAGCTGCGGTTTCGGGCACACGAACATGTCGGTGGTCGTCTCTATATTCAAGCTCGAGCCAAACGTTCGAATGCCTGTTCGGCCCCCGCGGTGCACGCTCAGCCTGCCATACCGGCGGACCGCCGCGGGGAGTGACGGGCGAGATACGGAGGGACGGCCATGCCGGAACGAAGCATGCACCCGGTGCAGCCGGGCCGGGCGGGGATGCTGCTGCGGCGCGCCGACGGGCTGCTCATGGAGGCGGCCGGCGAGCAGGATCCGCAGGAGCGTTTCCGGGTCGCCTACCTGGCGGCCCTGCGCGGCGCGGGAGCGGTGCTGGCGCTCACCGGTGCCGATACCGCGCCGCGGGCACGATCGCGTAACGCGTGGGTGATGTTGCAGCGCGCGGCACCCGAATTCGTGATGTGGGCGGACTATTTCAGTGGCCATTCCGCGACCCGGGCGGCGCTGGAGGCCGGGCTGCCCCGGGAGATCGGCGCGGAGTGGGCCGACGAGTTCGCTTCGCGGGTGGGAGCCTTCCTGCACGATGTCGAGGATCTCATCGCACCGGCCGCGCGGCTACGTGCTGCCGGTGAGAGGGACGACACGCCTCACTAGAGGTCACCGCCGGCCGTCGGACCTCTGTATTCGGCCCCGGCCCGATTCGATCGGGCGACGAACTTCGTTCGGCTGTACCCATATGGTGGTACCGCTCCTGGCGAACTCGTATCATTGATGACAGATAGCCGCCAAGGGGTTATCTGTCGCCTACCCGGAGGCGACAGCCACGACCTAGTGCCGGGGGAGGTACCGTGCCACTCTCCGAGCACGAGCAGCGCATGCTCGAACAGATCGAGAGCGCTCTCTATGCTGAGGATCCGAAGTTCGCCTCGTCCGTCCGCGGTGGACGTCTTCGTACGACCTCGAGTCGTCGTCGACTCCAGGCCGCGGCCTTGTTCGTCCTGGGCCTTGTCCTACTCGTCGCGGGGATCGCCCTTCCGGTGCGACCCGGCGGCTTTCCGATCATCAGCCTGATCGGATTCATCGTCATGTTCGGCGCGGGAGTTCTACTCCTGCTCGGTGGCGCCAAGGGTGCCTCGCCGGGCAGCGGCGGCGGTTCGCCGGGCGATGCGTCGGGGGCAGGGTCGTCGTCGGAGCGAGCCGGCGGGCGCGGGCGTCCGCGCCGCTCCGGTGGGTTCACCGAACGTATGGAGGACCGTTTCCGCCGAAGGTTCGAGGAGTAACCGCCCGCCGATCTCGAACCGGCCATACGAGCCGACAGCGGTGCCGCGCCGGTAGCCCGGTGCGGCACCGCTGTTCGTGCGTGCACCCGGCCCGGGGTCCGGCGCGGGGCCGGGTCCGCGCCGGACGTGCACGGGGCCACCTTTCCCACAACGCCCCACCGGGTTCCTCCACCGCGCCCCACCCGCTCGTCCGAGCTCGCGTGAACAGGGTGTTTGCTGGAAGTTGACGGGAGCCGCCGGAGTCGATGGTCGTGGACGCGCGCAAGGAGGCAGGGGCCGCGAAAAGTTCACCCAGCCGGTGATAGCTGGGGTGACCTGCGAAATCCGCCGGGCGGGGAGGCACATCACCCCGTGTTTCGATTGAAAGTGGGGGAAAGTGGGGTAATGTGGAGCGCGCACTACAGGAGAGGCTGCAAGGCACTCGACCGGCCTAGCCGGTCAACACCATTCGAGGTGGTCCGGTAGGAGGTATCGGGTTGTTTCTCGGTACTTACACACCTCGTCTGGACGACAAAGGGCGACTCACGTTGCCCGCGAAGTTTCGAGACGATCTGGCGGGAGGGTTGATGGTCACCAAAGGGCAGGACCACAGCCTTGCCGTCTATCCGAAGGACGAGTTCAGTGCGCTCGCCCGGCGAGCTGCGTCGGCATCCCGGAGCAACCCGCAGGCGCGGGCATTCATCCGGGCGCTGGCAGCGGGCACGGATGAGCAGCGGCTGGATTCGCAGGGCCGGATCGTGTTGTCGGCCGAACATCGCCGGTACGCAAACCTCACCCGCGACTGTACGGTCATCGGTTCGGTCGACTTCCTGGAGATATGGGACAAGCAGGCGTGGGAGACCTACCTCGCCGAGCACGAGGAGGACTACGCGCAAGCGAGAGACGAGGCACTGGGCGGAATCTTCTAGCCCGCGCGAGTGCCACGCGGCCTCTGCCCGGATGCGGACCCTGACGTACTTCCCCGACGCCAGGTGCCGCTTCGGTCAGAGACCCCGCGGCATTCGTAACGTCGCCGATTTCCTTCTGCCGCACACACTGTGAGCGTGCGGATAGATCGGTCGCGTGGCCGCATCTCGCGCAATCAATTGTTCGCCCGCTTCGGCGCCGATGATCCGCACCCGTACCGGGTGCGGCGCGACCCGGATCGGGTCGTCACGGAGCGAGGCTAAGGATCCCCGGAGGTCGATTTGAACCGTGAGCAGCACGGCACACGACACGTCCCTGTTCTGCTCACCCGCGCCGGCGAACTGCTCGATCCGGTGCTCGACGCTCCGGCGGCCGTCTACCTCGACGCGACGCTCGGACTCGGTGGCCACGCCGAATATTTTCTGCGCACCCACCCCGATCTGAGGCTCGTGGGTCTCGACCGCGATACCCGGGCGCTCGCGCTCACCACCGAACGTCTCCGGCCCTACGCCGACCGGACCACCCTGGTCCATACGCGATACGACGGAATCGCCGACGCGCTCGCCCGGGCCGGCCTGCCCGCCACCGATTCGGTGAGCGGCATCCTGATGGATCTCGGTGTCTCGTCCATGCAATTGGACGAAGCCGAACGGGGTTTCGCCTACTCCGTGGACGCCCCGCTGGATATGCGGATGGACGCGACCACCGGTCCGACCGCCGCCGATGTACTCAACACCTACAGCCAGGGCGAGATAGCCCGGGTGCTGAAGGTCTACGGCGAGGAACGTTTCGCGAACCGGATCGCCGCCGAGGTGGTGCGCCGGCGCGCCCGGCAACCGCTGCGTACCAGTGCCGAACTGGTGAGCCTGCTCTACGACACCATCCCCGCGCCCGCCCGCCGAACCGGCGGGCATCCGGCGAAGCGGACCTTCCAGGCGTTGCGGGTGGAGGTCAACGGCGAACTCGATTCGCTGCGCGCGGCGTTACCGGCCGCCCTGGCGGCGCTGCGGCCGGGCGGGCGCATCGTGGTCATGTCCTATCAATCACTCGAGGACCGGGTCGTCAAGCACGAACTGGCCGAACGCGCGAAATCTCGTACCCCGGTGGGGCTTCCGGTAGAACTACCGGGTATGGGCCCGGAGTTCCGGATCTTGACCCGGGGCGCCGAACAGGCGGGTCCCGCCGAGATCGAGGAGAACCCGCGCGCCGCGCCGGTCCGGATGCGCGCCGCCGAGAAGATCGCACAGGACGCGGGATGAATCCGGACACCGGCACCGGCCGTGCCGCAGCGGTCCGCGGAGCAGCGAATTCGCTTGTCCGCGACCGATATCTGCGGTACGACGGTGTGGATGCGATATCCGCCTGTCGCATCGGTGTCCGCGGAGTTGTGGTGTCAGGGGAGCACCGGCTGGGCATTACGGACCACAGCACAGGGGCGCGCGGGTCGATACCGCGGGCCATCACACCGATACGGGGGTGTCAGGTATGAGCGTGAGCACACGTACCGAAACCGGGCGGCCGGCTCGGCGGGTACACGATGCGGAACGGGTGAAATCCGGTGCGGCGCAGCGCGCCTACGCCCGGCGCCGGCAGCGCACCGGCGGGCCCGGTACGCCGCCGGTGGCCGCGCCGCGGACGGAGTTGGCCGGGCGGGGACCGTTCGTCGCCGCGATCCTGGCCATGTTCGGCTGTGGGCTCGCCCTCACCCTGGTGCTGACCACCCGCGCCGCCGAGGACAGCTATCAGCTCAGCGACGCGCGCGAAGCCAACCGGGTGCTCGCCGACGAACGCGCCGCCCTGCAGCGGGAGGTCGCCGCGGCCGATTCCCCGCCCGAACTCGCCACCCGGGCCCGGGAACTCGGCATGGTCCCGGCACCGGATCCGGCCCGGCTGATGGTCACCCCCGACGGGACGGTCACCGTGGTCGGTGAGCCCATGCCCGCACAGGGGCCACCGGCTCCGCCGCTGAACGCACCACCTCGCTCCGGGGCGCCCGGTACGGGCGCCGATCCCGGGGAGCGGATCGTGCCGGTCCCGGCCCTGCCCCGAGCGGATCCGGCCGCGCCGGGCCCGGGCGATGTGCTCGCCGCGCCGGGGTCCGAACCCACCTCGGTGCCACAGCCGGCCGAGGGCGTCCCGGCGCCGGAACAGACCGGTGCCCCGGCGGGGACCGCCCCGGTGGAGGGGGCTGCACCGGCCGAGGACGTAGCGCCACCGCCCGCCCCCGCCGTGGGCGACGGTGCTCCGGTCGAGGGCACCGCGCCCGCCGGGGCTCCTGCTCCGGTGGAGGGTGCTGCGGCAGCGCCCGGCCCGGCCGATGCTCCGGTCCCGGTCGACGTGCCGGCCCCTGTCGAACCCACCTCGGTCGCGCCGCTGCCGCCTGTCCCGGCGGGTGAGGAGATCCGATGAACCGGCGCGGGTCGGGTCGTGGGCGCGATTCCGCGCCGAGATCCCGAGCCGCGAGCGACCGCGGAAAGGTGAAGAAGAAAGCCGCCGAGGTCGCCCGGTCCGCACCCGGCCGGCCCCGTTCGCCGGGGCGGCCGCGCCCGGGCACCCGATCCGCGCCGGGGGGACCGGTGCGGATCCGGCTCGGTGTCGGCCGGTTGATCATGCTGGTGGCCCTCGCCGTGGTGGCCCTGCAGCTGCTGTGGCTGCAGACCGTCGCCGCCCCGACGCTGTCGGCGCAGGCGGCCGGGCAGCGCACCGCGTACCAGGATCTGCCCGCCACCCGCGGCACCATCACCGATCGCAACGGGAAGGCGCTGGCGTTCACCATCACCGCCCAATCGCTGAACTTCCAGCCGGTCCGGGTGCGCAAAGACCTCGCCGATGCCCGGGCGAAGGACGATACGGCACCCGATCCCGATCGACGGCTCGAGGATATCGCCCGCACCGTCCATCAGGTGCTCGGCGACGAGGGGCCCGGAGAATCCGAGCTGCTGGAGAAGCTGCGCAGCGACCAGACCTTCGTCTACCTGGCGCGCAATGTGGACCCGCGCAAAGCCGACGAGATCACCGCCGAGTTCCCGGAGATCGGTACCGAACGCCAGGACCCGCGCGAATACCCGGGTGGGTCGCTGGCCGCCAATATCGTGGGCGCCACCGGCTGGGACGGTCACGGTCGGGTCGGGCTGGAGGCGTCACTGGATTCGGCGCTCGCCGGGACCGACGGTTCCTACACCTATGACCGCGGCTCCGACGGCGCGGTCATACCCGGTAGCGTCCGGGACCGCCAGCCCGCCGTGGACGGTAACAATATCGAGCTCACCCTGGACTCGTACCTGCAGAACCATGTGCAGCAGCAGGTCCAGCAGGCCAAGGATCGCTCGGGTGCCAAATCGGCCTCGGCGGTGGTGCTGGACGCCAAAACCGGCCAGGTACTGGCGATGGCGAACGACAACACGTTCAATCCGGCGCTCGGTCCACAGCACTGGGATCCGGCCGGGCTGGACAATCCTTCGGTGACCCAGCCGTTCGAACCCGGTTCGGTCAACAAGGTGGTCACCGCGGCCGCGGCCGTCGAATACGGCCTCACCACGCCCGACGAGGTACACCAGGTGCCGGGCCGTATCGATATGTCCGGGGTGACCGTGGGCGACGCCTGGGAACACGGCGTCGCCCCGTACACCACCACCGGGATCTTCGGGAAATCCTCCAATGTGGGCACCCTCATGCTGGCTCAGCGCGTCGGCGAGGACCGGTTCGCCGATATGCTCGAACGCTTCGGCCTGGGCCGCCGTACCGAGGTGGGACTCCCCGGCGAGAGTTCCGGCCGGGTGCCCGCCCGCGACCAGTGGTCCGGGGGCACCTTCGCCAACCTGCCCATCGGACAGGGCCTTTCGATGACCACTCTGCAGATGACCGGGATGTACCAGGCCATCGCCAACGGCGGGGTCCGGATGCCGCCGCGAATCGTCCGCGCCACCGTCGCGCCCGACGGGACCCGCACCGAAGAACCGGCTCCCGAGGGAGTGCGGGTGGTGAGCCCGGAGACCTCGCGCACGCTGCGTACCATGTTCCAGTCGGTGGTGCAGAACGACCCGACCGGCGTGCAGATGGGTACCGGATCCGCCGCCGCCGTCGACGGGTACCGGATCGCCGGGAAGACCGGTACGGCGCAGCAGGTCGATCCGAACTGCGGCTGCTATTCGAGCTCCTCGTACTGGATCACCTTCGCCGGTATCGCACCGGCGGACAATCCGCGCTATGTGATCGGAATGATGCTCGACGCGCCGGTACGCAGCTCCGACGGCAGCGGTGGACAGTCGGCGGCACCGCTGTTCCACGACATCGCCTCCTGGGCCCTGCAGCGGGATCGGATACCGCCGTCCAGCGAACCGGAACGGCAGTTCGTCCTGCAGGCGTCGTGATTCGGCGAACCGGCTTACCCGACCGTGACATGTCGTCGGTAACCTGACTCGTCGTCGTATCCGCGCTTCATCATGCAGAGAGGAACCCTGTGCCCGCGCAGTCCAGCCAGCACGCGCTGCGGCCGGCCCGGCCGCTGTCGACACCGCTGCCCGACCTGCTGGATCTGATCGACGCCGAACTTCGGCCACCGGTCGCCACCGACCTGCTCGTCACCGGGATAGAACAGCGCTCCGACGCGGTCCTACCCGGTGATCTGTTCACCGCGTTACCCGGCTCCCGGGCGCACGGCGCCCGGTTCGCCGCGGATGCGGTGGCCCGCGGCGCGGTCGCCGTACTCACCGATGCCGCCGGTGCGGAACTGGCCGGTGAGCTGCCGGTACCGGTCCTGGTGCGCGAGAATCCGCGCGCGATCCTGGGTGAGCTTTCGGCGGCGATCTACGGACATCCGTCGGAGCGGTTGCGGATCATCGGTATCACCGGCACCTCCGGTAAGACCACCACGTCGTATCTGGTGGAGGCCGGACTGGCCGCCGGTGGGCTGTCCACCGCCCTGATCGGCACCATCGAGACCAGGATCGGGGGCCGCCGGGTCCCCAGCGCGCTCACCACCCCCGAAGCGCCACAGCTGCACGCCATGTTCGCGCTGATGGTGGAACAAGGGGTGGACGCGGTGGTGATGGAGGTGTCCAGCCACGCCCTGACGCTGGGCCGGGTCGACGGGGTGCGGTTCGCGGTGGGTGCGTTCACCAACCTGTCGCAGGACCATCTGGATTTCCACGCCGATTTCGAAGATTATTTCGCCGCCAAGCGCCGGTTGTTCGAACCGGAGTCGCCGGTCGCGGCGCGGACCGCCGTGGTGTGTGTGGACGATGCGTGGGGTCGCCGGCTCGCCGATGGGCTGGCGGCGCCGATCCGGGTGGCGACCACCGAACCGGCGGATTGGTCACTGGCCGGTCCCGCTCGCGCCCACGGCGGTGAACAGGAATTCACCGCGCGCGGGCCCGCGGGTGAGATACCGGTGCGGTTGCGGTTGCCCGGTGACTACAACGTCGCCAACAGTCTGCTGGCGGTCGCGGTGTGCGCGGCGGCGGGGGTCGCGCCGGGAACGGCGGCGCCCGCGCTGGCGACCGTCGATGTACCCGGCCGGATGGAGCGAGTGGAGCGCGGGCAGGAATTCCTGGCCCTGGTGGACTATGCCCATAAACCCGCCGCCGTGGAATCGGTGATCGCGACCCTGCGCACCCATCTGGCCACGGCGGGCAGCCGGGGACGGCTGGCGGTGGTGGTCGGGGCCGGCGGTGACCGGGATACAAGTAAACGGGGGCCGATGGGCGCGGCCGCGGCCCGGGGTGCCGATCTGCTGATCGTCACCGATGACAACCCGCGCACCGAGGATCCGTCCGCGATCCGGGGATCGCTGATCGCGGGCGCGCAGAGTGTCACCGAAGATCAGCGCGGCGAGGTCCGCGATATCGGTGACCGGACGGCGGCCATCGCGGCGGCCGTCGGCTGGGCCCACGCCGGTGATGTGGTGCTGGTGGCGGGGAAGGGCCACGAAACAGGTCAGGAGATCAACGGGGTGAAATATCCGTTCGACGACCGCGAGGTACTCGCGGCGGCGATCGATTCGGCACTGCGGCACAGTTCCGGGGGCGCGGACAACGGTTCGTGGTCGACGGGCGCGGAGGACTTGACAGTTTCATGATCGAAATGACACTGCGGGATATCGCCGAGGTCGTGGGCGCAACGCTGCACGACGTCGGTGACCCGGAGGCCAGGGTGACCGGTTCGGTCGAATTCGATTCGCGCCGAGTCGGTCCCGGCGATATCTTCCTCGCCCTGCCGGGAGAGCGGGTCGACGGTCACGACTACGCCGCCGCCGCGATCGAGGCGGGCGCGATCGCCGTGCTCGGGGCCCGGCCGGTCGGAGTTGCCGCCCTCGTCGTACCACCGGCGACCGGCTCGGTGCCGTCGAGTGCGCTTGCACTGAGCCATGATTCGACCGGCGCGGGCGCCGCGGTGCTGGCCGCGCTGGCCGCGCTGGCCCGGGAGAGCGTCTCGCGTCTGGTCGCGGCCGGTGGGCTGACGGTGGTCGGCGTCACCGGGTCCTCGGGTAAGACCTCCACCAAGGATCTGCTGGCGGCCGTGCTCGCTCCGCTGGGTCCGGTGGTGGCCCCGCCCGGTTCTTTCAACAACGAGCTCGGGCATCCGTGGACCGCCCTGCGCGCCGGTCCGGAGACCCGGTTCCTGGTGCTGGAGATGTCGGCGCGTGGTCCGGGGCATATCGCCGCGCTGGCGCGGGTGGCGCCGCCGACGGTCGGGGTGGTGCTGAATGTGGGTACCGCGCATCTCGGCGAATTCGGCAGTCGCGAGGCCATCGCGCAGACGAAGGGCGAACTCGTGGAGGCCCTGCCCGAAAGCGGTCTCGCCGTACTCAACGCCGATGATCCGAAAGTCGCCGCCATGGCCTCGCGTACCGTGGCCCGGGTGGTAACGGTCGGACATTCCGCGAGCGCGCAGATCCGTGCTACGGCAACGACTCTCGACGATCAGGCCCGTGCCTCGTTCACCCTGCACACACCGCTCGGTGACCGCCCGGTGACATTGGCCGTGCACGGGGAACACCAGGTCGGTAACGCACTGTCGGTCGCCGCGGTGGCCCTGGAATGCGGTGCCGATCTCGACACCCTGGTCACCGCGCTGTCCGGCGCCCGCGCCGCATCGGCACGGCGGATGGACGTGCGAACGAGCGTCGCCGGGGTCACGGTGATCAACGATTCCTACAATGCCAACCCGGATTCCATGCGGGCCGCGCTCAAGGCGCTGGTCACCATGGCCCGGTCGGGCGACACCCCGCGGCGCAGCTGGGCGGTGCTCGGCGAAATGGCCGAACTCGGCCCGGAATCGGTGGTGGAACACGACGGGATCGGCCGTCTCGCGGTCCGCCTCGATGTGGACCGGCTCATCGTCGTCGGAACCGGACGACCCTCCCGGGGCATGCACCAGGGAGCGGTCATGGAAGGCTCATGGGGTGAGGAATCGGTGCTCGTCCCGGATATCGAAGCGGCCGTGGAGTTGCTCGCCGCCGAAGTCGGCGCGGGTGATGTGGTGCTGGTGAAGGCATCGCAATCGGTCGGCCTGTGGGCGGTGGCCGAACAGCTGCTGGCCGAGGGTGAGAAGGATACGGGTGCCGGCACACCGGCACCGGGCGGCACCGCCGCCGACGGGGTGAGCACGGAGGCAGTGCGATGAGACAGATCTTGTTCGCGGCGGCGATCGCGCTGACGGTGTCGATCCTGTTGACCCCGCTGCTGATCCGGATATTCGCCCGGCAGGGTTTCGGTCAGGAGATCCGGGTCGACGGTCCGGCCAGCCATCAGTCCAAACGCGGTACGCCCACGATGGGCGGGGTGGCGATCATCATCGGTATGTGGGCCGGGTATCTCGGTTCCCATCTGATCGGGATCGGTTACGAGGCAGAAGGTCCGACCGCTTCGGCGCTGCTGGTCCTCGGCCTGGCCACCGCCCTGGGTGTCGTCGGATTCATCGACGATTTCATCAAGATCCGCAAGGGCCGCAATCTGGGGCTCACGGCCGCGGGTAAATATCTGGGCCAGATCACCGCGGCGGTGGTATTCGGTGTGCTGGCATTGCAGTTCCCGGGCGGCAGTGGGCTCTCCCCGGCCAGCCGGCAACTGTCCTATGTGCGCGATATCAACACCGTCTCGATGAGTGTGGTGGTGTTCCTGGCCTTCGTCTGCCTCATCGTGGTGGCGTGGTCGAACGCGGTGAACCTCACCGACGGCCTGGACGGTCTGGCCGCGGGATCGATGAGCCTGGTCCTCGGCGGCTATGTCGTCATCACGTTCTGGCAGTACTACCACTCGTGCGAGACCAAACCGGAGACCGGCTGCTACAACGTGCGCGACCCGCTGGATCTGGCGCTGGTCTGCGCGGCCGGTACGGCAGCGTGCATCGGGTTCCTGTGGTGGAATGCCGCGCCCGCCAAGATCTTCATGGGTGATACCGGATCGCTGGCCCTCGGTGGTCTGCTGGCCGGCCTGTCCATCACCACCCGGACCGAACTGCTGATGGTGGTCATCGGTGCGCTGTTCGTCGCCGAGGCGGCGTCGGTGGTGCTGCAGGTGGCCGTCTTCCGCACCACTAGGAACCGGTTGTTCAAGATGGCGCCGTTCCACCATCATTTCGAACTGAGCAAATGGGCGGAGACCACGGTGATCATCAGGTTCTGGTTGCTGGCCGCGATGGCCTCGGCGGCCGGACTCTCGCTGTTCTACAGCGAATATCTCTCCGCGGTCGGGTGAGTTGACGATGGAGGAACATTCGCCGCGGGCCCTGCGCTCGCCGGGCCCGATGCTGGAATTCCTGCGCGGCCGCGAGGTATTGGTCGCGGGCTGGGGAGTCTCGGGTCGTTCGCTGGTCACACCGCTGCGCGATATCGGGGCCCGGCCGGTGGTCACCGACAGCGGTGCCGCGGCTCTGGCCGAGGCCGCCGAACTGGGACTGGATATCGCGCCCACGCCCGAACTCGAGCACACCGACTGGTCGCGGTTCGCACTGGTGATCACCAGTCCGGGCTGGCGGCCGGATTCGCCGGTCCTGGCCTCGGCGGTATCCGAGGGCATCCCGGTCTGGGGGGATGTCGAATTCGCCTGGTGGGTGGATCAGGCCCGGATCTACGGTCCGGTCCGCAAATGGCTGGTGGTGACCGGGACCAACGGTAAGACCACGACGACGCAGATGACCCATTCGATCCTGCGTGCCGCCGGTATCCCCAGCGTCGCCTGCGGGAACATCGGCCTGCCGATCCTGGACGCGCTGCGCCGTAATCCGGGTCCGCAGGTACTGGCGGTCGAACTGTCGTCGTTCCAGTTGCACTGGGCGCCGTCGGTTCGCCCGGAAGCCGGGGTCGTTCTGAACGTGGCCGAAGACCACCTGGACTGGCACGGCGGACTCGACGCCTACGCGGCCGCGAAATCGCGGGCCCTGCTCGGCCGGGTCGGGGTGGTCGGTCTCGACGATCCGGTGGCCGCCCGGCTGGCGCGCCGCTCGAAGGCCCGCCGCACCATCGGCTTCCGGATCGGCGTACCCGCCGACGGTGAACTCGGAGTGGTCGACGGCAAGCTGCTGGATCGCGCCTTCACCAAGGCGGCCATCCTGGCCGAATCCAAGGAGATCAGCCCACCCGGACCGGCCGGTATCGCCGATGCTCTGGCCGCGGCCGCACTGACCCGGGCCATCGATGTGGCGCCGCAGTTCGTCCGTGAGGGGCTGATCGAGCACAAGGTCGGCCCGCACCGGTCGGCGCTGGTCCGGGAACTGGGCGGCGTCGAGTTCGTCGACGACTCCAAGGCCACCAACCCGCACGCCGCGCGGTCCTCGATCCTCGCCCATCAGCAGGTCGTCTGGGTGGCCGGTGGTCAGCTCAAGGGCGCCGGAGTCGAGGATCTGGTGGAGGAGGTCGCCGAGCGACTGGTCGCGGTCGTGCTGTTCGGTGTGGACGCTCCGGTGATCGCGGCCGCGCTGGCGCGACACGCGCCGGAAGTCCCCGTGGTCGAGTTGGATACGCGGGATCATGCCGGTATGGGGCAGGCAGTCATGGACGAAGCGATCACCGGGACCCGCAACACCGAGATCGCCGACGCGATCATGGAACGTGCGGTGCGGGAGGCGGCGGCGTTCGCCGGACCCGGCGATACCGTACTGCTGGCGCCGGCGGCGGCGTCGCTGGACATGTTCACCGACTACGCCCATCGTGGCCGCAGCTTCGCCGGTGCGGTCGAGGACCTGAAGGACGAGGACCTCGGGCGGCGGTTATGAGACCGCGCGGCACGCGACAGGTGCAGGTGGGCCGGTTCGGCGCCTGGCTGGCGCGGCCGCTGGCCTCATTCCATCTGGTCGTCACCATCGCGACCCTGCTCACTCTGCTGGGATTGGTGATGGTGTTGTCGGCCTCCAGCGTGGAGTCCTACGCCGACGGCGGATCGGCCTATTCGCTGTTCGTACAGCAGATGATGTACGCGCTGGTCGGCGCGGTGCTGTTCTATCTCGCGCTGCGGATACCGCTGCGCCGGTTGCGGCAGCTGTCCTTCCCGGTGTTCGCCGGTTCGGTCTTGCTGCTGGTGCTGGTGCTGATCCCGGGCGTCGGGAGTACGGTCAACGGCGCGCGCCGCTGGATCGACCTGGGAGTTTTCTCGATCCAGCCTTCGGAGCTGGTGAAGGTGACGTTCGTGGTGTGGGGGGCGCACCTGCTGATCTCGCGGCGGGCCGCGGGCCGGGCGGCCAATGATCCCGGTGGTCTGAAGAATCTGCTGGTACCGCTGGTTCCGGCGGGTCTGCTGGTATGTCTGCTGATCGTCCTGCAGCCGAACCTGTCGACCACCATCGCGCTCGGTATCGTGCTCCTGGCGCTGCTGTGGTTCGGTGGCCTGCCGGTACGGCTGTTCGTCGCCATCCTCGCCTCGGGGGCCATCGCCGCCCTCGCCCTCGCCCTCTCCGCCGGCTATCGCTCCGACCGGATGCGCGCCTTCTTCAACCCCGCCGACGACCCGCAGGGCATCAACTACCAGGCCAGGCAGGCGATGTACTCACTGGCCGACGGCGGACTGTGGGGTCGCGGACTCGGCCAGAGCCGGGCCAAATGGAGCTATCTGCCCAACTCGCACAACGATTTCATCTTCGCCATCATCGGCGAGGAACTCGGCTTCCTGGGTTGCGCCCTGGTCCTGGGCCTTTTCGCGCTTTTCGTCTACACCGGCCTGCGGATCGCCGCCCGCTCGGTGGATCCCTTCCTACGCCTGCTCACCGCGACCGCCACCACCTGGATAACCGGGCAGGCGTTGATCAACATCGGCTATGTGGTGGGCCTGTTGCCGGTGACCGGATTGCAGTTGCCGCTGGTATCGGCTGGTGGTTCGTCACTGGCCCTGACACTGCTCATGTTCGGCATCATCGCCAACGCCGCCCGGCACGAACCCGAAGCGGTGGCGGCCCTGCACGCCGGCCAGGACGGACGGGTGAGCCGGCTGCTACGGCTGCCGAAACCGGAGGTCTACCATCCCGTCCGGGCGCGCGCCGCCGCACCGGCCCGCGACCAGGGCCCGGCTCGCCGCCCGGCCCGTACCGACCCGCGGGACGAGCAGTCGCGCACGCGGCAGCGCGCCAACAGCCGGGGTACCGACACACTCCGAGCGACCCGGGCCTGGGAACCCAGCTATTCGGTGACACACGCACGAGAACGGGGAAGAAACAGGTGAGCGCACCTCAGTCCGCAGACGAGCACACGGCGTCGCGCGCGGACGGGATATCGGTGATCGTCGCGGGTGGCGGTACGGCCGGGCATATCGAGCCGGCCCTGGCCGTCGCCGATGCGCTGCGCCGGCTGGATCCCGGTATCCGGGTGACCGCGCTCGGCACCCAGCGCGGCCTGGAGACCACCCTGGTACCCGAACGGGGCTACCCCCTCGAACTGATCCCGCCGGTGCCGCTGCCGCGGAAACCCAGCGCCGATCTGCTGCGGTTGCCGGGCCGGGTCCGGGCGTCGGTATCGCGGACCCGCGAGATCATCGACGCCGTCGAGGCCGATGTGGTCGTCGGATTCGGCGGTTACGTCGCGCTGCCCGCCTATCTGGCCGCGGGCCGCGGCGCGCTGCGCCGCCGCCGCGCTGTACCGGTGGTGGTGCACGAGGCGAACGCGAAGGCCGGTATCGCGAACAAGGTCGGCGCGCGGCGGGCGGCCCGGGTGCTGGCCGCGGTTCCGGGTTCCGGCCTCGACGCCGAGGTCGTGGGTATTCCGGTGCGTTCGGCGATCACCTCGCTCGACCGGGCCGGGTTGCGCGCGCAGGCGCGGGAGCATTTCGGGTTACCGGCGGAGGGCCCGGTCCTGCTGGTGTTCGGCGGCTCGCAGGGGGCGCGTTCGCTCAACGAGGCGATTTCCGGTGCGGCCCCGCAACTGGCCGCGGCCGGGATCTCGGTGCTGCACGCACACGGCCCGAAGAACACCCTCGAGATCGAGTCGGTGGACCCCGCCGCACCCTATGTGGCGGTGCCCTACCTTTCGCGGATGGACCTGGCCTACGCCGCCGCCGACGTGGTGGTCTGCCGGTCCGGGGCGATGACGGTCGCCGAGGTATCGGCGGTCGGACTGCCCGCGGTGTACGTACCGCTGCCGCACGGAAACGGCGAACAGGAACTCAATGCCCGGCCCGTTGTCGCGGCCGGTGGTGGCAGAATCGTTGCCGACCCCGAACTTTCCCCCGAATATGTGATCGACGAGGTGATACCGCTGCTCACGGATCCAGCACGCACTGCCGAGATGGGCCGTGCCGCCGCCGGCGCCGGCCATCGCGATGCCGCCGACGCGGTCGCCCGGATCGTGCTGCGGGCGGCGGGCCGGTGAGCGGGGAGCAGTTGACCGCTCCCGAGACCGGTCCCGGCGCGCTGCCACCGGAACTGGCCCGGGTCCATATGGTCGGGATCGGCGGCGCCGGGATGTCGGGTATCGCCCGGATCCTGCTCTCGCGGGGCGGCGAGGTGTCCGGGTCCGATGCCAAGGAGAGCCGTGGGGTGCTCGCGCTGCGGGCGCGCGGCGCCCAGGTGCGGATCGGGCACGACGCCGGTGCGCTGGACCTGCTGCCCGGTGGTCCGACCGTGGTGGTGACCACCTACGCTGCGATTCCCAAGACCAATCCGGAACTGGTGGAGGCACATCGCCGCGATATCCCGGTACTGCTGCGGCCGACCGTCCTGGCGGCCCTGATGAACGGGCATCGCACGCTGCTGGTGTCGGGGACGCACGGGAAGACCTCCACCACCTCGATGCTCATCGTCTCCCTGCAGCACTGCGGGCTGGACCCGTCGTTCGCGGTGGGCGGTGAACTCAACGAGGCGGGTACCAACGCCCACCACGGCAGCGGCGATATCTTCGTCGCCGAGGCCGACGAGAGCGACGGCTCACTGCTGCAGTACGACCCGGACGTCGCGGTCGTCACCAATATCGAATCCGATCACCTGGACTTCTTCGGTTCCGACGCCGCCTATGTGCAGGTGTTCGACGATTTCACCGATCGTCTGGCCGATGGCGGGCTGCTGGTGGTGTGCCTGGACGATCCCGGCGCGCGGGCGCTCGCCGAGCGCACCGGCGAGCGGCTGGCCGCGCGCGGTGTCCGGGTACTGGGCTACGGCTCCGGGGAACTGCCCGACGCACCTGTTCCCGTCGGGGTGCGCCTGCACAGCTGGGAACCCCGCGATGTCGGTGGTATCGCCCAGTTCCAGCTCGCCGACGAACCCGCCCTGCGGACGCTGCGGCTCTCGGTACCCGGGCGGCATATGGCACTCAACGCGCTGGCCGCGCTGCTGACCGCACGAGCGGCGGGCGCCGATGTGGACGAGATCATCCAGGGGCTGGAGAGTTTCGGCGGGGTGCACCGCCGCTTCCAGTTCGTGGGCCGGGAGAACCGGGTCCGGGTGTTCGACGATTACGCCCACCATCCCACCGAGGTCCGCGCGGTGCTCGGCGCCGCGGCCGAACTGGTGGAACAGGAGGCCCGCGACGGTGCCCGCTCACGACGGGGCCGGGTGATCGTGGTCTTCCAGCCGCATCTCTACAGCCGTACCGCAACTTTCGCCGCCGAATTCGGTGCCGCCCTCGGCCTGGCCGACGAGGTGGTCGTGCTCGACGTCTACGGGGCACGCGAGGAGCCCTTGCCGGGCGTCAACGGTGCGCTGGTCGCCCAGGCGGTGGACAAACCGGTGCACTATCAACCCGATATGTCGCGGGTGGGCCGCCAGGTCGCCGGTCTCGCCCAGCCCGGTGATGTGGTGATCACCATGGGTGCCGGTGATGTCACCATGCTCGGTAGCCAGATCCTGGACGGACTACGCGCGCGTCCGCAGTACGGGCGGTGAGGCGGAGTGCGGGCCGGGACGCGACGATTCGGGGTGGGCGGATTGCGGCGGTTCCGGCTGTGGGCGCTGCCCGCGCTCGTGCTGGCGATCACCCTGGCCGCGCTCGCCTGGTTCTCCCCGTTGCTCTCGGTACGCGAGGTCCGGATCGACGGTGCGGGCGAGATCTCGGAGGAGCAGATCCGCGAGTTGCTCCAGGTGCCGGAGACGGGTTCGATCCTGCGGATCGATACCGCGGCGATGGCGGCTCGGGTGGCGACCATTCCGAAGGTCCGCAGTGTCCGCGTCCAGCGAGTGCTGCCGTCGACGGTGCGGGTCCGGATCGAGCCACGGAGCCCGGTGCTGTACTACGAATCCCCCGAGGGCGCGCATCTGCTGGACGCCGACGGGATCGAGTACGCCGTCGAACCCGCGCCGATCGGGGTGCCGCAACTGGTCACGGCCCGGCCGGGCAGCGCGGACGAACTGACCCGTGCCGCGGTCACCGTGGCCCGGGTGCTGCCGCCGGCGCTGGACGTGCAGGTGGAAACCGTGCGTGCCGAGGGCCCGTCGCAGATTTCGCTGACGCTGCGCGACGGTCGCACTGTACTCTGGGGCAGCAGCGAGGACGGCGAACGCAAATCGGCGGTGGTACTGCCGCTGCTCACCCAGCCGGGAACCGTGTTCGACGTCTCGAGTCCAAGTCTGGTCACGGTAAAATGATTCCCAGCAACCTTGTTCGGTTCGACCCTGTTCGGTTCGAAGCTCCACCGCGGTCCCGGGCGTTCACCCGAAGACCGTATGTTGCGGGAGCCGGGGGCGTCCCACGATGTGGGCGCGGACAGCTGGGCAACCGTTCACGATACGTCGCGCACCGCCCTGGCAGAAGCAAGTTCGCCGAAGAAACTGGTTATCGTCTCGGCGCGCCTGCGAGCGGATCACGACGGCGGCGAATAGCGTTCCGCACCAGTCGGATACTTGACATAACTCCAACCCTATGGTTGAGGTTCAGGGTTTGCCCGGATCGTGGTCCGCGGATCGTGGTCGCGCGGATCGGTACCGGACATCCGAAAACGACAGACTTTGAGTCGAAGGAAGGCGAGAGCTCATGACGCCCCCGCACAACTACCTTGCCGTGATCAAGGTCGTCGGTATCGGCGGCGGCGGCGTGAACGCCGTCAACCGAATGATCGAGCAGGGTCTCAAGGGTGTCGAGTTCATCGCGGTGAACACCGACGCCCAGGCACTGCTGATGAGCGATGCCGACGTGAAACTCGATGTCGGGCGGGAGCTCACCCGTGGTCTCGGCGCCGGCGCCGACCCCGAAGTGGGCCGTAAGGCGGCCGAGGATCACAAGGACGAGATCGAAGAGGTGCTCAAGGGCGCCGATATGGTCTTCGTGACCGCGGGCGAGGGCGGCGGTACCGGTACCGGTGGCGCACCGGTCGTGGCGAGTATCGCGCGCAAACTGGGCGCGCTGACCATCGGTGTGGTGACCCGGCCCTTCTCCTTCGAGGGGAAGCGGCGTGGCAACCAGGCCGAAGTCGGTATCAATCTGCTGCGCGAATCCTGCGACACCCTGATCGTCATCCCCAACGATCGGCTGCTGCAGCTCGGTGACGCCGCGGTGAGTCTGATGGACGCGTTCCGCTCCGCCGACGAGGTACTCCTCAACGGTGTCCAGGGCATCACGGATCTGATCACCACGCCGGGTCTGATCAACGTCGACTTCGCCGATGTGAAGAGCGTGATGTCCGGTGCCGGTAGCGCGCTCATGGGTATCGGTTCGTCCAGGGGGGAGGGCAGATCGGTCAAAGCGGCCGAAGCGGCGATCAACTCACCGCTGCTGGAAGCCTCCATGGACGGTGCGCACGGAGTTCTGCTCTCGATCGCGGGTGGCTCGGATCTGGGGTTGTTCGAGATCAACGAGGCCGCCTCCCTGGTGCAGGAGGCCGCGCATATCGAGGCGAACATTATCTTCGGTACGGTCATCGACGATTCGCTCGGCGACGAGGTGCGCGTCACCGTGATCGCCGCCGGATTCGACGGCGGCGGCCCGGCGCGGCGTACTTTCGACCCTGCCACCACCCGGGGGTCGCTGGGATCCGGGCGCACCGCGGAGATATCCGCACAATCGCGTACCGCCGAACTGGGCCAGTCCCGGACCGCCGAACTGGGTGCGGCCCGCGGCCATTCCGAGGAGCCCGCGCCGACCCGGGCCTCGGATTCCGGCTCGTCCGTCGCCCGCGGCCCGGCGCCGAGCTACCGCGATACCGAGCGTAGCCGCCCACCGGTGGATCCGACCCTGAGTCACAACAGCCGGTCCCATATCCAGCCGCCGCCGGATCTGCCCGACGATGACGACGACGATGTGGACGTCCCGGACTTCATGCGTCGCTGATCCCCGGAAGGTTTCCGCACAGTCTCCACCGGGCCGCCCGCGTCGATTTCGCGGGCGGCCCATTCGTACGATTTCGACATGTGGCGCGGCTGTCGTCCGCGCCGGGTGCCGCGGACCGGGAGTCCGGCCGGCGGTCCCGGCCGGGTTGCGTTGTCGGCTTGTGAGCTGCACGGTTTCCGCGCTACCCGAGTGCCGGTGTGTCCTGCGGGAGTTGCCGATCCGGCCGGGTGACCGGATCACATCCCGGACCGGTCGCCCGGATCAGCGGCACGAACAATTCCGTATCGAACTGCTATTAGGCTCGGTGTCATGACAGCGGCATCGGTACTCACGGTTCGACGGGTCGTCACCACACGGGCGGGGGGCTTTTCCGCGCCGCCCTACGATTCGTTCAATCTCGGCGATCATGTCGGCGACGATCCGGAGGCGGTGCGACGTAATCGTGCCCGGCTCGCCGAGACGCTCGGATTGCCCGGCGATCAGGTGATCTGGATGGAACAGATCCACGGTCGCACGGTGGCCACCGTGGACGGCCCGCGCACCGAACCGTTCCCCGGGACCGACGCTCTGGTCACCACCCGGCCGGGTCTGGCACTGGTGGTGCTCTCCGCCGACTGCGTACCGATCCTGCTGTCCGACGACGAGGCGGGGGTCGTGGCCGCGGTGCACGCCGGCCGGGTGGGTGCGCGAATCGGTATCGTGCCGCGGGTTCTGGACGCGATGGTCTCCGCCGGCGCCCGGATCGATCGGATCGGCGCGCTGCTCGGCCCGGCCGCGAGCGGCCGGCAGTACGAGGTACCCGCCGAGATGCGGGCAGATGTGGAGAAACATCTGCCGGGGAGCGCCACCACCACGGTCCGCGGGACCCCCGGTCTGGATCTGCGCGCGGGGATCCGGCGTCAGCTCACCGCTGCCGGGGTCGCCGCGATCGCCGAGGATCCACGCTGCACCATCGAGGACACCGCGCTCTTCAGCCATCGCCGGGGTGCCCCGACCGGACGATTGGGCAGTGTCATCTGGATGGATTCGAGTACAGCGTGACGGGCCGGGTGGTTCGCGGCGCCGGATTCGGCCGTCGCCATGGCACGGCCGGTACGAGCCGCGCAGTCGCGCAGAGTGTTCGACGGGTGGCCGCTGATCGGCGCCGGAAGAGAGTAGACCGATGACCGGCCGGAGATCGCGGCAGAGCGGCGGCCGGCGGTGAGCGGCCCGCGGCCGGGAGACCGGATCGGTGCCGAATCCGCCCGTGGGTCGGCAGCTTCCGGTGGAAACAGGGGGACGGCTGTCCCGGACACCGACGGCGTCGACGCCGGGAACGATGCGCGTGTGGTGGAATTGGCCGCCAACCTCGACCGGGTGCTCGCGCGCATCGATGCAGCGTGCGCGGCTGTCGGCCGTGATCCGGGGGACGTGCGGCTGCTGCCCGTGACGAAATATTTCCCGGCATCCGATATCGCGGCGCTGTATCGTCTGGGCCGCAGGGACTTCGGGGAGAACCGCCCGCAGGAGGCCGGCGCCAAAGCCGCGGAACTGAGCGATCTCGGTGTGCGTTGGCATCTGGTCGGGCAGTTGCAGCGGAACAAGACGCGTCAGGTGGTGCGGTGGGCTCATGCCGTGCATTCGGTGGACAGCGAACGTCTGGCGACCGCGCTCGCCGCGGCCGCCGCCGCGGCGCTGGATTCCGGTGAGCGGGACTCTCCGCTGGAGGTGCTGATCCAGGTGAGCCTGGACGCCGATCCCGCCCGCGGCGGAGTGGAACCGGACGCCGTGCCGGCGCTGGCCGATCACATCGCCGAATCCGCCGGACTGCGTTTAGCAGGGGTTATGGCCATTCCGCCGCAGGCCGCCGACCCGGATGTGGAATTCGCCCGCCTGGCCGAAGTCTGCGCCCGCCTGCGCACCGGACACCCCGGTGCGACGGAGCTGTCCGCCGGAATGTCCAACGATCTTGAAAGAGCTATTGCCCATGGATCCACGTGTGTGCGTGTCGGTACTGCCCTCATGGGCAGCCGACCGATAACCTCGGCGTAGCAAACAAACCTCATCAGTCACATTCGACACATATGCTGGGACACGACGAGGGCTGAGCAAGACTTCAACACCCGGCCGCCACCGGGGCCGAAGGAAGGTCGACCAGAATGAGCGAGCGCAGCGAGCGAGTACTCGACGCAGCCACTATCGTGGTCATGACGGAGCCGAGCGACAGCGAGGCGCGGTCATCGAGTGAGCGCAGCGAGCGAATTATGGGCGCAGCCACGAGCGTGCTCGTGACCGAGCCGAGCGCTAGCGAGGCGCGGTCATCGAGTGAGCGCAGCGAGCGAATTATGGGCGCAGCCACGAGCGTGCTCGTGACCGAGCCGAGCGCTAGCGAGGCGCGGTCATGAGCACGCTGCACAAGTTCAAGGCGTACTTCGGCATGGTTCCGCTCGAGGATTACGAGGACGACTACGTCGACGATCGCACCCCGCGTGGGGTCGAGGATCGCGGCGCGCGTCGGCCGCGTGACTATTCCGACCGCGCTCCCCGCGACTACGACGACCGTCCGGACTACGACCGGTACCCCGAGGACCGCTACGACGGTCCCGACTACCGCGAAGCGCCGTACAAGTCGTCCTACCAGCCCAGCTACCCAGCGCCGCGCCGCGACGACTACCCGGGCGACGCCTACGACGACGAATACGAGGGCCCGCGCCGTCCGACCCGGATCGACGCCGCCGCGTCCGGCCGGTACCGTCCGGGCGGCGGTGCCTCGTTACGCGGCGCGACCAGGGGTGCGCTGGCAGTCGATCCCGACGCCGAGGAGCGTCGGCTCGCCGAACGGGTGCGCGCCGAACCGGTTGCCGCCCGCCGTCCCGCGATCTTCGAGGACGGAGGTCCCTTGTCCAAGATCACCACGCTGCGTCCGCGTGACTACAGCGAAGCCGCGATCATCGGGGAGCGGTTCCGCGAGGGCAACCCGGTGATCATGGACCTGGTCGACCTGAGCAATGCCGATGCCAAACGCCTCGTCGACTTCGCCGCGGGGCTGGCCTTCGCGCTGCGTGGCTCCTTCGACAAGGTGGCGACCAAGGTGTTCCTGCTCTCCCCGGCCGATGTGGACGTATCGGCGGAGGAGCGCCGCCGGATCGCGGAAACCGGGTTCTACAACCAGAAATAGCGAGCGGCGTGCCCGGCCGGGCGCCGCGTGGTACGAACAGGATCGGCGCGGGCATTTTGCACCGCGCCGATTTTGCGGCAGAGTGAGGTCGTGGCCTTGTTCGCGGTGCTGTACTTCGTACTGTTCATCTTCTGGCTGTTGCTCATCAGCCGGGTGATCGTCGAGTTCATCCGGAGCTTCGCCCGCGACTGGCGCCCCACGGGAGTGGTCGTCGTGATCCTCGAGGTGATCTTCACCATCACCGATCCTCCCGTAAAGCTGCTGCGGCGGCTGATACCGCCGGTCTCGCTGGGCGGAATTCGGCTCGATTTGTCGATTATGGTTCTGCTGTTCCTGGTCTTCATCCTGATGTCGGTCGTGAGCCGGCTCGGGCAGCCGGTAGCTCCGGTGTGACAGAATGGGCACTGAAGACTTGCCAGAGCCGCTAGATCTGCCAACGCGCGAAGGGATCCTTCCATGCCGCTGACCCCAGCCGATGTGCACAACGTCGCGTTCAGCAAACCGCCTATCGGCAAACGCGGCTACAACGAGGACGAAGTCGACGCCTTCCTGGATCTGGTGGAGCAGGAACTTTCCCGGCTGATCGAGGAGAACGCCGATCTTCGCCAGCGGGTTGCCGAGCTCGACGCGGAACTGGCCGATGCCAAGAGCAGCCGTGGTCCGGGCGGGCCCGGCCTCGGTAAACCGGTGCAGCAGGCCCCGCCGCCGGAACCGATCAAACCCCCGGTCCAGGCTCCACCCTCGGCGCCCATCCCGGCGGTTCCCCCCACCCCGGTCGCCGCCGATGTCGCCGCCGACGCGAATATGCAGGCCGCCAAGGTCCTGAGCCTGGCGCAGGAGATGGCCGACCGGCTCACCAGCGACGCCAAGGCCGAAGCCGAGAATTTGCTGGCGAACGCGCGGGCCAATTCCGAGCGGCTCGTGAACGACGCGCGGGCGCGCTCGGAGGATATGGTCGCCGACGCGCGCCACAAGTCCGACGCCATGCTCTCCGACGCCCAGACCCGCTCGGACAGCCAGTTGCGCCAGGCCAAGGAGAAGGCGGACGCGTTGCAGGCCGACGCCGAGCGCAAACACACCGAGATCATGGGCACCATCACCCAGCAGCGCAATGTGCTGGAGAGCCGGATCCAGACCCTCAAAACCTTCGAACGCGAGTACCGGGTGCGGTTGAAGTCGTATCTGGAATCGCAGCTCGAGGAGTTGGAGAACCGCGGTTCGGCAGTGCCGGTCGACGAGGGTGACTCCTTCGATACCGGGGC
The DNA here is from genome assembly GCF_053605105.1 of Nocardia sp. NPDC003963. Taxonomy (NCBI): domain Bacteria; kingdom Bacillati; phylum Actinomycetota; class Actinomycetes; order Mycobacteriales; family Nocardiaceae; genus Nocardia; species Nocardia sp. NPDC003963. Next base: position 51,587 of record NZ_JBSGIP010000005.1, read on the forward strand.
CAACCAGCTCGCCCCCGCGTCGTTCGGCAACGGCGAGTAAACGCCCGATACCGCTGGGAGCGAACGGGCACCCGGCCTGCTGTTCTGGGGGTCATCATGCTTGTCTTGACATTGGCGCTGGCCGCGATAGGCCTGGCCCTGCTGATCGTGTCCCTGGCCACCGGATCGGTGATGTGGGCCTGGGGCTGCATCCTGGTCTGCGTAATCGGTGCTGTGGTGTTGCTGGTGAGCGCGCTGTCGATGCGCGCACCCGATGAGGAACTGCCGCCGCGGGATCAGCACGCGAAGCGCTGACGAGAAAAACGGGCGAAAACCACTACGTCCTTCCGGGTTGCGTGTGCTGTTGCTCCGCGGGCGGTTGTATAAGTGGTTGACCGTCCTGGTTAGAATCAAACCTGTAAGTCGGCGACGATCCGGCCATCACCGGGGAGCTTTCGGAAGAACGGCGCCGCGCGGCGCGCTGTAGGTCGCGCACGCTCACTAGACCCGAACGGGTGAGCCCGTCACAGCTCGCAACGAGAGGTTCGCCCGGTTCGCCGGGCCGGACAAGCGGGGTGGTACCGCGGTTCCGGCGCACCCTTTGCGCCGTGATCGTCCCCGTGCCGACATACCGCGCCCCAGAGCGCGCCGGGCACGAGGAGACGTGAAGCCGCCATGGCGGACGAGAAATCCAGTAGCAGCGCATATCCGCGCGTCGATCTCGGCGGTGGATCCGGTGTGTCCTTCCCCGAGCTGGAGCGGGCCGTACTGGACGCCTGGGCCGCCGACGGAACTTTCCGCGCCAGTATCGACAACCGGGCCGGCGCCCCGGAGTTCGTCTTCTACGACGGCCCTCCGTTTGCCAACGGTCTGCCGCATTACGGTCATTTGCTGACCGGCTACGTCAAAGATGTCATCCCACGCTTCCAGACCATGCGCGGTAAGCGGGTCGAGCGTCGTTTCGGATGGGATACCCACGGGCTGCCGGCGGAAATCGAAGCGGAAAAGCAGCTCGGTATCACGGACAAATCACAGATCGACTCGATGGGACTCGCGGAATTCAATGCCGCGTGCAAGTCGTCGGTGCTCCGCTATACCGATGAATGGCGCGATTATGTGACCCGGCAGGCGCGCTGGGTCGACTTCGACAACGACTACAAGACCCTCGATCTCGACTTCATGGAGTCGGTGATGTGGGCGTTCAAGTCGCTCTACGACAAGGGGCTGATCTACCAGGGCTTCCGGGTGCTGCCCTACAGCTGGTACGAGCAGACGCCGCTGTCGAACCAGGAGTCCAAGCTCGACGACGCCTACCGGATGCGCCAGGACCCGGCGGTGACGGTGGATATGGTGCTCGCGGTCCCCGACGATCATCCGCTGCGGGAGCTGGACGGCGCCAACGCGCTGATCTGGACCACCACTCCGTGGACGCTGCCGTCCAACCTCGCTGTCGCGGTGCATCCGGACCTCCGCTATGTGCAGGTGCGCGGTGCGGACGGTAAACGCTATGTGCTCGCGGCCGAACGGGTCGCGCACTATGCGCGAGAACTCGGCGAGCAGCCCGAGGTGCTCGGCGAATACGACGGCGCCGCGCTGGTCGATCTGCACTACGCGCCCCCGTTCGACTTCTTCGTCGGGCATCCGAACTCGCACCGGGTCCTCTCCGCCGACTATGTCACCACCGATTCCGGTACCGGCATCGTGCATATGGCGCCCGCCTTCGGTGAGGAGGATATGGACGTCTGCAGCGCGAACGGGATCGAGCTGGTACAGCCGCTCGACCCGGGGGGCAAGTTCACCTCCATGGTGCCGCCGTACGAGGGCCTGATGGTGTTCGATGCCAACCCGGTGATCATCAAGGATCTGAAGGCCGCCGGAAAACTGTTGCGGCAGGAGACCATCGACCACTCGTACCCGCACAGCTGGCGTTCCGGCCAGCCGCTGATCTATATGGCCGTGCCGTCCTGGTTCGTGGCGGTGACGCAGTTCCGCGAGCGGATGGTGGAGCTGAACAAGCAGATCAGCTGGGTGCCCGAGCATATCCGGGACGGTCAGTTCGGCAAATGGCTCGAGAACGCGCGGGACTGGAACATCAGCCGGAACCGCTACTGGGGCAGCCCGATCCCGGTGTGGATGTCCGACGATCCGGCGTATCCGCGCATCGATGTCTACGGTTCGCTCGACGAGCTCGAACGCGATTTCGGGGTGCGGCCCACGGATCTGCACCGTCCCGCGATCGACGAGCTGACCCGGCCCAACCCGGACGACCCGACCGGTCAGTCCACCATGCGCCGGGTGCCGGAGGTGCTGGACTGCTGGTTCGAATCGGGATCCATGCCGTATGCCCAGGTCCACTTCCCGTTCGAGAACAAGGACTGGTTCGACTCGCATTTCCCGGGCGATTTCATCGTCGAGTACAACGGCCAGACCCGCGGGTGGTTCTACAACCTGCATGTGCTGTCCACGGCGCTGTTCGACAGTCCGGCATTCAAGAATGTGGTCGCGCACGGGATCGTCCTGGGCGACGACGGGCTGAAGATGAGCAAGTCCAAGCGTAATTACCCGGATGTGAACGAGGTGTTCGACCGGGACGGCTCCGATGCCATGCGCTGGTTCTTGATGAGTTCGCCGATCCTGCGCGGTGGCAATCTCATCGTCACCGAGCGCGGTATCCGCGAAGGTGTGGGTCATGCGCTGCGGCCGCTGTGGAATGCCTGGACTTTCCTGCAGCTCTACGCCGCCGAACCCGGTGTGTGGCGTACCGATTCGCCCAATGTGCTGGATCGCTACATCCTGGCGAAACTGGCGCAGAGTCGCGAGGTCATGACCGCGGCGCTGGAGGAGTTCGATATCGCGGGTGCCTGCGAGGAACTGCGTACCTTCGCCGACGCGCTCACCAACTGGTATGTGCGCCGTTCGCGTGCACGGTTCTGGGCCGAGGATCGCGACGCTGTCGACACACTGCACACGGTGCTGGAGGTCGTCACCCGGCTGGCGGCGCCGCTGCTGCCGCTGGTCGCCGAGGTGATCTGGCGCGGTCTCACCGGCGAGCGTTCGGTACATCTGGCCGACTGGCCGACCGCGGGCACCCTGCCGCAGGATCCGGAACTCGTCGCCGCGATGGACGAGGCGCGCAGTGTGTGCTCGACGGTGCTGAGCCTGCGCAAGGCTCAGAAACTGCGGGTCCGGCTGCCGTTGGCGGAGGTGACGATCGCCGCGTCCGACGCGGACCGGCTGGCGCCCTATGCCGACATCATCGCCGACGAGGTCAATGTCAAGAAGGTCGACCTGACCACCGATGTCGCCACCCACGGCCGGTTCGAGCTGGCGGTCAACGCGCGTGCCGCCGGACCCCGGCTGGGCAAGGACGTACAGCGGGTGATCAAGGCGGTCAAGGCGGGTGACTGGTCGGAGAACGCCGACGGTGTGGTCAGCGCGGCCGGGATCGATCTACTGCCCGAGGAGTACACGCAACGACTGGTGGCGGCCGAACCGGAATCCACCGCCGCGCTGCCCGGTAACGCGGGGCTGGTGGTGCTGGACTCGGTGGTGACCGAGGAACTGGAGGCCGAGGGCTGGGCGCGCGATGTGATCCGGGATCTGCAGGAGACCCGGAAGGCACTCGGGCTCGATGTCTCCGACCGTGTGACGGCGACCCTCGAGGTGCCGGCCGACCGGCAGAACTGGGCGAGCACCCATCGCGAGTTGATCGCGGGGGAGATCCTGGCCGTCCAGCTGGAATTCGGGCCGGCCGGCCCGGACGCCGCGGAACTCACCGGTGGGGTGCGGGCCCGGGTCGTCAAAGCGGGCTGAGCCGTCGCCGGCCGGACCCGACGGGGCCGGCCGGCGAGGTCCGATCGCCGCGGGCGTATCCGCCGGGGCGAACCCGGCCGACTGCGGTATAGGCCGGGTTCCAATGGTTTTCGCAGGTGGGGGCCGGAACCGGCTGCGCCGGGACTTATGGCCATGACCGGGGCCGAGTCGCGCACTAGGGTGAGACCTTATGGCTTCGGACAATCCCGACGAGTGGTGGCAGCATTCCCCCGAGGGACAACAGAAGAACTCCCCGTCGGGGCAGTGGCAGCAGGGCTATCAGTCGCAGGGCGGGCAGCCGGGTCCGGGCGTGCAGTGGGGGCAGACCGCGGGGCACGGCCCGCAACCCACTCCGCCGCAGGGCGCCTGGGAGGTGCCGCCGCTGGGCGGCGGTGGGTACGGGGGTCCGCCGGCGAAGAACAACGGTCCGTTGATCGCGGTGCTCGCCGCCGTGGTGGCACTGGTTCTGGTCGGCGTGGTCGGACTGGTGGTGATGCAGTCGCGGGGGTCCGAGGAGAACACCGCGACGGGAACCTCCACGGAGATAACCGATTCCGCGCAGCCGTCCGGTTCCGCTGCGGCGACCTCCACTACCGCGACCACCAGCGCCCTGCCGTCCACGGGCGAACCCGTCCTGCGTGCGGGTGTGGCACCGGTCGCGGTGCTCGGCCCGACCTGGCAGGCCGGTGAGAGTACCTACACGATGGCGTTCAAGGACTGGCCCTTCGCCTTTCGGGCCGCGGGCTCCTGGGGATGTATGAAGGGGACGTTCGACAAGATCCCGGACGCTCAGGTCTGGGCTTGCGTGGACGAGGGCAATTCCACTGCGGGCCAGAAGGTCAACCTGATGCTCCGCAAATGTCCAGCGACCTGCGATGCCGCGACGCAGACCCGGTTCAACGCCGATTGGTTCGATGCGCCGGACAAGGCTCGCAAGTTCGACGACCGGACGTCCTATGTGGAGACCGCGTCCAACGACAAAGGTAAGTACTCGGTGGACTTCAGCCGCTTTTTCGCCGCCGAACCGGGTGGTGAGCCGGTCTGGCAGGTAGGGGTCTTCGTGGAGTCCCCGGCAGCCACCAAGGATGTGGTTCTCAAGACGCTGAACGACGTGGCGACCCAAACGCAATAAACATTTTTGTGATGTTCATCACATGCTAGAAATTTGCCAGAAGCTTGTCGGCCCTCTGCGGGCCGGGCAAAATCATCCCCGATACCGCTGAGTCCGGGCCTCCGGACCACCGGGAACGGTGATCATTTCGTTCGGTTCTACCTGAGTGAAGTTGCGCCGGAGCCGATTCACCCCGGCGTGACCCCTGTGGTTGCGGTATCCCACCCCCCGTGGCGGGTGCCGCGAGAAAACCCGGGCGCCACACGGCGTCCCGGGCACCGACGGGCAGAAGGGTGGGCACGTGATCGGAATAGCACTGCGCCGGGGTATCGCCGGCGTGCTCTTCGCGACGGCCGTGGGCGCGGTCGCCGCCACCCCCGGGTGGGCGCAGACCGGAAGCGGGGGTACCGGAAGCGGGGGTACTGGATCGGCCTCCGGTTCCGGATCGCTCAGCGCCAGTGGATCGGCCGCGCTGCCGATCTCCAGCAGCAACGGACTGGGCGCGCTCGCCGCGGCCACGTCCCAGACCGGAAAAATGTACGAATGGGGAGCCACCGGCCCCGATACCTGGGACTGTTCCGGACTGGTCCAGTGGGCCTTCCGCCAGGTGGGTGTCGTGCTCCCGCGGACCACCTGGGAGCAGGCGGAGGTCGGTGCCTCGGTGCCGCGCTACGCGCTCTCACCGGGTGATGTCATCATCATCAACCAGGATGCCTCCCATGTGGGCATCTACGCCGGGTTCGGGCAGGTGCTCAATGCCTATGCCGCCGGGTTCCCGGTGGGGCTCACCCCACTGGACCAGTTCTACATCTACAGCATCCGTCGATTCTGACTCCGCGGCGGCGACGATGCCGCCGAACCCGGGTCAGTCGACCTGACGGCGCAGGAGCGGCCCATAGTCGGGGTGGGCCAGCGCCGAGGCGAACTGCGCGATGAGATAGTCACCGGGGTTGCCTGTGTCGTACCAGCGGCCCTGGATGACCTGCCCGTATACCGCATGGTTCGCGGCATAGGCGTTGATGGAATCGGTCAGGTAGACCTCGCCGGTGCGGTGGGTGTACCAGTTCTCCGTCTGCGCACGCAGTTCGTCGATGATCCCCGGTGTCACCACATAGCCGCCGATCGCGGCGAAGGCCGAGGGCGCGTCCTCGGGTTTGGGTTTCTCCACCAGCCCCGATATCCGCAGCAGGCCGTCGTCCAGGTCCTCCCGGACCACCGGGACACCGTAGCGCTGCGATTCGTTCGGATTCATCGGCATCAGCGCCAGCACCGGGCAGCCGGTCGATTCGTAGGCGCGGATCAGCTGCTGGGCCCGCGGTTCCTCCGCGACGAAGACGTCGTCGGGCCACAGTACGAGCATCGGTTCGTCGGCGGCGGTACGGGCCGCGTTCAGGACCGGGGTGCCGTTTCCGTACGGGCCGTGCTGGTCCAGATAGGTGATATGCCCCAGCCGGGACAGTTCACCGACCTCCTCCACCGCGTCCGCGTAGGCGGCCTTGCCGTCGGCCCGCAATTGGGCCACCAGTGCGGGATTGGGCCGGAAATGATCCTGGATCAGCGATTTTCCACCACTGACCACAATGGTGATATCGGTGATCCCGGAGGCCACCAGCTCACGCACCGTGTGCTCGATCACCGGCTTGTCACCGACCGGCAGCATTTCCTTGGGGATCGCCTTGGTCAGCGGCAGCAGCCGGGAACCGATACCGGCAGCGGGAATCACGGCCTTGCGGATCTTCATCGTCCGATCATCACATATCAGTCACCCGGGACGTGGTATCCCGGCCGGGTCCAGTGATCCCGGAAACGCCCTGTGGCCGGGTCGATCGTCCATGGCGGGTGGGCGACGGGCCGGGCCCCGTGACAGGTCGCCGGGCGAGGGAATTCCCGGCAACCCGGCAGCCACCGATCCGCATCCCCTCTGCTGTCGGTACCGCCGCGTAGATTCTGCGCCCATGGACTCCACGTTCAGGGATACCGGCGACGGCTTGCGTAGCCGCCGCCGGTATCCGCGGTGGTGCCGGTCCGGTGAACCACGAGCCGCCTCGTGGTGAGCGGTGAGCATCCGGAGCCCGGCGCCGGACCGGGCACCCGCCCGGCCGGTGGGACTTCCCGGCGCTGGGTGCTGCATATCGATATGGACGCGTTCTTCGCCTCCTGCGAACAACTCACCCGGCCCACTCTGCGCGGCCGCCCGGTACTCGTCGGCGGTACCGGTGCGCGCGGTGTGGTCGCCGGGGCGAGCTACGAGGCCCGGGTCTTCGGCGCCCGTTCGGCCATGCCGATGCATCAGGCGCGGCGGCTGGTCGGGATATCCGCGGTGGTGGTGCCACCGCGGGGCGCGCTCTACGGGGTGCTGAGCGGTCGGGTCTTCGATACTCTGCGCGCCCGGATCCCGGTACTGGAGACCCTGTCGTTCGACGAGGCGTTCGCCGAACCCGCCGAACTGGCCGGGGCGAGCGCCGCCGAGGTGGCCGCGTTCTGCGCCGGGTTGCGGGCGGCGGTCCGGGAGAGCACCGGACTGGTGGCCTCGGTCGGCGCCGGGAGTGGGAAACAGCTGGCCAAGATCGCCTCCGGAATGGCCAAACCCGATGGGATCCGGGTGATCGCGCCGGATGAGCAGCAGGCACTGCTGTCCGCGCTGCCGGTGCGCAGGCTGTGGGGTATCGGGCCGGTGGCCGAGAGCCGATTGCGCAGCCTCGGGATCGAAACCGTCGGAGCCTTCGCGGCATTGCCCGAGGCGGAGGCGGTATCGATTCTGGGCGGCAGTATCGGGGCGGCGCTGCACCGCCTCGCGCGGGGTATCGACGATCGTCCGGTCGCCGAACGGGCCGAGGCCAAACAGATCAGCGCCGAAACCACCTACGAACACGACATCGTCACCCTGGAGCGGTTGCGCCCGGCGATCAGCGAGATGGCCGCGGCGGCACATCGCCGGCTCACCCGCGACGGCCGCGCCGCACGTACGGTGGTGCTGAAACTGCGTCGCGCCGATATGAGTATCACCACTCGCTCCACCACCCTGGCGTATGCGACGGAGGATCTGCCCACCCTCACCGCCGCCGCGCAGCGCGCCGCCGTGGACCCCCGCGAACTCGGGCCGATTCGGTTGGTCGGTGTCGGTTACGCCGGACTGTCCACGATCCGGCAGGAATCCCTGTTCCCGGAGCTGGACCGCCGCGGCGCCGGACCGGCGGGGTTCTCCGGCGAGGGCGAAACGGCTCCGGATTCTCTGGCGGCTCCCGAAGAGACTTCTGTGGATTCGGTAAGAGCTCGGCCGGTCCCGGCGAGTTCGGTGGACACTGTGCCGGGCGGCCACTCGGCGGGAGACGAGGTCGGCGAAAACGATACCGGGCCGCCGGATTCCGGTATTTCCGCTGGTGAGAGCCCGCTGTGGCGGCCGGGTTCGGATGTGCGGCATCCCGAATTCGGATTCGGCTGGGTGCAGGGCGCGGGCCACGGACGGGTGACCGTCCGGTTCGAGACCCGCTCGACAGGACCGGGGATCGCGCGTACTTTCGCTGCCGACAATACGGAGTTGTGCTCAGCGGACCCGCTCGGCAGCTTGTCCTGAGGGCCCGCCGGGTAGTTTGGTCCCGGGCAGCGTCGCCGGTTCCGGTGGCTCTGTCGCCGCGCACGACACCGAACCCTCGAACGCAAAGGACGAGCAGTTGAAGCTTCGCAAGACCGGACGTATTGCGATCGCCGGCCTGGCCGCCGTGGCCGCGCTGACCCTGACGGCGTGTGGTAGCGATGATTCCGACTCGGACAGCAAGGCCGCGAGCACCACGTCCGCATCCGCGGCCGCCTCGGAATCCGAAGAGGCGTCCGACCTGCCGCCGGTGCCCTCCGCCGCCGACCTGAACACTCAGCTCCAGCGCGCCCTCGACCCGAATGTGCCGAACGAGGAGAAGCTGCAGATGGTGCAGGGCGCCGAGGCGGATCCGGAACTGCCGGCGAAACTGTCCCAGTTCTACACGGATTCGGGCGCCACCATCGAGGTCACCGAGGTGAGCGATTTCGCCGACACCCTCAACGCCAAGGCCAACTTCAAACTGGGCGACACCCAGAACGTGGTCGACGTCCCGTTCGTCGCCGAAGACGGTGTCTGGAAGGTGGAGAAGACCTGGACCTGCAATATGCTCGCCCAGGCTCAGGTACAGTCCCCGGCCTGCGTGGCCTGATCCCGCACGCTTCGAACCGGCCGGTCCGCAGACAGCGGACCGGCCGGTTTCGTTCGGTCGTGTCGGGCTGCTCGGTGAACTCCGCCGCAGTGGTGCGCGCGGTCCCCGCTAGGATTGCGCCCCGTGGCTGACACGATGGTGGTGGCGGCGCCCGAGCCGGCAGATATCTCCGACAATCCCCGATCCCGATCGCGTGGTGGCTGGGCCCGGCCGGTCGCGCTGGTATCGGCGCTCATCGGAGCCCTGCTCGCGCTGGCGGTGCCGCTGTTGCCCGTCCGGGTGGACGCGGCGACCCTGAGCTGGCCGCAGGACGATTCCGCTGCCTCGATCGAGGCACCGCTGGTCGTGTACGCGCCGCTGAACTTCACCGCCACGGTGCCCTGCGCGGCGATCCAGCAACTCGGCCCCGGTGGCGGCGTGCTCACCTCGACCGCGCCCTACGGTGCCCCCGACCTGGAACGTTACGGGTTCCTGGCCCGGGTCCGGCCCGCGACCCCGGAGGCCGGTGCGCAGCTCGACGTCGTACTGCGCAACCAATCGCTGTTCAGCGTCCCCGTGGCCGAACTGCCCCCGGACTGCGCACTCACGGTCCGGGCCGATATGACCGAGGCCGTCGCCTCGCTCACCGGATCCGAACAGGTGGTGCTGGGCGGTGATCTGCGACCCCAGCTGGTCGGTGTGTTCAGTGATCTCGGGGACCCGGCGGGTACCACGGTCACCGCGGATATCGACAGCCGGTTCAGCTCCAGCCCGACGCCGGTCAAACAGATCGCGATCTGGTCGGCCGTCGTCGCGACCCTGATCTCGCTGTTCGCGCTGTACCGGCTCGATGCCCTCGACGGGCGCCGCGCCCGCCGGTTCCTACCGGCTCGGTGGTGGGCCTTCCGCCCCGTCGATGTCGTGGTGCTGGGCACCCTGGTGCTCTGGCATTTCATCGGCTCCACCACCTCCGACGACGGCTACCAGTTCGGCATGGGCCGGACCTCGCAGGCCGCCGGGTACATGGCGAACTACTTCCGTTACTTCGGGGTCCCGGAGAACCCGGTCGGCACCCCGTACTACGACCTCATCGGCCTGATGGCCGATCTCAGCACCGCCAGCCCCTGGGTCCGGCTGCCGAGCCTGCTGGCCGGAATCCTGGCCTGGTTGGTGATCAGCCGCGAGGTGGTGCCCCGGTTCGGCGCCGCACTGCATCGCAACCGGTTCGTCCCGTGGACCGGGGCACTGGTGTTCCTCGCCGTCTGGCTGCCCTACAACAACGGGCTGCGGCCCGAACCCATTGTCGCGCTCGGGGTGCTGCTCACCTGGTGTTCGGTCGAGCGCGGTATCGCCACCCGGCGGCTGCTGCCGTTCGCGGTCGCCATTCTGATCGCGGCCTTCAGTTGTACCGCCGGTCCGCACGGCCTCATCTGTGTGGCCGCGCTGCTGGCCGGGCTCCGGCCGCTGATCAAGATCGTCTCCGCTCGGGCGCCGCGGGCCGGCTGGCTGCCGCAGCTGTTGCCGCTGGCCGCGGCGGGAGTGCTGGTGCTGGTGGTGGCTTTCGCCGACCAGCCGTTCAGCGCCATGATGGAGATGCGGCGGGTGCACGAGCTGGCCGGCCCGCATGTGCTCTGGTTCGACGAATACCTGCGCTATCAGTACCTGTTCATGGGCACGGTGGACGGTTCGGTCGCCCGGCGGTTCGGGATCTTCGTGATGATCGCCGGTCTGGCCGTCTGCCTGCTGACCCTGCTGCGCAAGGGGGGCCGGATCCCCACCGCCGCGGTCGGACCGTCGCGCCGCATCCTGGGAGTCACCGTGGGCGCGATGGCGCTGATGATGACCACACCCACGAAATGGACCCACCACCTCGGTGTCTTCGCCGGGCTGGCCGGTGCGGTGGCGGTGCTGACGGCGGTGGCGATCGGACCGCGGGTCATGCGGGCGCCGCGCAACCGGGCGCTGTTCGCCGCCGCGGTGTCGTTCCTGCTGGCACTGGTTTTCGCCGGCCCCAACGGCTGGTGGTACGTCTCCTCCTACAGCATCCCGTGGTGGGACAAACAACCGTCGGTGGCGGGAATCGCCTTCAACAAGGTCTTCCTGCTGGGTGCGGTGGCCCTGCTGGCGCTGGCGGCGTGGTGGCATGTGCGGGCACCCGACGACGGACAGCACCGGATCTCGCGCTGGGGCTGGCGCGTCGCGAAGATTCCGGCACTGACGGTGGCGGCCGCCTTCATGGTGTTGTTCGAAGTGGCGTCGTTCGCGAAAGGCGCTGTCGCGCAATATCCGGCGTTCTCGCTGGCGAGCTCCAATCTGAACGCCCTCGCCGGCAATACCTGCGGTCTGGCACCGCATGTTCTGGTGGAGACCGATCCCAACCGCGGTCTGCTCGCCCCGCTCTCCGGTGACCCAGCGTCCACACTGGCCGGCACCGGCACCGGATTCAGCGCGGGCGGAGTCGCGGCCGACCTCAGCGCCGACGCCGAGAAAGGCGCCGACGCCGCCATCGCCGATTCGGTCGGCGAAGCCACCGCCGGGAGCGGCGTCGCCACCGAAACCGACAGTCCCGCATTGCCGTTCGGGCTCGATCCGGGAACACCGGTCCTGGGCAGCGACAGCGCCGACGGTCCGGCCGAACTGACCTCCGGCTGGTATTCGCTGCCGCCGGTCGCCGACCGCGCGGATATCCTGGCGCTCAGTGCCGCCGGCCGGATCTGGTCGCGCGACACCGACGGCGTGGTGACCCACGGACAGTCGCTGGAACTCGAATTCGGTTCCACCACCGCGCCCGGCGGCTCGGCCGCGAATCCGGTACCGCTGCGCCGGGTCAATCCGATCGATATCGGTCCCGCTCCCTCGTGGCGTAACCTGCGGGTCCCGTTGGCGCCCTACGCCGATGCCGATACCGTGCGCATCGTCGCCGCCGACCGCGACCGCGATCCGCGTCAGTGGCTGGCCTTCACCCCGCCCCGGATTCCGCAGACGCAGGACCTGAACACTGTCGTCGGCTCCAGCGATCCGGTGCTGCTGGACTGGGCGGTGGGTCTGCAGTTCCCCTGCCAGCGGCCCTTCGATCACCGCATCGGTATCGCCGAGACACCGAAGTACCGGATCCTGCCGGACCGGGTCGGTGCGACCGACACCAACCTGTGGCAGAACCACGACGGTGGCGGCCCCCTGGGCTGGACCGGTCTCCTGCTCTACGCCCGCACCCTGCCGACCTACCTCGACCAGGACTGGGACCGTGATTGGGGGCAGCTCCAGCAGTATCTGCCCATCGATCCCGAAGCGGTGCCGGCCCGCCCGCACACGACACAGGAGGATCACTCCGGAATGTGGTCGCCCGGCCCGATCAACGTCGCCTGGTGAGCCGCGAGCCGTCGCGCTGGCTACGCTGACATCCATGTCGACAACTGTGCAGTCCGTCGGGATGCCGGGTCTCACCGCCGCGGAGGTGGCGCAGCGCCGGCGCGACGGGCTCACCAATGATGTACCGGACCGGGCCAGCCGTTCGGTGCGTGAAATCGTCCGGGCGAATGTGTTCACCCGGATCAACGCCATCCTGGGTGTGCTGTTCGTGCTGGTGATGGCGACCGGGTCGGTGATCGACGGGATGTTCGGCCTGCTGATCGTGGCCAACAGCGCGGTCGGCATCATCCAGGAGATCCGGGCCAAACGGACGCTGGACCGGCTGGCGATCGTCGGCCAGGCCAAACCCACCGTGCGCCGGGACGGCCGCGCCGAACAGGTCGCGCCCAGTGATGTGGTACTCGACGATCTGATCGAACTCGGACCGGGCGACCAGATCGTGGTCGACGGCGAAGTGGTCGAAGCCGAACTGCTCGAGGTCGACGAATCGCTGCTCACCGGCGAATCCGACGATGTCGCCAAAGAGTCCGGCGCGCAGGTGCTCTCGGGCAGCTATGTGGTCTCCGGTTCGGGCGCCTACCGGGCGACCAAGGTCGGCAAGGACGCGTACGCCGCGAAACTGGCCGACGAGGCCAGCAAGTTCACCCTGGTGAACTCCGAACTGCGCAACGGTATCGACACCATCCTCAAGGTGATCACCTATCTGCTGATCCCGGCGGGTGCGCTGAGCATCTACAACCAGCTGGTGTCCAGCGGGGAATCCTGGCGTCCCGCTGTGACCGGGATGGTGGCCGCCCTGGTACCGATGGTGCCCGAGGGGCTGGTCCTGATGACCTCGATCGCCTTCGCGGTCGGTGTGGTGCGGCTGGGGCAGCGCAAATGCCTGGTCCAGGAACTGCCCGCGATCGAGGGCCTGGCCCGGGTGGATGTGGTCTGTGCGGACAAGACCGGCACCCTCACCGAGAACGGGATGCGCCTGGCCGAGCTCCGCATGATCGAAACCGGTTCCGGCGCCGAGGAACACGCCCGGCAGGCGCTGGCGGCCATGGCGGCCGACGATCCCCGGCCCAACGCCAGCGTCCAGGCCATCGCCGAAGCGCTCCCCGCCGCATCCGGCTGGGCGTACACCGCGGTCGCGCCGTTCTCCTCGGCCAAGAAATGGAGCGGTTTCTCCTACGGAGACCACGGCGACTGGCTGCTGGGCGCACCCGATGTCCTGCTCGACAGCGGATCGGCCGATGCCCGCGCGGCCGAAGAACTCGGCGCGACCGGCCTGCGGGTCCTGCTGCTCGCCCGCGGCGATCGCGCGGTGGACGCCGACGACGCGCCGGGCACGATCACTCCCGTCGCACTCGTGGTGCTCGAACAGAAGGTGCGGCCCGACGCTCGCGACACCCTGGACTACTTCGCGAGCCAGGATGTGTCGATCAAGGTGATCTCCGGGGACAACGCGGTCTCGGTGGGCGCGGTGGCCTCTTCGCTGGACCTGCCCGGCGGCGAGCACGCCGTCGATGCGCGCACGCTGCCCGCGGACCGCGCCGAACTCGCCGCGGTACTGGAGGAGCAGACCACATTCGGCCGGGTGCGCCCGGATCAGAAACGTGCCATGGTCGGCGCCCTGCAGTCCCGCGGCCACACCGTGGCCATGACCGGTGACGGGGTCAACGACGTGCTCGCCCTCAAGGACGCCGATATCGGGGTGGCCATGGGTGCGGGCAGCCCCGCGACCCGGGCGGTCGCGCAGATCGTGCTCCTGGACAATAAATTCGCGACCCTCCCGTACGTGGTGGGCGAGGGCCGTCGCGTGATCGGCAATATCGAACGGGTCTCCAACCTGTTCCTCACCAAAACCGTCTACTCGGTGCTGCTGGCCTTCCTCATCGGCGCGGCCGGTGTCGGTTCGCAGATCTTCGGCTACGAACCCATCGGCTACCCGTTCCTGCCGCGGCATGTGACCATCGCGGCCTGGTTCACCATCGGCATTCCCGCGTTCATTCTTTCGCTGGCGCCGAACAACGAGCGGGCCCGGACCGGTTTCGTCGGCCGGGTGATGCGACTGGCGATCCCCTCCGGGGTTGTCATCGGTACCGCGACCTTCGTCGCCTACCTCATCGCCTACGCCGGCCCCGAAGCCAGCGAACAGCAGAAGATGCAGGCCGGGACCACCGCGCTCATCACCCTGATCATGATCGCGGTCTGGGTGCTGGCGATCGTCGCCCGGCCCTACACCTGGTGGAAGGTCGTGCTCATCGCGGTATCGGTGGCGGCGTACCTGGTGCTGTTCACGGTGCCGTTCACCCGGGAGTTCTTCGCCCTGGATCCCTCGAACATCCGGCTGACCACCGCCGCGTTCATCTGCGGTGCGGTGGGGATCGTGCTGGTCGAGGTCGCCTGGTGGGCGAGCGCGAGTGTGCGGGGGGAGTCGCACAAGCTGATCCCGGCCGCGCCCGGCGAGGTGTGAGCCGGGGCGTGCCGGCTGGTGGGACAGCGATCGGCACGTGCGGAGCGGGGTGGGTAGCGGACGCCCGGTCGCGCGATGACGCGAGCGGGCCCACATGCCGCTTTCCGGGCCGATTCCGCCTCCGCAGCCGGCGGCCGGGCCCGCCCCCGCCCGGCCCGGACGGGCCGCGAAACGCCTCGATTACGTTGGGAGACGGTTTTATTCGGGCCTGGAGTACCTTCGGTGGCATGGAGGTTCTGTTGCACCAGATCGACGCGTTCGCCGACGCACCGTTCTCCGGGAATCCGGCCGCGGTGATGCCGTTGCCGACGTGGTTACCCGATACCGTGCTGCAACAGCTGGCCGAGGAGAACAATCTCGCCGAAACAGCCTTCTACACCTCGCGGTTACCCCCGGAAGCCGGGCCGCCGCCGGGGAGCTGGCCCGCGTATCACCTGCGCTGGTTCACCCCGGTGACCGAGGTGGTGATGTGCGGGCACGCCACGCTGGCGACGGCGGCGCATATCCTCTGCGATATCCAGCCGGGGGAGGACCGCGTGAGTTTCTTCACCCACAGCGGCTGGTTGCGGGTGGATCGTACCGATGACGACGAGTACGTCCTGGACCTGCCCGCGGTCGAATCCGTTCCGGTCGAGCCGGACGCCGTACTGGTGGCGGCGTTGGGGGTGGAGCCCGTCCGGGTCTATTCCGGTGCGGATGTGGTCGTGGTGGTGGACAGCGAGCGGCAGGTCCGGGAGCTGGCACCGGCGTTCAGCGCGTTCCCGAAGGTGCAGCGGGGTGTGGTGGTGACCGCCCGCGGCGACGAGGTGGATTTCGTATCGCGGTTCTTCGCGCCCGGTGTCGGCGTGCCGGAGGATCCGGTGACCGGTTCGGCGCATGCCCAGCTGGCCCCGCTGTGGGCCGCGGAGCTGGGCCGGACCCAGTTCAGCGCGCGTCAGCTCTCCCGCCGCGGCGGGTCGCTGGCGGTCGAGCTGGCCGGGGACCGGGTCTTGCTGACCGGTCGTTGCCATCGGTATCTCGACGGTGTGGTGACGCTGGACTTCTGATCAGGCCGGTGGGACAGGGCCGTCGTCGGGTGGCGGGCCGACCGGATCGGGACTGTCGGGGAGCAGCGGGCCGACCGCGAAGCGTCCGGCTACCGCGTCGGCCGGTAGCGCCTCGACGGCGCGGATTCCGGGGTGTTCGCCGAGTGCGCGGAGCCGGGGTAACGAGGCGTGGACGACGATCCCCGGGGAACAGGCGCAACCCTCGCGCAGGCGCGCGACGGTGATGTCCAGGATTCGTGCGGTGCGGTCGGCGGTCATATAACGGCGTCGATCGGCCAGTTGCCAGGCGGCATCGGCTCCCGAGCGCCGCAGCGCGGTATCGGTGTCCGGGGTCGGTACCGCGACCAGTGGGGTCGCGACGCGCGGCAGCGGAACCTGATAGAGCACCTGCCCGATACGGATATCGCCCACCTGGTCGCGCAGCTCGGCGGCGGCGCGGTATTCGCTGAACGACACCAGCGCCCATCGCGCACCGTCGCCGGAACCGGCCAGGGTGCCCCCGGCCCGGTCGAGGTATTCGCGGACGGATTCGCCCTGGTCGGGCCCGAGACGGTCGGTGGTGACGACCGTCTCCGCGGGCGGGATCAGATACCCGAGCGCGAGGACGAGAACACCGCACGCCGCCGTGGCCGCGCCGAACGCCAGGCCCCGCCGGATGCGGCGAGGGGCGGTCGGTGCGGGAGCCTCGGACATCGGATCAGGCGTCGCGCAGGACGCGCAGCGCGTTCGTGAGATCGTCCGGGTATTCGCTCGTGATCTCCAGGTAGCGGCCGTCCGCGGGATGCTGGAAACCCAGCGACCGGGCGTGCAACCACTGGCGCTGCAGTCCGAGCCGTTCGGCCAGCCGGGGGTCGGCGCCGTAGGTGAGGTCACCGCAGCACGGATGGCGGATGGCGGAGAAATGCACCCGGATCTGATGGGTACGACCGGTCTCCAGATGGATATCGAGCAGGCTCGCCGCCTGGAACGCCTCCACCGTGTCGTAGTGGGTGACGCTGGGGCGGCCGTCGGAGGTGACCGCGAACTTCCAGTCGTTGCCGCGGGCCCGGCCGATGGGGGCGTCGATGGTGCCGCTGCTGGGATCGGGGTGGCCCTGGACCAGGGCGTGGTAGCGCTTGTCCACGGTGCGCTGTTTGAACGCGCGCTTGAGCACCGTATACGCGTGTTCGGACTGTGCCACCACCATGACTCCGGAGGTACCGACGTCGAGGCGGTGCACGATGCCCTGCCGTTCGTGGGCACCCGAGGTCGAGATCCGGTAGCCGGCCGCGGCCAATCCACCGACGACCGTGGGCCCGCTCCAGCCGACCCCGGTATGGGCGGCGACGCCGACCGGTTTGTCGACGGCGACGATATCGTCGTCGGCGTACAGGATCTTCATCCCTTCCACCGGCTCGGCTTCGATGCTCAGCTCGCGCCGGGGTTCGGGGAACACCACTTCGAGCCAGGCCCCGGCGGTGAGCCGGTCGGATTTACCGGCGGCCACTCCGTCGAGTTGTACCGAACCGTCCTCGGCCAGGGCCGCGACCGCGGTCCGGGACAGTCCGAGCAGCCGCGCGAGGCCGGCGTCCACCCGCATCCCGTCGAGGCCGTCGGGGACGGGCATCGTCCTGGTCTCTCTCATGCGGCGGTCTCCTTGCCGTCGGCGGTCTTCCCGGTGATATCCCCCCGGGTGCCGGAATTCTCGGTCGCGGCGGCTTCGGCCGGCGGGCCGGCGGTCGCGGAATCCTCCCGGGCGGGGCCCACGATGTTCTCCGGCGCGGAATCATCGGTGGAACCGTCCCGTGCGGTATCGGGTGTGGTGTCCGTGGGTGTTTCGCCGGCGGCTGTTTCCGGGGCGGCCTTGTCTTTGTCCTTGTAGCGGGTTCCGTCCGGTTCGAAGCCGAAGACGGTCAGTGTCACCAGCAGGATCGCCCCGCAGACGATCGACGAATCGGCCACATTGAACACCGGCCACCAGCCGACCGAGACGAAGTCGACCACATGACCCTGCAGCGGCCCGGGTGCGCGGAACAGCCGGTCCACCAGGTTGCCGAGCGCGCCACCGAGAACCCCGCCGAGGCCGATCGCCCACAGGGTCGAGCGCAGGGTGCGGCCGATCCGCAGTACCCCGATCACCACCGCGGCCGCGACCAGGGTCAGCAGCCAGGTCATCCCGGTGGCCATGGAGAACGCGGCGCCCGGGTTGCGTACCAGGACGAGCTCCACGACATCGCCGACAATGGAAACCGATTCCCCGGGCCGTATCCGCGCGACCACGATCACCTTGGTGACCAGGTCGAGTGCGAACAGTGTCGCGGCGACCGACAGCAGTAGCCGCAGGCGCTGCCGGGGCTGCGCGCCGGTACCGCCGGGGCGGTCGTCGGGGTCCTGCTCTGGCGTAGGCCGGTCCTCACTCACGCCGACCATCATCTCTCGAGGTGGATCGACGCAGTACCGTGGGCACCCGCGGGTAGCGGGCCGAGCCGTCCGGCCCGGCGCGTCGCGGCCGGGTGACGCGGTGGCGGGGCGAGTGCCGGAAGTTCCGGACAATGTCCCAGCCCACGCTCAGGTACGCCTCGTAGGCTGTCGGTCGTGACGGTGTTGTGTTCGTTTCCCACGCCACGCCTGGCGAGGTCCAGAGTGCTGATGGTGGTTCTGGCGGTAGGGCTCACAGCTTTCGGTTCCGGCTGCAGCGACGGCGGCGATTCGGGGGCCGACGCCGACGGCACCGAACCGCTGGGGATAGGTAACGAGGTCACGGTGCCGATCGCGGCGGCCGTGGTCACGACGGTGGATCCCGGCGAGGAGCCCCGGTCGATGCTGCGCCCCTCCTACTACAACGGCACCATCCAGGCGGTGACGCTGCGCACCGATCACCGTATCCAGCAGCAGATCGACTCCCAGCAGGTGCGCGATTTCTCCAGTCCGGCGCTGACCATTCCGATGACCGCCACCACCGATTCCGGCGGTGTCGAACTGACCCTCGGCTCGGTCACTACTCCCGATCCGGCACTGTCGGAGGCGCTGACCGCCGCCGACGGTACGCACGCCGGTTTCGAGATGAGCGAACTCGGCGGTATCACCGCGTTACGGCTGGCACCCGCTCCGGATACCTCCAATTCGGCTCGGGCCGCGCTCGAGCAGGCCTTCTACCAGGCGGTATACCGATCCATCACCTTCCCCGACGAACCGGTCGGGGTGGGCGCGATATGGCGGGTGCAGCAGACCGTCGGTGGCGGGGTCGACCTCGACCAGGTCACCACGGCCACACTGGTCGACCGCGACGGTGGCCGCTTGTCCATCCGGCTCGACGTCACCCAGACGCCGAAATCGAATATCTGGGACCTCCCGAACGAGGCCGGCACTCTCGATATCGAGGACTACGCGATGCAGGGCAGCGGCGATATCACCGTGGATCTGGGGTTGCCGCTGCCGATCGCGGGTTCGATCTCGATCGGCGGCCACCAGTACTACCGCGACCCGCGCACCTCGACAGTGCTGCGTCAGGTCATCGAGACCGACGTCAGCTGGGGCGACTGACCGCCCGGCTGTATTCGTCCCTGCCCGGCGGCCGGGACCGGGCATAGGCTCGGAGATGTCCGACAACCGCTCCGCGACCGGAGGTCCTGTGATGTCCGATGTCTCGCCTGTTCCCGCCGGCTATCCCACTATTTCCCCAGGTCTGGCGATCGCCGGGGCCGCGGACGCGGTGGAGTTCTACAAACGGGTGCTGGGGGCCACGGAGCGGATGCGGATCCCCGGTCCCGGCGATACGGTCATGCACTGTGAGCTGCTGATCGGAAATTCGGTGCTGATGCTGGGCGACCCGGCCCCGGATATGGCGTTCCGGGATCCGCATTCGATCGGTGGCACCCCGGTCAACCTCTATGTCTATGTCCCGGATATGGACGCCGCGCACGCCGCCGCGCTCGCCGGCGGCGCCACCGAGATCAGCGCTCCGGAGACCCAGTTCTACGGCGACCGCACGGCCGCGTTCGTGGATCCGTGGGGCCATCAGTGGACCGTCGCCACCCATGTCGAGGACATCGAACCCGAGGAGATGCGGCGGCGGATGGAACAGCTGGGATCCTGAACGACCGTACCGGGCCCGTGACCTGCCTCGGGTGACTACGATGGTCGAGTCGAAGGAGCAGGAAGGGTCTGGCGTGATGCGGGTGCTGGCCGTGGACGACGAGCAGCCGGCGCTGGACGAGCTGCTCTATCTGCTGCGCGCCGAACCCGCGGTGACCGAACTGCACGGCGCCGCCGACGCGACCGGTGCGCTGCGGATTCTGCGCGCGCACGGGGCCGACGCGGTATTCCTCGATATCAATATGCCGGGCCTGGACGGTATGGAGCTGGCGGGTGTGCTCGCCGAATTCGTGAACCCGCCCGCGATCGTTTTCGTCACAGCACACGAGGATCACGCGGTGGCCGCGTTCGATCTGGGCGCGGTGGACTATCTGCTCAAACCGGTGCGCCGGCAGCGTCTGGCCGCCGCAGTGCGGCGGATCGCCGAGCGCCGCGCCCGCACCGAACCGGAACCCGCACCGGATCCGGGGGCGAGTCACGAGGTCATCCCGGTGGAACTCGGCGGCGTCACCACACTGGTGCACCGGTCGCAGGTGAACTGGGTGGAGGCCGAGGGCGATTACGCCCGGCTGCATACCGATACCGGCTCCCATCTGGTCCGTATCCCGCTCTCGGCGCTGCAGGAACGCTGGCGCGACGATTTCCTGCGGGTGCACCGCTCCTATCTGGTGGCGCTCGGACGGGTGACCGGTCTGCGTACGGCCGGGTCGGGCACGCTGGTCTGTCTGCGCGGGGCGCAGCGAGTGGAGTTGCCGGTGAGCCGCCGGCAGGTGCGCGAACTCAAGCAGCGGCTGGTGCACGGACCGCATCCGTCGCCGGATCGGCGATGATCGGCGCCGCACCGAGACCCCCGCGCCGCCGGGTGGTGCTCGCCGAACGCCGCGGGGCGCGCCCGGTCCGGACCCGGGTGGAGGTCGCCGAGCAGACCGAGATCGGGGAGGCCCTGATCGGTGGGCTGATCCGGGCACAGCTGGGGCTCGCCCTGAGCTGCGGACTGGTGATCGCCCTACTGCTCGCGGCGCTGCCGTTGCTGTTCGGCGTGACGGCGGTGGCCGAGACGGTGGTGCTGGGGATCCGGCTGCCCTGGCTGGTGCTGGGTGGAGCCGTCTACCCGCTGCTGTGGCTCACCGGCCGGGTGTACCTGCGGCTGTCCGAACGCAACGAGAACGATTTCCTCGAGGTCACCGGTGATTGAGCGGGTCGTCCCGGTGCCGTGGCGGATGCGTGGACCGGGGTGGTGACCGCGTCCGGTCTGACGGTCTCGGCGCTGCTCGCCGCGGCGCTGGCGACCGTGGTACTCGGGGTGTACGGGGTGCGATGGGCCCGGACGACGTCCGATTTCCTGGTGGCCTCGCGCAGTGTCGGCCCACGCTGGAACGCCGCCGCGGTCTCCGGTGAATACCTCTCGGCCGCCTCGTTTCTCGGAGTGGCCGGATTGATCGCCAAATACGGTGCCGACGCACTGTGGTACCCGGTGGGTTTCACCGCGGGCTATCTGGCGCTGCTGCTCTTCGTGGCGGCACCGCTGCGGCGCTCCGGGGCCTACACCGTCCCCGATTTCGCGGAGTTCCGGTGGGGTTCGCCGCGGTTGCGCCGGCTCGCCGCCGTGGTGGTGGTACTGGTGTGCGCTGTATATGTGATCCCGCAGTTCCAGGGTGCCGGACTGACCCTGCGGATTCTGCTGGGGGTGCCCGGCTGGGTGGGCGCGGTGGCGGTGGCGGTGATCGTGGTGGCCAATGTCGTTTCCGGGGGGATGCGGTCGATAACGCTCGTGCAGGCTTTCCAGTACTGGCTGAAACTGACCGCGGTGGCATTGCCGGCTCTGGTGCTGCTCGTACATTTCTTCGCCGCCGACCGGCCCGGCGGTGATCGAGAACTGGGTGCCCCGGCGCCGCCGACGGTGAGCGAACAGACCACGGTCGAAGTGACCACACCGGTGGTCGTACAACTGGCCGCGCCGCAGTGGGCGGCGGTCCACGGGGTGCTCGACGATCGTGCGGTGGACGGCCCCGTCCTGCTGTCGGCGGGTACCCACGAACTGGACCGGGACACCCGCCTGGTGCTCGAACCGGGCGCGGCCGTACCGGTGGTGGCGGGGGCCCCGGCCGACGGCGCGCACTGGCTGCTGCCCGGTAGCGGCTTCGCCGGACCGCATCCGCGCTATCAGGTGTATTCGCTGATGATCGCCACCTTCCTGGGCACCATGGGGTTACCGCATGTTCTGGTGCGCTTCTACACCAACCGCGACGGGCGGGCGGCCCGCTCCACCGCGGTCGCGGTGATCGCGCTGGTCGGGACCTTCTATCTGTTCCCCGTGCTGCTCGGTGTCTTCGCCCGGCTCTATGTACCGCAGCTGCTGATCACCGGAACCTCCGACGCGGCAGTGCTGTTGCTGCCCTCCTCGGCCCTGGCCGGACTGCCCGGGCAGCTGCTGGCGGCGCTGGTCGCCGCGGGCGCCATGGCGGCCTTCCTGTCCACCTCGTCGGGGTTGGTGGTGAGTATCGCCGGGGTACTGAGCACCGATGTACTGCGTGGGCGGATCCGTGATTTCCGCGTCGGGGCGGTGGTCGCGGGTGCGGTCCCGCTGGCACTGTCGCTGGGGGTGGTCTCGCTGGATCTGTCGCGCACGGTGGGTCTGGCGTTCTCGCTCGCGGCCGCGACGCTGTGCCCGCTGCTGGTCCTGGGGATCTGGTGGCGGGGTCTCACGGCGGCGGGTGCGGCGGCCGGGCTGACGGCCGGCGGATTCGTGGCCGGGGCGGCGACACTGGTGTCGGTGCTGGGCGGTGTCTCCCACGATTCGGCAGGTGGCTGGCCCGCCGCCCTGCTCGGGTATCCCGCGGCGGTCGCGGTGCCGCTGGCCTTCGGGACGATGGTGCTCGTCAGCCGCTTCACCCCGCGGTCGCCGGGGGTGCGCCGGGCATTCGTCCGGATGCACGCCCCGGAGCGGCTGGGGATGGGAGCCGACCGGGTTCCCGGATACCGGCCGGACTGATCGCCGCCCGCGTTCCCGCCCGACCGTTCGTCGCGGCACGGTGACCGCTCACCGCATACTTACCCACCTCTGTCGAGTGACCCCCGTCACAAGGGTTCCGGGCTGTCGCCGGACGGCTACCTTCTGCACAGGTAGTACACGTCACATGATGAGGGACCCGGCATGACCGATATCGATCTCGACGACGGCGGCGGGCGGGTCACGCCCCCACCGGATTTCGTCGCCGCGCAGCAGAGCCCGGAATTCCAGGAACTCCGTAACAGGCTGCGCCGCTTCATCTTCCCCATGGCCGCGCTGTTCCTGCTGTGGTACCTCGGCTATGTCCTGCTCGGCGCCTATGCGCACGATTTCATGGCCACCCGGGTATTCGGCGAGGTCAATATCGGGCTGCTGCTCGGGCTGGGGCAATTCGTCTCGACCTTCGTGATCACCGGCCTCTACGTCCGGTTCGCCAACCGGGAACTGGATCCGCGGGCCGCAGCGCTACGCGCCGAACTGGAAGGAAACCAGTCGTGATCTCGCTGTACGCCGCCGACGCCACGGTCGGCAACCCGGTTGCCAATATCGCCATCTTCGCGGCATTCGTCGTGGTCACCATGGTGGTGGTGTTCTGGGCCGGTCGTAATACCCGCGGCGCCACCGACTATTTCACCGGCGGCCGCGGTTTCACCGGGCCGCAGAACGGTATCGCCATCGCCGGCGACTACCTGTCCGCAGCGAGTTTCCTCGGGATCGCGGGAGCCATCGCGGTCTACGGGTACGACGGCTTCCTGTATTCGATCGGGTTCCTGGTCGCCTGGCTGGTGGCCCTGCTGCTGGTCGCCGAAATGCTCCGCAACACCGGCAAATTCACCATGGCCGATGTGCTGAGTTTCCGGTTGAAGCAGCGGCCGGTCCGTACCGCTGCCGCGATCAGCACCCTGGCGGTCTCGCTGTTCTACCTGCTGGCGCAGATGGCCGGTGCCGGCGGACTGGTGGCGCTGCTGCTGGATGTGTCCAGTAAGACCGGGCAGGCTGTGGTGATCGCCGTGGTCGGTGTGCTGATGATCGTGTACGTGCTGGTCGGCGGTATGAAGGGGACCACCTGGGTGCAGATCATCAAAGCGGTCCTGCTCATCGCCGGCGCCGCGGTGATGACCGTGCTGGTGCTGGCGAAATTCGGTTTCGATCCGTCGCAGATCCTGTCCGGCGCGCAGAGCGCGATCGGCGGTTCCGCCGACGCGAAGGTGGCCGCCCGCGATGTTCTCGCCCCCGGCGCGCAATACGGCGGTAGCGAGATGTCGAAACTGAACTTCGTCTCGCTCGGCCTGGCACTGGTCCTGGGCACAGCCGGCCTGCCGCATGTCCTCATGCGTTTCTATACGGTGCCGACCGCCAAAGAGGCACGGCGCTCGGTGGTCTGGGCGATCGCGCTGATCGGTGCCTTCTACCTGTTCACCCTGGTGCTCGGCTACGGCGCGGCCGCGATCGTCGGACCGGACCGTATCCTCGGCGCGGCCGGCGGCCAGAACGCCGCGGCACCGCTGCTGGCCTTCGAACTGGGCGGGGTCGTTCTGCTGGGCATCATCTCGGCGGTGGCGTTCGCGACCATCCTCGCGGTGGTCGCCGGGCTCACCATCACCGCGTCGGCCTCGTTCGCGCACGATATCTACGCCAATGTCATCCGGCGCGGCAAGGTCGACGACGCCGCACAGGTCCGGGTCTCCCGGATCACCGCGGTGGTGATCGGGATCCTGGCCATCGCGCTGGGCATCCTGGCCAACGGCCAGAACATCGCCTTCCTGGTGGCACTGGCCTTCGCGGTCGCGGCCTCGGCGAACCTCCCGACGATTCTGTACTCGCTGTTCTGGCGGCGTTTCAACACCACCGGCGCGCTGTTCAGCATGTACGGCGGGCTGATCTCCACGATCGTGCTCATCGTGTTCTCCCCGGCGGTTTCCGGCTCCTCGACGGCGATGCTGCCGGATCTCGATTTCGACTGGTTCCCGCTGTCCAACCCGGGGATCGTATCCATCCCGCTGGCGTTCGTACTCGGCATCGTCGGCACCTACCTCGGCGGTAAGGACACCGAGGATCCGGCGAAGGCCGCGGAGATGGAGGTGCGGGCGCTGACCGGCGTCGGCGCCGAGAAGGCGGTCGCGCACTGAAACCCACCCCCGGATGCCGTGGCGGCGGCATCCGGGGGGCAATCCTCGGTGCAGGCCGGCCGGTCCCCGCTCTGTGAGGGTGAGCGGGGCCCGGCCGTTCCGGTTCACGGTCTGATACCGGGCCGGAATTTGGGCACGCGCATACTCACCTTGGTCCCGGACCCGGGTGCGGTATCCACCACCAGTCCGTAATCGTTTCCGAACGCGGCGCGCAGGCGGTCGTCGACATTGGCGAGGCCGATATGCGCGCCGTCCGTGGATGCGGGCCCGGCCGCGTCGAGGGATCCGGAGCGCAGCAGATCGGGATCCATACCGGCGCCGTCGTCCTCCACACTCAGCACACAATCGGTTCCGGCATCGAGCGCCTCGATCGTCACGGTGCCACCGCCGGGGGTAGCGGCCAGGCCGTGCCGTACGGCGTTCTCCACCAGCGGCTGCAATGCCAGGAACGGCAGCGTCACCCCGAGCACTTCGGGCGCGATCCGCAGCCTCACCTGTAGTGCCGGACCGAACCGGGCGCGTTCGAGCTCCAGATACCGTTCGATATTGCTGAGTTCGTCGGCCAGCACCGTGTACTCCCCGGCGTCCCGGAACGAGTACCGGGTGAAATCCGCGAAATCCAGAATGAGTTCGCGGGCCCGGTCCGGATCGGTCCGGACGAACGAGGCGATCGTGTTCAGCGCGTTGTAGATGAAATGCGGGCTGATCTGCGCCCGCAGCGCGCGCACCTCGGCGCGGTCGAGCCGAGCCCGGGAAGCGTCGAGTTCGGCCAGTTCCAGCTGGCCGCAGGCATATCGGGCGACTTCGGCCAGCGCACCGAGCGCACCGGGGCCCGGCCGGTTGCCGGTGACCATGCCCAGCGCTCCCACCACGGTGCCGGAATCGCTGAGCAACGGCTGGGTGACCAGGGTGCGTCCCGGATGATCGGGTTCGGGCAGATGTGCCAGCACGGGCCGTTGCGCCGCGACGGCCCGCCGGGCCGTCCCGGTGAACTCGGCCGCCAGTGTTTCGTGGGTGCCGTCCCAGGCGAGGAGTTCGCCGTCGGGATCGCTCACCCCGAGCCCCTCGGCTCCGACCAGGGCACGCAGATGAGGTGCGGCTTCATAGGCGGATTCCCGGGTGAGCCCGCCGCGGAGCGGCCGGGCCGCCAGGGACGCGGTGTGCAGCGCGGTGTGCACGGCGCGCTCGGCGGGAGTGGTGACCATCCGCCGGGGCCGCGCCCAGATCAGCAGTGCCGCGGCGATCAGCACCGCCGCGCCGGATACGGTGAGCAAGGTCGCGGTCATCGCTGTTCCTGTCCCGGCTGTCCCGCCGCTGTCCCGATCGCCCGGTCCCGCCGACCCGCCCTGGCACCCGGCCGGAGATCACCGCGATCGGTTCGAATGCTACGAGCCGGCGTACGGATATCGCCAGCGGCCCGGTACGCGGCTGTCCGGCCCGGAAATCGGAGGCGGATGCCGCACATCATCGGGCTCGGCCGACCCGACCCGTTTCTGGGGTGACCGGCCCGGCCGACGGCGAGGAGCCGGCCCGGGCGACCGGTCGGCCGACCTGCTGAGCAGTTCACCGCGCAACCCGCCTGCCGGTGACCGGACCAGCAGGTTACCGATATGACCCGGCTCGCCGATGTGGGCCGGCCATCGTCTCACGCTTCCCGCGGCAACCGCCATTGCCGCGGGAAACCTTCTCCGGAAGCGATGACCGGCCCGCATCGGCGAGCCGAGGTCGATAACCCGGCGTCGTGATCGCGCCGGGCGGTAGGGGGTCGATGAACAAGTCGTCAGGGACGCCGGGAACCGATCACGCCGAACGGGCCGGATGTTCGCTGCGGGGGCCGGCGATCACCCCTGGTACTTCTCGACGATGAAATCCACGGATCCCGATTCCGGAGTATGCGCCGCGCCGACGGAGACGGTCGCGGTGAAGCGGCCGATCCCGGGACGGAACAGGGCCGAACGGCCGTCGTTCATCCAGTGTCCGGGGCCGTTCGCGGTACGGGTGGTCGATCCGGTCTCGCCGGTATCGAGGTTGCGCCAGTTCAGGGTGATCGGCAGGCTGCACGAACCGACGCCGAACATGATGGTCGAGACGGTGAACGACGCGTGCTCCGGATAACCGGGGCCGTTGACCGAGGTATCGACCTGGGCCACGCAGGCGCCGTCGGCGAGGGAGTAGACGGTCCGGAACGAACCGCCGTCGGCCGCGGCGGGCGCGGCGGTGGCCGCCAGCGTTCCCACTGCCAGCACCGCGGCGGCGGGCAGCGCGAGCGCGGTCGTACGTGCTGTCATCGTTCACCTCGCTGGTCGATCGGGCACTTGCGGGTCGATCGTGGTGCGGTCGTCCGCCGGACGTGACGCGGAACGACCCTACCAGCGACCGAGCGTGCCGGTGGCAGAAACGGTTTCCCGCGCCCGGCGCCGGGTGCGACACGCCCGGGCCCTGCGGGCACGCCCGGCCGCCGCCGTACTCGTCGGACGGTGCGCATAAACTCGCTACACCAACCCCCGCCGAGCCATTGGGAGGAAGGACAGATCTTGGCCGCCTCGTCCGGATTCGTTCATCTGCACAACCACACCGAGTACTCCATGCTCGACGGTGCCGCCAAGATCTCGCCGCTGTTCGCGGAGGCCGACCGGCTCGGGATGACCGCGGTGGGAATGACCGACCACGGCAATATGTACGGCGCGGCCGAGTTCTACCATTCGGCGAAGAAGACCGGTATCAAACCGATCATCGGGATCGAGGCGTATATCGCGCCCGCCTCGCGGTTCGACACCAAACGTATCCAGTGGGGCGATCCGAGCCAGAAGAGTGACGATGTCTCGGGTTCCGGTGCCTACACCCATATGACCATGGTCGCCGAGAACGCGACCGGTCTGCGCAATCTGTTCAAGCTGTCCTCGCTGGCCAGTATCGAGGGCCAGCTGGGCAAATGGGCGCGGATGGACGAGGAGCTCATCGCCGCGCACGCCGAGGGCATCATCGCCACCACCGGCTGCCCGTCGGGTGAGGTGCAGACCCGCCTGCGGCTGGGGCACGAACGCGAGGCGCTGGAGGCCGCCGCCAAATGGCAGGAGATCTTCGGCCGCGACAATTTCTTCCTCGAGGTCATGGACCACGGTCTGTCCATCGAGACACGGGTCCGGAAGGGCCTGATCGAGGTCGGCCGAGCTCTCGACATCCCGCCGCTGGCCACCAACGACTGCCACTACGTCACCAAGGAACACGCGCGCAACCACGAAGCGCTGCTGTGTATCCAGACCGGTAAGACCCTGTCCGATCCCACCCGGTTCAAATTCGACGGTGACGGCTACTTCCTGAAATCCGCCGACGAGATGCGCGCGCTCTGGGACGCGGAGATCCCCGGCGCCTGCGACAACACCGTGTGGATCGGGGAGCGTGTCCAGTCCTACGCGGAGGTGTGGGAGCACCGCGATCGGATGCCGGTCTTCCCGGTCCCCGAGGGCGAGGACCAGTCGGGCTGGCTGCGCAAGGAAGTGCACCGGGGCCTGGAACGGCGATTCCCGAACGGGGTGCCGCGCGAGTACGTCGAGCGGGCCGAATTCGAACTGGACGTCATCATCGAAATGGGTTTCCCGGCCTACTTCCTGGTGGTCGGTGACCTGATCAATCACGCCCGCGAGGTCGGTATCCGGGTCGGCCCGGGTCGTGGCTCCGCGGCCGGATCGCTGGTCGCCTATTCGATGGGGATCACCAATATCGACCCCATCCCGCACGGTCTGCTGTTCGAGCGCTTCCTCAATCCCGAACGCGTCTCGATGCCCGATATCGATATCGACTTCGACGATCGCCGCCGCGGTGAGATGGTCCGGTATGCGACCGATCGCTGGGGTAGCGACCGGGTGGCACAGGTCATCACCTTCGGCACCATCAAAACCAAGGCCGCCATCAAGGATTCCGCGCGGGTCCAGTTCGGCCAGCCCGGTTTCGCCATCGCCGACCAGATCTCCAAGGCGCTGCCGCCGCCCATCATGGCGAAGGACATCCCGCTGTCCGGGATCATGGATCCCGAGCACGAGCGCTACAAGGAAGCCACCGAGGTCCGCGAACTCATCGGCAGCAACCCCGATGTCGCCAAGATCTACGAGACCGCCCGCGGCCTCGAGGGCCTGATCCGTAATGCGGGTGTGCACGCCTGCGCGGTCATCATGTCCTCCGAACCGCTGATGGACGCGATCCCGCTGTGGAAGCGGGCGCAGGACGGCGCCATCATCACCGGCTGGGACTATCCGTCGTGTGAGGCCATCGGTCTGCTGAAGATGGACTTCCTGGGCCTGCGCAACCTGACCGTCATCGGCGACGCCCTGGACAATATCGAATCCAATCGCGGTATCGACCTCGATATGGACAATCTGCCGCTCGACGATCCCGCCACCTACGAATTGCTCTCGCGCGGTGACACTCTGGGCGTGTTCCAGCTCGACGGTAGCGCCATGCGCGATCTGCTGCGCCGGATGCAGCCCACCGGGTTCGAGGATATCGTCGCGGTGCTCGCGCTCTACCGCCCCGGTCCGATGGGCATGAACGCGCACAACGACTACGCCGACCGCAAGAACGGCCGGCAACAGGTCAAACCGATCCATCCGGAGCTGGAAGAGCCCCTGAAGGAGATCCTCGCCGATACCTTCGGCCTGATCGTCTATCAGGAACAGATCATGCAGATCGCGCAGAAGGTCGCCGGATATTCGCTCGGCCGAGCCGATATCCTGCGCCGCGCGATGGGTAAGAAGAAGGCCGAGGTGCTCGAGGCCGAATTCGAGGGCTTCGAAGCCGGTATGCAATCCAACGGCTTCTCCAAACCGGCGATCAAGGCACTGTGGGACACCATTCTCCCGTTCGCGGGTTACGCGTTCAACAAATCGCATGCCGCGGGCTACGGCCTGGTCTCTTTCTGGACCGCCTATCTCAAGGCGAACTACAAGGCCGAGTACATGGCCGGTCTGCTCACCTCGGTCGGTGACGACAAGGACAAGGCCGCGATCTATCTCTCGGATTGCCGCAAACTCGGTATCACCGTACTGCCGCCGGATGTGAACGAATCGGAGACCAACTTCGCCTCGGTCGGCGCCGATATCAGGTTCGGGCTGGGCGCGGTGCGCAATGTCGGCCAGAACGTGGTTAATTCGATCATCAACGCCCGTACCGAGAAGTCGAAGTTCACCGATTTCTCGGATTATCTGAACAAGATCGATACGGTGGCCTGTACCAAGAAGGTCACCGAATCGCTCATCAAGGCCGGTGCGTTCGATTCTCTGGACCATCCCCGCAAGGGGCTGCTACTGGTGCATTCCGACGCGATCGACGCCGTGATGTCCACCAAGAAAGCCGAAGCCATCGGGCAGTTCGATCTGTTCGGCGGGATGGGCGACGAGGGTGCCGATTCGGTGGCGTCGGTCTTCGATGTGAAGGTCCCCGACGAGGAATGGGAGAGCAAACACCGCCTCGCCCTGGAACGGGAGATGCTCGGCCTCTACGTATCCGGTCATCCGCTCAACGGCGTCGATCATGTGCTCGCCGCCCAGGCCGATACCCAGATCCCGACGATTCTCGAGGGCGATATCAAGGACGGTACCCAGGTCACCGTCGGCGGTATCCTCGCCTCGGTGAACCGCCGGATCAACAAGAACGGTCTGGCGTGGGCCTCGTGCCAGATCGAGGACCTCACCGGTGGTATCGAGGTGCTGTTCTTCCCGCAGGCCTACTCCGTGTACGGCATGGATGTGGTGGAGGACGCCGTCGTGCTGGTGAAGGCCAGGGTCTCGATGCGCGACGACCGGATCTCGCTGATCGCCAACGATCTCGCCGTCCCGGATCTGTCGGCGATCGGCGTGGCGAAACCGCTGGCGGTGACCATTTCCACCCGAATGTGCACCCCGGACAAGATCGGTGAGTTCAAACGGGTGCTGTCGCGGCATCCGGGGACCTCGGACGTCCACGTCCGGCATGTGGGGGCCCGGGAGAAGACCACACTGCTGAAACTCGACGACAGCCTGCGGGTGGAGCCTTCTTCGGCGTTGATGGGTGATCTGAAAGCGCTGCTCGGCCCGGGCTGTCTGGCGAGCTGAGCGAGCAGTCCGGCGTTACGGTCACACCCGTGCCGCAGCCGCGGCGGTGAGTTCGCCGCGACCCGGCGGATCGGTGCGGCCGTAGCCGGGCGTTACTCGGCCGCCTGTTCGACGCCGGTGGAGTTGTTCCGGTCCTGGACGCCGAAGTCCGTCGCGATGGCGCCCACGCCGTCGCTCACCCCGTTCACGGCCTGCTGCAGCAGATCGAGCCCGGTGAGGCCCTCGGCGGCGGCGGGCGAGTAGGTACCCGCGAACTCCTGGCCGATCTCGTCGGCGCCCCAGCATTCGCCCTCCGCCTCGATCACCGTGAGCGCGGCCCGCACCGCGTCGGCGACCCGGTCGGCCACCCGGACGATCGCCGGGCGGCTCGCCTGCAGGGCTTCCTCGTCGACCCTGATGGGGTTCATCGGCCGCCTTCCAGATAGTCGCGGTTGCGATAGAACTCGTCTTCTTCCTCCCGGCTCAGCGCGGCCGTGGGCTCCGCCTCGGTGCCGGGATCCGGAAAGAGCTCGCCGGTCAGCGTTTTGATACTCGGCATACCGGGGGCGATATCCGGCAGATCCGGGATCTCGCCCGCCATTTCCTGTACCGGTGCCCAGGCCTCCCGGGAGAGATCGCTCGCCTGCCGGGCCGCCTGCTGTACCGCCGCGAGGATCGAGCGGCCGAGTTTTTCCGGAGTGGACCGGCGGAACGCCTCCGCGGTCAGATGCACCTCCACCGGAACGCCCGCGGCATCGGCGTCGATCCGCACCAGATTGTCCGCCGACCAGACGCTCACCGTGGTGGTCGCGAGGCGCTGCCGCACCTCGGCCATGGCTTCGCGCTGCCGCTCCAGCGTACTCAGCAGCTGATCCACGCTCTCGCGTAGAAACCCGGTATCCGCGCGGTCGTCACTGCTCATCGGTCCCTCATTTCCGCGAAACTGCCGTCCTGTTCTTCGACGTGCCACGATGCCGAACGGTTCCGCCTTCTCGCCGATTCACGCCGGGACGAGATATATCACCGCGCCGCTCCCGATCACGCGCCTCGCATCTCTGAGCGTTCGACATCTTTCAGCGTTCGACGGCCACACCCACGGACTGGGTGTCGAGGAACGCCGGCCCCTGCCCCCGGACGACCTCCAGCTCGCGGATACCGAACCCCGCCGATTCGATCAGTGCGCGGATATCGCGGTCCAGATGGCAGCCACCGGCGATCCGCTGCTGGAGCGGATCGAGCCGGTGCTGCCAGCGCTGCACTTTCGGATCGGGTGCCAGACCGTGCTCGACGAAGTGCAGGGTGCCGCCGGGCACCAGCACCCGGCGCAGCTCACCGAGCGCGGCCCCGATATCGGGGATGGTGCACATCGTCCAGGTCGACAGCGCGGTATCGAAACTGTTGTCCGGGAACGGCAGCGACTGTCCGTCCAGGCCCGCGCGCTCGATCGGGACCCCGGCCCCGGCCCGCCGCCCGGCCGATAGTTTCCAGCCGAGATCCGCCGGTTCGACGGCGCTGACCGATACCACCGCATCGGAATAGAAGGGCACGTTCAGACCGGAGCCGAAGCCGAGTTCGACCACCCGCCCCGATAATCCGGCACAGACCCGCGCGCGGAGCGGCTCGTTGGCCTTCATTCCGCAGGCCACGTTCACCAGGCGCGGTACGAAACGCTCGCGATAGATACCCACGCTCTCCACTCTGGCACCCGGGACCGGTGAAAGCCATGGGGACTCACCCTGATCCGCTATCCTTGCCCTGAGCTGAGGAGGTTGCTCATGCCCATCAGGTTCCGTAAACGCCAGTCCTTCGGGCCGCTGAAGCTGAACTACACCCAATCGGGTCTGTCCTCGTGGAGTATCAAAATCGGCCCGTGGTCGTGGAACTCCCGGACGAAGAAGAACAGCGTCGATCTACCGGGGCCGTTGAGCTGGCGTCAGCGCTGACCGCGGCCCCCGCGGCCGGGCTCCGGATCCTCAGACCGGGCGCAGTTCGATCACCACACCGCCCTGCTGCCAGGTCTGGTAGATATCGGCCTTGTTCGGATTACCCTCGGCATCGAAACCGATGCCGTTGTAGTCCGCGTTGGTCTTGTTGTCGCGGGCGATGATCTCGAACAGCCGCAGTACGTCGTCTGCTTCGGTGTACACGATCGGGTCGAACCGCTCCGGACGCCCGCCGCGGGAGATGGCGAGCGGAGTACCGGGTGCCAGATTCTTCACCCACGGTCGCCGCGCTGTCCCGATCAGCAGCGTCTGTCCGTGGGTGGTGTAGGCCACCGGGATGTCGTAGGTGGTCCCGGATTTGCGGCCCACCACATGCAGGGTCGCCAGCCGTTTTCCGACCACTCCGGACAGGCCCGGGACCCGTAGCAGGGTACGGACCACCCGGTTGGTCACGCCCTGGGCCCGGCCGATGGGCTTGGGTCCGCTGGTGGTCGGTGTGCCGTAGGGGTTGCCGGTTCCGGAGTCCTCGCTCATGGGTCCCAGTATCGTCGCCTCAGAGCACCTGGTCGAGAAACCTTCGCAGCCGCGGTGTTTCGGCACTGTCGAACACCGCGTCCGGGCTGCCCGATTCCACTACGAGACCGCCGTCCATGAACACCACATGGTCGGAGACGCTGCGGGCGAATCCCATCTCGTGGGTGACCACTATCATCGACATACCGCCCGCGGCCAGATCCGACATCAACGCGAGCACACCTTTGACCAGCTCCGGGTCCAGTGCCGAGGTGGCCTCGTCGAAGAACATGATGTCCGGTTCCATGGCCAGCGCTCGCGCGATCGCCACCCGTTGCTGCTGGCCACCGGAGAGGTTCGCGGGCCGGGAATCGGCCTTGCCGGTGAGGCCCACCACCTCGAGTTGTGCCAGTGCCAGTGTGCGTGCCTCGTCTTTGGACAGGCCGCGTAGTTTCCGCGGGCCCAGCGCGATGTTCTCGGCGACCGTCCGGTGCGGGAACAGGTTGAACTGCTGGAACACCATCCCGATGCGCCGGCGCAGCCGGTCCGGGTTCTCGGTGAGCACCGAATCGCCGTCGAGCAGGATATCGCCGGAATCGGGTTCGTGGAGCCGGTTCAGCACGCGCAGCAGGGTGGATTTCCCGGAGCCCGACGGGCCGATCACCGTCGTGGTCGTGCCCGCGTCGACGTGGATATCCACCCCGCGCAGGATCTGATTACCGCCCAGTCGCAGGTGGAGGCCGGTGCCGGTCAGTGAGGCGCTCATCGGTTACCCCCGGCCTTCGGTGATGGTGGCTTGTTCGACCTGGTCGATCGGCTGATCGGGGCGGCCGGTACGCATCCGCCGGTCGATATAGTTCACCAGATGGGTGAGTGGGATGGTCAGCAGCAGATAGACCAGACCGGCGGCCACCAGGGGGGACAGGTTACCGGTCTGGGCGTTGAGATCGCGGCCGACCGCGAACAGTTCGCGCTGGGTGGCGAGCAGACCGAGGAAGTAGATCAGCGACGAATCCTTGATCAACGCGATGAACTGGTTCATCAGCGCGGGCAGCACCCGGCGCACACCCTGGGGGATCACCACCAGAGTCATCGCCTGCCGGTATCCGAAACCGATCGCGCGGGCCGCCTCCAGCTGGCCCGGTTCCACCGACTGGATGCCGGAGCGGAAGATCTCGCCGATATAGGCCGAGGCCAGTAGGGCCAGTGCCACCGCGCCGAGCCAGTAGGGGTTGTTGCCGGTGAGGCCGCTGACCACCGGTCCGACGCCGAGGCCGATGAGCAGGATGATGACCACGGCGGGCAACCCGCGGAAGATATCGGTGTACACCCGGGCCGGCCAGCGCAGCCAGCGGGTGCGCGAGATTCCGGCGACCGCGAGCAGCATGCCGATCACGGTGCCGAGCGCACCGGAGACCAGCGCCAGGATCAGCGTGTTGGGCAGGCCGGTCTTGAACAGGTCCGGGAGGGCCTGCCGGTAGAGCGACCAGTCGAAGAAGGTGTCGCGCAGCTGCTCCAAGGTCGATTTCGGAGCCTGGACCGTCTGTTCCTGCGGGCCGCGTTCGGCCGCGATCGCGGCGAAATCCGGTAGTTGCGGGGCGGGCGCGGCCTGCGAACCCGGCTTCCAGCCCGGCGGCATCTCGCGCGGGACCCAATCGCTGTAGAGGCGGGCGTAGGTGCCGTCGGCGATCACCGCGTCCAGTCCGGAGTTGAGCGCGTCGATCAGCGGTGTGTTGTCCTTCGCGACCGCCCAGCCGACGAAATTGTCCAGGCTGAACGAGTTCTCCACCACCGAGGTCGCGTCACCCGGCGCGATCGCGCCCTCGGCCTGCGCCGACGGGGCCACCCAGGCATCCACCTGGCCGGTCTTCACATTGGCGTAGGCGGTGTTGTAGTCGGGGAACTTCACCGGGTCCAGGCCCAGCTGGTTGACCACGTACTCGTCCTGAACGGTGCCCTGCACCACCGCGACCCGGGAACCGGGGCCCAGATCGGCGAATCCGTGTACCGGGCTGCCGTCCTTGACGACCAGCGAGAAGTAGCCGAAATCGTAGCCGTTGGTGAATCCGACCATTTCGCGCCGGGCATCGGTGGTGGTGATGTTGGACGAGCCGACGTCGAACCGCTTACCCGCGACCTGGGCCAGCAGCCCGGCGAATTCGGTGCCGGAGAACTCGACCCGCAGGCCGACCTTCGCCGCCGCCGCGCGCAGCAGTTCGTTGTCGAAGCCGGTGAACGCACCGGCGGAGTTCACGCAGATACTCGGCGGTGCGTCGGAGAGCGTGCCCACACTCAGGACGCCCGGCCGGATCAACCCCAGCCGCGCGGTGTCCACGGCCGCCGGCGGCTCGGTGGACGCGGTGGTGAACCGGTCCTCTTTTCCGGCGCCCGGCGCGCTCAGATTCGCGGGCGCGGCCGACGCCGCCTCCGGTCCGGGTGGCGCGCACAGATCACGGGTGGCGCTGTCACCGCCGCCGCCACTGCCACACGCCGTCGCCAGCAGGGCGACAGCGAGCAGCAGCGCGGCGAGCAGCGCACGGGCGCGCGGGGCGGGCAGACCAGGCATGATCGACAACCCTAGCTGCCGGTCCCGTCCGGTTCGGGAACCCGGTCCGGGTACGGCCGCACCCGGACCGGCCCGGCGATCACCCGGCCGTGAAGAAGGTGCGGGGTACCTCCACCAGCATCGTCTGCAACTGCCGCTCCTCGATACCGCGATCGAGGACGTAGGGGAAGACATCGTCGAACAGATGGGTGTAGTGCCACTGCGGCAGGACGGCCGCTCGGGTGGCGGGTTCCATCCAGTCGATATAGCAGCTGGAATCCTGTGAGAGGACCATGCGTTCGGTGTAGCCGCGGCGCACCATCTCGATGAGGGTGTCGGCCCGTGCCTCGAAAGTGGTCTCCAGGTTGATCCCGAAACGATCCATCCCGAGGACGAAACCGGCGTCGGCGAGGGCGGTCAGATAATCCAGGTCGGTGGTGTCGCCACTGTGCCCCAGCACGATCCTGGTCGGGTCGACGCCCTCTTCGGTACACAGGACGCGTTTGACCTCGAAGCCGGTACCGGATTCGGGGTGGGTGTGCACGGTGATCGGCACCCCGGTCTCGTGATGGGCCCGGGCCACCGCCCGCATCACCCGTTCGACGCCGGGCGTCAGCCCCTCCGCGTCGATCGCGCATTTGAGCATGCCGGCGCGGACACCGGTGTCGGCGATACCGTCGCGGATATCGCCGACGAACATATCGACCATCGGGTCGGGAACGTGCGTGCCGACCAGCGGATCCAACGCCGGGCCGCGGTAGTGGAAGAAGAACGGTACGTCGTTGTAGGTGTAGAGGCCGGTGGCCACGACGAGTTGCAGCGGAACCCGTTCCGCGATCTGCGCGATCCGCGGGATATAGCGGCCCAGCCCCACCACGGTCGGATCCACGATCGTGCGCACGCCGGCGTCGTAGGCCAGGCTCAGCTGCCGGACCGCGTCCTCGACCCGCTCCTCCTCCGACCCCCACTCCTGCGAATAGTTCTGCTGTACATCGGAACTGAGTACGAAGACGTGTTCGTGCATCAGGGTGACACCGAGGTCGGCGGTGTCCACGGCGCCGCGGACGGTCTGGATCGAGGGCACGGAGACTCCTGGGGAGGGCAGCGCGCAGCGCGAGACGCCGGCACGACGGATGGGGAGCGGATCCGCGACCGGTGGCGGGCGCGGCGACAGGATTGCCGGCGACTCGGCCGCTCGGGCGAGCGCCGGTTTCCGGGAACAACTGAACCCTACGGTGCTGCTCCGGGGGGCGACCATATTCCACCCGCATGAAAGCGTCGCGCGCATTTGTGCTCGCCGCACAGTGCCCCCGAGACATACGGTCGCGCGGGCGGATATCGCGTTTCGCGAGAGCCGGTTCAGCTCGGTGCGGCATCCTTCTCGAGCACCACGCTGCCGAGCAGATGGGTGGCCTGCAGCGCCAGCCGCGGGTACAGATCGACGCCGGGGGTATCGGTGCTCACGCCGATGAGGGCGAGTGCCTGCCGGACGCGGTATTGGACGGTATTGCGATGGACGGACAGCCGCGTGGCGGCCGCCGCGTAACTGCGGTTCACGGCGAGGAATACGCGCAGCGTTTCCCGGAGCCAGAGGTTGCGCTCGTTGTCCACCGCCAGTTCGCCGAGCTGGTCGGCCACGAATTCGCGCAGCGTATCGATATCGCCGGCCAGCAGGGCGACGGCCGATACATCGGGATAGGACACCACCCGCGCGCCGTGTTCACCGCTCAGCAGTGCGAGCCGGCGTACCCGGTCGGCCTGTTCGGCGGTCCGCCGGAATCCGGCGAGTCCGGTGTCGTAGCCACCGATGGCCACCCGCACCGGCAGTGCGCGATCCGACAGCAGTCGTTCGATCGCCGCACAGTCGACCTCCGGTTGCTGCGGCAGCGCGAACCACAGCCGGGCCTCGTGTTCGTCCACCGGCACCAGCAGGGTGC
Organism: Nocardia sp. NPDC003963; assembly: GCF_053605105.1. Taxonomy (NCBI): domain Bacteria; kingdom Bacillati; phylum Actinomycetota; class Actinomycetes; order Mycobacteriales; family Nocardiaceae; genus Nocardia; species Nocardia sp. NPDC003963. Next base: position 89,745 of record NZ_JBSGIP010000005.1, read on the forward strand.
CCTGCGCGCGATCGAATACGGTGGCCAGCGCCGTCCGGAGATGATCGAAGACCTCTACCGCGACGGCGGGGTCGATATACGGATCGGTCCAGGTACCGATGGCGAGATGGCCGCGGGACAGCGGATACTGCAGGGCCTGCTCGGCGGCGTCGGTATCGGTGGTCGTGCCGTTGCGCAGCCGGGTGACCCACTGCTGGCGCAGCCCGCCGCGGTTGGCCACCCAGCGGTCACGTTCCTTTTCGTAGGCGGCACCGACCTGTTCGCAGACCCGATCGATGTAGACCGAGGTGCGGTTGACGATATGCACGATCGCCGAGGTGGTGACCGGACCGCCGCCGCCGAATTCGATCGCGTACCGCATGCCGGTGTCCAGGAAACCGGCCTGGCCGACCCGGTACGCCCGGATCAGCGCGGAGGCGGGAACATCGCGCTGGGCCAGGATCCGGGCGTAGACGAGTGCCCGTTCCGGTGCCCGGACATCGTCCTCACCGGCCTCGTTCTGCAGGAACTGCAGGACCTCCATCAAATTGTCCGTGGTACCCGCTTCCATCAGTTCGCGCAGCCGCTCGTCCCGGTCCAGTGTCGGGACCTGGGTGCGCATCAGATGCGAGAGTTCGTCCACGAACTGGTCGCGGTCCCGCAGGAAGGTCTGCGCGACCATCCCGACCACCTCTTCGGTGCTCTGTGCCGCCTGCTGTTGCTCCACGATGCCAATGATCGCGCGTCCGGGCGCCGACCCGCGGCTCGGGCGGTGCCATCGGCCGCTCGACGCCGGGGTCGTGCCCGGTCAGGGGCCGGGGGCACCGAACCGGTGTCCCGGGTGTCGTGGGCGGATAGAGTCGTCGGGCGGCCGGGCGACCGGTGTACCGCGCGGTACGCGGGACCGGCTGTCGATGGATCGACTCGGTACAGGGGGCTCCATGAAGATCGATGCCGGGGAGCCCGGTTGGTACGACGCGTGCTCACCGGACGAGCGCGCCGCGACGGTGGCTCTGGCCGCTTCGCGCTGGAAATGGGCGGTGGTGTGGTCGGTCGTCGCCGGCGCGGGTCTCGTACTCGGTGTCGTCGTCCTGATCGCCGGACTGCTCCCGTCGGGATGGCAGCGGCCGGCGGCGCCACCGGCGGTGCTCGCGGTGGCGACAGCCGCCTTGGGCCTCGATCTCGCCGTCCTGCTGGTGAACGGTGCCGCCTGGGATCGGGTCCGGCAGGTGTTCGCCGGTATCGCGTCCGACGAGGTGGTGCGGCCGTTTCGGCGGTTGCGGTGGCTGCCCACCTCGCTCGTCTCGCTGTTCGGGACGATCGCGATGCTGATGGCCGGGATCTATCCGCTCGCCCGCTACGGCGACTCCGGCTTCGCGGGACTGTCCGTGGCCGACTGGTCGACCGCCGGGCTGGCGGTGCTCTGTGTGCTGTGCGGGCTGTCCACCATGTGGCTGAAGGTTGTGCTGCGACCGGTCCACACCGGACGGTAGGAGCCCGGCGCGGACCGGCCCGCGGGACTCAGTTCAACGGGCTGCGCCGTTCCAGCAGGACGACGTCGCGCCAGCGTCCTGCCGACCGGCCGCTGCGCTCTCGGATGCCGACGGTGCGGAAACCCGCCGCGTGGTGCAGCAGGATACCGATGCGATCCTCCGGGAAGACGGTGGTCTGCAGGGCACGCAGACCCGCGTCCTCGGCGGCCATCACCTGACAGCGCAGTAGCGCGGTGCCGATGCCACGGCCCTCGAGTTCGTCCGCGACCATGACGCAGCTGTCGGCGATATCGCGGTAGAACTCGTGGCCCGAGACCGGGGTGAGCGCCGCCCAGCCCACGATCCGGCCACCGGCCTCGGCGACCCAGCGGTGCCCGGGCGACCATTGGCGGTCCAGTGCGTCGCGGTCGGGTGCGTCGGCCGCGCCGACGGCGGGGGAGGAGATGCCGCGGGCGGCGTAGATGGCGCGGACGGGCTCCCAGTCGGCGTCGGTCATCGCCCGGACGGTGACGTCGGGGGGCAGATCGTCGGGACAGGGGGGCGCCGGGGTGAGGATGCCCATCACCGCGTCCGCGGTATGCGGTAGTTCCGTGCAGCGGTGCGGATTGACGGTGACGAGGGTGGCGGTGCCCTCTTTGTGTACGGTCACGAACCCGGCGTCGGTGAGTTTGCGGACATGGTGGGACACGGTGGGCTGTCCGATACCGAGTGCTGCGGCGATCTCTCCGATATGGATTCCGGCGGGGCTCGTGGCGACCTGGTGCAGTAACCGGACCCGGGTCGGGTCGGCCAGGCAGGAAAACCAGCCTGCGTAGACGGTCGCGTCGGCGACCGGGAGCGCGTCACCGCGCACCTGGTCCCGCACGACCGGCGGTTCCAAGGAGGTCATGGGGCCACTATATCGACGGTGGATATTCGATCCGAGAAAGTCGCCTTTCAGATGTTTATCCAGTGTCGTCGATATTCTCGTGTGTCGATATCGCGGAGTTTCGGCGCTCGGGTTCCGGCTGTTCGTGTGACCGAATGGGCGCGTCTCGCGAAACAGTGCTTCGAGCGGGGAATACCCGCGATGACGATACGGTTTCGCGGAGTCGGGGCCGGATGCGTGCGTGGCGGCACGGCACCTGGTGTGACGAGCTGTTTCCCGCGCGGTCCGACCGCGGAAATTCTTTACCGATTCGTTTCCTGTGTAGCCTGAAATTCCGTGGGATCGGGGAAATGTATCCACATCGAATTCTCCGGGCGGTAGCTGTCCCGGACGATTGCGTCCGGGTGTCGGAGCGGGACCGCCCCGTAACCGGCTCGAGCAGGCCGGACGTGGCGGATACAGGGCCGTCCCGGCGGGAAACCGTCCGGGACGGCGTTGCCGGAATCGTGGAATGACCTTACTGTGTAAGGATGAGCAGCGTCGCTTATTCCGGCAACGCCGGAGCGGAATTCCGGCGGCTGACGTCCGCATTCACCCGGGTCTACGGCGGCCGGAAGGGTGTAGGCGCGGCGCTGGCGGTGTACCGGCACGGGGAACCGATTCTCGATATCTGGACGGGGGAGTCCGCGCCGGACCGGCCCTGGACGCGCGATACCGGCGCGGTGGTGTTCTCCGCGACCAAGGGCATCGCGGCCACGGTCGTCCACCGGCTGGCCGATCGCGGCCTCATCGATTACGACGCCCCGGTCTGTGAGTACTGGCCCGAGTTCGGCTGCAACAACAAGGACCGGATCACCGTTCGCCAGGTGCTCACCCATTCGGCCGGGCTGTCCGGGGTTGGTGCCCTGGCCGCGCAGGGGTCCGAACTGCTCGACCACGAGTTGATGGCCGAACGGCTGGCCGCCGCCGCACCCGATCGGTTGCTCGGCGTCCCCGCCTACCACGCGATGACCTTCGGCTGGCTGCTCGCCGGCCTGGCCCGGGCGGTCACCGGGGCGAGTATGAAGGAACTGTTCCAGCGCGAGGTCGCGATCCCGCTGGGTACCGACGGTATCCACCTGGGTCGCCCACCCGCCGGTTCGGTGATCGTCGCAGCGGAGAGCTTCGGCACCGGGTTCTCCTTCGCCGGTACTCCGCGCGGTTCCCGGCTGGTCACCTTGCTCCAGGGCATCCCGGGCGCACTGGGTGTCAGCAGCCGCTCCCTGTTCATCCCGGGTGCGGAAGCGATCCTGACCGGCCCGAACCCCCCGCTGCTGGACAGCGAGATGCCCGCGGCCAACGGCGTGTGCAGCGCCGACGGGCTGGCCGCGGTGTACGAACCGCTGGCATGCAACGGTCTCGCCGGTGGCCGGCGGTACCTGTCCGGCGCGGCCGTGCAGGCCATCCGCAAGATCGAGCGGTACCGGCCGGATACCGGGCTCTTCCTCTATATGGGCCCCCTGTGGCATCTGGGATACCACTCGATGCCCACGGTCGGCGCGCCGCGCGGCTTCGGTCATATCGGCCTGGGCGGTTCGTTCGGCTGGGCGGATCCGGACAGCGGTATCTCGCTGGGTTTCGTGCACAACCGGCTCGCCATGGAGACCCTGCCCGTGGACCAATCGGCCTTCGCGTGGCTGCTGCCGCTGGTCATGTCCGGAGCGCGTTCGGCATCCCGGATCGGCCGCGGCACCGATCGGGAGGCCGCGGCCTGATCACTCAGGTCAGATAGCGGTAGGCCGGGGAGCCCGGTTCGAGCCGCTCGCACTGGATGGGCGAATGCGCGATCCGGTCCAGCAGCGGTTGCAGGCCGGTGCGTTCGCCCAGTTCGATACCGACCAGCGCGGCACCGGTGTCCCGGTTGTTGCGTTTGACGTATTCGAACAGGGTGATGTCGTCCTCGGGGCCGAGCACCTCGTCGAGGAACCGCCGCAGCGCGCCGGGCTCCTGCGGGAAGTCCACCAGGAAATAGTGCTTGAGCCCCTGGTGGACCAGGGAACGTTCGATGACCTCGCGGTAGCGGGACACATCGTTGTTCCCGCCCGAGACCAGGCAGACGACGGTGGAGCCGGGCTCCGGTGGCGATTCCAGCAGTGCGGTGACCGCGAGCGCGCCCGCGGGTTCGGCGATGATCCCCTCGTTCTGGTAGAGCTCCAGCATGGCGGTGCATATCGCGCCCTCGTCCACGCGCAGCAGCCGGAAGGATCCGGCGCCGCCGGGAAGTTCGGTCGAGACGAGCAACGGGAGCGAACCGTGCGTCACCACCCGTCCGCCGAACTCGGCGACCGCGTCGTAGGGGACCCGGCCGATCCGGCGTACCGCGGCGCCGTCGACGAACGGATCGACTTCGGGCAGGGTGACCGGTCCACCCGCGACCAGTGCCGCGGTCATCGAGGCCGCTCCGGCGGGCTCGACCGCGAGGATCGCCGTCTCCGGCGCGCGCTCGCGCAGATAGGTGCCGATACCGGCGAGGCATCCGCCGCCGCCGACGGGGACGACGACCAGATCCGGTGCGGTGCCGAGCTGATCCAGGATCTCCGCGGCGATGGTGCCCTGCCCCGCGGCGGTGCGGGTGTCGTCGAACGGGGGCACCATGGTGGCCCCGGTGCGCCGGACATCGTCGTCGGCGGCCGCCGCGGCGGCGTCGAAGGTTTCGCCGACCGCGATCAGTTCGACGAATTCGCCGCCGTGCACGCGGATACGGTCGCGCTTCTGCTTGGGGGTGGTGGTGGGGACGTAGATACGGCCGGTGATACCCATGGCCCGGCACGCGAACGCGACACCCTGGGCGTGATTACCCGCGCTCGCGGTGACCACTCCGGCCGCGCGCTCGGATTCGCTGAGCTGGACCACCAGGTTGTATGCGCCACGCAACTTGTAGGAGCGCACGACGGTGAGGTCCTCGCGTTTGAGGTACACCTGGGCCCCGGTCAGCTGGGATAGGCGCGGGCATAGTTGCAGGGGGGTGGGTTCGATAATGTCGGCGATGCGTTTGGCTGCGGCGTCGATCTCGTCCGCGGTCAGCGCGGGACGGGCTTCTGGCAGGTGAGTGAGCACATCGGACACCCGCTCCATGCTGCCACCCACCGCCGCCGCGGCGTGCGGCGGGTGGCCCTGTCCTGCGTTTTCGTTCATTCCGTCGGGCCGGAACCGGGGCGCCGGAAGCGGCCCGGACCCGTCAGCGTGGGCTGAGGACGAAGACCGGGATCTGACGATCGGTCTTGAGCTGGTAGTCGGCGTAGGGCGGGTAGGCGGCCACGGCCCGGGTCCACCAGAGTGCCTTCTCCTCGCCGAAGACCTCGCGGGCGGTGTAGTCCCCGGTGACGGTGCCGTCCTGTAGTTCGACATGGGGCTGGGCGACCACGTTGTGGTACCAGACGGGGTGCTTCGGAGCGCCGCCCAGTGAGGCGACGACCGCGTATTCGCCCTCGTGCTCGACCCGCATCAGCGCGGTCTTGCGGAGTTTGCCGGTCTTGTTGCCGACGGTGGTCAGCACGATCACCGGCATACCCTGCATGGTGGTGCCCTCGGTACCGCCGGACTGCTCGATCTTCTCGGCCTGCTCGCGGGCCCAGTCGGATGTGGACGGTGCGTACTCTCCAGTCAATGGCATATCCGGAAAACGCCCCGGGCGGGTTCACTTGTTCCCGGCCCGCCCGGCCCGGTGGCGATCGCCGCTCCGTCCGATCGGCCGGGTGGGCCGAGTATGTGTCCGGGAAGACAAAAGTTCGATGGACCGAACACCGCTCGCACGGGTAGCCTGAACATATGACCGCCTCCCCTCTCGCCACCCCACGTACCGCCGTTCGCGGCGTAACGGTTGTCGATATCGCGGGTTCACGCTGGCCGGTGTACAAGCTGGAGGCGCTCATCGTGGGGCTGCTCGTCTTCCTGGTCCCGGCCGTGGTGCTGGGTTCGGTACAGACCGGGGTCCTCCTGGGCGCGGCCGTGGGCGCGCTGCTGTGGACCACCGGCCGGTGGCGCTCGGCGCACCGGTAGTCGCCGAGACGGGGCCCGCCGCGCCGCCGGGAACGATGCCGCGCGGATACTTGCCGTATTAGTCTGGGCCGAGTTGAACACACGTCCACTTGGCTCCGGATACGGGTATCCGGGTCCCCGAGGTACACGCGAGCCGATTCATGACCGATCGAGTACATGCCTTCAACGACGACGTACTGGGCGAACACGACGCGGTGGCACTGGCAGCGCTGATCCGCGACGGTGTGGTGCGTCCGGACGAACCGGCCCGCGCGGCACTGGCCCGGGCGGATCTGGTCAACCCCCGGTTGAACGCGATCGCGTACCGGTGCCCGAGCCCCCGGCCCGCCCCGGCCGCGGGCGGCATCTGGTACGGCGTCCCGACCTTCGTCAAGGACAACGCGGATGTGGCCGGCCTGCCGAGCCGCCACGGTAGCGCGGCGATCACCGCCCATCCCGCCGATGCGGACGACCGGTTCACGGCGCAGCTGCTGAGCACCGGGATGACGGTGCTGGGTAAGAGCACCATGCCCGAATTCGGTTTCACTTCCACCACCGAATTCGAAAGCGGCGATCCCACCCGCAACCCGTGGGACACCGGATACTCGGTCGGCGGTTCTTCGGGCGGGTCGGCCGCGCTGGTCGCCTCCGGCGTGGTCCCGGTGGCGCACGGCAACGACGGCGGCGGATCGCTGCGTATTCCGGCGGCGATCGCGGGACTCGTATCGCTGAAGCCCAGCCGGTTCCGCCACCTGGACAATGCGCAGGCGCGGCAGTTGCCGATCAAACTCGTCTCCGAAGGAATACTGTCCCGGTCGGTCCGTGATCAGGCGGCCTACCACGCGGCCGCCGAAACCTACTGGCGCAACCCGAAACTCCCGCCCATCGGCACCGTCGAGGGACCGTCCACGCGGAAGCTGCGGATCGGTCTGCTGACCACGGCGGCCAACGGATCGGAACCCGATGCCGCGACCCTGGCCGCGGTCACCGCGACCGCGCGGGTCCTGGAGGCGGCCGGGCATACGATCGAGCCGATGGCCTCGCCTGTCCCGGCGGGCCTCGTCGCGGATTTCCTGCAGTACTGGGGATTCCTGGCGCAGATGTCGGGTGTCACCGGAAAGCTGAGCCATGGCCGCTCCTTCGACGCCGCCCGGCTCGAAACCTTCACCAGAGGTCTCGCGGCATCCTTCCGCCGGCATCTGTTCACCACTCCGGGCGCGCTGTACCGGCTCAACCGTGCCCGCGCCGACTACGACGCGGTGCTCACCCGTTACGACGCGATCCTGTCGCCGGTGCTCACCCACACCACACCCGAGATCGGTTACCTGAACCCCGGCGTGCCGTTCGCCGAATCGATCGAGCGGGTGACGAATTTCGTGGGCTATACCCCGATCAACAATGTCACCGGTTCACCGTCCCTCGCCGTACCGGCCGGGCTCACCGATACCGGTCTGCCGATCGGGGTCATGCTCAGCGGTGCCTACGGTGGTGAGCGCACGCTGCTGGAGCTGGGTTTCCTGCTGGAGGCGCAGGCCCCGTTCCCGCGGATCGCGGCCGCGGCGACCGGGTCCTGAGGGTCGGCCGGTCAGCGGACCAGAAGCGCGACCGGCAGCCGGGCGAAGAGCTTCTCTGTACGCGCGCGGTTCTGGAAGGTGTGCCCGGTGAGGCGATCGGTCCAGGACCCGCCGGACAGGTCGATATACGTATCCCCCCAGCCGGTCTCGCCGATCGCGACGCTGTGCCGAGTGACGGCCACGATGATCTCGGGCTCCGCGCCGACCCGGCCGCGGGCGAAGGCGACCAGTTTGTCGGCGTGCTCGCCGTGCCCGAACACCGGGCCGTAGGTGCCACCGACGAAACATTCCGGGCGTTCCCGGCGCAACCACAGCGCGTAGGCGACCAGCCACATCTTGGCGGCGCCCGTGATATCCAGTGGCGGGGTGGTGGTGAGCGTGTGCAGCATTCCCGCCCGGGAGACGAAATCGATCGGCCGGCGATTGTCCGGGTCGACCAGCGAATCCTCCCAGATCTCGCAGCCCTGGTAGATGTCCGGGATGCCCGGCGCGCACAGTTGCAGCAGCTTCTGTGCCAGCGAATCCGACCAGGCGTGCGGGGCGAGATCGTGCGCGAGGTCGGTGAGCTGGCGGCCCACCGGTCCGTCGATCACCTGATCGAGCCAAGCGTGCACCGCGTTCTCGAACTCGGTATCGGGTTCCTCCCATGAGGTGTGTTCGCCGGATTCGCGCATCGCCTTCTCGGCGAAACGGTGCACCCGGTCGCGCAATCCCGGCACCGAGGGTGCCGGGCGGCCGTCGGCCGGCCACATCCCGAACATGTTCTGCAACAGGAACAATGCGGTCGCGCCGTCGGGCGGCGGGAGTTTCTCCAGCCAGAGCGTCACCGCCCGTGCCCACATCCGCGGCACCTGTGACAGCACGCCGATCCGGGCCCGTACATCCTCCCCGCGTTTGGTGTCGTGAGTGGACAGGGTGGTCATCGACGCGGGCCAGCGGCGGGCCCGCGAGGCATTGGCGAGATGGAATTCGTTCACCGTGCGGCCGAAGCGGGCCGGGTTGCCGCCGATCTCCTGCAGCGATACCAGCCGGACCGCGCGGTAGAACAGAGTGTCCTCCACGGCTTTCGCGCCGATGGCGGTACTCACCTGGTGGAACCGGGTCCACGCGGCACCCCCGGCCACCAGCGCGGTCACCAGAACAGCCAGCGGCACCCGCAGTTCGGCGTTGCGCTTCTCGACTTCGGCGACCACCGCGCTGATCATGCCCGCCAGCGGGGTGTAGTCGGCCCGGGCGACCGGTAGGAACGACAGCACTTCGATAGTGGCGTTGGTGAGGGCCATGGTGTCGAAATCCGGGGCAGCCGCATCGGCTTTTATCGCGGCGACCAGGCGCCGCAGTTCCGGGACCAGAATGCTCTCGGCCACCGCGCGTTTGATGCGATGCTCTTTCTCCCCGACCCACACCCGGTCGCTACCGTGACCGGTGATGTGGCGGGACAGTTCGGTGAGGATCTGCTCGCCGGCGGGTTCGAGCAGGACGCCGCCGAAATCGGCGATACCGTCGTATCCGGTGGTCCCGTCGATCGGCAGAGTGGGATCCAGGGGCTCCCGGTTGGCCAGGGTCTTCTCCACCAGCAGCAGCCGGTCGGGTCCGATCAGCTGCCGTAGTCGTTGCAGGTATCCGGCCGGATCGGCGAGTCCGTCGGGATGGTCGACCCGGACGCCGTCGATCAGGTCGTGCTCGCACCAGGCCGCGAGTTCGCGATGGGTGGCCTCGAAGACCTGCGGGTCCTGCTGGCGCAGCGCCGCCAGCCCGCTGACCGACAGGAAACGGCGATAGCCGCAGATCCCGGATTTCCAGCTCACCAGCCGGTAGTGCTGTTTGTCGTGGATCCGCAGCGCGTTGTCGCCGTCGGTGCCGGGGGCGATGGGGAAACGTAGTTCGTGCAGGGCCAGCAGCGGTTCGGGCCCGGTCCGGTCCACGCTGAGCGCGGCCGGGTCGTTCGCGCTGCGCAACACCGGTAGTGCCAGCCGGCCGCCCACGCCGTTGCCCGGGCTCCAGTCGATATCGAAGAACGAGGCGAACTGGGATTTGCGACCGTACTGCAGCACATGCCACCACCACAGGTTCTGCTGCGGATCGGCGACCCCGACGTGGTTGGGGACCAGATCCATGATCAGGCCCATACCGCGGTTGTGGACCTCGTCGGCGAGAGCTTTGAGTCCGAGCGGGCCGCCCAGCGCGGCGGACACGGTGGTCGGATCGGTGACGTCGTAGCCGTGCGCCGAGCCGCGGGTCGCCGTCATCACCGGGGAGAGGTAGAGATGCGAGACACCCAGCTGCTGGAGGTATTCGGCGATGGCCGCGGCCTGGGCGAAGGTGAGTCCGTCCGGGCGCAGCTGTAACCGGTAGGTGCTGCGGACCGGAGTGACGCGCGGGGGACGGCGGAAGCTCAGCGGGTCTGCGGGCATACGTTTCTCGGTCGAGGTCCTGGGGATGAGGAGCGCGGCGGGCGGGGAGGAGCGCCGGGTCCGGCGGCGCGGGTGCGGGGACCGGCCGGTCGGCGTGGATGCTCGGCATCCCCCGATGACCAGGTGCTACTCGGTTATGGCACCGGCGGTGCCATTTCCTCGGTAGGCGAGTCGGACGCGTGCATGGACATGACCCTAGCGTCATTCCCGCGCGCGGATGGCAGGGGCCGCTGGTCGTTTGTTCAGTTCGGGTCCGTGAGGCCGGTCCAACGGTCCGCGTATCCGGTTCGCCGGGCGATTGCGGCGAGGCTGCCGAGGATCGCGCGCTGGAGCCGGGCGGGGATACCGGCCAGGTAGCCGTCCTGTAGATCCCAGAGCAGCGCGAGTGCCAGTGGATTGCGCGGAACTCCGGAGCGGGTGGTGGCGCCCGCGCCGTCGAGAGCGCTCCACAGGGCGAACATTTCCAGGTGGCGCAGCGGTGGCCGGATCTCGTGGTCGAGCACCGTATCGGGCGCCTCGCTGCGGAACTCGTGCACGGTGCGGGCGGCCGCGTGCACGGTATCGCCGGGGCCGGCGGTGATCTCGCGGCCGTCGACGCGGAATACCAGCGCCCCCTGCCGGACTGTCCAGGTCTCGGTGAGTACGGGGTGCCAGTGCGGGCCCGCCTGTCGTCCGGGGGTGGGTAGTTCGTGGCGCAGGCGCAGGTAGGCGCCGTCGGCGTCGGTGCCCTCGTCGAGCACGGTCACCCGGTGGCCGTTGCGGAAGATGATGACTTTCTCGGACATGGCCCTATTAGAAAGGTAGCCTTCATAATATGTCAACGGTGCCACCGCCCTCGCTGCTGAAACTGCTCACCCTGGCCGCCCGGGCTGTCGAATCCGAGTTGAACGCCGAACTGCGCACGCGACTGTCCGGTGAGCTGCGGCCGGCGCACTACGCGGTGTTCCGGTATCTGGATCCGGCGGGGTCGCGGGTGGGGGAACTGGCCGAGGCCGCGGGGATGACGCAACAGTCGATGGGTGAACTGGTCGGTCAGCTGGAGGGGGTCGGATTGGTGCGCCGGCAGGTCGACCCCCGCGACCGGCGTGCCCGGCTGGTGGTGTGTACCGAGGCGGGGCGGTCGGCGCTCGAACTGGCCGGGGAGCGGCTCGCCCGGACCGAGGACCGGATCCGTGCCGATATGGGGGAGGCCGGAGCGCTGGAGTTGCGGCGGCTGCTGGCGCGGGTGACGGCGGTGCTGGAAAAGGCGGAGTGAGCGGGCCCCGGCCGCGACGGGCGTCCGGAACCGCGCAGCTGTCCCTGCTGTGGAACCGGCTCCGCCGGGGTTGGTAACTTGAACGGCGTTCAAGGTTTCGTGCGGCCGGGTCCGGGCGCACTACGACGTGGAGGATCGCCGTGCTCGTCGCGCCCGCAGAACTCACCGCCGCGCAGATCTCCGAACTCGACGCGCGCTACGTATGGCACCCCTACGGGGGCTTCCCGCCCAGTACCGAACCGCTCGTCGTCACCGCCGCCGCGGGTACCCGGCTGACGCTGGCCGACGGGCGGGAGCTGGTGGACGGGATGAGTTCGTGGTGGGCTGCGGTACACGGCTACCGCCACCCCGTACTCGACGAGGCGCTGCTGGCCCAATCCCGCCGGATGAGCCATGTCATGTTCGGCGGGCTCACCCACGAACCGGCGGCCCGGCTGTGCGAACTGCTGGTGCGGCACACCCCCGACGGACTCGACCGGGTGTTCCTCTGTGATTCGGGTTCGGTCGCCGTGGAGGTCGCGGTGAAGATGTGCCTGCAGTACTGGCGATCGGTCGGCCGCCCGGCGAAACGCCGCCTCCTGACCTGGCGCGGCGGATACCACGGCGACACCTTCACACCGATGAGCGTGTGCGACCCCGAGGGCGGTATGCACGCCCTGTGGACCGATGTCCTGACCGAACAGGTCTTCGTCCCCGCGCCACCCCGCGACTATCACGACGACTACGTCCGGGAACTGGAGCGTACGGTCGCGCGGCACGCGTCGGAGCTGGCGGCGATCGTGGTGGAACCGGTGGTCCAGGGGGCCGGGGGGATGCGCTGGCACGACCCTCGTTACCTGGCCGATCTGCGCCGTCTGTGCGATGGGCACCGGGTACTGCTGGTGTTCGACGAGATCGCCACGGGATTCGGGCGTACCGGAACCCTTTTCGCCGCCGAGCAGGCGCTGGTCGCGCCGGACGTCATCTGTGTGGGCAAGGCGCTCACCGGTGGATACCTGACGCTGGCCGCCGCCCTGTGCACCGGCGAGATCGCCGAGACGATCAGCGCCGCGCACGGCGGTCTCATGCACGGACCCACCTTCATGGGTAATCCGCTGGCCTGCGCCGTCGCGGTCGCCTCGGTGGAACTGCTGCTGTCGCGGGACTGGCGCGGTGAGGTGGCGCGGATCGGCGCGGAGTTGCGGGCGGGCCTGGCACCGGCGCGGGATATCGACGGTGTCACCGAAGTGCGCGTACTGGGTGGTATCGGCGTGATCGAACTGGATCGGTCGGTGGATATGCGCGCGGCTACCGAAGCCGCCGTCGAGGCGGGGGCCTGGATCCGGCCGTTCCGCAATCTGATCTACGCGATGCCGCCGTATATCAGCGATACCGCCGATATCGCGACGGTGACCACCGCGATGGTGGCGGCGGCCCGTACCGGCTCCTGAACGGCGGGCGCTGTCCGGTGGGCGGGTGGCGCCGGGACCGCGCAGCGGTGGCACCGGACCGAACAGTCCGGTGCCACCGCGCAGCTCGGCGCTATCCGGCCGACGGCGGGGGATCGGTACGCCCCGCACCCGTTTCGGCGAAGGCCCGGGCGTAGCGGGTGCCCGCGATGAGCAGCAGCACCCCGACCACCAGGAAGGCGGTCACCCGGATGAGGCCGTCGAGGGTGGCCAGGTCGAACAGGAACAGCTTGGCCAGCGCCGCGGCGGTGACCAGCAGTCCGGATCCGAGCGCGACCTTGGCGGCCGTCGGTGTGTCCGCGCTCAGCGAACGCAGCCCGTAGAGCAGGGCGGCCAGCGCCGCGGTCATCCAGACAATGGTGGCGATACTGTGCCCGATGACGAACCCGTCGGCGATACCTGCGGTGACTCCCAGCGATACCGCCGCGGCGGTCACCAGGTACAACGCGGCGGTGCTACCGCCGATCCAGAACAGTGCGGTGGCGGTGTCGGTGCCGCCGGGTTTGCCCGGCGCGGCGGGACGGATGAGCCGGCTCGCCGCCCACAGCGCCACCGCGACCGCCGCGAGTCCGGCGATCGCCGAGGCCGCGGTACCGGCCGAGAGTTCGCGGACGGCGATCCATTCGGTGGACAGGGTGCCCGGTCCCGCGATCACGAGGAAAGCGAGGCCGCCCAGTGCGGCATACCCGGCGCCCAGGCCCGCCGCCACCCGGCCGCGGGTGCGGCCCGCGATCGCCAGGTAGCACCCGGCGACCAGGAACAGCCCGAGCGGGAGGGTGGCCTCGGTGGTCACCCCCCAGCAGGTCTCCAGCAGCGCGAACGAACCGGCGACGGCCGCGACGGTGGCGGTATGGCCCGGGATGCGGGCGATACCGCGAACTTTCGGTAGCAGGGGCGTCGCGGCGAGGGCCAGCAATACGACCGCGTACACCGACGAGATCACCGTCGCGACCGGCCGGTCGAACAGCGCGGGTGCGGCGAGCAGGGGCGTGGTGGCCAGCGCGAACGTGAGGGCGGCGACGATATCGCCGGGGCGGTGCCGCACCACGACGACGGTTCCCGCCAGTCCGACCACGGCGACCGCCACCGCCGCGACCAGCACCAGTACCGCCCGGCTCGGGTCGTCGGTGCCGATCGCGGCGGCGACCACGGCGATCTGGGTGGCGAGGACGGCCGGGACCGTGCGCACCAGGTGCAGGAACGACCAGTCGTGCCGGTACTGCACCGGGACGCAGGCCAGCTGGAGCACGACGAGGAACGCGAGGAGCGAGAGTTCGGTACTGACGAACGGGGCCAGGACCGCGGCACCGGCGACGACCAGTACCGCCAGGGCCTGGGACCGCCACTGCACCGCCAGCCCGACTCCGGCGGCGGCGACCCCGAGCGCGACGGCGAACCCCGGAACCGGATGCAGCCAGTCGTAGATCGTGGTCGTCGCGACCACGACCAGGTAGGCGCCCGCGAAACCGGTCGCGGCCAAGGCGATTCCACCGACCCGGCCGCCGGCGCGCCGGTACACCCGCATACCGGCTCCGATGAGGCCCGCCGCGAACACGGCTCCGGCGACGACCCGCGGGATCGGCCCGAAGACCCCGGCCTGGGCGGCCAGTACCAGCAGCATCACGACACCGATGAGGGTCACCGCCACACCCGCGACCGCGAGTACCCGGCTGATCACGCCCTCGCGTTGCCACCACGGTGTACGGGGCACGGCTCGGCCGGCGGGGCCGCGGCCGGGCGGTCCCGGTGGCTGGTTCCGGTATATCGGGTAGGCGCCGGCGTATCTGCTGTGCGGCGGCGGGGCCGCCCAGGGCTGAGGGGCGGTGCCCCAGTAGGTTCGGGCGGGATGGTGCCCCGGTGCGGTACTTCCGGGCGGGGTGGGGTGACCCGCGGGTCCGTCCGCCCGCACACCGGGCGTCCCCGCCGCGTCCGGTGTGGCGGGCGGTGGTGTGGGCACCCGGACCGTGTGTTCCGGGGCCGCCCGGGTCGCGGACTCGGCCGGCGGCGCGGTGGCCGCCGCGTCCGATTCCGCCGGGGTCGCCGCCCGCACCTGCCGGTGCAGGACCTCCAGATCACGGCCGAGAGTGCTCAGCTGACCGCCGAGTGCGGTGAAATCTCCGGCGATCGTGGTGAACTCACCGGACAGGCGAGCGACCAGCGCCGGATCGATCGAAGTCGTCATAGCTCGATGGTCGGCCGTGAGCGGCGCGCGAGGATGAGTAGGACTACTCGGGCCGCGGCCGGGATCTACCCGAATCCGGGTGCGCTATTCGTCGAGGCCCTGTTCGATCACATAGCGGGTGAGTTCGACCCGGTTGGCGAGCTGCAGTTTGCGCAGCGTGGCCTGCACATGGTTCTCGATCGTCCGGTGACTCAGGTCCAGCCGGGTGGCGATCTGCCGGGCGGACAGGCCTTTGGCCACCAACCGCAGGACCTCGGTCTCCCGGTCGGTGAGGGCGGGCCGATGCGGTTCGCCGGGATCGGCCGGGGCGGTGGCCATCCGGCGGTACTCGCCCAGGACGAGCCCGGCCAGACCGGGGGTGAACACCGCCTGCCCGGCGGCGGTCGCCCGGACCGCGCCGACGAGTTCGGCGGCGGAGGCGCTCTTCATCAGATAACCGGACGCGCCGGCCTTCACCGCGTCCAGTACATCGTCGCGTTCACCCGATGCCGAGAGCACCAGCACCCGGCTGTCCGGGGACACCCGCAGCACTTCGGCCGTGGCCTGCGCACCGTTACCGTCGGGCAGTTGCATATCCATCAGCACCACCTGCGGACGGGTGGCCGCGGCCCGGCGGGCGGCGGCCGCGGCGTCCTCGGCGGTGGCGGCCACCCGGAAACCGGCCTCGGTGAGATCGCGGGCCACCCCTTCCCGCCAGATCGGGTGGTCGTCGACCACCATCACCGAAATCGTCTCCGCCGCCTGATCGGTCACACCGCCGCTCCTTCCGCGTCCGGACGCGCTCTCCATAGTGTCAGACCTGCCCGCCCGGTCCGGGGCGTGACCATCGGGCCCGGGAACGGTCAACCGCGCGGTATGCGGAACTCCCATTCGGTGCCCTCGGCCACCGTTGCCGCGGTGAGCAGTTCGGCGGTGCCGCCCAGGGCGGCGAGCCGGCCGGTGATCGACCGCGATACTCCCATGCGGCCCTCGTCCTCGGCCTCGGTGAGCCGTCCCGGCGCGATCCCGACACCGTCGTCGCGCACACTCACGATCAGTTCCGCTCCGGTGTCCTCCAGCAGGACGAACGCCCGGGCCTCGGGGCCCGCGTGCAATTCCACATTGGTCAGGGCGGCCGCGACGGCGCCGGCGATCTCGTCGGCGGTCCAGCGGCCCAGCAGCACCGGTTCGCCGGGTGTCGAGACCACCACATCCGGTGCGGCGTAGGCGGTGAGCAGCGGCCGCAGATCGACGGTGCTGGTGTCGGCCGAGGCCGGCGCGCCCTGTTCGGAGATGAGCCGCCGCAGCGCGATCTCCTGCTCCCCGGCCCGCTGGGCGAGTTCGGTGGCCGGGCCGCCGATCGCGTTCCCCCGGCGTTTGATGTAGGAGAGGATCTGCAACACACCGTCGTGCACCTGGCGGGCCAGCCGCTCCCGCTCCTCGGCGGCCGCGGTGAGACGGACCGCGCGCTGGAGTTGTTCCTGGGCGCGCCGGGCGGTGTTCGCGGCCAGACCCAGCGCCAGTCCCACCGAGACCAGTACCGGCGCGGTGGCATCGGCCCAGACGTCCTGCCCCCACTGCTGCCGCATGGTGATGATCGCGGCCGCTACGACCAGGCCGGAGGCGATTCCCGCGACGGGGCCGCGCAGAATCGCGGCCGAGATCACCGCGTTCGCCGACCACATGGTGGTGGGCAGGGGTTGATGTCCGTGATACCAGTCGTAATCGGCGACCAGCGGTGTCGCGGCGATCAGGCCGAGGACCACCAGATGGTCGCCGGCCACCACCAGTGTCCGGGTACGCGCGGTCTCGGGCGTGTGCCACTGTGCGAGCAACAGCGCGGAGAGTCCGGACCAGAACACCATCATCGCGATGAAAAACCAGCTCAGCCGCTGATTCTCGTAGTACTGCACCGAGGCGATCTGCTGACCCACCGCGTACAGCAGGGTGACGAGCCGGAATGCCTGTACCGCCCGCCACAGCGGCGCCGTCGCGGCATCGGCCGGATCGGGTTCGGTCGGCCGGTGCGCGCGCATACGGTGCCTTCCTGGTCGGCCGCGGGTGGGCGGGTCGGGCACCAACCTATCGGCCCGGGGGAGCCGGGGCCGGGGTTCGCTCACCTCGCGTCAGCGAGGCCCTTCGGCGTTGCCGGACGTGGGTCGCGCGGACGGTCGTCCGCGGTGCGGTCATCTCGCGGTGGATCCGAGTGGGGCACATCCGGATTCCGGGACGCGGCGGTGGCGGCCGGTCCGAGATACCGTTCGG
Source organism: Nocardia sp. NPDC003963 (assembly GCF_053605105.1). NCBI lineage: Bacteria > Bacillati > Actinomycetota > Actinomycetes > Mycobacteriales > Nocardiaceae > Nocardia > Nocardia sp. NPDC003963. Next base: position 107,219 of record NZ_JBSGIP010000005.1, read on the forward strand.
CCCAGGACCGGTCGAACCAGGCGGGGGCGGCGGCCCGGAAACGCTGGGGATGCCACGAACCCGCCCCCGCCGGTACCGAACCGACGAGCGCGGCGCCGGTGACCCGGGGCAGATCGGCGCGGTTGGTCCGCATGGCCAGATCGGGTTGCCGGGGCCATGATCCGATGACCAGGCCCGCGCATTCCACCCCGGCCTGCCGGAGCGCCCAGGTGGTGAGTTCGGTGTGGTTGAGCGTGCCGAGACCGGGCGCGGTGACGATCAGTACCGGCGCCGACAGTTCCCGGGCGAGGTCGAGCAGAGTGAACTCGCCCAGCCGGACCAGCAGTCCACCGGCACCCTCCACCAGCACCAGATCGGCGGCCCCGAGACCCGCTATCGCGGAGACGGTTTCGGGAAGTGTGAGCAGCGGGGCGCCGCAGCGCCGGGCGGCGGTATCGGGGGCCAGCGGTTCGGGGTAGCGGGCCGGTTCGGCGGTCCGGCGCACTCCGGCGAGCGCGGTCACCGCGGCGAGGTCACCGGGCTCGTCCGCGGCCACGCCGGTCTGTGCCGGTTTGCAGACGGCCACCTCCCGGCCCGCCGCGTGCGCCACCGCGGCCAGGGCGGCGGTGGTGACGGTTTTGCCGACCTCGGTGGAGGTCCCGGTGACGAAGAGCAGGCTCATACCGGTACCGCCCCCGCGGCCCGGGCCCCGGCCAGGATCGGGGTCAGGACGGAATCGATGACGGTGAGGTCGGCGGCCGACAGATCGGCGCGGGCGGTGATCCGTAACCGCGAGGTCCCCGCGGGCACGGAGGGCGGCCGGAAGCAGCCGACTTCGAGACCTTGTTCCCGGCAGGCCACGGCGGCTTCGTAGGCGACCCGCGGATCGCCCAGCACCACTGGTACGACCGCGGAATCGGGTGTGCCGACGCCGGCGATCCGGGCGATCTCGGCGGCCCGGTCGAGTACGCGCTCCGGCAGTCCCCGGTCCCGGCGCAGGATCCGTAGCGCGGCGCGGGCCGCGCCCACGGCGGCGGGTGCCAGTCCGGTATCGAAGATCATGGTGCGGGCCGTATCGATCAGGTGTGCCCGCACTCGTTCGCTGCCCAGGACCACGCCGCCCTGGGCGGCGAGAGCTTTCGACAGGGTGGCGGTGACGATCACATCGGGCGCACCGGCCAGACCGGACTCGTGTACGAGACCACGTCCACCGGTGCCGCGGACCCCCAGCCCGTGGGCCTCGTCGATCAGCAGTACCGCGCCGGCTGCGCGGGTCACCCGATGGAGCTCGGTCAGCGGTGCGAGATCACCGTCGGCGCTGAACACCGAATCGGTGAGGACCAGTGCGCGTTCCTCGTCCCGGGAGTCGAGCAACCGGCGCACCGCGTCGATATCGCGGTGCGGGGCGATCTCCACCCGGGCACGCGAGAGCCGGCAGGCGTCGACCAGTGACGCATGACAGCCGGCGTCGGACACGATCAGCGCACCCCGGCCCGCGAGCGCGGTGACCGCACCCAGATTGGCGGCGTAGCCGGACGCGAACACCAGCCCGGCCGCGAATCCGGTGAATTCGGCGAGTTCGGCCTCCAATAGTTCGTGTTCGGTCGTGGTACCGGTGACCAGCCGGGAACCGGTGGACCCCGCGCCCCACCGGTGCACGGCGTCGATCGCGCCCGCGATCACCTCGGGGTGCCGGGACAATCCGAGGTAGTCGTTGGAGGCCAGATCCAGGCTCGTCGCCGCGGCGGTCCGCGGGCGTAGGCGGCGCCGGAGTCCGGCGGTTTCGCGCGCGGCGGCTCGGTCGTCCAGCCAGGCCAGTGGATCGGAGGTCACCCGGGCACCATACTTGAACGGTGTTCAAGGTTGCGCGCGATATCCCGATCCGAGGTGGACGCCGACGGGCAACGTCAGCGGATATCGGCACCGAGCCGGTGCCGGATACCGGCGGTGAACAGCTGCAGGCCGAAATCGAAGCGGGCTGTCGGATCCTCGGATTCGACGAGGGTGTCGCCGGTGAGGGCGCCGGCGGAGTCCATCTGCATTCGGGACTGCTCGTCGACGGTGTGCCCGAGTACGTAGTACAGCAGCGTGTACGCCGCGAGTTCGGCCTCGTCCCGGGGGATACCGGCGCGAATGACAGCGGCGGCGAGGCGCTCCCGGCCCTTGCTGGTGGTCAGGCGGGAGGCGTAGGTGGCCGAGACCAGTTCCGCGCCGTCGCGGTAGGTGAGCAGGCAGTCGCGCAGCCGGTGGGCCAGTTCGGTGAGGGCGCCCGCCCAGTCGCCGGCGCCGACCGGTTGTTCCATGGGGGCGAGGATCCGGTCGGCCACCGCGCCGAGCAGGGCCTGTTTGTTCGGGAAATGCCAGTACAGCGCGCCGGGCTGGACCTTCAGCGCCCCGGCGAGGCGACGCATGGTGAGGTCGGCCAGACCGTACTGGTCGAGGATGGCGACGGCGCCGTCCACGACGTCGTCCCGGTGTAGCTGCACGGTGCTGTCCTCCCGATCCGGCTGCGGTTCCCCCTGACGCTACCCCAGCCTGAACACTGTTCAAGCTTTGGCGCTACCCTCTCTTGAACGCTGTTCAAGTTCTGGGTTCCGCAAAGGCCGGGACCAGGAAAAACCCGCCGGACGAAGGGATTCGCCAGTGAACCGGGCACCCGTCAGGAACGCCGATACCGCCGTGACCGCCGAAGATGTTCTCGCCGTGGCGCGGGAGCAGGTACTCGACCGGGGCACCGGCCTGTCCCGGCAACAGACGCTCGCCGTCCTGCGTCTCGGCGACGACCGCCTCGAGGAACTGCTCGGACTCGCCCACGAGGTGCGGATGAAATGGTGTGGTCCGGAGGTGGAGGTCGAGGGCATCATCAGCCTCAAGACCGGCGGCTGCCCGGAGGACTGCCATTTCTGCTCCCAATCCGGACTGTTCCAGTCCCCGGTACGCGCGGCCTGGCTGGATATCCCGAGCCTGGTGGAGGCGGCCAAACAGACCGCCAAGACCGGCGCCACCGAATTCTGCATCGTCGCCGCGGTGCGCGGTCCCGACGAACGGCTGATGGCGCAGGTCGCCGCCGGCGTCGAAGCCATTCGCGACGAGGTCGACATCCAGGTCGCCTGTTCGCTGGGCATGCTCACCCAGGACCAGGTCGACCAGCTGGCCGCGATGGGTGTGCACCGCTACAACCACAATCTCGAAACCGCGCGGTCCTACTTCCCGAATGTGGTCACCACGCACAGCTGGGAAGAGCGCTGGAACACCCTGCGGATGGTGCGCGCGGCCGGGATGGAGGTGTGCTGCGGCGGCATCCTCGGGATGGGGGAAACCCTCGAACAGCGTGCCGAATTCGCCGCGGATCTGGCCGAACTCGAACCCGACGAGGTTCCGCTGAACTTCCTGAACCCGCGCCCCGGGACCCCCTTCGGTGAGCTGGAGGTCCTGCCGGCCGGCGACGCGCTGCGCGCGGTCGCGGCGTTCCGGCTCGCGCTGCCGCGCACTCTGCTGCGGTTCGCCGGCGGCCGGGAGATCACGCTCGGTGATCTCGGCGCCCGCAAAGGCATCCTCGGCGGGATCAACGCGGTGATCGTGGGCAACTACCTCACCACGCTCGGCCGCCCCGCCGAAAAGGATCTGGACCTGCTGGGCGAGCTCGAGATGCCCGTCAAGGCACTCAACGAGACATTCTGATCGGCGACGTCAGCCGGGGAAAGGCCGATCCCGTGAGTACTGTCGGCGATATGGACGCGCGCTACAACCCGTTCACGGGCCGGCCTGTCGGGCCCGGACTCGACGAACCGATCGCCCGGGCCGTGGAACTGGGACTGGAACCGCCGCGGTTCTGCGAACACTGCGGTCGCCGCATGGTCGTACAGGTGGACCCCGACGGCTGGTGGGCGAAATGCGCACGCCACCCGCGGATCGATTCCGCGAGCCCGGAGAGGCGGTAGCGATGCCGGACCGGAATCGGGCCGGGACGCGTCGTGAGGTGCGCGCCGCTCTCGTCCTGCTGCTCGCCGTGATAGCGGTGAGCCTGCTCGTCGGGGCGCTGTGGGGGCTGCTCGCGCCCACCGAACGGGTGCTGGTGGTCGAACCGGGCCGCGGCGCCGCACTGGTCGGCGAGAGCGCGCACCGCTTCGACGCGTTGGCGCTGTTCGCCGGTGCCGGCGCGGTCACCGGCTTCCTGTCCGCGGTCGCTGCCTGGCGGTGGCGCGGGATGCGCGGTCCCATCCAGTGCGCGGGCCTGATGGTCGGTTCGGCGGCCGGCGCCTGGGTGATGGCGTGGATCGGCGATCTGGTCGTCGCCTGGGACAATCCGCGGCCCGATGATCCGCCGGTCGGCCGGATCGTCGCGCTGCCGGTGGAGTTGGGCAGCCAGTTCGCGCTGGTGGTGCAGCCGTTGCTGGCCGGGCTGGTGATCCTGATCCTGGCCGGGCTCAGTCCGGCGGAGGATCTCGGGACCGGTTTCCTGAGCCCGTTCGGCGACTCGCGTCCGCAGGACTACGCCGACCCCGAGCCCGGCGGCACGCCGTACCGCACGGACCCACCCGGTGGGCCGTCCACCGGGGATCCGGCCCGGGCCGGTGCGCCGGGCGCGTACACCGCCGGGGATCCCCCTGGAGCCCCGCCGAGCCCCTCGTCCTGAAGGTTCGCGAACGCGAGGTCGCACTTTGCCGAGTCCGGCCGGGCTACGGCGTCGCCGGGCCGGGATCCGTCCGAATCGCGGCCCCATGAAGCGTAGCTCGCCCGCGAACAGGGACGGTGACCGCCGGATCATGTGACGTTCCGGCGTATTTCGGCGAATCCGGCCGGTGTCCCGCTGGGTGGGCCTGCGCCGCGGCCGGGCGCACGCGGTCGATGCCGCCGGTCGTACGCTGAGCGAATCCGGCTGGACGACAAGGAGATGACCTCGTGGGGTTCACCAGCGCGCTCGTGGTCGAGGAGATCGATGGGACGTTCTGGACGGTCCGGGAGCCACTGGGTTACGCGGGCGCGAACGAGCATTTCGAGGTACCCGTCGGGTTCCGTACCGATTTCGCCTCGGTACCGCGGCCGGTGGTGTGGCTGATACCCCGATACGGCGTGTATACGCGGGCGGCGATCCTGCACGATTACCTGCTGCGCTCGGAGTTGGTGAGCAAAGTCGACGCCGACGGTCTGTTCCGGCGGGTCCTGCGGGAATGCGCGGTGTCGCTGCCGCGCCGCTGGATGATGTGGGCCGCGGTACGTTTCGGCAGCCGGTTGCAGGGGGCGTCGCCGCCGGCACTGGCCGTATTCGCCGTGATCGCGGTGCTGTCCATCCTGTTCCTGCTGGTCCCCACCGTGGTCGTCACGGTGTTCCTGCTGCTGTTCTGGGTGATCGAGCTGATCGTCTGGCCGTTCGATCGCGCGGCTCGGCGGCAGGGGACGCATCCTGTACCACGGCCCGAGCTCCGGTCCTGATCCGGCGCCGGGAAGTCGGCTCACCGGGGTCGGAGTCCGAGTGCGACGAACTCGTCGTTCGTCCCCGATCCGGTCGGGCACGAGGCTGTTCTGGGTACGACCGGACGCCCTCCGCGCGACCCCGGCCCGGTCAGGCCCGCGGCCGGAGCGCGGCGAATTCGTCGGTGACGCGTAGGCCGGAGTCGCTGAATCGGTACACCGAGGCCGGTCGCCCGCCCGCGCGGCCGGGCGCGGCGGTGTCGCCGGTGGGGGTGATCACCTTGCGCCGGGTCAGCACCCGTTGCAGGTTCGTCGTATCGACGTCGTAACCCAGTGCGGCGCAATAGATTTCTCGGAGTGTGGACATGGTGAACCGATCGGGCGCCAGGGCGAACGAGATATTGGTGTAGGAGAGCTTCGCGGCCAGGCGTGCGCGGGCGTGTTCGACGACTGTTCCGTGATCGAAGGACATCTCCGGTAGCGCGGCGACCCGGTGCCAGGCGGTGTCGTCGGGTAGCCGGGGGTCGGCCGTGAGCGGTACCAGTCCCAGGTAGGCGGACGCGATACGACGCGGCCCGGGGACGCGGTCGGGCGCGCTGAACACCGACAGCTGTTCGAGATGGTCCACTTCGCGGACATCCACCTTCTCGGCCAGCTGCCGGCGGGCGGAGGTGTCGAGGTCCTCGTCGTTGCGCAGCCGGCCGCCGGGGAGCGACCAGGTGCCGCGCTGGGGGTCCAGCGCGCGTTGCCAGAGCAGTACCGCGAGTTCCCGCCGCGGGCGACCCCCACCGCCCGCGGCGCTTCCACCTGCGGTGTTGCCGGTGGGGAAGCGGCGAACCTGGAACACCGCGGTGAGCGATTCATGGATGGTGCTAAACTGGTCCACGTTTTCGATCATAAGTCGAAAACCTGGTTGAGTGCGAATCGGCAGGGACGCCGATCGCGCGGAGGAAGGAGCGACCATGGCGACGATGGGAGCAGAATTGGCCCCGGCGCCGGGTACCGCACTGCGGGAGCGGATCAGCGACGGACCCTCGGGCTACACCGGGGTCGAGGCGACACCGGAATGGGCGGCCGAGGTGAAACGCCTGGCCCGGCAGCGCAATGCCACCATTCTCGCGCACAACTACCAGTTGCCCGAGATCCAGGATGTGGCCGACCATGTCGGGGATTCGCTGGCACTGTCCCGGATCGCGGCCGAGGCGCCCGAGGAGACGATCGTCTTCTGCGGTGTGCACTTCATGGCCGAGACGGCGAAGATCCTGAGCCCGGAGAAAACCGTGCTCATCCCCGACGAGCGCGCGGGCTGCTCGCTGGCGGACTCGATCACGGCCGAGGAACTGCGCGAATGGAAGGCCGAGCACCCGGGGGCGGTGGTGGTTTCCTACGTGAACACCACGGCCGCGGTGAAGGGGCTCACCGATATCTGCTGCACTTCCTCGAACGCCGTGGACGTGGTCGCCTCGATCGATCCCGGCCGCGAGGTCCTGTTCCTGCCCGACCAGTTCCTCGGCGCGCATGTGAAACGGGAGACCGGACGCGAGAACATCCATATCTGGATGGGCGAATGCCATGTGCACGCCGGGATCAACGGTGACGAACTCAACGACCAGGCCCGCGCGCATCCGGACGCCGAACTCTTCGTCCATCCCGAATGCGGCTGCGCCACCTCCGCGCTGTACCTGGCGGGGGAGGGTGAATTCCCGGCCGACCGGGTGCACATCCTGTCCACCGGCGGCATGATCGACGCCGCCCGCGCCGCGAAATCCAGCCAGGTACTGGTCGCGACCGAGGTCGGCATGCTGCACCAGTTGCGCAAAGCCGCCCCGGGGATCGATTTCCGGGCGGTCAACGACCGCGCGGCCTGCAAGTACATGAAGATGATCACCCCGGCCGCCCTGCTGCGCTGCCTCGAGGAGAACCGCGACGAGGTGCACGTCGACCCGGAGACCGCGGCGCTGGCCCGGCATTCGGTGCAGCGGATGATCGAGATCGGCACTCCCGGCGGCGGGGAATGACGGCGGACCGGATGTGACATCGGTTAGACCGGTGTGGAGTACACGATGACCGTGGAATCGGATCGGATGTGGGAGGCCCACGCCGACCTGGTCGTGATCGGCGGCGGGGTCGCCGGGCTCACCGCGGCCCGGGCGGCCGCGCGGGCCGGAGCGCGGGTACTGATCCTGAGCAAGGGCGGGCCGGCCGATACCGCCACCCAGTACGCGCAGGGCGGTATCGCCGTCGTCGCGCCGCACGGGGATTCGGTGGACTCCCATGTCGCCGATACGCTCGCCGCCGGTGGCGGACTGTGCGACCCCGACGCGGTGCGTTCGATCGTGGCGAGCGGCCCGGACGCGGTGGCCGCCCTCACCGACCTGGGCGCGGTCTTCGACCTCGGCCGGGACGGGGAGGTCTCGCGGACCAGAGAAGGCGGCCACAGTACCCGGCGCATCATCCATGCGGGGGGTGACGCCACCGGTGCGGAGGTGCAGCGGGCCCTGTCGGCCGCGGGGCTACCGGTGCTGTTCGGCACCGCGGTACTCGAGATCGTCACCGATACCTCCGGGGTCCGGGGCGTCGTCGCGGTCTCCGATCGCGGTACCGGCCTGGTGCACGCCCCCGCGGTGCTGCTCGCCACCGGTGGTTTCGGGCAACTGTTCGCGTTGAGCACCAATCCGGCCGGCGCGACGGCCGACGGTGTGGCCCTGGCGTTGTGGGCGGGCGCGGCGGTCGCGGATCTGGAATTCGTGCAGTTCCATCCCACCGTCCTGTACACACCCGACGGGTTCGGGCGGCAACCGCTGATCAGCGAGGCGGTCCGCGGCGAGGGCGCGCGCCTGGTGGACGCACGGGGTGAATCGGTGACCGAAGGTGTCCATCCGCGCGGCGACCTGGCGCCCCGGGACGTGGTGTCGCGGGCCATCGCGGCGCGGATGCGGCTGCGCGGCGAGGACCATGTGTACCTCGACGCCCGGGCGATCCCCGAATTCGGCCGGCGTTTCCCGACGATCACCATGTCCTGCCGTGCCGCGGGAATCGACCCGCGCCGGGAGCTGATCCCCGTCGCGCCCGCGGCGCACTACCAATGCGGCGGCGTGCTCACCGATCTGCAGGGGCGGACCGGTGTGCCCGGCCTGTACGCGGCCGGAGAGGTCGCGCGTACCGGATTGCACGGTGCCAACCGATTGGCCTCCAACAGCCTGCTCGAAGGTCTGGTGATGGGCGAGCGGGCCGGGCTCGCGGCCCTCGAGCGATTGGGCGAACCGGCGGGTATCGCCGGCGGATCCGGGACAGTCCGGCCCGCGGCGGCCCGCGGTGTACTCCAGCAGACCATGACCGAACACGCCTCGGTCGTCCGCGACGGTGCCGGTCTGGCGCGAGCGGCCCGGGTACTGGACACCGCGGGTGCCCCCGAGTCGTCCGCCGTCCCCCCGCGCCGGACGAGTGGCGACCTCGTGGCTCGATTCGAAGACGCCGCACTCACCGTGACAGCACGCGCACTGCTGCTGGCGGCGCGGGTGCGCGCGGAGAGCCGCGGCTGCCACACCCGCTCGGATCATCCGCGGGCAGTGCCGAGCTCGGCCCGGGCGATCGTGGTGCGACTCGACGACGACGGTGCGCCGCGGGTGATCGCGGAACCGACTCCGTTGCCGGCGCCGTCGTGACATCGAGAGATACGGCCGGCACCGGTCCGACAGGCCCGTCGTCCGATAACTGAGCGATCCCCCGCGCACGTGCCGTGGCGGATACGGAAATGAGGAGAAGGCAATGACATTGGACCCCGGCCTGGATCCCGCGGAAGTCCGCGGCGTCATCCGCGCGGCGCTGGACGAGGATCTGCGGTACGGGCCCGATATCACCACCGCGGCCACCGTGCCCGCGGACGCGGTGGTGAAAGCCGCGGTGGTGGCCCGGCAGCCGGGTACGGTCGCCGGGATCGATATCGGACTTCTCGTACTGGACGAGGTGATCGGTGCCGGCAGTTACGAGGTCACCGAGCGGGTGCCCGACGGTACCCGGATCGCGCCCGGTGAGACGGTCCTCGGGCTGGTGGCGCCGACCCGCGGTCTGCTGACCGCCGAACGCACCATGCTCAATCTGATGTGTCACCTGTCGGGTGTCGCCAGCGCCACGGCCGCCTGGGTGGACGCGGTCGAGGGAACCGGCTGCCGGATCCGGGACAGCCGCAAAACCCTGCCCGGCCTGCGCGCCCTGCAGAAGTACGCGGTCCGCGCCGGCGGTGGCGTGAACCACCGGATGGGCCTGGGTGATGCCGCGCTGATCAAGGACAATCACGTCGTCGCCGCGGGCTCGGTGGTGGCGGCGTTGCGCGCGGTACGCGCGGCCGCGCCGGATATCGACTGCGAGGTGGAGGTCGACGATCTCGACCAGCTCGACGCGGTACTGGGGGAGAACGTCCAACTGGTCCTGCTCGACAATTTCCCGCTCTGGCAGACGCAGGCCGCGGTGCAGCGTCGCAACGCCACCGCCCCCGGCACGAAACTGGAATCCTCCGGCGGTCTCAGCTTGGACATGGCCGCCGGCTACGCGCGGACCGGGGTCGATTTCCTGGCCGTCGGCGCCCTGACCCATTCGGTCCGGGTACTCGACCTCGGCCTCGATATGTAGCGGTATCGACTCCTCCGTTCCGGGACCACGGAGTCATTCGGGTCTCAGTATCGGTGGATACCAACCGCGATCCAGGATCCGTACACCCGCCCACAGACAGTGGCCGCCGCGATGCGCGCCGATCCGGTCGGCTGCTACGGGCGCGAGGCTTCGGCAACCACCTGGGCACTTGATCGCCCGGATCGGGCCGCCGGGGTGCCCGTCGGCCCGCAGCACGATCCGCAGCTGCCTTGTGGTGATGTACGGCTCGCACGCACAACTGGACACGGTCGTGGCCACTCGTACATCGACCCATGGGCAGGGACCGGGAACATTGCGGAAATGGAATGCGATCCGCCCGGCGACGACAGGCGCACCGCGCAGGCAGAAGTCCGTCTCAGGGCACCGCACGAGCACCATTCCCTCGGTGTACCGGATCTGGCCGAGCATCTGCGCAACGATCCACGGGTCGGTGTGGTGTTGGCATACGACATCACCGGTCACGGTTCTCCTCGTTCGAACGACTTTCGCGCCAGCGGTCGATCACACGATCGATCTCGCATTGCAGACGTGCGGTATCCCGGTGGCCGGTTTCCCGGTGCCGGCCGTCGGGGTCGAGTGATAGCGCTCGAATCGCAGCAGCTCGAGTTCAGCCTGGCGGCGCCGACCATCGAATACGGAAACCCCGAGATCATCGCCTTCACCTTGCCGAATCCTCGGCCCGGCCAGCTGCTCGATCTGAACTGGGAGACGTTCGGCTACGGTGTGGAGCGGCTGGCATCGCAGATCAAGAATGCCGGGCGGCAACTGGATGTCGACATATGTTTCGGTGTGAACGAAGCTGGGCTGGTCATGGCGTCTTTTCTTGCCTCCACCAGCTTCTCGCGCTGCGAGATCGGATACCTCCGCTGCAACAAGGTTCGGGACGGGATCGATCTCGACGCTGCCTCCTTCTTCCCGGATACCGAAGGCGTTACCAGCATTGTGATCTGCGACTTCGAGGTGAAGCATGCAGATGTCATCGGATACCTCACCGGCCGGTTACGTGCCCGGTACCCGAAGGCCGAGCTGTATTTCGCGGTGTTCGGTGCCATGACCAAGAGTCGTGACCTGCGAGTCGAGAGCTTCGACGAACTGACCGGGGCCGTGATCATGCGCGCCGCCGATCTGGCGGCGGTATTCATCGCTGCCACCATGAGTCCGCCCGGAATCGAGCCGCCGCTGGAGTTGCGATGACCGGCCGCCCAGCGGTTCGAGCCGCTCGCTCGGCAACGCGATTTCGTCCACGCGTTGAGTGGTGGCGGCAGCGGAAAGGCTCGTATCGGTGTCGATTTCGGATCGATCGGGCTGTGTCATGTGGCGGCCGGTTTCTCCGACGCCATGATCGAGTTCGCCAAAGGGTTCGCGGTCTGGGACCTGTCTCCTGGTCACTATGTGCTGCACGCGGCAGGCGGGACCGCTGTCGACCTGGACGGTTCGGAACTCTCGCTGGACTACGATCTGGGTTCGATGGAAACCATCAATCGCGCGATGGGCCGGCGCCAGAAGTTCATCGCCGCCGGTAACCCGGCCCTGGCCGATGAGATACGCCGAACATTGCACGTCTGAGCGGCCGGCCCGACCCGGGAGATCACCGCAATTCGCAGTCGGCTCCGGTCCCCGCAGCTGTCCGCGCGGGGTACGGAACATCTGCGGGGTTCGTGCGGTTGCTCGAGTCGGACCCGGACGAAAGAGGACAGCCATGTCGAAGCCCGCGGATGCCGCCTATCACTGGAACGGCGACGCACTGGATCTGGACGCGTATCTCGCGCGGATCGGATACACCGGCCCGCGCACGCCCACGCTGCCCGTACTGCGCGAGTTGGTCGCCGCGCACACCACGGCCGTACCGTTCGAGAATCTGGAGGCGGTGCTCGGCCGGCCGGTACCACTCGATCTGGAAACTCTGCAGGACAAGCTGATCCGGCGGCGGCGCGGCGGCTACTGCTATGAGAACGTCGCGGTGTTCGCGGCGGCGCTGGAACGCTTCGGCTTCGGCGTCACCGGATTGTCCGGGCGGGTCACCATGGGTTCGGGTGGTCTGCGCCCGGCCACCCACGCCCTGCTACGGATCACCGCCGCGGACGACGACCGGGTGTGGCTGGCCGATGTGGGCTTCGGCGCCGGACCGTCCGAACCCTATGAGCTGATCGACCGGCCGGACGAGTTCCTGCTCGGAGGCTGGCGGTTCCGGCTCGAACGCACCCGGGGCGAATCGGGTGGTGACGAGTGGATATTGCACCAGTTCGCCGGAGCCGGCTGGGTCGATCGCTACACCTTCACCACGAACCCGCAGTACCGGATCGACTACGAGGTGGGGAACCATTTCGTATCGACTTCGCCGCGTTCCCCGTTCACTCAGCGGCCCTTCGTCCAGCGTTTCCTGCCCGGAGTGCATCACACGCTGGACGGTCGCACCCTGACCACCGAACATCCCGACGGGACGAGTGCTTCCCGGGAACTGGAGCTCGCGGAGTTGCCGAAGGTGCTCGCCGAGGTATTCGATATCGATCTCTCCGGCGAAGCCGCGGAGGAGCTGATCAACGCGTCCTGGACCACGCGCTGAGCGCGGCCCGCCCGCCGGGGATCCGCGGCGCCGACGGTCCGGTACCGGTCAGAATCGGGTGCCGACGGACCAGATCGGTGTCGAGTGCACGCGGGTCAGCCGCCAGCCCTCGGGCTCGCGCCGCGCGGAGAAACGGTAGATCTCGCCCAGTGTGAAGCCGGGTGTCGGCAGGGCGGCGTCGGTGGTGGCGGGGGCGAATACGGCGAGCAGGTTCGCTCGGATCTCGGCCGTATCGGTGGCCAGGCCGATCGCGATATTGCTGACGAAATGCTGGATCACCTTGTCCGGTGAGTGGCTGCGCGCCGCCTGTGCGGTGAGGGCATCGCGGCCGGTTGCCTCACCGCCCGGGGTTCGCGCGGTGGCGTCGACGGTGTAGATCGTGCGGAACTGTTCGAAATCCCCGTCGTCCAGCGCGACGGCCAGCCGATCTACCAGCGCGGTGAGTTCGGCGCGATCGCCGAGTTCGCGCAGCGCACGGTCGGGTCGATCGGTGGCGATGTGCACACCGGCCGCGCCGGCGACGGTCGCGCAGAGAGCGGTCAGGAGTATCAGGCGGCGACGAATGGTCACGGGAATCCTCTTCTATCTGTTGGCTGTACCAACGTTGGTGAAGCCAATGATAAGCCACATTGTGGGGGTTGCCAACAATTACTTGCTACATTTCCGGTATGAAGATCGCGCACCAGGACGTCCCCGGTAGGCTTCGCTCGCTGCCGACGCGATTGATCAACCAGGCAGCGTTACTGGCCGATCGCGCCACCGAACAGGCGCTGGCCGATACCGGATCGCGGCGGTACCACTACGCCGTGCTCACCACCCTCCGGGATGGTGGTCCGGCGAGCCAGGCCGAGCTCGGGCGCCGGACCGGAATCGACCGCAGCGATATCGTGGCGGTACTCAACGACCTGGTAGCCCGAGGTTTCGCGGACCGGACGGCGGATCCCGACGACCGCCGTCGCAATATCGTCACTCTCGCCGATCCGGGTGCCGCACACCTCGCCGAACTGGATCGGCGACTGGACCTGGCGCAGGACGAGTTGCTCGCCGCTCTGTCCGCCGCCGAGCGCCGCACCCTGGTCACCCTGCTGACGCGGATCCTGGACGATCACACCGCCGGCTGAAGCTCGGATGCGGGAGTCGCGACCGACCCGCCCGGTCGCTGGTCGAGCAGCCGGGGCGGTCCGGTCGCGCAGCCACAAGACCCGAACGCCCGTCCCGGTGATCAGCAGTCGCGGACCATCGTCCGCTGATGGACCCGTTCGCCCCGGTACCGCAGACCGGGTACCAGTGGCGTCGGACCATACGGGGTGAACCCCGTCCGCTCGAAGAAGCGGACTGCCCGCGAGTTCTCGACCAGCGTCTGCAGATGGCAGCCCGGCGCTCCCTGCGCGCGTAGCCGCTCGAACCAGTGGTCCAGCAGCCCGTCGGCCGCCCCGGTCCCGCGTGCCCCCGGCGCGATATTGATGTGCAGGTGGGCCGGCCGGCGCGGATCGTGTATCTCGCCGGCCGCCGGCGCGCGGCGCAGCGCCGTGGTGGCCGCGTCGAATGCGCTACGGGCGAAGAACGTGGCCGGGCGGCGCCGCAGAACGAGACGGTGCCGGCGGATCGCCTGCTCGATTCTCGAATCCTCGCTCGGGAACGCTTCGGTGTGCACACAGCCGGCGAGGTATCCGACCAGCGTCCCGTCCACCTCGGCGAGGAACAGCGATTCCGGTTCCACATCCATGTACGGGTCGAGGTAGACGGCCGCCTCGGATTCGGGATGGCCCCACAGGGTTTCGGTGGGCGAACCCTGTCCCGCTCGCACGAAGAGCTGCCGCAGCGCGGGACGGTCGGTCTCGCGGAAAACCCGAATTCGCATACCGGCCGATGTAGATGGGAACGGGGCCGGGCTCATGCCGTCAATTCCCGCTCCAAGGGCGTGCGGAAGCGCGGGATCGGACGTACCGCGCCGAACCAGCCGCCGGCGCGTTCGGCCTCGGCCGTGACCAGCGCCGTCGCCTCGGCACCGATATCCTCCAGCAGCCGCGTCACGATCTCGCCGTCCTTGCGCTGGGCCCAGCCGCCCACGATCCGGCCGTCGTACCAGATGCTGGGCCCGATATTGCCGTTGCGGTCGAACAGTCGCGGCTGATGGTCGCCCAGATACCAGGAGCGCGATTGCCAGCCCATCGGTGTCGGGTCCAAGGGTGGCAGGAGAGCGGCCCACGGCGGCGGATCGGCTACCGGCTCGAGATCGTCGGCCAGGATCAGGCCCGGGGTCCCGTCGAGATCGACCTCGACGGTATCGATTCCGGTGAGCGCCTTGCGTACCTGACCCAGCGACCATCCGGTCCACCATTTGATATCACCGGCCGGTGCCGGTCCGAAGGTGCGCAACCAGGCCCGGACGAGATCGGTGCGGGCCTGCTCGATCCCGATATCGCCGAGGGGAGCGGACAGCCACGATTCCACCGGGGCCCACGAATACCGACTGCTCGACCAGGTGCCGTTCGGCCGGGCTCGTACGATCCGGCCCTCGGTACCGAGCAGCACCAGTACCCAGCTGGTGATATTCGTCGGCCGCGAATACGGCTTGTCCGGTGCGGTATCGACCTGCGTGCGCAGTTCGGGAACGTCCTTGCTCAACTGGGCACCGGTGGCGCTGCCCCGCTCCAGCAGTGCCCGGTGGGTGCGATCGGCGACCGCGGCGAGCCAGCCCGCAGCGTCACCGTCGCCGATTCCCGCCTGCTCCAGGTACCGCGCGTAGGTCCGGCGCTGTTTGGCGGCGAGATCGGTACCGCAGGAGGCATGCAGTACGGGCACCAGATCGACCGGCGCGACGAACATCGTGCGCCGCATCGCCAGCATCCGTACCAGCGACCGGTCCGTGTAGAGGGCCCGCTCCACCTGCGCGGGACCCAGGTCGTGACCGCGCGCCGCCACCGACAGGTGCACCGTGGCCGGATCGGTGGCGTGCAGCACCACCATCGACCGGGTGATCTCGGCCGGATCGGTACTGCGGTACGCGCCGGCCAGCCGGTGCCGGACTCCGATCCGGGCCCGGCGCTGCGCGGTACTGATCGAATACATGGCCCGGATGCTAGCCGCGGGATCCGACACCCCGTGCTGGTCCGGCCGGGTTCCGGCCAATGTGGCCCGCGCCGTGGAATATTCGAAGGATGAGCAGACGCACAGTGAGCTTCCTGGCCGGGGTGCTGTTACCGGCATTGACGGCGACGCTGCTGGCCGGGGCGCCCGCCGCCGCGACCCAGGCGTGCGCTGTACAGACCCGCCCCATCTCGGTACCGGTCGGTGGTGAGCAGGCTACCGGTCTGGTCTACGAACCACACGGCTGTGCGATCGGCAATGCGCTGATCGTGGCCGCGCACGGGCACAAGGGATCCGCGGCCCAGTACTCCGAGTACCTGACCTCGATCGCCACCCGTACCGGGACCCCGGTCGTGTCGATGGATATGCGGGGTAGCCCCCAGTGGCGCACCGGGGAGTGGAACCTGTGGGCCGGGTGGCAGGATCTCGTCGCCGCGACCCAGTGGTACAAGGGTTCGCATCCCGGTGTCGCGCGCACCATTCTCTGGGGCTGGAGCCAGGGGGCGATGACGTCGGGCCTGGCCGCCGCCTACGGTCCGGCCGGCCTGTTCGACTACTGGGTGGACACCTTCGGACCCTCGGATCTGTTCACCCACTGGTCGGGTCCGGCCGCCGACTATCCCGCGCTCCAGGCCCAGATCCAGCGCGACGCCGGCGGCTGCGTCCCGACCGTCTGCCCGCTCGCCTACGCCGAACGGTCCCCGGCGCTGCAGGCCGGCCGGATGAGTATCCGACATGCCTTCCTGATCCACGGGACCGCCGATCACGTGGTGCCGTATTCGGCCAGTACCCAGATGCGGGCCGCGCTGATGCTCGCCGGCAAACCCAGCACGCTGTACTCCATCGTCAGCGGCCGCACGCTGAACGGGATGGTCGAACCCGGGCGCCACAATGTCGGCCCGGCCCTGTTCGAGGCGGGCTGCGTGGTGGAGCGCCTCGCGCTGGGCACCGAACCGATCGACGGAAACCGTGACTACGTGGTCGATGTGGCCAAGGGCATCGTGGCCGCGCCCCCGCCGCCGCCCAACGCCAAATGCGCCGCATAGCCAGCGGTGGTCAGGCGATCGCGTAGCCGCCGTCGATACCGATCACCTGACCGGTCACCCAGGAATCCGGTCGCGCCAGCGCGGCCACCCAGGGCGCGATATCTTCGGGTCGGCCGCGGGTGCCCAGTGGGATCCCGGCGGTCTCCTGGGCTTTCAGTTGTTCGATCTCGTCGCCGGACAGGCCCATCCGATCCAGTGCCTCGCTCTCGGTGGGCCCCGGCGCCACCGCGTTGACCCGGATCTTGTGCGCGGCGAGTTCCAGTGCCCAGCTGCGGGTCAGTTGTTCGATCGCGGCTTTGCCCGCGCCGTAGTGGCTGATACCCGGTGCGGGCCGGGAGCCGAAGGTGCTGGAGATATTGACCACCGCGCCGCCGCGCACCCGCAGGTACGGCAGCGCCGCCTGCGTCACCAGGGTCGGACCCAGCACATTGGTGGACCACATGCGCAGCGCGTCGCCGGGGTCGATCTCGCCGAGCGCGGCCGGTATACCGAATCCGGCGTTGTTGACGATCAGGTCCAGCCGTCCGTGCGCACCGGCGGCCGCGGCCACCATCGCCTCGGTATCGGCCGGCACGGCGACATCACCGGTATGGACGCGGATACCCGGGCGGGCCGCGGCGGCCCGCTCGAGCGCGTCCCGGCGGCGGCCCGTGATCACGACTTCCATACCGTGATCGGCCAGTTCCACGGCGACCGCCGCGCCGATACCGGATCCGCCTCCGGTGACCAGGGCGGTCATCCCGGTGAGGTCGCCGGGGGTACCCCGCTGAGAGACGAGTGACGTGGAGGGAGCCGAGCGGGAATCAGTAGCCATGGTTCCGACGCTAAACATTGACACGGGTGTCATGAGCAAATCAGGAGGCGCTGTGCGTATCGGTGAACTGTCCCTGCGGACCGGAGCCAGCCCTCGTTCGCTGCGCTACTACGAACAGAGCCGGCTGCTGCGTTCCCGGCGGACCGCCAACGGATGGCGCGACTACGACGAGGCGGACGTCCATCGTGTCCGCCGGATCGCCGAACTGCTCGGCCACGGTCTGACCGTCGACGGCATCCGGCAGCTCGAGGAATGCCTCGACCAGCACGGTCCGGCCGAATGCGACGACCCCGCGCGGGCGGTCGAGGTCTACCGGGCCCGGCTCGCGGTACTGGACGATCGGCTCGATCGCCTCCGCGAACACCGTGACACCCTGCGGGATTCGCTCGGCCGGATCGAATCCGGTGCGGCGCAGCCCGGGGTCCGCGAACATCGGCGCGAAGAGTCGCGCTGAGGCGCTACCGCGGAGAGGGACCGGCTACCGCGGGTGAGTCCTGCTCGGACAGCTGGTCGTAGCCGATCGCGAAGGTGCTGCCGGCGGGATCGGCTCTCGTCCGGCGCCGGTCACCGATCTGCGGTCCCGGGACACCGCTGTGGACATGTGCTGCCGTCGCCCGGTCCGGGATCACCCGGCGACCTCGGGCCGCACGGCCCTGAGGAAGAGCTCGACGAGACCGTCGGCGTATTCGGGCGTGAGCGGGCCGGAGCGGAGCAGCCAGCGCTGGTAGAGGGGTGCGTACAGCAGTTCGAGCGCCAGATCGAGGTCGGCGTCGAGGGCGATTTGCCCGGCGCGCTGCGCGCTGCGCAGGCGGGCTTTCTTGGCCTCGTCCAGCGGACCTGCCAGCTTGTCGTGGTATTGAGCGGCCAGAGTGGGGTCGTTGATGATCTCGGTGTTGAGCGCCCGGATCGGGCCCTCGAACGCGGGGTCGGCGAACTCGGCCACCGTCGCCCGCATCACCAGTTGGAGATCGGCCTCCAGATCGCCGGTGTCGGGCAGTGCCGTGCTCTGTTCCGGCCCGGCTTCGCTGAGTGCCAGGAAAGCATCCAGGACCACCGCTCCTTTGGAGGGCCACCAGCGGTAGATGGTCTGTTTTCCCACGCCGGCCCGGGCCGCGATGGCTTCGATGGACAGCTTGGCGTAGCCCACTTCGGAGACCAGTTCGCGGGCCGCGGTGACGATGGCCCGGCGGGAGCGTTCGCTGCGCCGGGCGGGATCTGGCTGCTTGACCATGTCGGGATCCTAACACGGGAGCGAGACGAGACGGACCGTCTTGACAGGTAACGAGACGAGACGTACCGTACTGTCTCGTTGCATTGGACCAGCTTGAAGGAGGTGGAGCCCATGACCCGGATATGGTTCATCACGGGCGCGTCACGAGGATTGGGCCGGGCATTCGCCGAGGCCGCACTGCGGGCGGGCGACCGGGTGGTGGGCGCCGCACGCAATATCGAACCCCTCGCCGACCTCGCCCGGCAGTACCCCGACGACCTGGTCCGGTTGCCGATCGATGTCACCGACCGCGCCTCCGTGTTCGCGGCGGTGGAGCGGGCGGTGACAGCGTTCGGGCGGCTCGACATCGTGGTCAACAACGCCGGCGTCATGCTCCTGGGCATGCTGGAGGAGGCGACAGAGGAGCAGATCAGAGCTCACTTCGACGTCAACCTGTTCGGGGCGATCTGGGTGACCCAGGCCGTGCTGCCCCAGCTGCGGGCCCAGGGCGGCGGGCGAATCCTGCAGGTCACCACGATGGGCACGGGCGGCGGTTTCCCGATGGTCGGTCTGTACGCGGCCGGCAAATCGGCCCTCGACTCCGTGAGCGAGGCCGTGGCGATGGAGGCCGAGCAATTCGGCGTCAAGCTCACCATTGTCCAGATGGGCGGCTACGACACCGGTTTGTTCACCTCGGGCACCACGATGACGACACCCGAACCGCAATACCGGGAACTGCGTGACCAGCTGGTCGAGATGTGGGGAGACGACTCCGGCCCTGCCCCGGACACCGCCGCTCCCACGATCATGGAGCTGGTGGACCTGCCGGACCCGCCGCGGCGTCTCATCGTCGGCGGCGCGTCCTACGACATAGTCCAGCAGGACCTCCAGGACCGGATGGCGCAGTACCGGCAGTGGGAGGATCTCAGCCGCAAGGCGCCCGGCTGATGCATCCGCGGGTGTGGGCTATCCGATCTCGGCTTCGGGTCGCCAATCCTGCCAGCGTGGAATCCACCAGCAGTCGCCGCGATCCAAGGCGGCGGCGACGCGCTCGGCTTCGCGCCACACCATATCGGCCTCCGCGGGGGTGAGCCGGCCGACGGCGACCTGCTCCGCGACGTCGTCGCGGTCCTTCCACTCCCATACGCCGTCCCGGACGACGATATCGAGTCCGTGATCATCGGTGTCGAAATAGCCGTCGCCTCGGCGGTAGGGCCGTTCGAAGTTGATGTACCAGCGATCGAACCGGCTGTGGCGGAAGAACGCCCACACCGAATAGGCGTCGCCGGGGCGATACAACTGCAGCACACTGCTGCCGGTCCAGCAGTCCTGGCCCGACCAGGGGTGTGGACCGAACGGATGTGGGAAGAACACGAAGGGGGTGCCGTCTGTGATCCATACGGCCAGTACGTCGTCATCCGCGATGACACGCACCGGCATGGTCATCCACACCCGGCCGTGCAGTACTTCACGGCGCTGCACCGTGGACCCGACCACGAATCCGGACCCGGCGTCGTCTCCCACGCCTCGACAACTCCCACCCCGGTCAGTGCCCATCGATCGATGCTAGATGGGGCGGCACCGTCACCGTCCGGCGTTCGGCGAACGGATATGTCCAGCAACGCCCCGGTGCCGACCGGCTGGGATCAGTATCTCGTCCGGCACCTGTCGTGCCTCTCCGACTGATGGTCCACGGATCCGGAGGTGATGCTCGTGGGCGGCCGAACGGCAGTGGTGTCTCCTGTGCCCGCGGCCGTCGGAAAGCCGGACACACTGCTGTATTTCGGCGGTGAACGTGCGGTCTTCGATACGCACCGGGCGATATTGCGGACTTTCGGGGGCGATCTCGTCCATCTCGGCGGGGAGCCGGATCTGGCCGCCCTCTACGAGTCGGCCGTCGGCGCGACACTCCTTCCGGCACTGCTCGGATTCTTCGAAGGCGCGGCACTGCTGGCCGCGCGTGGTATCCCAGCGCAGACGATGGTGCCCTATTCCGTCGAATGGCTACAGATGATCGAGTCACTACTACCGATCATGGCCGGTGAGATCGACGACCGCGACTACACCCGGCTCGGCTCCTCGATCGCGTTGTTCCACGACGCGATCTCCCATGACGAGCAGCTCGGCGCGGAGTCGGGTGTCGATAGGTCCTGGCACGCTCCGATGCACGAACTGTTGCGCCGGGCGGTGGTCCGCGGCCGGCGCGAACAGAGCGTCACCGCGTTGTTCGAGCTCCTGGCGTCCGACCGGCCGGGCGGATGACCGAGTACCCCGACTCCGGACGCGGACCGGCACAGAGTCACCGGGAGCCCGTTTGTTCAGTTCCGGACTCGATCGTGGCGGTCGGCGAAGCTCAGGAAGCGGGGGATCACCACTTCCTGGTTCGCCCACAGCAGGTCGTGGCCGATACCGGGGTAGATCTCCACATCGACCGACGGAATATGTTGCCGGGCACGGGCTGCCCCCTTCTCGGGATCGTTGACGACCGTATCGGCGCCGAAGAGCACCAGCGTCGGCGCGGTGACGGCTGCCAGCTCTTCGTCGCTGAGTACTCGGTCCCATGGCATCCCGGTCCGGAACTTCAGGCTCGCCATGATCATCGCGAACTCGTCCTCGGAGAGCTCGGCGCGGGGTGTCAGCCAGGCGTTGAGTTTGCGCATACGTTCCGGGGTCGGACGCAGGCCGGCGGCAAGGAATTTGAGCAGCAGGCTCCATTTCGGCCTGGTGAAGGTGGCCCCGCCGGGTTCGAACATGGTGAGGCTCGCCAAACGATCGGAGTGGTAGACCCCGACCATGACGGCCATCCAGGCGCCCAGGGAATTCCCGGCCAGGTGCACTCGATCCGCACCGAGTCCATCGAGGATCTCGACCACCCACTTCGCTACATCGGCACCGTCGCGTACGGGCGCGGTCTGCACACAGCGTCCCGGCCACCCGATGACGTCCGGTGTGTACACCACGCGCTCGCTCGCGAAATCCTCGATGAATCGATGCCACACCAAGCCGTTGCCCGAGGTTCCGGGCAGCAGTAGGACCGGGGCACCTTTCCCGCTTCCGGACTTGCGCACATGTGTCGTCCCGAACGATGTCTCGATATCGAGGGTGGTCGAGGGAACCGGCCACCGCTCCGCCCATGCGTCGTAGATGCGCAGAAAGTCGGTTTTCGCTTCATCGCTGGTGAATCGCCCGATCTTCGGCATGAGTGCACCCCTTCTCTTTTTTATAGTATGAGCATACTACGTTAGATGGTACAGGCATACTATGAATCCGGAAGTTGTTCACAGCAGAGGTCAGGAGCGAGCCGGTGCCACGATTGGTCGACCACGAACTGCGACGGCGGCAGATCACCAGCGCGGTACGGCGGCTCATCGTCCGTGGCGGCCTGGACGCCGTGGCTTTCCAGTCGGTCGCCGCCGAAGCCGGCTTTTCGGTGAGCCTGGTGCAGTACTACTGCGGCACCAAGAAAGACCTCCTCCTCGCGACCCACCGATCGGTGATGGAAGACGTCGGCGCCCGATTCGCGCAGCGCTGGGCCGGCCTGGGCGATGATCTGACCCCCCGCGAAGCCATCTACGCGGTACTGACCGAACTCCTTCCGCTCGATGATCAGCGCCGTGAGGAGGCCATCGTGCTCGGCGTATTCGGCACGGCATCGGTCACCGGCGAGGGCATGACCCCCGAGGAAACCCACACAGCTGCGCGCCTTCTGGTCTCCATCCTCGCCGACCAGCTCGGCCGAGCCCCCCGCCTCGAACCGACGGTGACTCGAATCGATCTCGTCGCCGAACTCATCACGGCCGCTGTCGCCGGGATCGCCCAGGGCATGATCCAAGGCCACGGGACAGCCGAACTGGCACTCGAACTCGTCGACCAGCAACTCGACCTCGTCCTCGGAAATCGGAACTGAAGGCCGCTCGAGTGGGCCGTTGAACCGGAATGTGGAGTACGTGCCGCACACCTCGGGTCGAGCCACTGCGCGGCCGCCTCGTCATCAGCCGCCCCCTGCTGCCGCCGAGACCGCACCACCCGCGTCTACGACACCGGAACGGCTACCCGGCCCTCTCCCGAGGAGCCGTCACGCCGGATCTGGTCCACCCACCGATTCGACACTCTGCCACCGGGCCGGCGGAAGCTGAACCGGCAACTTCGAGTCGCTCGAGCTCATCGGGCAGCGTTTCGGTGGACCACCGTCCGGGCGGCCGGTCGGGTGTGGGTGCGGGTGTCGAGCATTCGGAAAAGAATTTCCGCGTCCGGCGATGACTCCTCCGGGGTCGGCCCGTCCTATCGGTTGAACGCGCTACCCACCCGGCGCGACCGACCGGAAGGACCCGGACATGACCACCGCCGACTCCACCACCGCTTTCTCCGACGACGTCACCGGCCGTCGCGGCACGATCGGCAATCGCGCCCTGTGGGCCCTGCAGATCCTGCTCGGCCTGTTCTTCGTCATCGCCTCGGGCGGGCCCAAACTCGTGATGCCCAACGCCTTGGCCGAGAACGCCCCCGAGAACCTGACCATCCCCTTCGCGCTGCTCATCTTCATCGGAGTGGCCGAGGTCGCCGGTGGTATCGGCCTGATGGTGCCCCGGCTGTGTGCCCTCGCCGCCGCGGGGCTGTCGGTGCTGACCGTACTCGCCGCCGGGACACAGGCTTTCATCGCCGACAAACCGGCGATGGGGATCTTCCCGCTGGTACTCGCCGTGATCTTCGCCTGGATCGCCTACGTACGCCGCGGTACTCTCACCGATCTGCGTAACTCGCTGTCACGGTGACATATCGACAACGTACGGCCGGTGATCGGTGCGAACCACCGATCACCGGCCGTACGTTGTCCGGTCCATTCCTTCGGGTACACAACGGTCGGTGTACCCGAAGGGGCGGGTATTCCTCGTGCCGAGGCCGCCTGTCGGCGTCAGAGCGATTTCACCCAGTTGGAGAGCAGTTGCGCACCGGCGTCACCCGATTTCTCCGGATGGAACTGCGTCGCCGAGAGCGCACCGTTCTCCACCGCGGCCAGGAATCGGCCGGTGCCGTACTCACACCAGGTCAGCCGGGGTGCGGCGAGATGATCGCTCGGTGGCAGTTCCCAGGTGCGGGCGGCATAGGTGTGTACGAAATAGAACCGGGTGGTGGGGTCCATCCCGGCGAAGAGCACGCTGTCCCCGGGCGCGGAGACGGTGTTCCAGCCCATATGCGGTAGGACCGGCGCCTCCAGCTTGTCCACGGTGCCCGGCCACTCTCCGCAGCCCTCGGTCTCCACCCCGAACTCCACCCCGCGGTCGAACAGGATCTGCATACCGACGCAGATACCCAGCACCGGCCGCCCGCCGGCCAGCCGCTGACCGATGATCCGTTCCCCGCGTACCGCGCGCAACCCGGCCATACAGGCGGCGAACGCGCCCACCCCGGGTACCACCAGCCCATCGGCGGCGAGCGCCGCCTCGGGATCGGCCGTCACCTCCACCCGCGCCCCCGCCCGGACCAGCGCCCGCTCAGCGGAATGCAAATTGCCGGACCCATAATCCAACAACACCACCGACGTCATAGTGCGACCTCCGTAGGGAATGCATGCGGTCCGCGGAGGCCGTAGCGAAGGCGGAGGTATCGCATCACAGTGCGACCGAGTACATGCCGTCCACGGAGGTATCGCAGCGACGTTCTTCCGCCAGATGAAATGCCTGTGGAAGCGGAGGCCGTAGCGAAGGCGGAGGTATCGCAGTATCGCATCACAGCGCCCCCTTCGTCGACGGCACACCCTGCACCCGTGGGTCCGGCTCCACGGCGGCGCGCAACGCGCGAGCCACCGCCTTGTACTCGGCTTCGGTCACATGATGCTGGTCGCGGCCGTAGAGCACCCGGATATGCAACGCGATCCGGGCATTGAGGGCGATCGATTCGAAGACGTGCCGGTTGAGCACCGTCGAATACGGTGCGCCGGGATCGTTGCGGCCCCGGACCGGCGCCCCGGGGATCACGGTGTGCAGCAGATGATCCGGTTCGCCGGTGTGCACGCAGTAGGGCCGTCCGGAGATATCCACCGCGGCGTGTGCCAGGGTCTCGTCCATCGGGATGTAGGCGTCACCGAACCGGCGGATACCCTTCTTGTCGCCGAGCGCCTGCCCGAGCGCCTGCCCGAACACGATCGCGGTGTCCTCGACGGTGTGGTGGGCCTCGATCTCGATATCGCCGTCCGCCCGCACCGTCAGGTCGAAACTCGCGTGGGCGCCGAGCGCGGTGAGCATATGGTCGTAGAACGGGACACCGGTGGATATATCGGTTTTCCCGGTGCCGTCCAGGTTCAGATCCACCACAATGCTGGATTCCTTGGTGGTGCGCTCCACCCGCGCGGTTCGGTTCATACTCACTTCCGTCTCGGTGATCAGCGCTGTGCTGTCGGTTCGGTGGCGGCCAGTTTCGCGCTGACCCGCAGGAATTCGTCGTTCTCGGCGGCCAACCCGATGGTGACGCGCAGATAGCCGCCGATCCCGACATCACGGATCAGCACACCTTCGTCCAGATAGTGCTGCCAGGCGCCGGCCGCGTTCTCGAACTTGCCGAACAGCAGGAAGTTCGCGTCACTGGGCACCACCTCGTACCCCATCTCGGCCAATGCCCGGGCGACCCGATCGCGCTGGGCGGCCAGTTCGGCGACACTGCCCAGGGTTTCGTCGGCATGCCGTAGCGCGGCCCGCGCCGCCGCCTGGGTCACCACCGAGAGGTGGTACGGCAGCCGCACCAGCAGTAGTGCGTCGACAACCGCCGGGGCGGCGACGAGATAGCCGAGGCGGCCGCCCGCGAACGCGAACGCCTTGCTCATCGTCCGGCTGACGACCAGCTTCGCCGGATAGCGGTCGATCAGCCCGATGGCGCTGGGCGTCGCGGAGAACTCGGCGTAGGCCTCGTCGACGATCACGATTCCGGGTGCCGCGTCGAGGATCCGGGCGAGGTCCCCGGGCGCGATACTGTGCCCGGTGGGGTTGTTCGGACTGGTCACGAACACCACATCGGGGCGGCGTTCGGCGACGGCGGCCAGGGCGGCGTCGATATCGATGGCGAAATCGGCGCCTCGCTTCGCCTCTACCCATTCGGTATCGATGCCCTCGGAGATGATCGGATGCATCGAATACGACGGGACGAAGCCCAGTGCTCGCCGGCCGGGCCCGCCGAAGGCCTGCAGCAACTGCTGCAGGATCTCGTTGGATCCGTTGGCCGCCCACACATTGGCCGTATCGACCGCGAATCCGGTCTGCCGGGTGAGGTAGGCGGCGAGGTCGGTGCGCAGGGCCACCGCGTCGCGGTCTGGGTAGCGGTGCAGATCCGCGGCCGCGGCCCGGACGGCCGCGGCCACCTCGTCGACCAGCGCCCGGCTCGGCGGATGCGGATTCTCGTTGGTGTTGAGCTGGACCGGAACGCTGAGTTGCGGTGCGCCGTACGGGGATTTGCCCCGTAGGTTCTCGCGCAGTGGTAGCGCGTCGAGCCCGATGGCGGACCCGGGAACAGCGGTCGCGCCGGTCGCCGCGCTGTCGGAAGTGGTCACGACAGCGCCTCGAAACGCGCGCGAACGGCCTGCCCGTGCGCGGGCAGATCCTCGGCATCGGCCAGCGCGACCACATGTCCGGCGACGTCCTTCAGCGCCGATTCGCTGTATTCCACGATGTGGATTCCGCGCAGGAAGGTCTGCACGCTGAGGCCCGACGAGTGCCGGGCACAGCCGGCCGTGGGCAGAACGTGATTGGAGCCGGCGCAGTAGTCGCCGAGACTCACCGGGGCGTAGGGGCCCACGAAGATGGCACCCGCGCTGCGTACCCGCGCGGCCACGGCCGCGGCGTCGGCGGTCTGGATCTCCAGGTGTTCGGCGGCATAGGCGTTGACCACCCGCAGGCCCTGATCGATATCGTCGACCAGCACGGTCCCCGACTGGGTGCCGGTCAGCGCGGTGGTGACCCGGTCGGCGTGCTTCACCACGGTCAGTTGCGTGGTGAGCGCGGCGTCCACCGCGTCGGCGAGTTCGGGGCTGTCGGTCACCAGCACACTGGCGGCGAGCACATCGTGCTCGGCCTGGCTGATGAGGTCGGCTGCCACGTGCACCGGATCGGCGGTGGCGTCGGCCAGTACGGCGATCTCGGTCGGACCCGCCTCGGCGTCGATGCCGACCAGGCCGCGGCACAGCCGTTTGGCGGCGGTGACGTAGATATTGCCGGGGCCGGTGATCAGATCGACCGGCAGCAGATCGGCGCCGTCGGTATCGGTACCGCCGTAGGACAGCAGCGCGACCGCCTGCGCACCGCCG
Source organism: Nocardia sp. NPDC003963 (assembly GCF_053605105.1). NCBI lineage: Bacteria > Bacillati > Actinomycetota > Actinomycetes > Mycobacteriales > Nocardiaceae > Nocardia > Nocardia sp. NPDC003963. Next base: position 134,273 of record NZ_JBSGIP010000005.1, read on the forward strand.
ACCGCCCACACTTCCTCCACACCCAGCAGCCGGGCGGCGGCCAGGACGGTCGGATGCGGAAGCCCGCCGAACTGCTGTTGCGGTGGCGAGGCCACCACCAGCGAGTCCACCCCGGCGGTCTGGGCCGGGACCACGTTCATCACGACGCTGGACGGATACACCGCGTTACCGCCGGGCACGTACAAACCGACCCGCTCCACCGGAACCCAGCGTTCGGTCACGGTCCCGCCGGCCACCACCTCGGTGGTGGTATCGGTGCGCCGCTGATCGGCGTGGACGGCCCGCGTCCGTTCGATCGCGACCTCGAGCGCGGTGCGTACCGCCGGATCGAGTTCGTCCAGGGCCGCGGCCAGCCGGTCCGCCGGGACCCGGACGGATTCCGGGGTGACTCCGTCGAATTTCGCGCCGAATTCCAGCGCAGCGGCCGCGCCGCGATCGCGCACGGCCTCGACGACGGGCCGCACCTGATGGAGTACCGAGTCCACATCGACCCCGCCGCGCGGCAGCGCGGTGCGCAACTGCGCGGTAGTGGGAGTGCGACCGCGTAGATCGACGCGGGCGAGCTCGATACGGGATGTCATGGTGGTTCCGGTCCTTGTCTTCGGCCTGGCTACATCAGCACAAGGTGCCGTACCAGCCTAATCGGTGCTGTCGGGCGGAGCCCATCCGCCGCCCGCGCACGGCCGGAGCGGCGGCGGGGTACGTCGCGGTTTGTCCGCGGGTGGCTGGTTGTGTGGTGGGGGGATGTGGACGCACACGGCCGGGGCGACCGCGGAGGTACGCCGACCGTGTATTCGCGTAGTCGGTGATCAGGAGGTTCTCGTGTAGATGAAATCGAGCTCGTGATCCCAGTGGCGCGGGTCCAGTTCGGAGTTCGAGCGCTCCCAGGTGGCGCGGAATGTGTTTCCCGTCTCGTCCAGGTTCCCGGTGAACCGCTGGGAATGGCCGGGCGCATCGCGCCAGACCCGCCACAGCGGTCCGTCGAAGGCGCCCTGGTAAACGCGGTGTTCACCGTACTGGTCGTAGTGCAGGATGACGAGGTGATCCTGGTACAGATCGTCGGCGCCGACGAGCCACGTCCAGCTGATCCCGGGATCCGGGACCGTGTAGCGGACCACCAGGAATCGCACGCCGGGCATCCACTCGATCGCCGTATGCCCGGTGATATCGGGGTGCAGGCTGTTGGTCGTCGTCCATTCACCGACCATCCTGGCCATCGCGTCCAGTGCCGATTCGGTCATCTGCGCGTCTCCCATCGATGGGCGAACTCGAACGTTCAGCTGCAGCGGCGACGCAGTTCCGGGACCCCCTCGCCCTCGAACTCGTCGAGGACTACCGGACGGCCCACCATCGCCAACGCTAGCGCCTCACCCCGGCCCCGTACGGGAGGACTGTATCCCTTGACCCAGTCGAAATCTGTCGCGACGAACTGTAACCCCTTCGTATACCGCCACGGGTGGGCGAACGGGTCGGGCCGGGCGTACCTCCGCCTCTGCTCCGGCCGTGCGTGTCCACATACCGACCCTCCGTGCGGACCGCCATCCGGCCGCTCACCTCGTCGAGCACGGCCCGTAGCCGATCGGCCGGTATCTCCCTGGTCCGGCCGAGTGGCCGGCGGATGTCCTGCTGGTGGACGAACAGATCGACCGGGTCGAGGCGGGGCCACCACCGCGATACCGAACCCGGTGCCGCGACCATGCGCGACGAGCTCTCGGACCCGCCAGCCGATGCACAGGGTGGGTGTATCCCGATCCGCCTCGGACAGCTCTCCGAGCAGGGCGATCATCTCGGCGCGCTCATCGGCGAACTTCCCCGGATACTCTTGCCGCACACCATAATCCGGTCGTGCTCCGGTGTCCCGGGGCACGACCGCCGGTCAGTGGGTATCGCTGTCGATCAGCAGAGTGCCGCCGGAGCTGATGATCCGCAGCGTCGGATTGCTGGTCTGGCCCCCGTAACTGAGGTTGTTCACCCGCATATCCACCGAGCCGTCGGGGTTGTTGCCCTTGTACGCCTCGATGCGGCTGAAGTTCTGCACGGTCCGGGTCGACCAGTACTGCTGGAACTCCTGCTGACTGCCGTACGCCTGCTGCGCGGCCGGGGTGAGCAGCGACCACGAACCGGCGGGGTCGAGATAGAACTGCTCGATCAGCTGACCGGCCTGGACCCATTCGACCGAACCGGTGCTGGGAGTCGACCCCAGCGCGGGGCTGTTCGCGGCGGGGATATCGGGCGAATTCGAGACGGTGGCGCTGGTCGAGGTATCGGCCTGCGCGGAGCCGCCGTCCCCGGAATCGGAGGAGTTGAAGAACAGCACCCCGCCGACGACCGCGGCACCGGCGATACCGCCGATGATCACCGCGCGTTTGACCCCGCCGTTTCCGCCGGATTTGTGTGCGACAGGCTGGGTACTGGTCGGCGGGTGGTTCGCCGACCGGCGTGGCGGGCGGGTGTCCGGGCCGTTGCGTGCACCGGATCGCGGTTCCGGCCGGCGTCGCCGCGGCGCGTCTTCGTCCGGGTTGCCGTATCTGCCCGGCGCGGGGGATTCCATGGTGCTGACCGCGGCGCCGCCGTGGCCGTTGCGGTCGTGGCCGTTGCGATCGAAGGCTTCCCGGGCCGGCACGAAACCGGCATGCTCGGACGCCGCGTTGTCGTAGCCCGCGAAACGGGCCAGCGCTTCCCGGGCCTCGCGCATACTCGGCCGGTCCCGCGGATCCGAGCTGAGCAGGTCGAGTACGAAATCGGTGGCGGGGCCGGCGTTCTGCGGTTCGCTCACCTGGCCGTTGGCCGCCGCGTAGAGCACCTTGAGCGGATTGCCGGACCCGAACGGTGGTTCGCCTTCGAGAGCGTGGAAAAGCGTGGCGCCGAGGGCGAATACATCCGCGGCGGGTGTCGGATCGGAGCCGCGCGCCACCTCCGGCGCCAGATACGCGGCGGTCCCGCAGATCAGGCCGGTTTCGGTCAGGGTCACATCGCCGGTGGCCCGGGAGATACCGAAATCGGTGATCTTGACGGTGCCGTGATCGTCGAGCAGCACATTGCCGGGCTTCACATCGCGGTGCACGATGCCGGCCTGATGCGCCGCGATGAGGGCCGAGGCCACCTGTTCACCGATCCGCGCCACCTGGGACAGCGGTAACGGGCCCTGCGCCGACAGCACCTGCGCCAGGCTGCGGGATTTCATGTACTCCATCACCAGGCACGGATCGCCACCGTGTTCGGTGATATCGAAGACCACAATGGCGTTCGGATGCTGGAACCGGGCCGCATTGCGGGCCTCCCGGGTCGCTCGCTGGCGGAGCACATCGCGCTCCGCGGGCGGCAGACTGGGTTTGATGTGGATCTGCTTGATCGCCACCGACCGTTGCAGACGCTCGTCGACAGCACGCCAGACCACGCCTGTGCCGCCGCTACCAATCTGCTCGACCAGGCGGTAGTGATCCGCGATCAACTGACCGGTATCGATGGCGCCTACTCCGAACCTTCTCGAAATCGTGACATGCCGCGTCCTTGACCACTCACGCGTTCGGGACGAGTGTAGCGGGCACCTCGACCGCCCCAGTGGGTGATGTCACCTTAACGGGCTCCCGGTCGCCGGGCCGCGGGGGCCGGGCGATCCGTCCGGACGTGCCGCCGGGTCCGGGCGAACAGTGGGCAACCAGCGGCTGCGCGAGGAGCCGGCGGTGGCGCGCGTACGGCGAATGAGCCTCGCCGGACCGCACCTACTAGGCTGTTCCGAGTGAGTCTTGTGCTACTGCCCGCTGTCGATGTCGCCAATGGAGAGGCCGTCCGCCTGGTACAGGGCGCGGCGGGCAGCGAAACCAGTTACGGTTCGCCCCGTGACGCGGCGCTCGCCTGGCAGGAGTCGGGGGCGCAGTGGGTGCATCTGGTCGATCTGGACGCGGCCTTCGGCCGCGGGTCCAATCGGGAACTGCTCGCCGCGGTCGTCGGTGAACTGGATGTCGCTGTCGAACTGTCCGGTGGCATCCGGGACGACGAATCGCTGAAAGCCGCCATGGCGACCGGCTGCGCCCGGGTCAACCTCGGAACCGCCGCGCTGGAGGACCCGCAGTGGTGTGCCCGGGCCATCGCCGAGTACGGCGAGCGGGTCGCGGTCGGCCTGGATGTGCAGAAGGTCGACGGTGAGTACCGGCTGCGCGGGCGCGGCTGGGTCAGTGACGGCGGCGATCTGTGGGAGGTGCTCGAGCGGTTGGAGCGCGACGGCTGCTCCCGCTACGTCGTCACCGATGTCACCAAGGACGGCACCCTCACCGGCCCGAATCTGGATCTGCTGCGCGAGGTGTGCATGGCCACCGAGGCGCCGGTGATCGCCTCCGGCGGCGTCTCGGCGCTCGCGGACCTGACCGCGATCGCCGAGCTGGTACCCGACGGTGTGGAGGGCGCGATCGTGGGCAAAGCCCTGTACGCGGGCCGGTTCACCCTCCCCGAGGCGCTGGCCGCCGTCCGTTGAATCGCGAAGATCGGGGGCCGAGGCGATGACCGGGGCAGAGACCGAACTGGCCACACTGCTGGCCACCGCCGCCGAGGTCCTCGACGGTGTGAGCGCACGTTTTCTCGAGGGCCGGGGCGCGCCCAGCGCGGTGGCCAAGGGGTCACGGGATTTCGCGACCGAACTGGACCTCGAACTCGAACGCACCATTTCCGGCCGGCTGCTCGACCGGACCGGTATCGAGGTGCACGGTGAGGAATTCGGTGGTCCCGCGCTCACCAGCGGCACCGCCTGGGTCCTGGACCCCATCGACGGCACCTTCAACTATTCGAACGGGCATCCGCTCACCGGCACCCTGCTGGCACTGGTCCGTGACGGGGAACCGGTCCTGGGTCTCGCCTGGTTCCCGCCGCTGGGGCGCCGGTACGCCGCGATGACGGGCGGCCCGCTGCTGCTCGACGGAAAACCGCAGCCGCCGCTGGCGCCGGTCGTACTCGACGAGGCGATGATCGGGTTCGGTGCTTTCAACATCGAATCCACCGGCCGGGTCCCGGGTCTGTTCCGGCACCGCGTCCTCGGCGCGCTCAGCGCATTGTCCTCCCGGGTCCGGATGCACGGGTCCACCGGAATAGATCTCGCCTTCACCGCGGAGGGCACCCTCGGCGGGGCCATCGTCTTCGGCCACCACCCGTGGGACAACGCCGCGGGCGCGCTCATGGTGCGTTGCGCGGGTGGTGTGGTCACCGATCTCGAGGGGATGGACTGGACCATCGAATCCGGTTCGGTGCTGGCCGCCGCTCCAGGGGTACACGCCGAGCTGCTCGATATGATCGCCGCGACCCGGGGCAGCGGGTACACCGCTGTCTCCGATCGCGTGGATACGGCCGGACCTCGCGGTGCGGAGAACTCATGATGCGATACCGCGATTCCTCCGCCTTCGCTACGGCCTCCGCGGATCGTGTGTATCGGTTCGGAGGAGGGTGTATGTATGGCTCCGGCTCGGCTGCGATCTCCGTGGGGCGGCTCGTATCGGCTTCGACGAGGGACTCGTAATGCGGTACCTCCGCCTCGGCTGCGGTCTTCGCGGATCACTTGTGCCGGTTCGGAGAACCTACGCATGAGGCGGTTCGTCCACCGGCGGTGCGGTCTCCGCAGGCCGCATCGATCATCTTCGACGAGGGACTTGTGATGCTTGCTACGCGTGTTATTCCCTGCCTGGATGTCGATTCCGGGCGGGTGGTCAAGGGGGTCAATTTCCAGAACCTCCGCGATGCCGGGGATCCCGTACAACTCGCCGCGGCCTACGACGCCCAGGGCGCCGACGAACTCACCTTTCTCGATGTCACCGCCTCCAGCGGCGATCGCGGCACCATGCTCGATGTGGTGACCCGTACCGCCGAACAGATCTTCATTCCGCTCACGGTCGGCGGCGGTGTCCGCACGGTCGAGGATGTGGATCGGTTGTTGCGCGCCGGCGCCGACAAAGTATCGGTCAACACCGCCGCCATCGCGCGGCCCGAGGTGCTGCACGAGATGTCACAGCGGTTCGGTTCCCAGTGCATCGTCCTGTCGGTCGATGCGCGCACCGTGCCGGAGGGCGAGCCGGCGACTCCGTCGGGCTGGGAGGTCACCACCCACGGTGGGCGGCGCGGTACCGGAATCGATGCCGTCGAATGGGCGATCCGCGGCGCGGAACTCGGGGTGGGGGAGATCCTGCTCAACTCGATGGACGCCGACGGCACCAAGACTGGGTTCGATATCCGGATGATCGAGGCGGTACGCGCCGCGGTGTCCATTCCGGTGATCGCCTCGGGCGGCGCCGGTGCGGTAGCGCATTTCGCCCCGGCCGTACGGGCGGGCGCGGACGCTGTACTCGCCGCCAGCGTCTTCCATTTCGGCGATCTGACCATCCCACAGGTGAAGGACGCCATGCGCGCGGCAGATCTGGTGGTGCGGTGATGAGCGAGACCCTCGATCCGGCGATCGCGGCCCGGCTCAAACGCAACGAGGCGGGTCTGGTGGCCGCCGTCGCCCAGGAGCGATCGACCGGTGCGGTGCTGATGATGGCCTGGATGGACGACGAAGCCCTGGCCCGCACCCTGGCCACCCGGCGCGCCACCTACTATTCGCGCTCGCGGCAGCAGTACTGGGTCAAGGGGGAGACCTCCGGGCATACGCAGTACGTACACGAGGTCCGGCTGGACTGCGACGGCGATACCGTACTGCTGGTCGTGGATCAGGAGGGCGCCGCCTGCCATACCGGCACCCATACGTGTTTCGATACCGATGTGCTGTTGCCGGTGGAGTAGTTCGTGGACTAGCGCCGGGTATCCGAGCCCGTCGGCTGCCCGGCCCTGCCGAGAACCGTCCCCAGGTGGGTGGTGAGGGTTTCCCCGAGATCGGCCAGCGCGGCGGTCTGCTCGGCGTCCAGACTCTCGAACACCAGCCGACGCACCACGTCCATATAGCCGGGCGCGGCCTCCACCACCTTCTTGTGGCCTTCGTCGGTGAGCAGCGCGAGCACGCCGCGGCGGCCGGTGGTGGCCGTACGGGTCGCCCAGCCCATCCGTTCCAGTTTCGACACCACATGCGAAAGTCTGGATAGCGATGAGTTAGCTCTATGGGCGAGTTCGCTCATCTGCAGTCGCCGGTCCGGCGCTTCCGAGAGCAGTGTGAGTACCCAGTACTCGAAATGAGTGACACCGGATTCTCGCTGCAGGTCTGTGTCGAGAGCGCCCGGCAGGCGGTTCAGTAGTGCGACCACCGCGCGCCAGGCGCGTCCTTCGACAGGGTTCAGCCAATCCGTCACTAGTCCGCCTTCTCTCCACCCCGGCGACGATTGCGGCAGCGGTCGCTCGGCTACAGAGAGTTTGCCACGACTTCGCTCGGTCGTGTGGCATCTCGGAAACGAAGGTGAGTTCACTCACAAGGCCGGGGCAGTGGCCGGTGGATCAGGCTCCGGTTTGCTCGCGCAGGAACTCCAGGGCCTTGTCCGCGTGCACGTTCGCACGCAGTTCACTGCTGATCACGGTGCGTATCCGGCGGTCGGTACCGATCACGAAGGTGTGCCGTTTGACCGGCATGAGCTTGCCCAGCAGACCGCGTTTCACCCCGTACTGCTCGGCAACCGTGCCGTCGGAATCGGAGAGCAGCGGGTAGTCGAGCCGCTGTGCTCCCGCGAATCCGGCCTGTACGTCCACGGCATCGGCACTGATTCCGGCGCAGCCGGCGCCGAGCGCGGCGAATTCGGCGGTGAGATCCCGGAAATGGCACGCTTCGGCGGTGCATACGGGCGTGTTCGCGGCGGGGTAGAAGAACAGGACGAGTGGCCCGTCGGCAACCAGGGCCTCGAGGGAGCGCACTGTGCCGGTCTGATCCGGGAGTTCGAACGCGGGGGCGAGCTGGCCGATCTGCATACCCGGACAGTACCTGCGGCGGCGGGTCGCGCGGGGTGCGTCGCGACGCCGGGGAGCGGAGCTGGAATGATGATACGAATGCACGGCGCGCACACTCCCGCGACTACTTCCCGCGAACGATTCCTCGAACTCGCCGCCGAACACCGGGTCGTCCCGGTGACCCGGAAGGTGCTGGCGGATTCGGAGACTCCGCTGTCGGCCTATCGCAAACTGGCCGGTGACCGCGCGGGAACCTTCCTGTTCGAATCGGCGGAGAACGGCCGATCGTGGTCGCGCTGGTCGTTCATCGGCGCGGGCAGCCCATCCGCGCTCACCGCGGTGGACGGTGCCGCGACCTGGCTCGGCGCCACCCCCGCGGGCGCGCCGTCGGGCGGCGACCCGCTCGACGCGCTGCACGAAACCCTCGAACTACTGCGTACCGAACGACTGCCCGGTCTGCCTCCGCTCACCGGTGGCATGGTCGGTTATCTCGGCTACGACGCGGTCCGTCGGATGGAACGGCTGCCCGAACAGGCCCTCGACGATCTACGGCTGCCGGAGATGGTGCTCCTGCTGGCCACCGATCTGGCCGCGTTCGATCATCACGAAGGCGCGATCACACTGATCGCCAACGCCGTGAACTGGAACGGCACCTCCGAGAACGTCGACGCGGCCTACGACGACGCCGTGGCCCGGCTGGACCGGATGACCGCCGCGCTGGCCGCGCCCGCGGCCTCCACGGTCTCGGTGTTCGACCAGCCCGAACCGCAGTTCCGGCGGGCCCGCACCCCCGGTGAATTCGGGGCGGGGGTGCGCCGCCTGGTCTCGGAGATCGAGGCCGGGGAGGCCTTCCAGGTGGTGCTCTCGCAGCGGTTCGAGATGGACTACGGCGGCGCCCCCATCGACCTCTACCGCATGCTGCGCGCGGCCAATCCCAGTCCGTACATGTTCCTGTTGCACATCCCGGACGGAGCCGGCGAGACCGCGTTCTCCATCGTCGGGTCCAGTCCCGAGGCGCTGGTGGCGGTGCAGGACGGGGTCGCGACCACCCACCCGATCGCGGGTACCCGGTGGCGCGGGGCCACCGAGGAGGACGATCTGCTGCTCGAGAAGGGGCTGCTGGCCGACGAGAAAGAGAACGCCGAGCATTTGATGCTGGTCGATCTCGGCCGCAACGATCTGGGCCGGGTGTGTGTGCCGGGCACCGTGCGGGTGACCGAATACCGGCACGTCGAGCGGTACAGCCATGTGATGCACCTGGTATCCACGGTCACCGGGCGGCTCGCTCCGGGCAAGATCGCGCTGGACGCGGTCCGCGCCTGTTTCCCGGCGGGCACGCTGTCCGGGGCGCCGAAGGTCCGGGCGATGCAGTTGATCGAAGAACTCGAGCCGACCCGGCGCGGGGTCTACGGCGGCGTGGTCGGGTATCTCGATTTCGCCGGTGACGCAGATACCGCGATCGCGATCCGTACCGCCCTGTTGAAGGACGGCACCGCCTATGTGCAGGCGGGTGCCGGAGTGGTCGCCGATTCGGAAGCCGAATACGAGGACACCGAATCCCGGAACAAGGCGATGGCGGTGCTGCGCGCGGTGGCCGCCGCCGAGACCGTGCGGGCTTTCGACGACGAAGCCGACGCCGACGAAGGGACCGATGCCGGTGAACCGGATCGGGAAGCGGCGTCCGTTCCCGGCGGCAGCGCATGACGGCGGACGAACCCGCGTCCGAACCGGTACGTGGCTCCGGCCCCGACGGCGGGGAAACCCCTGCTTCCCCGACCGGCGGCCCGCGACCGGGCCCGGTGGACTGGGGTGACGAGGAACTGCCCACCACCGAATCCACCACACCCGCACCGGGCAGCCGGTATCCGGTGGCCGCGCTCGTCCTGCTGGCCGTGGCCGCGGCCGCGTTGTGGGGGTCGTCGCGGCTGACCTGGGTCACCGTGACCTCGGCGGACGGCCTCACCGAACCCCGTACCGACGAGTTGAACGGTGGTGTGTGGTTCGGTGCGCTGACGCCCCTGGCGCTGGTGCTGCTGGCCGCCGTCGCCGCCGTCCTGGCCACCCGGGGCTGGGTCCGCCGCGTGGTCGGGATCCTGGTCGCGCTGATCGCCGCCGTAACAGCCGTACCGGCTCTGGCGCTGCTCACCGGGTCGGGAGCGACCCGCGAGCGGGCGGCCGTGCTGGCCGAACTACCCGGCCGGGCCGAGGTGCAGGAGTTGACGACGGCACCCGGCTCCGCCGCGCTCGCGATGGCCGGGGCGTTGGCGGCGTTCGGTGCGGGACTGCTGCTCGCCCGGATGCCGGCCGGTACGAAACAGCTCTCCGGAAAGTACGACGCCCCGGCCACGCGTAAGGCCGCGGCGACCCGTGCGGTCCAGGAGGGGGCGTCGGGCGGACCGCTACCGGAACGCGTGCTGTGGGACGCCCTGGACGCCGGTGCCGACCCGACCGACCCCGCGGATTCGGAATCGGAGCGGAAGCCGGGCGGCCCGCGGGACACGCCCGACGACACACCGGACACGCCCGCTACCCATTCCGATCCGTCCGGAAACATCGAAAACGGGCGTGCGCAGGCCGGGAAGCGGCCCGATGCGGCCGGAAAAGCCGGTGCCGAGGAATCCGGCGACGCCCCCTAGCAGGTCGGCCGGGGCGGGGTGACCCGCCCCCGGCGTCACAGCTCCGCGCCCTTCCATTTACTCTTGTTCAGCATCGGTGAGACATCGCCTGGGGGAGTCCTTCAGGCAATAACTCGCGTCTCCCCAGAAAGGATTCGAGCCAGATGACGGTACTCGACTCGATTCTCGACGGGGTCCGCTCGGATGTAGCCGCTCGGGAAGCGGTGCTGGACTTCCCTGCGGTGAAGGCAGCGGCCGCCGCCGCGATGCCGCCGCTCGATGCGAAGGCAGCGCTTCTCGAAGACGGTATCGGCGTGATCGCCGAGGTCAAGCGGGCCAGCCCTTCCAAGGGGGCACTCGCCGAGATCATCGATCCGGCCAGCCTCGCCAAGGCCTACGAGGACGGTGGCGCCCGCGTGATCAGCGTGCTCACCGAGGGCCGCCGCTTCCACGGGTCGCTGGACGACCTCGACGCGGTTCGCGCGGCGGTGAACATCCCGGTATTGCGCAAGGACTTCGTCGTCGGCCCGTATCAGATCCACGAGGCCCGCGCCCACGGCGCCGATGTGATCCTGCTGATCGTCGCGGCGCTGGAGCAGGACACGCTGTCCTCGCTCATCGATCGCACCGAATCGCTCGGAATGACCGCGCTGGTCGAGGTACACACCGAGGAGGAGGCCGATCGGGCACTCACCGCGGGTGCCACGGTCATCGGGGTCAACGCCCGCAATCTGAAAACCCTCGAGGTCGACCGGGATTGCTTCTCCCGTATCGCGCCGGGTCTACCCACCGAGGTCATCCGGATCGCCGAATCCGGCGTCCGTGGCACCGCCGATCTGCTCGCCTACGCCGGTGCCGGCGCCGACGCGGTACTGGTCGGTGAAGGGCTGGTCACCAGCGGTGACCCGCGTGCCGCGGTATCCGAACTGGTCACCGCGGGTACGCACCCGTCCTGCCCCAAACCGGCCCGGCGGGGGCGATGATGGCCGGGGGCGGCCCGTCGTCGACCAGTACCCCGCTGCCCGCCGCGAGTCGCGGGGTCGCGCAGCGCAGCGAACACGAGCCCGACGAGGGCGGCCATTTCGGCGTCTACGGCGGCCGGCATGTCCCCGAGGCGCTGATGGCGGTGATCGAGGAGGTCACGGCCGAATACGACAAGGCGCGGCTGGACCCGGACTTCCTCGGCGAACTGGACCGGTTGCAGCGTGACTACACCGGCCGTCCGTCGCCGGTCTTCGAGTGTGCGAATCTGGCCGAGCACGCCGGCGGCGCACGGATCCTGCTCAAACGCGAGGATCTGAACCACACCGGTTCGCACAAGATCAACAATGTGCTGGGTCAGGCACTCCTCGCCAAACGGATGGGCAAGACCCGGATCATCGCCGAAACGGGCGCCGGCCAGCACGGCGTCGCGACCGCCACCGCGTGCGCGCTGCTCGGCCTGGACTGCATCGTCTACATGGGCGCGGTCGATACCGCGCGGCAGGCGCTGAACGTGGCCCGTATGCGGCTGCTCGGCGCGGAGGTCGTCTCGGTGACCCTGGGTTCGCAGACCCTCAAGGACGCGATCAACGAGGCTCTGCGCGACTGGGTGACCAACGCCGACGACACCTACTACTGTTTCGGTACCGCCGCCGGACCCCACCCGTTCCCGGTCATGGTCCGCGATTTCCAGCGCGTCGTCGGACTGGAGGCCCGCGCCCAGGTACAGGCCCTCACCGGGCGGCTGCCCGATGCCGTCACCGCCTGCGTGGGTGGCGGTTCCAATGCGATCGGTATCTTCCACGCCTTCATCGACGATCCCGGCGTCCGGTTGATCGGCTACGAGGCGGCCGGTGACGGTGTGGACACCGGCCGGCACGCCGCCACTTTCGCGGGTGGGTCTCCGGGTGCCTTCCAGGGCGCCTACTCGTACCTCTTGCAGGACGAGGACGGTCAGACCATCGAGTCGCATTCCATCTCCGCCGGCCTCGACTATCCGGGAGTCGGCCCCGAGCACGCCTTCCTCCGGGATACCGGCCGCGCCGAGTACCTGCCGGTGACCGATTCCGCCGCCATGGACGCCCTGCTGCTGCTGAGCCGCGCGGAGGGCATCATCCCGGCCATCGAATCCGCGCACGCGGTCGCGGGCGCGGTGGAACTGGGCCGCGAACTCGGTGAGGGCGCGATCATCCTGGTGAACCTGTCCGGTCGCGGTGACAAGGATATGGACACCGCCGCCCGCTGGTTCGGGCTCTTCGACGATCCGGACACCGGCAAGGAGAACGGTCAGTGAGTTCCGAGTCCCGCCTGGGTGCCACCTTCGCCGCCTGCCGGGCCGAGAACCGGGCCGCGCTCATCGGGTACCTGCCCGCCGGCTATCCGGACCTCGAGGGCTCGCGTCAGGTCGTCCGGGCGATGGTCGAATCCGGTTGCGATATCGTCGAAGTCGGGGTGGCCTACTCCGATCCGGTGATGGACGGGCCCACCATCCAGGCCGCGGCCGAACAGGCGTTGCGCGGCGGGGTCCGGGTACGCGATGTGTTCTCCGTGGTCGAGGCGGTGACCGATGCGGGCGCGCAGGCCGTGGTGATGAGCTACTGGAATCCGGTGCTCAAATACGGTGTCGACCGTTTCGCCCGGGATCTGGCCGCGGCCGGCGGTGCCGGGATCATCACCCCGAATCTCATCCCGGAAGAGGCCGGTGACTGGTTCGCCGCCTCCGACGCCCACTCGCTGGATCGTATCTTCCTGGTCGCCCCGTCCTCCACCGAAGAGCGACTGGCCTCCACCCTCGATGTGACCTCGGGTTTCGTGTACGCGGCATCCACAATGGGCGTCACCGGCGCCCGGGACGCGGTCTCGACCATGGCGCCCGCGCTGTGCGCCCGGATCCGCGAGCACAGCGATATCCCGATCGGGGTGGGCCTCGGCGTGCGCTCGGGGGCGCAGGCCGCCGAGATCGCCGCCTACGCCGACGGTGTGATCGTCGGTTCGGCGCTGGTCTCCGCGGCGGCCACCGGTCTGGACTCGGTCCGCGCGCTGACCGGCGAGCTGGCCGGTGGGGTTCGCTCCGCCGCGGTCGCGTCCTGATCCGAGCCCTGCCGAGGACACACGGGCGGAGCCCGTACTTGCTCGGATAACAGTCTCGACTACGGTGGCCCCGTGACCGTTATCGCCGCACCGGATACCGTCGCGACCGCCGGAACCCCCGGTGGCGCCGTCCCGCACGCCGCCGATCTACTGGCCTATCTGCCCAGCCCGCCGCAGGGCGTCTGGGAGATCGGGCCGTTCCCGCTGCGGGCGTACGCCATCTGCATCATCCTCGGCATCATCGTCGCCATCTGGTGGGGTGAGAAACGCTGGCAGGCCCGGGGCGGAGAAGCGGGAACCGTACTGGACGTCGCCGTCTTCGCCGTCCCGTTCGGACTCGTCGGCGGGCGTCTGTACCACGTCGCCACCGACTGGCAGAAATATTTCGGGGCCGACGGTAACCCGATGGACGCGCTGAAGATCTACCAGGGTGGTCTCGGGATCTGGGGCGCGGTCTTCTTCGGCGCCATCGGCGCCTGGATCGCCTGCCGTATCTACAAGATTCCGTTGCCCGCCCTCGGCGACGCGATCGCTCCCGCGATTCTGCTGGCACAGGCCATCGGGCGGCTCGGCAACTACTTCAACCAGGAACTCTACGGTCGCGAAACCGATCTGCCCTGGGGTCTGGAGATCTATCTCCGGTTCGACGATTCCGGCCGGCTCGACATGATGAACGGTGTGTCCTCCGGCGAGGTGCATTCGATCGTGCACCCCACCTTCCTCTACGAACTGATCTGGAACGTACTGGTGGTGATCGCGCTGGTGCTGATCGACCGTCGCTTCCGGATCGGCCACGGCCGGTTGTTCGCCCTGTATGTGGCCGGGTACTGCTTCGGCCGCTTCTTCGTCGAACTCATGCGCGACGACGAGGCCACCCAGATCGCGGGTATCCGGATCAATTCGTTCACCTCCGGTCTGGTGTTCCTGGCCGCCGTCGCCTATGTCCTGTTCGCGACCAAGGGGCGCGAGACTCCCGAACAGTTGAGCCCCGACGCGGGCCCGCGCCCGTGGCCCTGGCAGTTGGGCGCCCTGCGCGCCGCCGGTGCCGCGGCCTCGTCCGGTTCCGGGGATGCCGCTGACGAGGCGACCGAGGACGGCGAATCCGGAAGTGCCGAGGACTCTTCCGAATCCGCGAGCTCGGAAGCGCCGGAGAAGTCCGACGACGCCGAGACGGCCACTCCGGACGCCGTGGCGGAGTCCGCTGCGCCGGAGGAGAACTCCGATTCCGATACCGCGCCGAGCGCGAAGGAATCGGCGGATACCGAATCCGAATCATCCGATGATCCGGCGGCGAAGCAGGACGGCGCCACCGCCGAATCCGGTGCTCCGCGAGGTAAATAGGGCTCCGTTCGGCGGGCGGTGCGGTCGTCTGGCAGCATCTTGCCGGTGGGGAGGCGACATCCGGTTGTCCTCCGCTGCCCGGGGGCACCGATCTAGGAGGAATTCATGACCGATCCGTACCAGCAGGGTGGACCGCAGTACGGTCCACCCGGAACCGGCCCGGATCTGAGCAAATCGCCGGGGGCTCCGGGCTACCCGTCGCAACCGCAACCGCAGCCGTACCAGTCCCAGCCGTACCCGTCGCAGCCGCAGCAGTACCCGCAGGGCCCCCAGTACGGTGCCCCTCCCGGTTACGGTCAGCCGCAGCCGGGCTACGGCGCCCCGATGGGGCCCGGGGGATACAACCCGATGGATCCCGAGGCGCCCTACGGCCGCGATATGAACGGCGTTCCGTACTCGGACAAACAGAAGCTGACCGCCGGTCTGCTCCAGATCTTCCTGGGTGGATTCGGTGCCGGCCGGTTCTACATCGGTGATAACGGTATCGCGGTCGCCCAGATCGCGGTCACCTGGCTCACCTGTGGTTTCGGTGGTATCTGGCCGCTCATCGACGGCATCATGATGCTCACCGGCAGCGTGCAGGACCCGCAGGGACGCCCCTTGCGCGAGAGCTGACCCGACGCGCACCGTCGGCAGACCCCCGGGATACCGGGGGTCTGTTCCGTTTCCGGGCGCTCCGCGGGTCGCTGCGCGTACCGTCGCCGTCCGTCCCCGGATCCGGCCCGCGGTGCGCGCCGATTTCGTATGTCGTAGCGCGGCGTTCACCTTCCTGTAGCTGACCAGTGAAATTCGTATGGCAGAGTTAGCTTCGCAGGTCTGCCCACTGATTCGCCGCATGCCGCGGTCCGGCGGACGCCCGGGGGCGGACGGAACAGGACAACCCGGCAGGATTAGGCTCGACACGTGATGCGACGGACGAAGATTGTGTGCACCCTCGGCCCGGCCACTGCCACCGAGGAACGTATTCGAGAGCTCGTCGAGAGTGGTATGGATGTCGCCCGGCTCAATTTCAGCCACGGCGAGCACTCCGACCACGCCGAGAACTACAAGAAGGTGCGGCAGGCCTGCGACGATCTCGGCCGCGCCGTCGGCATACTCGCCGATCTGCAGGGCCCCAAGATCCGGCTGGGCCGTTTCGCCGAGGAACGGACGGTCTGGGCGAACGGTGAGACCGTGCGTATCACCGTCGACGATATCGTCGGCAGCCACGACAGGGTCTCCACCACCTACAAACAGCTCGCCGCCGACGCGAAATCCGGCGACCGGTTGCTGGTCGACGACGGCAAGGTCGGCCTGGAAGTGATCCGCGTCGAGGGCAACGACGTGGTGTGTGAGGTCACCGAGGGTGGCCCGGTCAGCAACAACAAGGGTGTTTCGCTGCCGGGCATGGATGTCTCGGTGCCCGCCCTCTCCGAGAAGGACATCGAGGATCTGGAGTTCGCCCTCAATCTGGGCGTCGATTTCATCGCGCTGTCGTTCGTGCGGTCGCCGTCGGATATCGAACTCGTCCACGATGTGATGGACCGGGTCGGCCGCCGGGTGCCGGTGATCGGCAAACTGGAGAAGCCGGAGGCCATCGACAATCTCGAGGCCGTGGTCCTGGCCTTCGACGCGGTGATGGTGGCCCGTGGCGACCTCGGTGTGGAACTGCCGCTCGAACAGGTGCCGATCGTGCAGAAGCGCGCGATCCAGATGGCCCGCGAGAACGCGAAGCCGGTCATCGTGGCCACTCAGATGCTCGAATCGATGATCGAGAACTCCCGGCCCACCCGCGCCGAGGCCTCGGATGTGGCGAACGCGGTGCTCGACGGCGCCGACGCGGTGATGCTGTCCGGGGAGACCTCGGTCGGCAAGTACCCGATCGAAACGGTGCGCACCATGGCCCGCATCGTGCACGCCGTGGAGACCGAGTCGACCAGTGTCCCCCCGCTGACCCATACGCCGCGTACCAAGCGCGGTGTCATCTCCTACGCGGCCCGCGATATCGGCGAGCGCCTCAACGCCAAGGCGCTGGTCGCGTTCACCCAGTCGGGCGATACGGTGCGCCGCCTGGCGCGGCTGCACACTCCGCTGCCGCTGCTGGCGTTCACCCCTCTTCCGGAAGTGCGCAGCCAGCTGGCGCTCACCTGGGGTACCGAAACGTTCATCGTGCCCACCGTGGACAGCACCGATGCCATGATCAAACAGGTCGATCAGGCGCTGCTGAGTATGAATCGATACCGCAAAGGCGACCTCGTGGTCATCGTCGCGGGCTCCCCGCCCGGTACCGTCGGTTCCACCAACCTGATCCACGTGCACCGTATCGGCGAGGAGGACCACTGATGATCGAGGACCGCGGAGTCGCCCGGTGAGCGCGCCGGTCGGCGAAACCGAGACGGACAATCATTCCGATCTCGACACCCTGCTGGAACTGCTGGATCTCGAGGAGATGTCCGAGGACGTCTTCCTCGGACACCATCCGGAAAAAGTGTCCAGCCGGACGTTCGGCGGCCAGCTGGTCTCCCAGGCGGTGATAGCGGCGGGACGGACCGCGGGTCATCGCCCGATCCACGCGCTCAACGCCCATTTCGTCCGCGGCGGCGATGTGAAGAAGCCGATCGAGTACCACGTGGAGCGGCATCGCGACGGGCGGGCGTTCGCCAACCGGACCGTGACCGCACTCCAGGACGGCCAGGAGCTGTTCGTGATGCTGGCGTCGTTCCAGGAGTGGGGTAAGGGTCTCGAGCATGCGCACGAGCGTCCCGAAGTACCCGATCCGGAAACGCTGCCGCGGATCCAGGAGAGCTTCGCCGGTTTCGAGGACAAGCTCGAGATGTTCGTCAACGCGCCGCATCCGATCGATATGCGGTACACGAACGATCCGGCCTGGATCCTCAAGGGTACCGGCGCGAAACTCAATCACAACCGGGTGTGGATGCGTGCCGACGGGACCCTGCCCGACGACCCGCTGATCCACGTCGCCGCGCTGAGCTATTCGTCGGATACCACCGTGCTCGATTCGATCATCACCACGCACGGCCTCTCGTGGGGTCTGGATCGGATCGTCGCCGCCACCGTGAACCATTCCATCTGGTTCCACCGGCCGTTCCGCTTCGACGACTGGGCGCTCTATTCGACCGAATCCCCGGTCGCCGCCGGATCCCGTGGACTGGCCACCGGCCGGTTCTACTCGCGTGCCGGCGACCTGCTGGCCACCACCGTGCAGGAAGGCGTGATCCGGCACTTCCCGGCTCGCCGCTGAGTACAGGCCTACTGCCGGATCAGAGTCGTTCCGGCAGCAGCGGCTCCATATCGACATCGGTGCGCTGTTCGGTGCGGAAGGTGAACGGGTCGCCGGGGCCCAGTGTTTCCAGGCCCCGGAGCAAGCGGTGTTCGAGCGTGGCGAGGTAACTGTCGGTGAGTTCGGCCGGATCACCGACCAGGCTCAGCGCGATCTCGAAGGTCGCGCGCCCCAGTGGTTCGGCGCCCGGATTCGCGGTACGCCAGCGGTCGTCGAAATCCCGGTGCCGGGCATCGTCTTCGGCGATCGGCAGGGTGAAGCGCCATGCGCAGATATCACCGTCGCCCAGCTGCTCGGCCAGTTCCACTCGGACGGTGTCGACGAGATCTTTCAGGATTTCCGGTGTCACATAAACATGAAGCGAAACATCCGAAATGCGTTTCGGCATGCCTGATTCCTGTCGTGTGTCGTACCTGCAACGGGATCGGATTGTTCGGATCGATGGTCCGGATGGCGAGTGTAGTGCCCGGAACGTCGAAAGTCAGGGTGCACGTAGGCATTCGTGATCTGCGGGACCGGAGGGACCGGAATCCGGCCGCGGAATGCCCGTCGCGCCGCCGTGCACCGGGCAGTGCCTGCCCCGCCGCCGGTAACGGCCCGGCGGCCCGGTCGGACCGGTGTTCTCATGCGTACCAGCCGGTGTGCTGGGCGGCCACCAGCGGCGAGAGCCGGGCCGGGGCGGCGTTCGGCTGTACCACCAGCGGCGGCCGGTTCCATTGCTGGTGCTCGGGCGTGGCGGCCGGGGCCAGGGCCACCAGCAGCGGTACCAGCGCGTCGGCGATCTTGTCCCCGACTTCGCAGTACGCCCTGGCCGTCAGCCCTACCGGGTCGGCGATGTTCTCCCGCCCGACCCGGGACAGGTTGTGCCGGTAGCGATGCAGATCCGCCACGGTTCGGGCACCGGTGACCCGGGCGATCCGGTATGCCTCGAGTAGCGTGAAGGTCCGGGAATTCGAGCCGGCGGCCAGTTCGCCCACATCGTCGCGGATGTTCTCAGTCATGGCGAGTACGAGATCTGCCCGATCGATATGCTCGGGTACGAGTTTGCGAGCACGGAAACCGCCGGGGTCACCACCGAGCCCGGTGATGGCCTCCGCCGCCCGCGGTTCCACCGGAAACCCGACCAGGGCCCGGGTACCGGCGCTTTCGGCAGTGATGCCGCTGAGCCGGTATTCGACCGCGATGGAGCGGGTGAGCCGTTCGGCGATCACCGAGCGGCACACGTTTCCATTGCAGACGAACAGGATGTGCATAGCGCAACGGTAATTCGCGCTACCTGTGCGCAGCGGTGCAGTCTGTGCAAAATCACAACGCTCCGGCCGTTAATTCATCAGCGTGTAGCGTGCCGTACACGAATCCGGCCATATTTTTCCCTGCGGTACAAAAAATGTTTCCGTGATTGCCGGTTCGAACCTCGCGGTATACGAGAGTGGCGCTGTGGTACGGCGCCGGATTCATTCGGTGTGGTCCGTTCCGCATGTTCGCATGCCCGGTTCACCCGAACCGGGTGAACCGGCACCCGGATTCGGCGGCGTACGGTCGTGGGTCGGATGTGTCCGCGGGGGCCGTCGAGCCAGGGAAGGTAGCTGCTGATGGACGGTTCCGATGGTTTCGCCACGTCGAGGATGACCCGCGAGTACGCGCGCGCGGTGGCCCGGACGGCGTACCTGTGGGGCTGGCCGCTGGTGAATATCCACAACCGGCGCGCATATATGGAACAGCTGCCCGAGCCCGGCCTGATGGCCGGTATCGTGCCCGCCGGTCCGCCCGGCACCCTCGGGATGCTGCGCGATTACATCCGGCCCGAAGAACGGGTTGTGGCGTGCCCGAATCAGGATGTCGCATACGGGTTCGGTGTCCTGGACGCGAAACGGGAGCCCGCAGTGGTGCAGGTGCCCGAATTCGGTGACCGGTTCTGGGTCTATCAGGTGGTGGACCAGCGTACCGATTCGTTCGTCCGACTCGGCCGGATGTACGGCACCGCACCCGGGTTCTACCTGCTCGCGCCCGAATCCTGGGCAGGTGTGGTGCCTGCCGGGATCACCGACGTGTTCCGCTACGACACGCGATGCGGGGTGGTGATCCCGCGAGTCTTCCTCGACGACACCGAGCGCGACCGGGCGGCGATCGCACCCCTGGTCGACCGGATCACGATGTATCCGCTGTCGGCGTTCGACGGCAGGGTGAAGGTTGTCGATTGGTCGGCGGTGCCATCGTTCGCGGGTGGCGCCGCGACCGGCGGCCGGGCTGAAACGCAGTGGGTGGACCCCGAGCGGTTCTTCGACGTTCTGGGGGAGGTCCTGGACGAAGTACCGGCCTTACCCGGTGAGGAAGCGCTGTACGGCTGGTTCCGCTCGATCCTCACTGCCGCCGAACGCGATACCGATATCGCCGCTGTGCTGCGGCAGGCGGCACTCGATACAGACGCCGTGGTCGGGGAGTTGTTCGAGTTCCGCAATATCGGTATCCCGGCAGCCCATCACTGGACGACTCAGCGCAACGGTGCCGCGTTCGAAACCGACTACCTGTCGCGGACGGCGATCGGTAAATCGAACATCTTTGTCAACACTGCGAATGAAACTGCCTATTACTATCAGGATCTCGACGAGGCCGGTGAGCGCCTGCACGGTTCCCGCGGCTACACCGTGCACTTCCCGGCCGGGCAACTACCGCCTGTCCGTGGGTTCTGGTCGTTGACGGTCTACAACAAACACCACTTCTTCCACTCCAACGAGCTCGACCGTTATTCGCTGGGTACCAAGAATCACGACCTCGCCTACGGTGACGACGGCTCACTGACCCTCACCGTCGGCGGGGCCGGTCCCAGCGAGCCGAAGCTGCTCGCCAATTGGCTACCCGCGCCCAGCGCCGAATTCTCGCTCTATCTGCGCGCCTATTGGCCCGATACCGCCACGCTCGACGGTGGCTGGCAACCCCCGGCAGTCGTACCACAGCGCTGAGCATCGAACCGGCCTTTCGCTACCTATGTAGACTACGGGCATGCGGAAGACCCACTCGCTGGTCCGGGTCGCGGTCGCCCTCCTGGCCGAACCGGACGCGCGGCACTGGGGCTACGACCTCGGCCGGCGCTCCGGGGTCCGGTCCGGCGTCCTGTATCCCATGCTCACCAGGATGCTGCACGAGGGCTGGCTGACCGACGGCTGGGAAGATCCGGCCACACTGACCGAACGGCGCCCACCGCGCCGCTACTACGAACTGACCGAGCACGGAAAGCGCGAACTGGCCGGCACCGTCCGCGCGGCCCGGGCCGACCGCCGGTTCTCCGCACTCGACCTGGGGTGGGCATGATGACGACACTGCTGGATATCGTGGCATCGTGGGAGAGCCTCACCGCCTTCGCGCTCGCGGTGGCGGTATTCGGATTCTGTCCCGGTTTCCTGCTCCGGACCCTGGTGCGGATCTATCCCGCCGACGATCCCCGGCGTCGTGAACTTCCCGCCGAGCTGTACACCGTCCCTCGGCCGGTACGCCCGTTCTGGGTCGCCGAGCAGCTCGAAACGGTATTGCACGAGGGTGTCGCGCTCCGGTATCGCGCCCGGCGAACGCGGATACTCGCGAACCGGATCGCGCGCGACGGCTTCGCCGCGCTGGACGCCGAAGCGGTGCGCGCGATCGAGGAATCCGGCGCTGCCGACGAGGAGATGGTATTCGTCGACCTCGGATCCACCAACCTGGTGGCGCAGCGAGTGGGCGTGGTGCGCCGGGGTGAGCCGCGCGAGCGGTTGCGCGCCGCGCTCCGGTGGGCGCTGCTGTCCCGGCAGCGGAAGGCCTATATCCGCGATCTGCGACTCCGGTTGACCGTGCGCGTCGGGCCGCCGGTATCCCGGGACAGTGATCACCCGGATGATCCGCAGGTGGCAGCCGTGGAAACAGGGTCTGGAGCAGCAGGGAACCCGCTGGGGCGGAGATAGGGGATGGTTCGAATCGGAACTACCGTCCGACCTCGGTGCCGAGTGTGGGACTCGAACCCACACGTCCTTTCGGACAACGGTTTTCGAGATTGACTCACTGAATAGTTGCAGGTCACGGGATCGTTGGTGATTGTGGGCGAATCGCCGTGACCTGGGTAGACACCCCGCTGACAGTGTTGGCGGGGTTTGTCGTGTGCGTACCTACTGCGGACCGACTGCGGACTGTCCACCTGGATGCGCTTCTGCTCCGGAGGCAGCTCAGAGGCTATTTTCGGGGTCTGTAGATGGCTCCTATAGTCGGCTGACGGGCTGGTTCTGTCTGCGGGTGTCCGGGCTGGTTTGCGGCACTTGTGACACCGGCGTGACAACGAGCCTCGGCAACTTCTCGTCCCCCTGTTTCCTCATACTGGCCATCCTGTGCTGAGGGAAGGGCTAGTCAAGGGTGGCCGTCGCCATCGCGTAGCGACGCGCAGCGCCCTTGACTCGCCCGTACCGAAGTCAGACACTGTGGCCAATCGGAGGAAGCAGGGACCTCGGCCCCGCCCGATATGCGGCATGAGCGCACCCTCGGCTGGGCATAGCGAGAGTGGCCGTTATCTCCTGGCAGCGGTGAAACATCGACTCCCGATGAGCCGATTCGACCACAGTGGACTCCAATCACGCAGATAGCTACCCGATGTACGCTGATCAAGCACCTGCCATAGCTTTGCTCATCGGAATTCTCGTGCTTACCACCCTCGTGGTGGTGACACTTCGGTGGCGCGGCAAGTCCTGGCTCGTAGTGCTGCTCGGTGGTGCGGCTGCGGCGGTTATCGGCTACGTCGTGGGCCTGGAGGCGATCTTTCTGATGTGGTGAAGACCGTTGTCCGAAGGGGTCGATCGTTCGCGCGGTCAAGGGTGGCGAATGCCATCAGCGAAGCTGACGCCCCTGTCTGCCCTGGACGGTGGAGGGGCGCGGGAACACAATGCAGGCCACCAGTCAGCAGGGCTACGCGGCCGGAGTTCGCGCACATCCACGCCGTGAACTGGTCGATTCTTCTGCTCGGCAATTCTATGGACTGGATCACGGCTAGTCATCCCGGGCGTTGCCGGCCGTTTCGTGTTCGGGCCGCGGGAGAGCAAGTCGGGTACGGCTCTCGTCGTGCCCACACTTCTCGGTTATCGAAAATCAACCATGTCGGGTCGGAAGCGGGTGGCGCTGGCGTGCCGCCGACGCGCCGGTGGGGCCGCCAGCGTAGCCAGGTCCCGCCGTAGCGTGGCGGCGGCGCGCATGCGCCGCCGCTCTTGATGGTGACGTGACCACGAAGGTTGTCACCGGGACATGGGTCGATCCGGACCGCAGTGGCGTGCTGTTCGAGGTGGTGGCGGAGAAATGGTTCTCGACGAAGAAATTCCGCAAACCGAAAACGGTCGCCGGCTATCGGTCGCTACTGGACACGATCATCCTGCCGCGCTGGGGTTCGGTTCCGCTTCGAGATATCGAGTTCGAGGACGTGCAAGAGTGGGTGGTCACCCTCTCGGAGTCCGGTAGTGCTCGCTTCCAGGGCCGCGGGTTGTCGGCGTCTCGGGTGATCCAGTCGTACCAGGTGCTCAGCCAGATTCTGCGGTTCGCGATCAAGGCGATTCGGTGAAGCGATCGCTCTCCGCACCGCCGATGTCGTCCTGGATCAGCGTCGTGTTCGCGTCACTCGTTCGGCAACTCCGGTCACTGGGCAGGGGATCGTGGAAACGGACACGAAGAATCACACGAGTCGTGTCGTCCCCGTCCCGAGACTGCTGGCGAAGGATCTGGAGAACCTGCTGGCCGGCCGGCGGGCCGAGGCGTTGGTGCTCCCCAGTCATAAGGGCGGCTACCTGACCTCGACGGAGTTTCGCTGGGTGTTCGACCAGGCGGCCCGGGAGGTTGGTCTCACCGGGGTCGTCCCTCATGGTCTCCGGCATACCGCGGCCTCGCTGGCGATCAGTGCCGGGGGAAATATCAAGGTCGTTCAGCGGATGCTCGGGCACAAGACGGCCACGTTGACCCTCGATCTGTACGGGCACCTGTTCCCGGATGATCTGGACGCGGTGGCGGACGGAATGGACTCCGGAGCGAGAGCTGCTGCGGACTATCTGCGGACTGCGTGAGGGTGAGGGAGATGGTCGAGAATCGGATACACCGTTTGACCTTGGTGCCGAGTGTGGGACTCGAACCCACACGTCCTTTCGGACAACGGTTTTTGAGACCGTCGCGTCTGCCAGTTCCGCCAACTCGGCGCACCGGATGCACATAGTAGCCGCCGGTCGGCCGGAACACCGAATCGCGGGGTGTGCGGTACCCCCGGAACCCGGTTAAGCAGGGTATATGCACCGGCGATCACCGTGAAAGGTAGTCTCAACACCACCCGATCGCGTGACGGCGGATCGACGGCCGTGCATCGGCCGGATCCGCCGTCCCTGCGTCGGGACGAGGCATCGGAACCAGAGGGGTCGTTTATGAGCACTAGTGCGGGCGCCGCGGCGAAACGCGTGGTCGTCGCCGAGGACGAGGCGTTGATCCGGATGGATCTGGTCGAGATGCTGACCGAAGAGGGATACCAGGTGGTGGGAGAGGCCGGCGACGGTCAGCAGGCCGTGGACCTCGCGGTGGAGCACCGGCCGGATCTGGTGATCATGGATGTGAAGATGCCGCGCCGCGACGGGATCGACGCCGCGGCCGAAATCGCGTCCAAACGTGTTGCGCCCGTGGTCATCCTGACCGCGTTCAGTCAGCGCGACCTGGTGGAGCGGGCCCGTGACGCCGGTGCCATGGCCTATCTGGTGAAACCTTTCACCAAATCCGATCTGGTTCCGGCCATCGAACTCGCCGCCAGCCGGTTCCACGAGATCACCGCGCTGGAGAGCGAGGTCGCGGGCCTGTCCGAGCGGCTCGAGACGCGCAAACTCGTCGAGCGGGCCAAGGGCGTGCTCATGCAGACCCAGGGCCTGAGCGAACCGCAGGCCTTCAAATGGATCCAGCGCACCGCGATGGATCGGCGCACCACGATGAAAGCGGTGGCCGAGGTCGTTCTGGAGAACCTCACCCCGCAGTAGCTCGCCGCGTCCGGCGACAGCGGTCTTAACCGGCCGGAAACACAAGCCGGAAAATAATGTGTGGCGACATCATCGGAGATGATCCGAATGTGACACGGGATCAACATGCCGGAGCTATGTTTCTCACGAGTCGGACTTTTCGGCTCCCTCGGCCGGCCGAGGTGATGAGGAACATAGGGGTAGATCGTGCTTGGTTCTACTTGGCTGCCGGGGGTCTCCCGGCGCGGACGCACGGTACGGGCAATTCTGGGTATCAGCGCTGCCGCGGCGCTGGTCCTGACCGGTTGTGGTGATAAAACCGCCGGTGAGACGGATACATCGGGAGCGGGGGGACTGTCCATCCAGCCGCTTGTGCAGATCGATGCGGCAGGTAAGGAAGTACCGGCGGCCGATATCGCCGCCGCGGCCGATCCGGCCGGTAACGGTGCGGCCACCTGTCCGGAGAAAACCGCCATCGCGATGGCCGGCGCGCTGACCGGCCCCGACGCGGCGTTGGGCAAGAACATCGTCAACGGTGTGAAGCTGGCGCTGGATCAGCACAACAAGGCCAATCCCGGCTGTCGGATCGACTTGAAGGAATTCGACACCGAGGGCGATCCGCAGAAGGCCAGCCAGGTGATCCCGCAGATCGTGAACGATCCGTCGGTGCTCGGCGTGGTCGGTCCCGCGTTCTCCGGCGAGACCAAGGCCACGGGGCAGATCCTCAGTGACGCCGGACTGGTGGCGGTCTCCTCCTCGGCCACCAACGCCACGCTGACCAAGAACGGCTGGAAGACCTTCTTCCGCGGCCTGGCCAATGACGATGTGCAGGGCCCGGCGGTGGCCAAGTACCTGGTCGATACGGCCGGCTACAAGAAAGTGTGCGTGGTGCAGGACAACACCGATTACGGTGTCGGCCTGGCCCAGAGCGTCGCCGCCGGGCTCGGCGCGGCCGCCGACCCGGCCTGCGCGGCCAGTATCAAGAAGGGCGACAAGGACTTCTCCGCCACCGTCACCAAGATCTCCGGCGCGCAGCCGGACGCGATCTTCTACTCCGGCTACTACGCCGAGGCGGCGCCGCTGGTGCATCAGTTGCGCATCGGCGGGGTGGACGCCACCTTCGTCTCCGCCGACGGCACCAACGATCCGCAGTTCGTCTCCCAGGCGGGCGGTTCGTCGGAAGGCTCGCTGCTGTCGTGCCCGTGCGGTCCCGGACCGGACGAATTCTCCCAGGCCTATGAGGAACTGAACGGTCAGGCGCCGGGCGTGTACTCGGTGGAGGGCTACGACCTGACCACGATCCTCGCGGCCGGTATCGACGCCGGCAAGATCACCCGCCCCGAACTGCTGGAATTCGTGCGCGGCTACAGCGGCGACGGCCTGGCCCGGCACTACCAGTGGGATGCCGACGGTGAACTGTCCTCCGCGCTGATCTGGGTCTACAAGGTCGGATAACGGACGGCGGGTGGTACGCGCACCGGCGATCGCCGGGAGCGCGTACCGCGCGCTGCTCGGGTGAGGGTCCGATGATGATGAGGGCGGATTTCCAATGACAGCATCCTTGCCGGCCGCCGCGGCCGTTCTCGCGCAGGGATCGATCGACTTCAACTACCAGGGCGTTATCGATCAGTTCTGGCGGCTCACGGTCGACGGTTTGTCCTACGGTGCGATATATGCGCTGGTGGCGGTGGGATACACCCTGGTCTACGGGGTGCTCCGGCTGATCAACTTCGCGCATTCCGAAGTGTTCATGCTCGGGATGTTCGGGCAGTACGTGGGCCTGATGCTGCTGGGGTTCGCGCCCAGCGGCAATGTCTACAGCCAGGGCGTGATCCTGACGGTGACCTATATGGGTCTGGCCATGCTCTTCGGAATGGCGGTCTCGGGCGCGGCCGCCGTGGGTCTGGAGCGCGCGGCCTACCGGCCGCTGCGCCGTCGCGGCGCCAGACCACTGACCTTCCTGATCACCGCGATCGGAATGTCGTTCGTACTCCAGGAGTTCGTGCATTTCGTACTGCCGAAACTCTGGCCGGATCTGGGCGGTACCAATGCGCAGCAGCCGATCATGCTGGTCGAGCCGACTGTGCAGTTCACCATCGGCGGCGCCGATGTCACCAATGTGACGCTGGTGATCGTGGTATCCGCTGTGACGCTGGCGGTGCTGGCCGAAGTCGCCATCAACCGGACCCGGTTCGGACGCGGTATCCGCGCGGTGGCCCAGGACCCCGATACCGCCACGTTGATGGGAGTTTCGCGGGAACGGGTCATCATGCTGACGTTCCTGATCGGCGGACTGCTGGCCGGAGCCGCCGCGATGTTGTATGTCATGAAGATCCCCAACGGCATCATCTTCTCCGGCGGGTTCGTACTCGGTATCAAGGCGTTCAGCGCCGCGGTGCTCGGCGGTATCGGGAATCTGCGCGGCGCCCTGCTCGGTGGTCTGCTGCTCGGCCTGGTGGAGAACTACGGCCAGATGCTGTTCGGTACCGAATGGCGGGATGTGGTGGCGTTCGTGGTGCTGGTACTGGTGCTGTTCTTCCGGCCCACCGGCATTCTCGGTGAGAGTCTCGGGAGGGCCCGCACATGAGCACGGTGCACACCGGTAAGGACGAGAAGGCCGCCGGACACGGTCTGGGCGACGAGATCCGCACGTGGTGGGCCGGGTTGAGCCGACCGGCGCAGTGGGCGGTGGGTATCCCCGTACTCGCGGCGCTGGCGCTGCTGCCGCTGTTCCCCCCGCCGCTGCTGGACACTCCGGGGACCAGTTTCGGCGGGGTGATGGCCCAGTTCGCCATGTACGCGCTGATCGCCATCGGGCTGAACGTGGTGGTGGGGCAGGCGGGACTGCTGGATCTCGGCTATGTCGGCTTCTACGCCGTCGGCGCCTATACCGTGGGCCTGCTGACCAGCCCGAACAGTCCGTGGAACCAGACCGACGGTGGCTGGCTGAACTCCGATTGGGCGTGGCTGGCCTGTGTACCGCTGGCCATCCTGGTGACCGCGGTATCCGGCCTGATCCTCGGTTCGCCCACCTTGCGGCTGCGCGGGGACTATCTGGCCATCGTGACCCTCGGGTTCGGTGAGATCGTGCGGTTGCTCGCCGACAACCTGGGTGAACTCACCAACGGCAGCCTCGGCCTTTCCGGAATCGCCTATCCGCATATCGGCGAATCCGAGACCCGGCCCAACGGTGTGTTCTCGGCGGGCAACGTCGGAGCGCCCGACAGTTCGAATCTGATCGACCGCGCCAACTCCGGCACCTGGTGGTACTGGGTCGGCATGCTCGCCGTGGTGGCGGTACTGCTGCTGGTCGGCAACCTGGAGCGCAGCCGGGTCGGCCGGGCGTGGGTGGCCATCCGCGAGGACGAGGATGCCGCCGAGATCATGGGTGTGCCCACCTTCAAGTTCAAACTGTGGGCGTTCATGATCGGCGCCGGCATCGGCGGGCTGTCCGGTGCGCTGTTCGCCGGCCAGGTGCAGTTCATCAATCCGACCGGGTTCAACATCATCAACTCGATGCTGTTCCTGTGCGCGGTGGTGATCGGCGGTCAGGGCAACAAACTCGGGGTGATCGTCGGCGCGTTCCTGGTGGTGTATCTGCCGAACCGTTTGATGTCGGTGGAGATCACCGAGAACGAAACGACCGGTTATGTGCTGCTGGCGGTGTCGATCGCCGTGGTCGCGGCGCTGGTGGCGGGCTGGCGGCTGCGCGCCCGGGACCTGACCGGGCCGTGGCGCTGGGTGTATCTCGCGGTGACCGTGCTGGCCGCCGTGTACACCGTGCTGCTGCTGAGCAGTGTGCTCATGTTCTACTCCGGCGGCGCGCAGAGTCTCGGCGACCTCAAATATCTGTATTTCGGTATCGCACTGGTGGTGATGATGATCCTGCGACCCCAGGGCCTGTTCCCGGTCCGGCAGAAACTGCTCGCCTACGGCCGGCAGATCGTGCGGGCCGTGCGCCGGCCCGCGGAGGCGGCGTCGTGACCGGGCCGAACGCGGGTGACGCGCTGTTCGACAACGAGGACCTGGCGGCCGGGTACGCCGATGAGCGTCCGGTGGAATCGGTCGGTGAGGTCGATGTGACGGCGGTCGATCCGGCGCTGGCCGACGCGGCGACCGTCGCCGAGGTGGTGGCCGCGCACCGGGAGATCCGTACCGCGGTCGGGGCGCCGCTGCTGCGCACCGAGGACCTGACGGTGAAATTCGGCGGGCTCACCGCGCTGGACGCGGTGAGTTTCGAGATCCGGCGCGGCGAGATCCTGGGCCTCATCGGGCCCAACGGTGCCGGTAAGACGACCTGTTTCAACGCGATCACCGGGGTGTACCGGCCCACGGCGGGCGCGGTGTACTTCGACGGGAAACCGCTCACCAAGAGCAAACGCAACGCCATCACCCGGCTGGGTATCGCCCGGACCTTCCAGAACGTCCGGCTCTTCGGCGAGATGACCGCACTGGAGAACGTGGTCGTGGGCACCGACGCCCGGCACCGGACCTCGGTGCCCGGCGCCATCCTGCGGACGAGCAGGCATCGCCGGGAGGAACGCGACGCGATCGAACGCGGGATGGCGCTGCTGGAGTTCGTGGGAATCGCGCCCCGCGCGGTGGAGAAGGCCCGCAATCTCTCCTATGGAGATCAGCGCCGCCTCGAGATCGCGCGGGCGCTGGCGACCGAGCCGAAACTGCTGTGTCTCGACGAACCGGCCGCCGGGTTCAATCCGAGCGAGAAATCCGCGCTGATGGAATTGATCCGCAAGATCCGCGACGACGGGTTCACCGTGCTGCTGATCGAACACGATATGCGGCTGGTGATGGGGGTGACCGATCGGATCGTGGTCCTGGAGTTCGGCCGCAAGATCGCCGACGGCCTGCCCGAACAGATCCGCGCCGATCCCGCTGTCATCGCCGCGTACCTGGGCGTACCCGACGACGAGCTCACCTCGGCGGACCTCTCGGCATCCACGGTGGCGCTACGCGCGGAGAAGGACGCGGCGCGCGACGCCGGCGAAGGCTCGGAGGAGCGGGGATGAGTACAGCACCGGAGCGGTCCGCGAAGGACACCGATCCCGAACCGTTGCTCGAGGTCACCGATATGGTCGTGAACTACGGCCGGATCCAGGCGCTGCACGGTATCTCGCTGCGGGTGGCGCCGGGAGAACTGGTGACCCTGCTGGGCGCCAACGGTGCCGGTAAGACCACCACCATGCGCGCGCTGTCCGGGCTGCTGCCGTTGACCCGCGGGCAGATCCGGTTCGAGGGAGATGACATCAGCCGGGTGAAGGCGCACGAGCGGGTGGTCGCCGGGCTGATCCAGGCGCCCGAGGGTCGCGGGGTGTTCCCGGGAATGACCGTGCAGGAGAACCTCGATATGGGGTGCTAT
This sequence comes from Nocardia sp. NPDC003963, assembly GCF_053605105.1. Taxonomy (NCBI): domain Bacteria; kingdom Bacillati; phylum Actinomycetota; class Actinomycetes; order Mycobacteriales; family Nocardiaceae; genus Nocardia; species Nocardia sp. NPDC003963. The sequence continues at coordinate 164,786 of NZ_JBSGIP010000005.1, forward strand.
GCCCGGCCCTTCGCGAAGAAACCCGAATACACGGCCGTCCTGGACCGGGTCTTCGAGCTGTTCCCGCGGTTGCTGGAACGGCGCAGGCAGGTCGGGGGCACGCTCTCGGGCGGTGAACAGCAGATGCTCGCCATCGGCCGGGCGCTGATGGCCCGCCCGCGGCTGCTACTGCTCGACGAGCCGTCCATGGGCCTGGCGCCGATGGTGATCCAGCAGATCTTCCGGATCATCGCCGAGATCAATGCCACCGGGACCACTGTGCTCCTGGTGGAGCAGAACGCCCGGCAGGCCCTGGCCCGCAGCGATCGCGCCTACATCATGGAGACCGGGGCGGTCACCAAGACCGGGCGCGGTCGCGAACTGCTCGACGATCCCGCGGTACAGGCCGCCTATCTGGGCGTCGGCTGAGGTACGCCGCGGTTCCGGTGGTGCCGGGGTCTCGGCCGGGGGCGGGTCGCCGTCGGCCCGGTAGCGGGTGGCGCCGGTGACGGCCCGACCGGTATGGGTGGCGCGGTGGAGGTCCGACCGAGAGCCGGTGGTGCCGACGGAGGCTCAGCGGGTGGCGGGTGGCGGAGGCTCGACAGATATGGGTGGAGGTCGGCGGGACGGGCGTGCGCGGGTGTCGGTGGGAGTCCCTAGACTCTCGGGGTGTGACCACACCGACCACTGCGCAGCCGACCTCCGCCTCCGCCGCTCCCGACGCTGTCGGCTCCTCGGAGGAACGGCCCACGCTGCTGCTATTGGACGGGCATTCGCTGGCCTACCGGGCCTTCTACGCGCTTCCCGCGGAGAATTTCCAGACGGTCACCGGCCAGACCACCAACGCGGTGTACGGGTTCACCGCCATGCTCATCAACCTGCTGCGCGACGAGAAGCCCACCCATGTGGCGGCGGCCTTCGACGTCTCCCGGCAGACCTTCCGGGTCGACGCCTACCCGGAGTACAAGGCCAACCGGTCCAAGACACCGGACGAATTCCGCGGGCAGGTCGAGCTCACCAAGGAGGTCCTCGGCGCGCTCGGTATCCCGGTGATGGCGATCGAGGGATACGAAGCCGACGATCTCATCGCCACGATCACCACCCAGGCCGTACCGCAGGGCTACCGGGTACTCGTGGTCACCGGCGACCGTGATGCGATCCAGCTGGTCAACGACGATGTAACGGTGCTGTACCCGCGCAAGGGCGTCTCCGATCTCACCCGGTTCACCCCCGAGGAGGTCGAGAAGAAGTACGGCCTCACCCCCACCCAGTACCCCGATTACGCCGCGCTGCGCGGCGACCCCAGCGACAACCTCCCCGGAATTCCGGGCGTGGGGGAGAAGACCGCCGCCAAATGGATTCGGGAGTACGGGGATCTGAACACCCTGGTCGACAAGGTCGACGAGGTCCGCGGCAAGGTCGGTGACGCGTTGCGCGCCAATCTCAGCAGTGTGGTGCTCAACCGGCAGCTCACCGAGATGGTCCGCGATGTCCAGCTGCCCTACACCCCGGATCAGCTGGCCCAGGGGCCCTGGAACCGGGAACGGATCCACCAGTTGTTCGACGATCTGGAGTTCCGGGTACTGCGCGACCGGTTGTTCGAGACCCTGGCCCCGCCGACCGCGGAGGCCGAATCGGGTTTCGAGATCAGCGGGCGCACGCTGGAACCCGGCAGTGTCGCGGACTGGCTCGCCGAGCATGCGAAATCCGGTGCCCGGCACGGGCTTTCGCTGTCCGGTACCGGTACACCCGCGGCCGGTGACGTGCGCGCGCTCGCCATCGCCGCCGCGGACGGCGAATCCGCCTATATCGATGTCACCGCGCTCACCGCCGAGGACGAATCGGCCCTCGGCGCCTGGCTCACCGATCCGGCGCACCGTAAGGCCCTGCACGAGGCCAAGAGCGCCCTGCACGCGCTGGCCGGTCGCGGCTGGACGCTGGGCGGCCTGAGCAGCGACACCGCATTGGCCGCCTATCTGGTGCGGCCCGGGCAGCGCAGTTTCAACCTCGACGATCTGTCGCTGCGGTACCTGCACCGGGAACTGCGTACCGAAACCGAGGCGGCTCCGCAGCTGTCGCTGCTCGACGCCGAGGACGCGGTCGACGCCGAACTCGCGCAGAACGAGATGCTGCGGGCCCGCGCGGTCGCCGATCTGGCCGACGCCCTGGACGCCGAACTCGCGAAGATCGAGTCCACCCCGCTGCTCGACGAGATGGAACTGCCGCTGCTCGGGGTGCTCGCCGACCTCGAGGACGCCGGTATCGCCGTCGATACCGATCAGCTCGGCGAATTGCAGCGGCAGTTCGCCGACAAGGTCGCCGAGGCCGCGAACGCCGCCTACGAGGTGATCGGCAAGCAGATCAATCTCGGGTCCCCGAAGCAACTCCAGGTCGTGCTGTTCGACGACCTCGATATGCCCAAGACCAAGCGCACCAAGACCGGTTACACCACCGACGCGGACGCGTTGGAATCCCTCTACGAGAAGACCGAGCATCCCTTCCTGGCGCATCTGCTCGCGCACCGGGACGCCACCCGCCTCAAGGTCACCGTGGACGGTCTGCTGAAGGCCGTGGCCGACGACGGCCGGATCCACACCACCTTCAACCAGACCATCGCCGCCACCGGGCGATTGTCGTCCACCGAGCCGAATCTGCAGAACATCCCCATCCGCACCGATACCGGCCGGATGATCCGCGACACCTTCGTGGTGGGCCCGGGCTACGAATCGCTGATGACCGCCGACTACAGCCAGATCGAGATGCGGATCATGGCACATCTGTCCGGCGACGAAGGTCTGATCGAGGCCTTCAACTCGGGCGAGGATCTGCACAGTTTCGTCGCCTCCAAGGCGTTCGACATCCCGATCTCCGAGGTTTCCCCGGAAGTGCGCCGCCGAATCAAGGCCATGTCCTACGGCCTGGCCTACGGCCTCAGTTCCTACGGGCTGTCCGCGCAGCTGAAGATCAGCACCCAGGAGGCGAAGGAGCAGATGGACATCTACTTCGCCCGATTCGGTGGTATCCGCGACTACCTGCACGCCGTCGTGGAGCAGGCCCGCAAGGTCGGCTACACCCAGACTCTCTTCGGCCGCCGCCGCTATCTGCCCGATCTCGACCACAGCAACCGTCAGCGGCGCGAAGCGGCCGAGCGGATGGCGCTCAACGCCCCGATCCAGGGCACCGCCGCCGATATCATCAAGGTCGCCATGATCAATGTGCAGGCCGCGCTGGCGGAGTCGGGGCTGCGTTCGCGAATGCTGTTGCAGATCCACGACGAACTCGTCTTCGAGGTCGCCGCGGGCGAGCGGGCACAGCTACAGGAGCTGGCCCGGGAGAAGATGGCCTCGGCGATCGAACTGTCGGTCCCGCTGAGCGTTTCGGTCGGCGTCGGGCGCAGCTGGGACGCGGCGGCCCACTGAGATCCACTGCCGGGGTACCGGGAGGGTCGCTCTCGGGGCGTGGATGATCGACGGTGAGCCGGTCGTATCCGCCGGTGCCCCGTCGCCGCCCTCGTCGGCCGCTCGGACCGGGCCGAGCGTATGCGGCGCCTCCGGTCCGGCGAGTGGGAACCGGTGATCGCCACCCGCTGGAATACCGTGCGGCGGCGGTGCGTCCCGGACAGTGCCGGCGACACGTCGACCCAGCGGAACCGGGCCGACGACGGATGGGCTGCGCGGGTGCAGGCTCCGGCGATCGCTCGGCGGCCCCTGATCGATTCGAAGACGGTATCGCTCGGGTGATTCGCTCGGAGAATTGTCCGTTTCGCGTATTCGGACGTCCGTTCCGGGATTTCGGTCCGGCGAAATCGCTGCCGATACCCCTGGATATCCGGCGCGTGGTCACCGCTTGGTGGTTGCGGACGTGTTTATGATGCTCCGCGAGTACTACGTGTAGACCGTATCGGTGAATATTTCGGTGCGGTACAAACCGTCTCCGGCTGTCGCGTGCCGAATTCGCGGTCCGGACCAGTGGCTCGTGAATGCGCGCCGGCCGACGGTGTGGGGTGAGTTCGTGTGTGATTTTCCGATCCGATCATGACTGACTGGAGCACGATGAACCGCAAGTTTCCGTACACAGTCGCGGCCCTGGCCGCGGTGATCACGACCGTTACCGGTGTCGGCTCCGCTGTCGATACAGCGGCGTGGGCGGCGCCGGGGGAGATAAATTCCGGCGGGCTGCACCTGGTGGCGTCCGCGAACTCCAATAACGTTGTACCGTCCCCGGATACGGCATTGGGGGTGCCGTTCGTCCACACGGTCAAGGTATCCGGCGACTTCTCGGTGTCACTCGACGGCAGCGCGCCGATCCGCGGCGGTGAGATCGCGGTGGGTTATCTGATCGGCTGCGCCGTCGATATCGCCAACGGCATCTCGATCGGTATTTCGCCGAGCGTCGGTACCAGCGCCGGGCTCGGCACCTCGTTCGGCGTGGACCTCGGTGTCGATCTCGGCCTGGCCATAGATACGCCGCCGACGATCGGGATCGGTGTGGGCGTCAACATGGGTGTCGAGCCGGCCATCGGGGTCGAAAGCGCTCTCGCGGGCGAGCTCGCCGTGAATCTGGCCCCGGGGACCGTCACGGCGGCGGTGGTCGGTGAGGCGGCTCTCGACGAGAATTCGACCTTTCCGTACACCTTCGCCCACAGCAATACACCGCTGAACGTCAACGGTTGTCTGTCGCCGGCCTCGGCGATGCCGTTCGTCGCCGTCCGCGCCGATTCGACCGGTGGCAGCGTGCAGACGACCGGCTACGGGGACGTGTTCGGGTTCTGAGCGGTCCCGGCGGCCCGCCGACAGGGCTGGTGAGCCTGCCCGCCGGGCCTTGCGACTCGGGCCGCGCACCCCGCCTGTGCTCATGGCCGAACGGGTGCTGTGCTCGCGGAGCACCGGGTGAAAGCGGTGTCCGGATGGAACCGGCCGAGTCTGCTCCGTCACCCCGGGTGCGGGCCCGGCTCCGGGTTGCGCGCCGATGACCAGCGAGAACAGTACTCGTCAGTAGCGGAAACGGCAGGCGAATATGGTTGCCATCTTCCCGGGAAGTCTTTATCCTCGACCCCGTGCAAATTCTTGCCGATGGCCTGTGTGCCGCGCCGATGATCGCAGATCGCGACGGTGCGGTGCTCCTCTCGCGTACCGCGGAGTCGGCTCGTCGGCTACTTGCCGTAGTAGTAACCCGCCGTAGCGGGGTCTGATTCGGACCGGCCCCCTCGCTGCGGGCCCCCTCTTTTTCTGCTTTTGCTGGTCCCCCCAACCTGCCGACCATCTCTGGGAAGACCTACGTGCTCATGACCACACTGACTCTGGAAAACGACGCCCTGACCACGGCCGCCCCGCGCAGCCTGCGCACCGAATGCGCGGAACTGACGGCCAACCAATTCCACGACCGCTACGGCGAATGCGCCGGCCCGATCCGGCTCGCGGGCTGGTCGTCCACCGGCGCGCGCGGTGGCGCCTTCACCGCGACCCTCGAATTCGCGGGCTGGTCCCGATCGGTCGTGGCGGCGGGTAGTCCGATCGCCGCCATGACCTCGGCACTCTACGAGGCCGGCTATCCCGTCGAGATCCTGCGGTTCCACCAGCGCCGCACGCCGGCCGGTACGGCGACGTTCGTGCAGTGCGAAAGCGACGGCCGGCGCGGCTGGGGCGCGGCCCTCGCCTCCGACGGTGCCGAATCCTCGGTGCGGGCCATGATCGCCGGCGTGAACCGGCTCGGGACGATGCGCTAGCGACCGGTGGTCGCGCGGAACGACGACAACGCGGAACAACGACAACGGCGGGCTCCACACCATCCCCGGAAAGTGTGGAGCCCGCCGTTGTTCGTCGATTCTATTCGGCTACTTCGCCATTGGCCGCCTGCTGCTCGGCGAGTTGCTTACGAACCTCGTCCATATCCAGATCCTTCACCTGGGACACCAGATCCTCGAGCGCCGCGGGCGGCAGGGCCCCGGGCTGGGCGAAGACGAGTACGCCCTCACGGAAGGCCATGATCGTCGGGATGGACTGGATATTGGCGGCCGCGGCCAGGCCCTGTTCGGCCTCGGTATCGACCTTGCCGTGCACGACATCGGGGTGTTTGTCCGACGACGCCTCGTAGGTCGGCGCGAAACTGCGGCACGGTCCGCACCAGGAAGCCCAGAAATCGACGAGTACCACGTCGTTGCCGGTGACTACATCATCGAAATTCTGCTGCGTCAGTGTCTGGGTGGCCATGACGTCCTCTCGTGGTCGGTTTCAGGCTGTAACGCCGGCCCCGGCCGCGGTGTTCCACGGCGGTGTCGTACGCCACCGGCCCCCACCCTACGTGGCGGTGCCGGGCCGCGTGTCCGCCTCCGCTCAGCCGTGTTCGGCGACCGGCCACGCCCGGCGCTGGTCGCCGTCCCAGCGCCTGATCCCCGTCACGGTCGCGGTGCTGTCACGGTCCGTCGCGATCGCCGCGACCGCCGCGCCGATATGTTGCGGCAGGATCCGGCGGGCGAGCGTGACATGCGGTGTCCAATGGTTGGGGCGCACATTCGCCGGTACATCGGGGCACGGCTCCACCACCTGGTGGATACGCCGGTGCCAGGCCAGCAACTGTTCCGAGGGGACCACTGCCCGCACCAGAATGGGCCGTCGCGCCCCGAACACCAACACCCCACCGAGGCGCACCGGGAACGGCCGGAACGGCAACCGGTCGAGATCCTGTTCGATACGCGGCCAGATCTGCCGGGCCACCGCCACGGTGATATGCGGCCGGTGACTTTCGGTATCTCCGTCGCGCCTGCCCTGCCCGAGTCCGGGCAGTCCCGCTTCGGCGAGCAGCTCCCACTGCCGCCGGATGCGTTGCTCTGCTGCTTCGTCGAGCAGTAGTTCCACCGACTGCACCATGACTGCAGACGGTAGCCGGTTCCCACACCCGAGCACTCCAGGCGACCGTTACGCCGCCGCGCCCGGAGATCAATATCGGGTTACTCGGGGTGTTCCACGGCTCACTCTCGCCTACTGTGCCTGACAACGTCGACGATCGGTCGAGGGCCGACGATTCTTCACGAGCGGCAGGTGGTGGCGTGTGGTGTATCGATCCGGTGCCCGGGTGCGGCGGCTACTGTGCGGCCTGGCCGGAGTGCTGCTGGTGGCCGGATGTGTGACCAATATCGAGGACACCGGCCCGGTGCCGCCGAAAGTGCCGGTGCGGACCGTGCCCGAGCTGGCCGCCCGGGTGCCGCCCGATATCGCGGCGGCCGGTGAGGTGGTGGTGGGGGTGAATGTGCCGTACCAGCCGAACGAGTACCGCGACCGGCACGGTGCGATCGTCGGCTTCGATATCGACCTGATGGACGCGGTCACCGCGGTCCTCGGTATCCGGGCCCGCTATGCCGAATCGGCCTTCGAGAAGATCATTCCCGCCGTCCAGGCCGGTACCTACAACATCGGCATGTCCTCGATCACCGATTCGCTGGAACGGGAGGAACAGGTCGATTTCGTCACCTACTTCAGCGCCGGAGTGCAATGGGCGCAGCGGACCGGTCATCCCGTCGATCCCGGGAACGCCTGCGGGAAGCGAGTCGCCGTCCAGGCCACGACTGTCGAGCATATCGACGAGGTCCCGGCCAAGAGCGAGGCGTGTATCGCGGCGGGGCAGGATCCGATCATCATCGATGCCTTCGACGAACAGAGCGCGGTGACCAACGCGCTGGTTCTCGGCCAGGTCGACGCCATGTCGGCGGATTCCCCGGTCACCGCGTATGCGATAAGACAGACCGACGGCAAGATCGAACCGGCGGGCCCGGTCTTCGATTCCGCGCCCTACGGCTGGGCCGTGGCGAAAGGGTCGCCGCTGGCTCCGGTGTTGCGCGACGCGGTGCAGTACCTGATGGACAACGGGCAGTACCGGCAGATCACCGAGAACTGGGGTGTCCAGGAGGGCGCGCTGCGTACCTCCTTGATCAACGGCGCGAGGGAGTCCGCACGATGACCGCCGATCCGAATCCGGCCGCCGGTACCGAACCCGAACCCATCGCCGCGGTACCGCTGCGCCGGCCCGGCCGCTGGATATCGGCCGTGGTGATCCTGGCGCTCGCCGGGCTCTTCGTCTACGGCGCGGCCACCAATCCCGCCTACCGCTGGGACGTGTACTGGAAGTACCTGCGCGACACCCGGATCGCGGCAGGCGCGGTGGTCACCCTCGAACTGACGGTGCTCGCGATGCTCATCGCGGTCGTCCTGGGGACACTGCTCGCGGTCATGCGCCTGTCGCCGAATCCGGTGCTGCGCGCTTCCGCCTGGGCCTACCTGTGGGTTTTCCGCGGTACGCCGGTGTATGTGCAGCTGGTGTTCTGGGGGCTGGTCCCGTCGCTGTACCAGAACGTCGCGTTCGGTGTGCCGTTCGGTCCGCGCCTGCTCGAGGTCGATGTGCAGAGCCTGCAGGCCGGATTCGCGTTCGCCGTGATCGGGCTCGGGCTCAACGAGGCCGCGTATATGGCCGAGATCGCACGGGCCGGTATCAACTCGGTCGGCGAAGGCCAGCGCGAAGCCTCGATCGCCTTGGGAATGTCCTGGTCACAGACCATGCGCCGCACAGTTCTGCCACAGGCCATGCGGGTGATCATCCCACCGACCGGTAACGAACTCATCAGCATGCTCAAGACCACCGCGTTGGTCACCGCCATCCCGCTGAGTACGGATCTGTTCGGTCGTGCCCGCGATATCTACGGGGTGAACTTCTTGCCGATCCCGCTGTTGCTGGTCACCGCGACCTGGTATCTGGCGATCACCAGTGTGCTGATGGTCGGCCAGTACTACCTGGAGAAATTCTATTCGCGCGGTATCTCCCGGCAGCTGACCGCGAAACAACTCCAGGAGCTTGCCGACGCGCGCGGAGAGGTACAGGCGAAATGACGACCACGGGTTCGGAACCCATGATCCGTGCCGAACGGGTCTGCAAGAGTTTCGGGGCGTTGCGGGTGCTCAACGGAATCTCGCTGGAGGTGCGGCACGGGCAGGTGCTGTGTCTCATCGGGCCCTCGGGTTCGGGGAAGTCCACCTTCCTACGGTGTATCAACCACCTCGAACAGGTCGACGCGGGCCGCCTGTACGTGGACGGCGAACTCGTCGGCTACCGCGAGAAGGGCGGCAAACTCTATGAAATGCCCCCGCGCGACGCCGCTCGGCAGCGCCGCGAGATAGGTATGGTGTTCCAGCATTTCAACCTCTTCCCGCATCGCACGGCACTCGCCAACATCATCGAAGCGCCGACCCAGGTGAAGAAGGTGCGTAAGGCCGACGCGGTGGCGCGGGCGAGAGAACTTCTCGACCGGGTCGGGCTGGCGGACAAGGCCAATGCGTATCCGGCACAGCTGTCCGGCGGCCAGCAGCAGCGGGTGGCGATCGCCCGGGCGCTGGCGATGGACCCGAAGTTGATGCTGTTCGACGAGCCGACCTCCGCGCTGGATCCGGAACTGGTCGGTGAGGTGCTCACCGTGATGCGTGAGCTCGCCGCGTCCGGGATGACGATGATCGTGGTCACCCACGAGATGGGTTTCGCCCGTGAGGTGGCCGACCAGCTGGTGTTCATGGACGGGGGAGTGGTGGTCGAGGCCGGGACACCCGGCGATCTGCTGACCCGGCCGGAACACGAGCGCACCAGGGCATTTCTGTCACGATTGCTGTAGTCGCCGCTCACGCGCGGTGCCGACGGAAATCGGAGACGCGCAGCGGCCGTTCGTATTCCGGCCGCGGGTGCGCGCGGCGCCGGGTCGGGCCGGTGCGCCGGGACTGTGTCACCGGCGGTGGATACGTGCGGTGACCTGCTCGGTGAATTCGCTCGTCGATGCCTGGCCACCGAGATCGGCCGTCGCGATTCCCGCGGCGAAGGTCGCCGCGACCGCGCGTTCGATCCGCTCGGCCGCCCGGCTCAGCGCGGCCCGATCGTGCCGGGCGGCCAGCCAGCGCAACAGCATGGCCGCGGACCGGTGCAGGGCGACCGGGTTCGCCCGGTTGTGACCCGCCAGATCGGGCGCTGCGCCGTGCACCGCCTGCGCCATGGCCCGGTCGGCCGAACAGTTCAGGGACGCGGCGGTACCCAATGACCCGCCGAGCTGGGCGGCGAGGTCGGAGAGGATATCGCCGAACAGATTCTCGGTGACCAGCACATCGAAATCACCGGGTGCGCGGACCAGATGGGCGGCGGCCGCGTCGACGTGTTCGTCGTCGACGGTCACGCCGGGGTATTGCGCGGCCACGGCATAGCAGCTGTCGCGGAACAGTCCCATCGTCAGCGGCAGCACGTTGGCCTTGTGCACGATGGTCACCCGCCCCCGCCGGCCGGCGGCCAGCCGGAACGCCTCGTGCGCGATCCGCTCGGAGGCTGCGCGGGTCACCAGCCCGATCGACAGCGCGATATCCGGGGTGGGGCAGAACTCGCCGGATCCGACGGCCATGTTCCGGTCGGCGTAGAACCCTTCGCTGTTCTCGCGGACCACCACCAGATCGATATCCGCCGCGGCCGCCGCGATTCCGGGGAACGCCCGGACCGGCCGGATATTGGCGTACAGGCCGAAATGGCGACGGATCGCGCCGCCGGGCGCGCTGCGGTGCTCCGGTGGATAGGAGGCGTTGTCGTGCGGGCCCAGCAGCCATCCGTCGGTGTCGAACAGGCCGGCGAGGGTGGATTCCGGTAGCGCGGTGCCGAATTCGTCGATCGCGCGGTGGCCCATCGGCAGCGGGACCCAGTCGATCGCCGAGGCTCCGGCCGCGGCCAGGGCCTCGTCCACCACCCGCCGGGCCGAACCCACCACCTCCGGTCCGATCCCGTCGCCCTCGATCAGCCCCAGTTTCAGCCGCTCACCCTGTGCCTGCTCCATTAGCACATGGTCGCAGGGCGCGGGCGGAGCCCGGCCGAGGGCCCGGGCCGCCACGTCGATCGTCGACTATCGGCCTTCGTTGGCAAGATGCTATCTTGGTGATATCACTTTGATAGAGGGAGGATGTCATGACATTCCGGAACGCCGCACGGGTCAACGGGTTCGTCGTACTACTGATCTGGCTGGTGCTCACGATCGCTCTGGCGGCGGTGGCGGTCGCGGGGTTCGCGGCATTCGCCCAGCATCAGAACGCCGTGGCGCTGGTCGGGGCGATCGTCGCGTGCGTGGTGGGGACCGTCCTGTTGCTCGGCATCACCGGCCTGACCGTGGTGAACCCGAACGAGGCCAAGGTCGTTCAGTTCTTCGGCCGCTATATCGGCTCGGTCGGCGAACCCGGATTCTTCTCGGTGCTGCCGCTGACCGACCGGCGCAGTATTTCGCTGCGGGTCCGGAACTTCGAGACCCAGAAACTGAAGGTCAACGACGCGGACGGTAATCCCGTGGAGATCGCGGCGGTGGTCGTCTACAAGGTGGTCGACAGTTTCAAGGCCGCCTTCGCTGTCGACGACTACGAGGAGTACGTCGAAACCCAGTCCGAGGCCGCGGTCCGGCACCTGGCCACCACCCACCCCTACGATGCGCACGATGCCGGCCGCACCAGCCTGCGTGACGGCGCCGAGGTCGCCGAGGAGCTCACCGTGGAACTGCGCGACCGCACCGATACCGCGGGTATCGAGGTGATCGAGGCCCGGATCACCCATCTCGCGTACGCGCCCGAGATCGCGCAGGCGATGCTGGTCCGTCAGCAGGCCGCGCAGGTGGTGGCCGCCCGGACGCAGATCGTCGAGGGTGCGGTGGGCATGGTCGGGCTGGCGCTCAACCGGCTCACCGCCGAGGGCATGGTGGAACTCGACGAGGAACGCAAGGCCACCATGGTCTCGAACCTGCTGGTTGTGCTGTGCGGTGACCGGCCGACGCAGCCGGTGGTCAATGCGGGATCGCTGTACAACTGATGGCCGAACGCAAAAAGGTTCTGCTCCGACTCGACCCGGCGGTCTACGACGCGGTCGCGAAATGGGCGGCCGACGATCTGCGCAGCGTGAACGCGCAGATCGAGTTCGCCATTCGGCGGGCGCTGGAGCAGGCGGGGCGCCCACCGCGCCCGGCCCGCGACGAACCCGGGCCGGGTTCCTGAGCCCGGAGAGTCTGTCCGGGTGCCGAGCAGTCGAACGAGTCGGTGCTCACGCGAAGAAGATCGTGCCGGTGCGATGGACGTAGGAGAGCCGCCACAGCGCCCCGTCGATGGCGCTGTCGCTGAAACGCAGGTCCTCGAGCGCACTTCCCATCCGGTCCGGTGTGATCGCGCCGACTCGTTGCAGCAGCTCGTGGGGAAATTCCTTGCCCGCAAAATTGCGGTGGAAATCCGATCTGAACGAGAATCCTTCGGGCCCCCGGCGGAAGTCCGGCGACTCGGGGAAGGTGTACGCGAGGTCGTAGAGGACCAGATCGTCGGCCGGGTGCTGTGCGTGATTGTCACCCTGGAGTTTCGGGCGACAGTTCCCCGAATGCCCGTCTCCGTTACCGACGAGGAAATGCACCATGGCGCCTTCCGGCTGCTGTTCCGGCCGGTACAGCTTCCAGTTCTTGCTGGCTTTCATCGGAATGTAGAGTTTCGCCGATCCTGGCCCCATGGGGCCGTCGACCAGTGCCGTGGGCGGCACCAGCCGCGAACCCATCAGTTCGGAAACCCGGTAGCCACCCACCTCCCGGAGCGCCAATTGCCCGGGCACCGGTGGGATCCAGTCCCGGCCGTCGAAGATCTCGTGCCGGGCAGGCTTGTACACGTACAGGATCCCGGTGGCGTCCCGGGCGACGTAGACACCGTTCGCGCTGCCCGGCAGCGCCGAGGACATCTCCCAGTCGATGGTGAGGTCCCGGGTCGCTACATGGGCTTCCGTAGCGCTCGGAGAATAGGCGGAGAAGCGTCCGCTCGGCGAAACGGCTCCGCGTGCGCCCGGTGGGGCCGGATCAGTGAACCCCAGCACCAGGGTCCGATCGTTGTCGTCGTGCTGCCGGGCGGCTTCCCGCAGCCTGGACGCGGCGCCACGATTCGTACGGGCACGCTGTTGCGCGACCTCCTCGGTCGCGGTCCGCAGTCGCAGGGTCAGATCGTTCTTTACCCCGGTCCAGCTCCCCAGCCCGCTCACTCGGGCCGGTCCCGCGGGCGGGGGCGCCCTGAACTGCCGGGCGAGGCCGGGATGCTCCCTTCCGGTGCAGTGGCGGCGCCCCGGCTCTCATCCACCACGCGGCAGAAGCTCATCTGTCGGGGACGTAGTGCGGCACGCAGGAAATCGGGGCCGTCCGCGGCGCGGACCGGTTCGGATCGCCCCGGCACTCGGATGCCGTCCTCGAACCATTCCTGCGCCAGTGGGCAGCCGCCCGGCTCCGCCAGTGTGAGTTCCACCTTCCCCGATTCGGCTACGCGGAATTCGGCCACCCGCTGGGCAGTGCCACCGACCAATTCGTAGACCGCTACGACAGTCGGATCCCCGTTCGTCATATCACCACCTCCGCTGCCACCGTCGCGGGAAGCCGGACGGTATCCGGAACATATCCGGGACGGTATCCGGAATATAAGGGTGAACGGCCTCGTAGGAGTGCCTTACGTGCCCCGTCCGGTTCGTGAGGCGGGAATTCCGGTCAGGGCCGATTGCCCGGTTTGTGCGTGACGAATATGGCCGTTCCCGGAAACAGCTGCCCGCGCAGTGGGCTCCACTGACCCCATTCGCGGTCGAGCCATTCCGGCCAGTCCGGTTCGACGATGTCGTCCAGCACCAACCCGGCGGCCACGATTTCCCGGACCCGGTCACCGATCGTCCGGTGGTGCTCCGCATAGGTGCACCGGCCCTCGCTGTCGATCTCGGTGTACGGAGTGCGATCGAAATAGGGGATCACCGCTTCGAGACCTTCCGGCCCGGGATCGTCGCGGAATATCCAGCGCATCGGATGATTCACCGCGAACACCCAGCGTCCGCCCGGCCGCAGCACCCGGGCGACCTCGCGCATCACCAGCGCGGAGTCGGCGACGAACGGGACCGCCCCGAAGGCCGAACAGGCGAGGTCGAACGATTCGTCGGCGAACGGCAGCGTTTCGGCCCCGGCCTGGACCAGTGGCACCCGAGGGCCACCCCGGTCCATGGCGGCGAGCCCGCGGGACAGCATCCCCATCGAGATGTCCAGGCCCACCGGGTGGGCGCCCTGGCCGGCCAGCCAGCGCGCACACGGGGCCGAACCGCAGCCGACCTCGAGAATCCTTTTGCCGGTGATCTCGCCGAGGAACCGCATATCGCCTTCGTGCAGGCCTTCCGGGCACCAGACGAACTCGCCGCCGTCGCTGTCGACCCCCAGGAATTGTCCGTGCGTATCGTGGTACTGGTCGGCGTCGGCATCCCACCAGCGCCGGTTCGCGCGTTCGCTGTCGGCCGAGCCGACCCGCAGGCGCGCCGCGCCCGCGGTCCCCAGCAGTTCGGTGGCCTGAGCGTGGCGATCTTGAACGAGGTCGTCGGACACGACGGGAAGCCTATAGATCCGCTGCGGGGGGTCGTTTGCCCGCCCGGTTCCGGGTCGCGTACGCTGAACGCGCAAGTGATCACACCCGGAGCAGCTGGGTGTATCGCAGCGTACCGAAAGTCTCAATGTCCGCAACCGATCACAATCCGTCCGGAGCAAACCGCCACATGCCCACCACCGTCACCTCGCCGCAGGTAGCCGTCAACGACATCGGCTCTGCCGAGGACTTCCTCGCCGCCATCGACGCCACGATCAAGTACTTCAACGACGGCGATATCGTCGAAGGAACCATCGTCAAAGTCGACCGCGACGAGGTCCTGCTCGACATCGGTTACAAGACCGAAGGCGTCATCCCGTCTCGCGAGCTCTCCATCAAACACGATGTCGACCCGAACGAGGTCGTTTCCGTGGGCGATGAGGTGGAGGCTCTTGTCCTCACCAAGGAGGACAAAGAGGGTCGCCTGATCCTGTCCAAGAAACGGGCGCAGTACGAGCGCGCCTGGGGCACGATCGAGGAGCTCAAGGAGAAGGACGAGGCCGTTCGCGGCACCGTGATCGAGGTCGTCAAGGGCGGTCTGATCCTCGATATCGGTCTGCGCGGCTTCCTGCCCGCCTCGCTGGTCGAGATGCGCCGGGTCCGTGATCTGCAGCCGTACGTCGGCAAGGAGATCGAGGCCAAGATCATCGAGCTCGACAAGAACCGCAACAACGTGGTTCTGTCGCGCCGCGCCTGGCTGGAGCAGACCCAGTCCGAGGTGCGCAGCGAATTCCTGCACCAGCTGCAGAAGGGCCAGGTCCGCAAGGGTGTGGTCTCCTCGATCGTCAACTTCGGCGCCTTCGTCGATCTGGGCGGAGTCGACGGCCTGGTGCACGTGTCCGAGCTGTCCTGGAAGCACATCGATCACCCGTCCGAGGTGGTCGAGGTCGGCAACGAGGTCACCGTCGAGGTTCTCGACGTCGACCTGGACCGCGAGCGCGTCTCGCTGTCGCTGAAGGCCACCCAGGAAGATCCCTGGCGGCAGTTCGCCCGCACCCACGCCATCGGCCAGATCGTGCCGGGCAAGGTCACCAAGCTGGTGCCGTTCGGCGCGTTCGTCCGCGTCGAAGAGGGCATCGAGGGCCTGGTGCACATCTCCGAGCTCGCCGAGCGCCACGTCGAGGTCCCGGACCAGGTCGTGGTCGTGGGCGACGACGCGATGGTCAAGGTCATCGATATCGACCTGGAGCGTCGCCGGATCTCGCTGAGCCTCAAGCAGGCCAACGAG
This sequence comes from Nocardia sp. NPDC003963, assembly GCF_053605105.1. NCBI lineage: Bacteria > Bacillati > Actinomycetota > Actinomycetes > Mycobacteriales > Nocardiaceae > Nocardia > Nocardia sp. NPDC003963. Next base: position 180,440 of record NZ_JBSGIP010000005.1, read on the forward strand.
GACTACAGCTCCGAGTTCGATCCGTCGAAGTACGGTATGGCCGACAGCTACGACGAGCAGGGCAACTACATCTTCCCCGAGGGCTTCGATCCCGAGACCAACGAATGGCTCGAGGGCTTCGACAAGCAGCGCGAAGAGTGGGAAGGCCGCTACGCCGAGGCGGAGCGCCGGCACAAGATGCACACCGCGCAGATGGAGAAGATGGCGGCCGACGCCGCGGCCGAGGCCGTCAACGGTGGCGGTTCGTCGAACTACTCCTCCGAGAGCGGCGGCGCGCAGTCCACCTCCAGCCAGCCGGAGTCCGGTGGCGGGTCGCTGGCCAGCGATGCCCAGCTCGCGGCCCTGCGGGAGAAGCTGTCCGGTAACGCCTGAGGCGGATATCGGTAGCCGATAGCTGAAGAAAAGACCCCGGTCCCGAGCGGACCGGGGTCTTTTCGTATCAGTACCCGACGGTGAATCTGCGTTGGACGAACCGCGGCAGCTCCGCTTCGTCGAGCAGCGCCACCGCGAGATCCTCGGCGGAGATATCGCGGCCCCCGGTATCGAGCAGTTGATCGCCGCCGATCCGGAATCGGCCGGTGCGCTCGCCCGGTTCGATCCGGCCCGACGAGGGGCTCACATAGGTCCAGAGGCGATTCGATACGCGGTAGACGTTCAGCGCGTCCCGGAGCGCGGCGACCACACGGTGGTACTCGCGAGGCACGCCGAGATTCGCGGGGAGCTGTTCGGCGAATCCCGGCTCGTCCACGAGTTGCCGTCCGGGAGCCACCTCGAGGCTGCCCGCACCGCCCACCACCAGTACCCGGGTCGCCGGATGCCGGGCCAGCGCCGTCACCATCGCGTGTGCGCCCGTGACGAAATCGGCTGCCCGAGTGATCGTTTCCTCGATTCCGTGCCCCGCGTTGACGGCACTGACCACGATATCCAGGCCGATGAGGGCGCCCGCGATACTGTCCGGGTCGCGCCAGTCGGCAATCCGCCAGTCGACGTCGCCCGGGTCCCGGGGAACGCGGGAGGCATCGGTGGTGAAGGCCCGAACGGGATGGCCGCGGCGCCCGGCCTCCTCGACGACGCGTGAACCGATGACGCCGGTAGCGCCGAAAACTCCGATATGCATGATCACTCCTGCTACATGCCGTGCATTTACTACACGGCGTTCAGAAACTGCACATGGGATCCTAACGGTGCTCGGTAAGGTGTCAACCGTGGCCGAGGTAGTGATGAGCCGCCGGGAACGCCTACGTGCGGAAACGGTCCAGGAGATCAAGACGATCGCGTTGCGCCTGCTCGCCGAGAGCGGGCCCGACGCGATCGCGTTACGCGCGATCGCCCGTGAGATGGGAATGACCGCGGGTGCCGTATACGGCTATTTCGCGACCCGCGACGACCTGATCTCGACCCTGATCGCCGATGTGTACACGGCTCTGGTCGATCGCTTGGAGGCCGCCCGGGACACGATCCCCCCGGACGACCCCGGTGCCCGGATCGTCGCCTGGGGTGAAGGCGTGCGCGACTGGGCGACGGAGAGACCGGCGGAATTCCGGCTCGTCTACGGTGATCCGGTTCCCGGCTATCGGCCACCGCCCGGCGGGCCCGCCGCGGAAGCCGAACTGCGGGCCTGTACCGCATTGGTCGGGCTGGTCGCGGCGGTATGGCCACGCCGGCCGGGCCGGGCCGACGACGACGATTTCGCTTGGACGGATTTCGCGCCGGAGCTCGCCGGGCACATCCGCTCGGACTTCCCCGGACTGCCGCCGGCCGGTCTCGCCCTCGCGCTGCGGATGTGGGGCCGGATGCACGGTCTGGTCGCCCTGGAGGTCTACGGTCATCTGGGCCCCCGCACCGCGGGACCGGCGAAACTGTTCCGTGCCGAGATGGACGCGCTGGTCGCCGAACTGGGACTCTAGGGTGCGCGAACACAACAGTGGCCCGGTCCGAGGACCGGGCCACCGTTGTCCGTCGAGAACTAACCTGCCGGGACCGGGACCCAGCGCGGCCAGACGATCGACGGACGCGGGCGATGAGCGGGGAGACTGTGACGTGACGCGAGGGTGAAGACACGGAACCAGGGGCGGCGGTTCTTCGACAGATAGGCCGCGACGGCCGGGATGGCGAGACAGTGCACCCGGCCCGGCGCCCCCAGCCGGTGCCGGCCTGTGCGGTAGTGCCTGATGCGCATGCTCGTTCCTTTGCTATCCGTGACAGAAGCGGTGAAGCGGGGCCTGCACTCAGGCCGAACACTAGCCCAATACCTGACGTAATAAGGACATTTATGGCGTTCCGCCGTGGCTGGGCGTGTCGAGGGGGTATAGAGGACGGCCTCGCCGGCGGTTCGGCGCTCGCGGATGCGAGACTGAGCGAATGTTACGAATCGGCCTCACCGGCGGTATGGGAGCGGGTAAATCGACGGTCGCGCGGGCGCTCGTACAGCGGGGTGCGGTGCTCATCGACTCCGATGTCATCGCTCGCGAAGTCGTCGCACCCGGGACGCCGGGACTCGCGGCCCTCGCCGAGGCGTTCGGCCCGGATATCCTGGCGGCCGACGGGAGCCTCGATCGTCCGGCGCTGGCGGCCAAGGCCTTTCGCGACGACGAATCCCGCACCACGCTGAACTCCATCACCCACCCGCTGGTCGGGCAGCGCACCGCCGAACTCTTCGCCGCCGCCGCACCGGATGCCATTGTGGTGCAGGACGTTCCACTGCTGGTGGAGAACCATATGGCGCCCTTCATGAACCTGGTGCTGGTCGTGGACGTCGCCGCCGAGACCCGGGTCCGGCGCCTGGTCGAGTTCCGCGGCGTCCCCGAGGCCGATGCCCGTGCCCGGATCGCGGCGCAGGCCACCGACGAGCAGCGTCGCGCGGCTGCCGATGTGCTGCTGGACAACAACGGCCCCGCCGAGTCGGTAGCGGAGGCCGTGGCCCGGCTCTGGGATGAGCGGCTGGTTCCGTTCGAAGCGAATATGCGCTCCGGCGATGTGGTGCGCCCGGCGCCCCGACTGGTGGATCCGGACCCGGAGTGGGCGGCCCAGGCGCAACGGCTCATTGCGCGACTGCAGGTGGCGGCCGGTGCGGCCGCCGTGCGGATCGACCATATCGGCTCGACCGCCGTCCCGGGCCTGCCCGCGAAGGATGTGATCGACCTGCAGATCACCGTCGCCGACCTCGCCGCGGCCGACGGTATCCGCGATGCGCTGGCGGGGGCGGGGTTCCCGCTGATCCCGGGCAGTACCCGGGACAATCCGAAGCCCGCACCGGATGAGCGGTCGCCGGATATCCGGCGCTGGGAGAAGCGGGTGCACGGTAGCGCGGATCCGGGCCGTCCGGCCTATGTCCACCTGCGAGCCGCCGGTAGCCCCGGACAGGAATTCGCACTGGCGTTCCGGGACTGGTTACGCGCGGAACCGGACGTCCGTGCCGAGTACGCCGAACTGAAGCGGAAGGCCGCCGCGGCGGCCGCCGGCACCGACGGTGCCGCGGCGACCGCCGCGTACCTGGAGCTGAAAGAACCCTGGTTCGATTCGGTGTACCGGCGGGTCCTGGACTGGCGCGTCGCGCACCCTGAGTAGTGGAGCGGGTCGTTCCGGCGGCGGGTGGCGGGGACTGCCGGCGCCGGAGTCCCCGCCACCGATATCTCACATCCAGGTGAGCGGCATCTCGAGGGATGCCGTCCAAGCCTGGAAATCGTGGCCGTGGGCGGCGATACCGTCGATCGCGCGGACCGCGGTGGCCACTGCCTTCTCCGCGGTCTCCGCATCGATCAGACCGGCGGTGTGGGCGGCCAGTAGTTCGTCGACGTCCAAGAGCTGGGCTTCGCGACCGGTGCGTACGACCAGGTCGAGGTAATGGTCGACCGACCGCCATTTCTTCGGCTCGACCTCGCCGAATTCGCCTATATCGACGTAGTAGTCCTGGTCGCGCATATGCGCGGGATGGAAATGGAATACCGAAGCGCGCAAATTCAGGGAGGGCAACAACCACGATTCCAGGTAATGGAATTGGGGATGGTCCGCGGTGCGGGCCATGTACAGCCCCCAGGGCTCGACCTGGTAGCGCTCCACTTCGCGGACGAAACCCTTCGGGTCGGTATTGGTCAGTTCCGCGATATCGAAGTACTCCACCTTGGGCCGGTGGACGTCCACGCTGGTTGCCTGTGTCACAGGTGCCGAATCTACCCACTCCGGACGCGATACCGTGCGGCCCGGCTCCGCGGGGGCGCCATCCCGGACGGAAGGCATTCTGTCGGTGGCCGCGCCTAGTCTTGGGGTATGGCATTCGCAACCGAACTCCGTGCGGCCGGCGTCACCGGGACCGAGGCCGACGGGGAGACCCCGCTGGCCAAATCGGATTTCCGCCCGGTCAGCGAGATCGAACGCACCGGTGGTCGGTTCGAGGTGGTCAGCCCGCATCAGCCGGCCGGTGATCAGCCCACCGCGATCGAGGAACTGGAACGCCGGATCAACGCGGGCGAACCCGATGTGGTGCTGCTCGGCGCCACCGGTACCGGTAAATCGGCGACCACGGCCTGGCTGATCGAACGTCTGCAACGGCCGACGCTGGTGATGGCGCCGAACAAGACGCTGGCGGCACAGCTGGCCAACGAACTACGCGAGATGTTCCCGCACAACGCGGTGGAGTATTTCGTCTCCTATTACGACTACTACCAGCCCGAGGCCTATATCGCGCAGACCGATACCTATATCGAGAAGGACAGCTCGATCAACGACGATGTGGAGCGACTGCGCCATTCGGCGACCTCGGCGCTGTTGTCCCGCCGGGATGTGATCGTCGTCGCGTCGGTGTCCTGTATCTACGGCCTGGGCACTCCGCAGTCCTACCTGGACCGTTCCGTGCTGCTCGAAGTGGGCTCGGAAGTCGACCGCGACGCCTTTCTGCGGATGCTGGTGGATGTCCAATACACGCGCAACGATATGGCGTTCACCCGCGGCTCCTTCCGGGTGCGCGGCGATACCGTCGAGATCATCCCCTCCTACGAGGAGCTGGCGGTCCGGATCGAATTCTTCGGTGACGAGATCGAAGAGCTCTATTATCTGCACCCGCTCACCGGGGATGTCGTGCGCAAAGTCGATACGGTGCGTATCTTTCCCGCTACGCACTATGTGGCCGGACCGGAACGGATGGAACGCGCGGTCGTCGAGATCGAGGCCGAACTCGAGGAACGACTGGCCGAGCTCGAACGCAAGGGCAAACTGCTCGAGGCACAGCGGTTGCGGATGCGGACCCAGTACGACCTCGAAATGATCCGGCAGGTCGGATTCTGTTCCGGGATCGAGAACTATTCGCGCCATATCGACGGCCGGCCCGCCGGTTCGGCTCCCGCCACCCTGCTGGACTACTTCCCGGACGATTTCCTGTTGGTGATCGACGAGTCCCATGTGACCGTTCCCCAGATCGGCGGAATGTACGAGGGCGATATGTCGCGTAAGCGCAATCTGGTGGAGTACGGTTTCCGGCTGCCCTCCGCGGTCGACAACCGGCCGCTCACCTGGGAGGAGTTCGCCGAACGGATCGGTCAGGCGGTGTACCTGTCCGCCACTCCCGGCGATTACGAACTCGGCCGCACCGGTGGTGAGGTGGTGGAACAGGTCATCCGGCCCACCGGTCTGGTCGATCCCAAGGTCGAGGTGAAACCGACCAAGGGACAGATCGACGATCTCGTGCACGAGATCCGGCTGCGTACCGAGCGGGACGAGCGGGTCCTGGTCACCACACTCACGAAGAAGATGGCCGAGGATCTCACCGACTACCTGCTCGGGCTCGGCGTGCGGGTGCGCTACCTGCACTCCGAGATCGACACCCTGCGCCGGGTCGAATTGCTGCGGCAACTGCGGCTCGGCGAATACGACGTGCTGGTCGGTATCAACCTGCTGCGCGAAGGTCTGGACCTACCGGAAGTGTCGTTGGTCGCCATTCTGGACGCCGACAAGGAAGGGTTCCTGCGCAGTACGAAGAGCCTGATCCAGACCATCGGGCGTGCCGCGCGCAATGTGTCCGGTGAGGTGCACATGTACGCGGACAAGATCACCGATTCGATGCGGGACGCGATCGACGAGACCGAGCGCCGCCGCGCCAAACAGCTCGCCTACAACGCGGAGATGGGGATCGATCCGCAGCCGCTGCGCAAGAAGATCGCCGATATCCTCGACCAGGTCTATTCCGAGGCCGGCGACGAGGTCGAGGTCGGCGGTTCGGGCCGCAATGCCAGCCGCGGGCGCCGGGCCCAGGGGGAACCGGGCCGGGCGGTCAGTGCGGGAATCGTGGAGGGGCGCGATATCAAGTCCATGCCGCGGGCGGAGCTGGCCGATCTGGTCGCCGAACTCACCGATCAGATGATGAACGCGGCCCGCGAACTGCAGTTCGAGCTCGCGGGCCGGCTACGCGACGAGATCGCCGATCTGAAGAAGGAGCTGCGCGGTATGGACGCGGCCGGACTGCAGTGACCGGATCCGTACCGCGCAGTCCCGGATCAGGACTGGGTGGCCATCCATTCGTCGACGCGGCGTTGGGCCTCCTCTCGGGATACGTCCTCGACCCGGGTCATGACGACCCAGCGATGCCCGAAGGGATCCTTCAGGGCGCCGTAGCGGTCCCCGGTGACGAAGGTCGCCGGGTCCTCCGCGACCGCGGCGCCGTGGGTGCGGGCGCGGGCGATCACGGCGTCCACATCGGGGCAGTAGTGGACGAGGGAGGTGTGCACCCAGTCGCCGGTCGGTGCCAGGACGTTCTGGTCCGGTACCGGGAGCCCCAATTGGATGGTGGAATCACCGATCTTCAGTTCGGCGTGGGCGGGCTGGCCGTCGGGCATATCGTTGCGCGAGACGACCTCGGCGCCGAACACCGCCGTGTAGAAGTCGATGGCGGCATTGCCGTCGGATACCGCGATGAACACGGTGATGGAGTGGTAGCCCGCGGGGATGGGATCGACTGTTTCGCTCATGGGTTCGACTCTGCCGGGCCGCGGCGGCGGATTCTTGTAAGAAAGCGACAGCGGGGCAGCGGCCGTGGCTGACCGGCGGATACCCGCCCCGGAAGTACCCGTGGCCGGGGACCGTAAGGCGATCTTGCATCCGCACGAGCAGGAACGGTTCCGCACCCTGAACCGGCTGCCCGCGGGTGCGGCCGTATCGGACTATGTGGAGTGGTACTGGTCGGTGCGCTGGGATATGCGCGGCCGGGCACCTTATACGGCAGAAGTGCTGCCCTACCCGTGTGTGCACATCACCTTCGAACGTGAGGGCGACCGGTGCGGTGGTTTCGTCAACGGGGTCTGCACCCGGAAGTTCGTCCGTGAGCTCACCGGCCGGGGAGAGACGTTCGGTGTCCGGTTCCGCCCCGGCGGATTCGGAGCCTTCGCCGGTCTCGATGTGGGCGCCCTGCGCGATCGCGCGGTGCCGTTGGACGACGTGCTGTCGGATACCGGGGACCTCGTCGCCCGGGTGCTCACCGAACCCGCCGATCTCGGCCGGCGCCGTCTCGTCGAAGCGCATCTGGGTGCCCGGGCGCGCCGGGACGACCCGAACTATCGCCTCGTGCTGTCGATCGCCGCCGCCATGGCGGCCGATCCCGAACTGACCCGGGTGGATCAGGTGACCGAGCGGTTCGGGGTACCGGTGCGTACGCTGCAGCGACTTTTCCGCCGCTATATCGGCGCGGGACCGAAATGGGTACTGCGCCGATATCGATTACAGGACGGCGCCGATCTACTGGCCCGCGGTCGTATCGCGGATCTGGCCGCACTGGCCGCCGAACTCGGGTATTTCGATCAGGCGCATTTCACCCGAGAGTTCACCGCCGAGGTCGGAATGGCGCCGCTGGAATATGCCAAGAATTCGTTACGCTCGCGCGATGAGGTGACCTCGAAGGTGCTGCCGGCCTCATAATCGGTGTTGGCATCTCACCGAAGCGGTACCCGTCGGCTACAGATGAGGAGCTGAACATGGATGTCGTGGTGTTGATCGGCCGGGTGATGTTCGTCATTCTGTTCCTGAGTTCGGCCCTGGGCCATTTCACCCAGACCAAGGCCATGGCGGGATACGCGCGAGCCAAGGGTGTACCCGTGCCCGAACTGGCCGTGCAGGGGTCCGGGCTGCTCATGCTGCTGGGGAGCATCAGCATTCTGTTCGGGATCTGGGCCGATCTGGGCGCGCTGCTGTTGTTGATCATGCTCGTCCCGACCATGATCATGATGCACAGTTTCTGGAAGGAGACCGAGGCCGAGGCCACCCAGTCCGAGACGATCCAGTTCAACAAGGACCTCGCGCTCGCGGGTGCCTGCGTCATGCTGTTCGCGTTTTTCGCACACACCGATGAATTGGGTCTGACGATAACGGGTCCGCTGTTCTCGCTCTGATCCGATGGAAATGGTGCCGGTGTCCGTCGCTTCCCGGCGGGCATCGGTACTGTGAGGAAAATCCTACGGCGCCAACGATGTTCGCTTTCCTTGTGATCGCTCACAGGTTTACCCGGGCCCGGGAGCGAATCGGCAGGTAGGCGACGCGTCCGCGGTTCGACCGGAGCGAAATGTGAAACACCGCCGCTGTCGGCTACGTATGTGATGTACAACGAATCCGGATATTCGGGCCGAGGTTTCCGGCTATGGTCTACGCAGTCGCTGCGCCGCTGCCCGATTTCCGTCGAGCTTCCGGCGCGGCCGCGTTTATACCCCGCACAGTTGGAGGAGAGAATGACCGCCTACCGGACCATTGTCGTCGGTACCGACGGCTCGGACTCGTCGTACGTCGCCGTGGAGAAGGCCGCTTCACTGGCCGGAGCCGCGGGTTCGACGCTCATCGTGGCCTGCGCCTACTACCCGACCGACGACCGCGACGTCGCCGCCGCGAGCGATATGCTCAAGGACGAGGCGTACCAGGTTCGTGGTTCGGCGCCCACCAACGAGATCTTGCGCACCGCCCGGGACAAGGCCACCGCCGCCGGAGCGAAAGAGATCGTCGAGAAGGCCATCGTCGGTGAACCGGTCGAATCCCTGCTGGATCTGGTCCGGGAGACCCAGGCTGATCTGCTCGTCGTCGGTAACCGGGGCCTGAACACCCTCGCCGGTCGGCTGCTGGGTTCGGTGCCCTCGGATGTGGCGCGCAAATCGAAGTCCGATGTGCTGATCGTGCACACCGTGCGCTGAGACAGCGATCGCGGACACCGCCCCACCCGGAGTACGGCTTCCGGATGGGGCGGACGCGTTCGGGCGGGTGGTCAGCCGGCCAGGCGCCGCAGTTCCGGCGGAAGATCTCCGCTGTGCACCACCGTGAGCCGCTGGGTGGCGCGGGTGATCGCGACGTACAGATCGTTGTGCCCGCGCGGTGATTCGGCGATCACCGCACCCGGCTCCACCAGGTACACCGCGTCGAATTCCAGACCCTTGGCTTCGGTAACCGTCAGCACTCGTACGGATTCGCTTGCCAGACCGGAGAATTCGGCGACGATTTCGGCGGGTGTCAGTACGGCGGCCGTACCCGGTCCCTGCTCCTCGGCGAGCAGGCCGGACAGGGTCGCGACCATCTCCGGCGCCGCCACCCGGTAGGCCCGCGGTCGCTTTCCCGAATCGCGGACCGAACGCGGCACATCGGCGTTGGGATCGATAGTGGCCAGGACATCGGCGGCGACCGCCATGATCTCCGACGGGGTCCGGTAGTTCACGGTGAGCTCGGTGCGTTTCCACCGCTTCGCCACATAGGGTTCCAGCATGTCCGACCAGGAGCGCGCGCCCGCCGGATCGCCGGTCTGCGCGATATCGCCGACGACGGTGATCCACCGGTTCGGGATCCGGCGCATCACCATCCGCCAGGCCATTTCCGACAGCTCCTGGGCCTCGTCCACGATCACGTGCCCGTAGGTCCAGGTGCGATCACCCGCGGCGCGTTCGGCCGTGGTCTGCCGGTTGCGCACCTGCTGGCGTTCGGCGAGCTGGCTCGCGTCGATGAGGTCGTAGGCCATCAGGATCTCCGGATCGAGTTCGTCCTCGAGATCCTGCGGTGCCGATCCGGTGAGGATGTCCAGGGCGTCCTGGGCCTCGGCGAGCTGCGCGCGCCAGCGCCGGCGGGCGCGTTCGCGCTCCTCGGCGTCGTCGGTGCCCAGTAGTTCGGCGAGCTCGTCCAGCAGCGGGGCGTCGGCGGCGCTGAATTCGCCGGTGCCGGTGCGCAGCAACTCGGCTCGGTCGGCCGGGTCGAGCAGTTTGCCGGCGGCCCGATCGAGCCGGCCGGAATCGGCGAACAGATCGCCCAGGACCTGCTGCGGTGTGAGCAGCGGCCACAGTTCGGCCAGGACCCGTTGCACTTTCGCGTCGGCGCGCAATTCGTCGCTGATCTCGGACAGATCGGCGGCGCTGAGCAGGCTGCGGCCGTTACCGGCGGGGTCGGCGCCCATGGTCTGCGCGAGCTGGTCGGTGAGCGCTTCGATCACCATCGACGCGAAGACCGGACGGGCCAGATTGTGCGGGCGCCGCGACGAACGAGCCCGGCCCCGGGCCCGGGTGACGATCTTCCGGTCCAGGGTCACCGGATAGCCGTCGAAACTCAGGGTGATCGGCTCACCCGGTACCTGCTGGCGGTCGCGTACTGCGTTCTTCAAGATCTCGAGCACACTCGTCGAGCCCTTGAGCTCGCCGGCCCGCAGCGAATCCGTCAGGGTGGCCTTCACCCCGGGGTACAGATCACCGATGGTGGACAGCAGCACACCGGTCTCACCCAGTGACGGCAGCACCTGCCCGATGTAGTCGAGGAAGGTGGCGTTGGGACCGATGATCAGCACTCCGCTCTTGGCGAGCTGCTGGCGGTAGGTGTAGAGCAGATAGGCCGCCCGGTGCAGGGCCACCGCCGTCTTACCGGTGCCGGGACCACCCTGCACCACCAGCACGCTCTTGTGCTCGGCGCGGATGATCGCATCCTGCTCGCTCTGGATCGTCTCGACGATATCGGCCATCTGACCGGTACGCGCGGCGTTCAACGCCGTCAGCAGTGCGCTCTCGCTACCGACCCCGCCCGCCGCGGCGGTGACCCCGGCCTGCCGGGCGGCCGCCAGATCCAGGTATTCGTCGTTGACCGCGGTCACCCGGCGGTTGCGGGAGCGGATATGCCGCCGCCGCACTACCCCGTCCGGCGCGGCGGTGGTGGCCAGATAGAACGGCCGGGCCAGCGGCGCGCGCCAGTCCAGCAGCAGCGGTTCGTAGTCGTTGTCCTCGTCGAGGATGCCCAACCGGCCGATATACCGCTGTTCCGGATCGCTGTGATCGGCCGCCAGGTCGATGCGGCCGAAACACAGCCCGTGTTCGGCGGCATCGTATTTGGCGAGATCCTCGGTGTAGAGCTGGGTGAACGACTCCCGTTCGGTGCGGGCCTGGGGGGTCCCCCCGGTCTCCAGCAGAACGGTGCGCAGCCGGTTGTCCGCGTAGGCCCGCATCCCGTCGAGCCGCTCGTAGAGCACCGACAGATATTCCTGTTCGTGGTCGAGGTCCCGCGTCGCCGGATCCGGCGGCGCCGCGTCGGGCGCCGGCTCGATGGGGCGTTCCTCGGTGCGGTTGTCGGGCAAGTTCTGACTCCTTCTCACCCACGGCGGGACGGGCTCGGCGGAACACGGCGGGATCGCGTGCACAGAGTTGTCGATTCTACTGCGGGTTCGTACCGGATGTTGTTTCCGCAGGTCGCGTAGGCGGGATCAGGAGACGTGTGAGTTGTCGCCGCGGACCCCGCGCCCCCGTGAGCCCTCGCGCCGAGTCGGTGATTTGGCCTCGTACATGGCCACATCCGCGTCGTGCAGTACCGCTTCCGGGGTCCGGGTGTCGCCGGGTTCCAATGTGGTCACCCCGATGGACGCGTTGACCGCGATCCGGTGCCCGCGGGCGACGATCGGCTCGGCCATCGCCGAGCGCAATCGCGCGACCAGCGGTTCGAGCTCCTCGTCGCCCGGGCGGCCGGCCAGCAGTACGAGGAATTCGTCACCGCCGAGCCGGCCCACCAGATCATCGGCACGTAGTGCGCGTTGCAGGCGGTGGGCGACGATGCGAAGCACGGTATCGCCGATGGCGTGGCCCATTGTGTCGTTGATCGATTTGAAGCCGTCGAGGTCGATGAACATCACCGTGGACACCCGGTGCGCGCCGCTGGCCGCGAGCGCCCCCGACAGCTGGGACAGGATCAGCGAGCGGTTCGCCAGCCCGGTGAGCGGATCGTGGGTGGCCTGGTACTCGAGTTGGCGACGGCCGGCCAGGTACTCGGTGATATCGGTGAACGAACACACCGCGGCGGTACCCTGCTCGTCGGGATTGAGCAGCCGGCTCGATACGGCCAGCCAGCGCCGCTGACCGTCGGGTCGCACCACGGCGAAGACGTAGGCGGTGACGGTTTCGCCGGTGGACAACGTCCGTGCCACCGGATGACGCTCCCGGGGCATCGACCGCCCGTTCGCGTCCAGTAGTTCCAAGGGGAGTTCGTTGATGTTGGAGCCCACCAGTTGGATCCGGTCGGCTATTCCGAAGATGCGGCGCGCGGCCGGGTTGGCCGAGGCGATGATGCCGTCCCGATAGATGACCGCGACACCCTCCTCGAGTTGTGAGACCACGGTGGTGAAGTGTTGTTCGGCGCGGCGTTGGGCGCGTTCGGCCGCTTTCTGGGCGGTGAGGTCGTGGATCACGACCTGGTAGGCGAGGCGGTCGTGCCAGGCGGTGAGCACCGAGACGGTCTCCACCGGGACCTCGCGTCCGTCCAGGGCCAGTAGCACCATCTCGGTGGGTTCCGACGCGATCCCGGTCGCGGTGAGGCCGGCGATGCGCTCGTACATGGGCTGGCGGAAATCCGGGTGGACGAAACGGGCGATGTGCTGGCCCAGGACCTCGGCGAGGTTCTTGGCGCCCATGATCCGCAGGCACGCCGGATTGGCGTAGACGACGATGCCACGTTCGTGGACGCAGATGCCGTCGGGAGAGTGTTCGACCAGGGAGCGGTACCGATGCGCGAGTTGCTCGGCGGCGGTCGCCCTGCGCTCTCCCATACCAACCCCCATTGTCGGCGGACCCGGACATTCAAACACGGCTCTACTCCGGGATCCACACGCATAAAATCGGACGTAGTGGACGTGATATCGCGATTTATCACGCCATTACGTGTCCCCGGCGGTACCGAGGGCGGGAAACCGGCGAGGGAGATTGTCATGGCGGGGACCGGACTCAGCGTCGATCTTATGACGATTACCGGGATAGGGGCGGTCACCGGATACGGATGGGGCCGGGAAGCATTCTGGGCGGGGGTGACGAGCGGGAAATCGGCGGCCCGGTTCGAACCCGGCTACGGAGTGGATCCGGCGACCGGCGGCTGGGCGGCGCTGGTGCCCGACGGCGGTGATCCGGCGCTCGGAACCCGCTACGGCCGGGCGGTTTTCGCGGCGGTCGACGAAGCCATCGCCGATGCCCGGTCCCGCGGATGGGAACCCGGCCCACGAGTGGGACTGGTGCACGCCGCGGTGCTGGGTGATGTCCGGCACTGGCAGGAGTTCTCCGGTCCGGCCGGTGCCGGATTCCGTGGCCGGGATTTCCTGCGGCTGCTGCCGTCCACACCGGCGTCGGTGGTGACCCAGGCGTTCGATTTCACCGGGCCGGTGCTGGGTGTCTCGGCGGCGTGCAGCTCGGCCAATGTCGCGATGTTGCAGGCGAAGCTGTGGTTCGCCGCCGGACTGGTGGACGATGTGGTGTGCGTGGCTTCGGACCTGTCGGCGACCCCGGAACTGGTCCGGCAGTTCGCGAAGCTGGGTGCCGCCGTCGTCGATGTGGAATCGCTGGAGGGCTGTCGGCCGTTCCAGCGGGGCAGCCGGGGATTCAGTGTGGGGGAGGCGGCGGTGGGGTTCGTGCTCGGCCGCGGGTCCGGTCGGGGCTACGCGTCCGTCCTCGGCGGGGCGATGAACAGCGAAGCTCATCATGTGGTGTCGGTGGAACCGAGCCACGACCGGATCGTGGACTGTGCCCGGCACGCGCTGGCCGATGCCGGGGTCGGCGCGACGGAGATCGATTACTTCAACGCCCACGGGACCGGTACCGCCCAGTGCGACCGGGCCGAACGGGATCTGCTCACCCGGGTGTTCGCCGACCGGCCCGCGGTGTACTCGATGAAGCCACTGGTCGGTCACTGCCAGTCCGCGTCGGGCGCGGTGGAGCTCGCGGCCGCGGCGCTGGGGTACGACCGGGGGATCATCCCCGCACCGCCCGCGGTGGCGCCGGCGCACCACCGCCTGCTGGACGGACCTTCCCCGGCCGGGCCGGGGCTCACGGCCAAATTGTCGCTCGGGATGGGCGGTAACAACTCGATGGTGATCCTGGGTCCGGCCGCCTGAACCGGACTCGGGTACCGCCGGCGGGAGTGGCCGGTGCCACGCTCCCCGGACACCACCTGTTGGCCTACTCTGGAGTGGTGAGCCCGTCCGGCAGGCCTGTGCTGCCGGTTCCGGCGCCCGCTCCGAGATGCCGCCGGGGGTTGCTCCCGTGTGACGGTGGGCGGACAGCCGGGTCACGCACCGTGAACCGCCTCGGACCGGCCGTTCGGCGAAACTTGTCGGTGGCCCGTCCTACTATCGCCGCGGGCCCGCCCCGCGACCCGAGCCGTGGACATCGGCCGGGGTGGATCGGGCTGTGCACCGCGCTGTCGCGGACACGGTGTGCACGCACCCGGTGCGACGGCGGCACTATCGACGACGAACGATGACGAGAAGGGACCGACCTGGTGGCGGAACGCCTGACTGTGCGCGGAGCTCGGGAGCACAATCTCAAGGGGGTCGATCTCGATCTGCCCCGCGACAGTCTCATCGTCTTCACCGGTTTGTCCGGGTCGGGTAAATCCAGTCTGGCGTTCGATACGATCTTCGCCGAGGGGCAGCGCCGCTACGTGGAATCGCTGTCCGCGTACGCCCGGCAGTTCCTCGGCCAGATGGACAAACCGGATGTGGATTTCATCGAGGGGCTCTCACCGGCCGTCTCGATCGACCAGAAATCGACCAACCGCAACCCCCGGTCCACGGTCGGCACCATCACCGAGGTGCACGACTACCTGCGTCTGCTGTACGCCCGCGCCGGTGTCCCGCACTGCCCGGTCTGCTCGGAGCTGATCGCCAAGCAGACCCCGCAGCAGATCGTCGACCAGGTCCTCGCCATGGAGCCGGGCGTCCGGTTCCAGGTGCTGGCGCCGGTGGTGCGTACCCGTAAGGGCGAATTCGTCGATCTCTTCGACCAGTTGCACGCCCAGGGCTACGCCCGGGTCCGGGTGGACGGCGTGGTGTACCCGCTCACCGATCCGCCGAAGCTGAAGAAACAGGAGAAGCACGATGTCGAGGTGGTGGTGGACCGCCTCGCCGTGAAATCGACCGCCAAACAGCGGCTCACCGATTCCATCGAAACCGCGTTGCGCCTGGCGGACGGCATCGTGGTGCTCGATTTCGTCGACCGGGACGAGCACGCGCACGACCGGGAGCGGCGTTTCTCCGAGAAATTGGCCTGCCCCAACGGCCATCCCCTCGATATCGAGGATCTCGAACCGCGCTCGTTCTCCTTCAACTCGCCCTACGGCGCCTGCCCCGATTGCACTGGCCTGGGTATCCGCAAGGAGGTCGATCCGGAACTGGTGGTTCCCGATCCCGAGCTGAGTCTGGCCGCCGGCGCGATCGCGCCGTGGTCGCGCGGGCAGAGCGCCGAGTACTTCCTGCGGCTGCTGGCCGGATTGGCCGCGGCGCAGGGGTTCGATCTGGACACACCCTGGCAGGACCTGCCGCCGCGGGCGCGTAAGGCGGTGCTCGAGGGCAGTTCCGATCAGGTACATATCGTCTACACCAACCGCTACGGCCGGAAGCGTTCCTACTACGCCGATTTCGAAGGTGTTATGCCGTTCCTGCAGCGGCGGCTGGACTCCACCGAGTCCGAGCAGATGAAGGAGCACTACGAGGGCTATATGCGCGATGTGCCGTGCCCGGTGTGCAGCGGGGCGCGGCTGCGGCCGGAGATTCTCGCGGTCACCCTCGCCGCCGATGCGGAGCGGAAGTCGATCGCCGAGGTCAGCGAACTGTCCATCCGCGACTGCTCGCAATTCCTCAACGCGCTGACCCTGGGTGAACGGCAGGCGGCCATCGCCGGACAGGTGCTCAAGGAGGTACAGGCCCGGCTCGGCTTCCTGCTCGATGTCGGTCTCGACTATCTGACCCTGTCCCGGGCCGCGGCCACGCTGTCCGGCGGTGAAGCGCAGCGGATCCGGTTGGCGACCCAGATCGGTTCGGGCCTGGTGGGGGTGCTCTATGTCCTGGACGAGCCGTCCATCGGTCTGCACCAGCGCGATAACCGGCGGCTCATCGAAACCCTGACCCGGTTGAAGAATCTGGGCAACACCCTGATCGTGGTCGAGCACGACGAGGACACGATCCGGGCCTCGGACTGGGTGGTCGATATCGGCCCGCTCGCCGGCGAGCACGGTGGTCGCGTGGTGCACAGCGGGATCTACGCGGATCTGCTCACCGATGAACACTCGCTGACCGGCGCGTACCTATCCGGCCGGGAACGGATCGAGATCCCGATGATGCGGCGCCCGGTGAACAAGAAGCGGCGGGTCACCGTGGTGGGCGCGACGGAGAACAATCTGCGGGGTATCGATGTGGCGTTTCCGCTGGGCGTGCTCACCGCCGTCACCGGTGTCTCCGGTTCCGGTAAATCCACGCTGGTCAACGACATCCTGGCCACCGTCATGGCGAACAAGCTCAACGGTGCCCGGCAGGTCCCCGGCCGGCATACCCGGGTCAACGGACTCGACCAGCTGGACAAGCTCGTACGGGTGGACCAGTCACCGATCGGGCGTACGCCGCGGTCCAATCCGGCTACCTACACCGGCGTGTTCGACAAGATCCGCAGCCTGTTCGCCTCCACCACCGAGGCCAAGGTGCGCGGATACCAGCCCGGCCGGTTCTCCTTCAACGTCAAGGGCGGTCGCTGTGAGGCGTGCTCCGGTGACGGCACCCTCAAGATCGAGATGAACTTCCTGCCGGATGTCTACGTCCCGTGCGAGGTCTGTCACGGCGCCCGCTACAACCGGGAAACCCTCGAGGTGCACTACAAGGGCAAGACCATCGCCGAGGTGCTCGATATGCCCATCGAGGAGGCCGCCGAATTCTTCGAACCCGTGACCTCCATCCACCGGTACCTCTCGACCCTGGTCGATGTGGGGCTGGGGTACGTACGGCTGGGGCAGAGCGCGACCACACTGTCCGGTGGTGAGGCGCAGCGGGTGAAGTTGGCGGCCGAACTGCAGAAACGCTCCAACGGGCGGACGGTCTACATTCTCGACGAACCGACCACCGGCCTGCATTTCGAGGACATCCGCAAACTGCTCGCGGTGATCAACGGCCTGGTGGACAAGGGCAATACGGTGATCGTCATCGAGCACAACCTGGATGTGATCAAAACCGCGGACTGGGTCATCGATATGGGGCCCGAGGGTGGTTCCGGGGGCGGCACGGTGGTCGGTGACGGTACTCCGGAGGAGATCGCCGCGAACCAGGACAGCTACACCGGCCAGTTCCTGAAGGAGATCCTCGCCGAACCCGCGGTCCCGGCCACGACTCCGGCGAAGAAGGCGGCCACCGCGCGGAAGACACCGGCGAAGAAGGCGGTCGCGGCGAAGAAAGCGGCCGCCGCGGCGGAACCGGCCGCGAAGGCCGCGGACCCGCAGAAGGCGAAACGCCTGGCCCGCAAGGCCGCCGCCCTGCGCTGATCCCGGCTCGGTATCGCGTCCGGCGCCGCTGCACCGCCGTCGTCCGGCCGGATCAGCAGAGCGGCGCCGGGAAACCGATCAGTGGACGGGTCCGGTGTACTTCTCGCCCGGGCCGGTACCGGGGGCGTCGGGAACGGCGGAACTCTCGCGGAATGCCTTCTGCAGCGACTGGAGGCCTTCCCGCAGCGGCCCGGCGTGCGGGCCGAGGTATTCCACCGACGCGGTGATCAGCCCGGCCAGCGCGGTGATGACGCGGCGTGCTTCGTCCATATCCCGGCGCGGGCTGTTGTCCGGGTCGTCGTCGCCGAGCCCGAGCTTCTCCGCGGCCGAGCTCATCAGCATCACGGCCGCGCGGCTGATCACCTCCACGGCGGGGATATCGGCCAGTTCGCGCACATCGCCTTCGGGCTGTTCGGTCATGCGTCCCAGGCTAGAGAACCCGTGGTGGGGTCAGCGCGCCGGTCCGGCTGCGCGCAGCATCCGCAACTGGCCGATCTCGGTCACGTTCTTCGTCAATTCCATATTCACCCACGCGGCCAGGTGGGCGACGGTCAACCCGGCTTCGACGGGCCACGGGTAGGAGGCGACGGTGTCCAGTTCGGGATCCGCGACGCGATCGAGAACTCCGAGCCATTGCTCGCGCAGCGTGTTCAGCCAGTCGAGGGCCGCAGCGGTATCGCCCGGCCAGTACACCTCGGTGCGGTCGGGTACGTCGCGGCCCTCGGCGTGCGCGATCGCCGAACTCCACCACCAGCCGATATGCCAGGTGAGCCAGCCGATTGTCGGTACCGGCACCGGTTCGGGTTCGACCTCCGCGAAATCCGGGCGCCACCGCCCATCGGTACCGCGATGCACCGTCCAGGTCGCCGTGGCGGGCGTCCAGTGCGTATCGTCGTCGGTCAGGGCTTCGAAATGCAGCTGGGCAAGTGACCAGGTCAGGTCGAAATGCCAGCGCAGCAAATCACGTCGGCTGCTCACGGCCGTCGAGCCTGGCACGATGCCCCGAATGAGAGCAACCGGTTTTGCCGGGGGTGTTCCCGGGGCGATTCGGAGATCCGAACCGCAGCTGTTAAACTTCTCGGCGACGACCGCCCCGGGCCTGTCCGGGGCAACCAAGTGGAGCCCGACTCCCACCGTTGCCGGCGAGTGATCGCCTGGTCAAACGGTCCGGTCGCCCGCCCGTACGGGCGGGTTTCGCGATACCGTTCCGGCGGATCGTGGTGCACGGGTAAGACCTGCACGGACCGGTCGACATCGGGCCTCGTGGCGGCGAAATACCGCGACGGGGCTTTTGTGTTGAACAAGGGGTTCATTTCGAGCGGTCGTCGAACGAGACCGCTAGACCTAGGAGGCCCCATCAGCACTGAGACCCGCATCAACGATCGCATCCGTGTTCCCGAGGTCCGGCTCATCGGACCCGGCGGTGAACAGGTTGGGATCGTGCGTGTTGAAGATGCACTACGCGTCGCCCTGGAAGCAGATCTCGACCTCGTAGAGGTCGCGCCGGATGCACGTCCGCCGGTCTGCAAGATCATGGATTACGGCAAGTTCAAGTACGAGACCGCGCAGAAGGCGCGCGAGTCCCGGAAGAACCAGGTCCAGACCGTGATCAAGGAACAGAAGCTGCGGCCCAAGATCGACGATCACGACTACGAGACCAAGAAGCGCAATGTGGTGCGGTTCCTGGAGGCGGGGTCGAAGGTCAAGGTCACCATCATGTTCCGGGGGCGCGAGCAGTCCCGGCCCGAGCTCGGTTTCCGGCTGTTGCAACGGCTGGCCTCCGACGTGGCGGAATTGGGTTTCGTCGAGACCTCGGCCAAGCAGGACGGCCGCAACATGACGATGGTCCTCGCCCCGCACAAGGGCGCGAAGACGCGGGCCAAGGCCGCCGAGGATTCGGTCCGGTCGCAGCCCGGTAGCGCGGCGCCGAATGCCGGTCGGCCGGTCGCGCAATAAACAACGGCTTCTGCCGTGCACACTGCGGCGCTCCGCCGCACAGATCGCGGCGAACGCCGCAGCGGTATTGCGTCGAGCCCGCAATAACGCTGATCAGTACACCTGGTCCGCCCCTGCGCGGGCACGACACAGATTGAGGTTGCCATGCCGAAGATGAAGAGCCACAGCGGCGCTTCGAAGCGTTTCAAGGTGACCGGTAAGGGCAAGCTGCGCCGTCAGCAGGCCAACCGCCGGCACCTGCTCGAGCACAAGTCCTCCCGCCGGACTCGTCGTCTGGAAGGCACGGAGTCGGTCTCCGCACCCGACGTCCGCCGTGTGAAGAAGCTGCTGGGTATCTGATCCCCTTTCCGGGACCGATACCGTCCGGTACCGCATCTGCGACCGGACGCCGAAGAACCGACCCACTCGGGTGCGCTCGACCGGGCACCCCCAAGATCGATTAGGACTGACCAGTGGCACGCGTCAAGAGGGCCGTCAACGCTCAGAAGAAGCGCCGTTCCATCCTCGAGGCCTCGAAGGGCTACCGCGGACAGCGCTCGCGCCTGTACCGCAAGGCCAAGGAACAGCAGCTGCACTCGCTCACCTACGCCTACCGGGACCGCCGGGCGCGTAAGGGTGACTTCCGTAAGCTGTGGATCGCCCGGATCAACGCCGCGGCCCGCGCCAACGACATCACCTACAACCGCTTCGTGCAGGGCCTGAAGGCCGCCGGTGTGGAGGTGGACCGTAAGAACCTCGCCGAGCTGGCCGTCTCCGACCCGCAGGCGTTCGCCGGCCTGGTCACGGTCGCCAAGGCCGCGCTGCCCGAGGATGTCAACGCTCCGGCCGCCTGAGTCGTTATCCGGATCCGGACGCTCGTCCGGCAGGATATTCGGAAGGCCCCCTCCCGACGGGAGGGGGCCTTCCTGCTGTTCGGGAGTCTTCGGGACCGCTGCCGCGACGATGTGCGGGTCGTGTCGGCCGGGGCCCGTATCGGGATTCGCGGCCCGTCGCCGCCCCTGGGCGAGTGCCGGGATTCCTGCGACAATGCCTGTGCCTGGTTACCCACGTTGTACGACGATGAGCACGTCGAGGTGGCGCTGGAGGTCGAGGTGGTCCTGGAGAACGGGGCCGACCATATGATCAACACCCGCGGTAGGTCGGCCGACGGGGTACGTGCGGTGCTGGAGGGCCTGACCGGCCGGCCGGAGTCGACGCGGTGATCGAATGCGCGGGCTCGGCGGAGTCGATCCGGCCGGCCTTCGATCTGCTCGCCACCCAGGGCGCGGTGGCCTCGGTGGGTCTCATCGGCAATCGCATCGATATTCCGCTGCTTCCCTTCGTCGCCCGGGAGTTCAGCTGTTTCGGGTCGTTCTGGGGTAACTACAACGACCTCACCGAGGTACTCGACCTCGCGGAACGCGGCCGGATCCGGCATACCGTGTACACCGTCCGGTTCGAGGAGGTGAACGAGACGATCCACGCACTGGGCCGCGGCGATGTCATCGGCCGGGCCGTACTGGTCTACGACTGAATCCCTGGTCACGCGGTGAATGCCCGGGGTGGCTCCGGCCGGGTATGCCGACGGGCTTGCGGTGGCGGGGTTGCTCGGTTAATACTTAGCCACATGGCTAAGTATTCGGAGTCGCTGGACACCGTGTTCGCCGCGCTGTCGGATCCCTCCCGGCGGACGGTGGTCCAGCGGCTCGGGGCCGGTCCGGCCAGCGTCGGTGAACTGGCGCAGGACCTGCCGATCACGTTGCCGTCGTTCATGAAACATATTCGCGTGCTGGAGGACAGCGGACTGATCCGGACGGCCAAGACCGGACGGGTACGGCACTGCGAGCTCGATCGCGAACGGTTCGCCCTCATCGACGGCTGGCTGGCCGAACAGCGCCGTCTCTGGGAAGACCGCACCGATCGACTCGAACACTTCCTTCTCGAAACCCAGGAGCCCACTGATGAACCCTGACCTCGACCTCACCGTGCACCGCGTGATCCGGGCGCCGCGGACGAAGGTGTGGAACGCCTGGACCGATCCCGGCAGCCTGGCCCGCTGGTGGCTGCCGGCCCCGGCCCGCTGCCGGGTCGAACGACTGGAGGTCCGTCCGGCCGGCGCCCTCGTGACCACGATGAGCGACGGCGACGGCGAATTCGTTCCGCACCTCGACGCGTGTTTCCTGGTGACCGAGGAGCCCGAACGCCTGGTCTTCACCACCGCACTGGACAGCGGTCTGCGCCCGGCAACCGGGGAGATCGTGATGACCGCGGAGATCACCCTGCGTGATCACCCGGACGGTACGGACTACCACGTACTGGTCCGGCACGCCGATCCGGCCGCACGGGCCCGGCACGAAGAGCTCGGGTTCGAATACGGGTGGGGCACGGTCACCGACCAGCTCGCCGCGCTCGTCGAGAGCGGGGCCCGGGTATGAAACTGGTGCTCACCGAATTCAGCACGCTCGACGGGGTGAGTCAGGGGCCGGGTTCCCCGGCGGAGGACACCAGCGATGGTTTCGATCGCGGCGGCTGGCTGGTGCCGTATCTGGACGAGACCTTCATCCGGCGCACCTCCGAATGGCTCGACGCCGCCGACGGCCTGCTGTTCGGCCGCCGGACCTACGAGGCGTTCGCGCGTGACTGGCCCGCGATCACCGATCCCGGTGACCCGTTCGCCGAGCGGATGAACACGCTGCCCAAGTATGTGGTCTCGAGCGTCCTGACCGAGGGGGAATGGAATCCGACGACGGTGCTGCCGGGAGATCCGGTGGCCGCGGTCGCCGGCCTGTTGCGGCGCCCGGGCCGGGAATTGCAGATCCACGGTAGTTCCCGGCTGGGCGACGCACTGCTCGCCGCCGGACTCGTCGATACTGTCCGGCTGGCCGTTGCGCCCACTGTGCTGAGGACGGGGCGACGGCTGCTCGCCGGGACCGGACCGGCCACCGGGCTCCGGTTGACCCGCCACGAGGCCACCGACCACGGCCTGCTCCTGCTCGAATACGACGTGATCGGTGCCGCGCCACTCGCCGAATTCGACGGTGTGACCCAGTTCCTGTGAACCGGTTCGGTCGGAGCGGGTTCCCGGTGGCGTACCGTCGAAGGACTGCGCCGCCGTCGCGGGATTGCTACAGTGGCGGCTCATCCGTGGACGCCGAGGAGGACGCATGCGCCGAATGTTCCTGAATATCAGTGCCGCGCTCGCGGTTTCCCTGGCGATCGGTCTGCAGCCGGCGACGGCGGCCGCCGCGGGGATACCGGTGGTACCCGCCACGCCGTCCGGACCGGTCGAGGCCACGACAGCGCCGTTCGATCCGATCTGCCCGCTGTGCTTCGTGCGCGAATTCCTGGAGAGTCTCTCCTAGATCGAATCGCCGGCTGCCCACCGTTCGGCGCGGTGCGCAGTTGCCTGCTCTCACCGACCGGGTGTGATCCATGTGGAGGAGGCGGGCTGTGCCCCGGGAGCCGTTGTACCGGTATCGACTACGGATGTGCTGGGCCGATCGAGGTGATCGAATGGTACCGACAATGTATTGCCGGACCCGGGAGCAACTGTGGCAAAGACCGATCGAGTGGTGACGGTGTCGGCCCGGTGGCCCGAGGTGGGTGTTCGGCCGACCCCAGTGCCGGGGCGTACGCCTATCCGTGAGAGCAGTGCGCAACCCGGACGCTGCGAAACGATCGGTGATGATCCGAACTGATGTCCGGGGGTTACGAACGTCTGATCACGCTGGACGAAGCGGACGTACTCGGGCGGCATCGGGTGCGGGTCGATATCGCGTGGCTCTTCCGAGAGGCGAACGAACGGGTGGCCACTACACTCGACGGCGCGAGCCGAGTGCTCGAACGTCACTATCGAGCCCATGGTTCCACCACCGGGGAAGGTAGCGATGGGCTTGTCGATGCCCAGGTCGAAGGCGTGGCGGGACTTCGGGTGATCGACGGAGACGCGCCTGGGCGAGGACCGTCGGCGGGCTATCGGCCGAGTCCGGCCGAACTGCGGGTGCAGGGCCTCCGGCTCGACGGGGAGGTGCGGAATTGGCTTCCGGATGGAGAAAGTCCGACCAACCAGGTCCATCTCATGCGAGTCGTCGGCGACGATGAGCTCTACATCTACAAGCCCATATCAGGAGAGAAGCTGGGCCGGCGCTGGGGAATCCCGCCCGTGCCCGGCGAGGCTGCCAAGAGAGAGGTGGCGGCTTTTCGTCTGAACGAGTTGCTCGGATTCCGTTTGGTGCCACCGGCGGCTCTGGTCGACGGACCGCACGGGCCGGGATCGCTGCAACGGTTCGTGCCGGATACCTCCGATCCCCTGATGCCGACGGCCTATCCCGAGTTGCAGCAACATCAGATGGCCGTGCTCGACTTCGTGCTGGGAAACTCCGATCGCGGTTACACCAATTTCCGGACCACTTCGGAGGGCGATCTCGTTGCGTTCGACCACGAGATGACGCTGCCCGATTCGCCCGCACCGTTGTTCGGGGATCTGCAGGCAAGCCACTATTCGCATTTTCTCCGTAGCCCCGACACCGAGCCGATGCCACTGCACGAAGATGTGATGCGTGCCGTCAGTTCGGTCGACCCGGAACAGATCCGGGCGGCGTTCACAGACCTCGGAATCAGCGATGACGCGATACAGGGGGCGTTGACCAGGCTGGAGCTCGTACGGTCGGACGGTATGGTCCCCAGCGCGCCGTATATCTTCCGGTCGCCGAGAATTGTCGGAATAACCCCGGCCGTGGGATGAAAGCCGAAGGTGACCGGTCGCCGGAGGGTGGGCCGTATCGGTGGCCGACGCAGCGGTACGCAGCTCGCCGGCTCGGACGACCGAGGCGGATCGGTGATCGGGTCGCGTTTCTGCCGGGGTAGTGGCTTCGTGCGGGACGCTTCGCGGGACCCTCTACGATCGCTTGGTGCCCGGCCGACAACAACCTGCAGACGTGCGGAATTCCCATGTGATCGCCGCTGTCAAACTCCATCGTGGTGCTGCGCGGAAGCGGGCCGGGCTGTTCCTGGCCGAGGGCGCCAACTCCGTCGGTGCCGCGCTCGGATCCGGCCGGGTTCGCGAACTCTTCTATTCCGCCGACGGTGCGACGCGGGAGCACGCGTTGATCGCCGGTGCCGAAGCCGGTGGGGTGCGCACGACGCTGGTCACCGAC
Source organism: Nocardia sp. NPDC003963 (assembly GCF_053605105.1). Classification (NCBI taxonomy): domain Bacteria; kingdom Bacillati; phylum Actinomycetota; class Actinomycetes; order Mycobacteriales; family Nocardiaceae; genus Nocardia; species Nocardia sp. NPDC003963. The sequence continues at coordinate 205,288 of NZ_JBSGIP010000005.1, forward strand.
CGGGCCGCGCAGGCGCTGGGCGAGACGGTTACCCCGCCCGGGCTGGTGGCGGTCTGTGAGCTCGTCGACGTACCGCTGGACGAGGTGGTGCCGGCGGCCGGAACCGGCGTCCCGCGCATGCTGGCTGTGCCGGTCGGTATCGCCGACCCCGGTAATGCGGGCACGCTGATCCGGGTGGTCGACGCGGTGGGTGCGGACGCGGTGGTGCTGGCGGGGGACAGTGTGGACCCGCACAACGGAAAATGCGTGCGATCCTGCGCGGGCAGCCTCTTCCACGTACCGATCGTCCGGGAACGCGATACCGCCGCCGTGCTGGACTGTATCGAATCCGCGGGGATCACCACCGTGGCGACCGCGGCCGACGGTGAGATCGATCTCGACGCCGCCGACGACCTGTTCGCGCGACCGGTCGCCTGGTTGTTCGGTAACGAGGCACACGGTCTGGATACAGAGGTGGCCCGGCGGGCGCACCATCGCGTCCGTATTCCGATCCGGGGTCGCGCCGAAAGTCTCAATCTGGCGACCGCCGCCGCGATCTGTCTCTATGCCAACTCGCGTATCCGATTCGGCCGTCACTGATCTCGCCGCCACTACCGGATCGGCCCCCGTGCTCACAGCGCCAGGGGCTCGCGCGGTGGATCGGTCAACGGGTTTCCGAGTACGGAGGGTTCACGTCGACCGGTCGCCGGATCGGATGGGCCTCGGGCCGCTGGCGTGCTCTCCTGTGCCCGGTGGCCCGCCGTGTCGTGATCAGTTGCCGTATTCGGCCAGGTTGTCGAGAAGTTCGGTGGCCCAGTCGGCGGGAATCGAATCGGGTCCGGCGACCTGTAGGGCCGCCATCACCGTGAGCAGCATCCCGGCGGAGAGGAACCGCCGCCGCTCGGTGATCGAGGCGCCGGTCAGTTCGCCGATCAGGTGATAGATCCGGCCGTAGCGTTCACGGACGACCGGGCCGATCTCGGGATCGGCGGCGGCGGCGAACGCGTGCAGGAGGACCTGGAGGAGTTCGCGTTCGGCCAGGAACCTGTCGTAGGCGTGCGACATGGCATCAATAGGCCCGGCCGGCCCGGCCGCCGCGGCGGCTTCGGTGAACACCGCCTCGATACGATCGCAGACCTGCGCGACCGCCGCCAGGAACAGCCGCTGTTTGGAGCCGAAGAGGCGGATGACGTAGGGCTGGGAGACCCCTGCCCGGCGGGCGATCTCGTCGGTGCGGGTAGCCGCGTAGCCGGTTTCCGCGAAAGCGGCGACCGCTGCGGTCAGTACCTGCGCTCCGCGTTCGCCGGCGGTCATCCTGGTCCTGGTCGATTCCGGCATGGCCCTCCTGTCGTCTGTCCGCTGTTGACATGTTATCAGTCGATGCATACCGTTGGATCCAGTGTAGTTATCAGTCGATTACAACAAGGACTGGATATGACCGAGATGCTGAGCCCACCGGCCACGACCGCGCCGCACCCGGCCACGCCGGTGCCCGATACGGAGCCCCGGCGACCGCTGGCCGCCGTTCTCGCCGCGGTCGGGATTCCGATGTTCATGGTCACCCTGGACAACCTGGTGGTCACCAACGCGCTCCCGGTGATCCGCACCGAGTTGAACGCCTCGCTCGGCGATCTCCAGTGGTTCGTCAACGCCTACACACTGTCGTTCGCAGCGCTTCTGCTCACCGCGTCGGCCCTCGGCGACCGGGTGGGCCGGCGCCGGGTGTTCCTGGCGGGTATCGCCGTCTTCACCCTCGCCTCGGCGGCCTGCGCGCTCGCCACCGATCCGGGCACGCTGGTCGCGGCCCGGGTGGTGCAGGGGTTCGGTGGCGCCGCGGTCATGCCGCTGTCGCTGACCCTGCTCTCGGACGCGGTACCCGAACGCCTGCGCAGCGCGGCCATCGGGATCTGGGGCGGGATCGCCGGGCTGGGGGTCGCGGTGGGGCCGTTGCTCGGTGGGGCCGTGGTCGACGGGCTGAGCTGGCAGTGGATCTTCTGGGTCAATGTACCGATCGGGGTGCTGGTCCTGCCGCTGGTGTTCTGGTCGCTGCGTGACACTCACGGGGGTGGGGGCCGCCTGGATCCGATCGGGCTGGTGCTGGCCTCGGCCGGAGTGCTGGCGGTCGTCTGGGGCATTGTCCACGGGGCCGACGACGGCTGGGGTTCCCGCGGTGTCCGCACGGCGCTGATCGGCGGTGCGGTCCTGCTGGGCGCGCTCATCGCGTGGGAGCACCGGGCGGCCGCCCCCATGCTCGCGCCGCGACTGTTCCGGGTCCGGGCATTCAGCGTGGCCAATGTGGTGGCCTTCGCCTTCTCCGTCGGTGTGTTCGGATCGATCTTCCTGCTCGCCCAGTTCTTCCAGGTGGTGCAGGGACATACGCCGCTCGAATCCGGTATCCGGACCATGCCCTGGACCATGGCGCCGATGGTGGTGGCCCCGCTGGCCGGTCTGGTGATCGACCGGGTCGGTGCGCGGATACTGCTCGTTACCGGGCAGGCGCTGCTGGCGGTGGCACTGGCCTGGATGGCCGCGATCATCGCGGTGGACCTCGGCTACGGCACCTTCGTGGCGCCGCTGCTGCTGGCCGGAGTCGGGATGGGGTTGACCTTCGCGCCCCTGGCGACCGTGGTGATGGGTGCGGTGCCGGAGGCGGATCGTTCGGTGGCCTCCGGCACCAACAACACGGTCCGGGAGGTCGGCGTGGCCATGGGTATCGCGGTTCTGGCCTCGGTGTTCGCCTCGTACGGCGCGTACACCGACCCACAGAGCTACGTGGACGGACTGGTGCCGGCGGTCTGGGTCGGCGCGGGGGTCGTCGCCGCCGGGGCGCTGGCGGCCGCGCTGCTACCGGGGCGGTCCACCGTGCGGGAAGTGGTGCATTGATGGTCGCGGGTCCGCCGTAGCGGGTCGCCCGACCTCGCACGGGACCGATCGGCGGTGCGTACCGGCGCGCCGCCGATCAGCGTTCGCGGACCGAAACCAGCGATTCGCCGGCACCCGCGGGCGCGGGCCGCGGCAGGGTCCGCTGCCGCCGGCTCGCGGTCGCGTAGAGCACCACCAGCAGCACGCTGAACCAGACGTAGCCGTTGCCGATCACTTTCTGCCAGGTCGACCAGTCGAGTTCCCGGCCGTCGTTGCCGGGCAGATCGTTGTGTTTCGCCAGGACGAAGACCACGGCGGTGGCCACCGCCGCCGCGTACCAGCCGCGCACCTCGGACCAGGGCCGGGTGGTGGCGTAACCGATCATCGCCAGCAGTGCCGGTGCCACCCATACCCAATGGTGCGACCAGGAGATGGGGGAGACGAGCAGCGCGACCACCGCGTTTACCGCCAGCGCGATCATCGGCGGCGTGCCGGTACGCCGGATGGCGGCCACTGCCACCGCGACGAGTGCGATCGCGGCGAGCAGCCAGAGCGCGGTGGCCAAGGTGCCGGTGATCTCGAAACGGGCCAGCACCGCCTGGATCGACTGGTTGGTCTGGAACTCCGATCCGCTCAGACCGCCGACATTGCCGAACCCGCCGAACCAGTACCGCACCGACTCGTCGGGCATCACCGCGAAACCGATCGCCGTGGCGACGGCGCCGCTGATCGCGGCCGTCGCGGCGGCCTTGTAGTCCTTGCGGATCAGGAAGAACAGAACGAAAGCCGCCGGGGTCAGCTTGATCGCCGCGGCGATGCCGAGCAGCATCCCGCGCGGCCAGCGCGGGCTGCGGGTCAGGCAGTCGGCGGCGACGAGGCCCATCAGGATCAGATTGACCTGGCCGAAATCGAGGGTCGACCAGACCGGTTCCAGCAGCAGCGACAGCGGGGTCGCGCTCGCGGTCACCACCACCGCGAGTTTGCGCTGATCCTGCTGCGGCCAGATCTGGCGGGCCACCAGGAACAGGGTGACCGCCAGCGCGCCGATCGAGACCACCAGATAGGTGATCACCGAGGCCGCCCACGGCAGCAGTGCGTAGATACCGAGGGCCAGCGCCGCGAACGGCGGGTAGATGAACGGCAGGCTGATATCGGCACCCGTCTCGGGCAGATGGCCGTAGAGGTCGCCACCCGAGCGCCACTCCTCGACCCCGAGGCGGTAGACCTCGAGGTCGATGTATTCGCCGCTGATGCTGCGGAACGGATCGATCGGGTGCGAGATACACACCCACGTCACGAGCACCGCCAGAAGCGGCAGCAGCCAGACCGCCTGCTGGCGGGCACGTCCGGCGAGCGTCTCGGTGCGGGTCAAGGCGTTCGTCATCGGAGGGGACTTTACCGGTTGCGGGTGTCCGCGCACCGGGCAGTGATCGGCGGGGGATATCGGCGTGAGCCGGGTGGGGGCCATCGAATACGATTCCACCAGCAGCAATACGGGCGCCGGAGCCGACCGCGCCCGCTCACCGATGCCCAGGGGAGAGACGAGTAGACCGTGGCCGACGACACCGACGCAGGCGCAGCGACCGGCGGGCAGGAATCCGCCCTCACCGAAGAAGCCCTGGCCGCCGCGGCCGCGGCGGCCGAGAAGGCCTTTGCGGCCGCCGCCGATCTGGACGCGCTCGCCGCCGCGAAAACCGAGTACATGGGTGGCCGGTCGCCGATCGCGCTGGCGCAGCGATCGCTGGGGTCGTTGCCCAAATCGGAGAAGGCGGACGCCGGTAAGCGGGTGAACAAGGCCCGGTCGCGGGTCTCGGAGGCCTTCGAGGAACGCCAGCGGGTACTGCTCGCCGAACGCGATGCCGCGGTGCTGGTCGCCGAGGCGATCGATGTCACACTTCCGGCGAACCGGGGTCCGGTGGGTGCCCGGCATCCGATCACCGTCATCTCCGAGCAGGTCGCCGATGTGTTCGTCGGGATGGGCTGGGAGATCGCCGAGGGCCCGGAGGTGGAAACCGAGCATTTCAACTTCGACGCGCTCAACTTCCTGCCCGACCACCCCGCCCGCACCATGCAGGACACCTTCCATATCGCACCGGCCGGTTCGCGCCAGGTGCTGCGCACCCACACCTCGCCGGTGCAGGTGCGGTCCATGCTGGAACGGGAGTTGCCGATCTATGTGGTGTGCCCGGGTCGAACCTTCCGCACCGACGAACTGGACGCCACCCACACTCCGGTGTTCTCCCAGGTCGAGGGGCTGGCCATCGATAAGGGCCTGACCATGGCCCATCTGCGCGGCACCCTGGACGCGTTCGCGCGGGCATTGTTCGGCCCCGACACCACCACCCGGATCCGGCCCAACTACTTCCCGTTCACCGAACCCTCGGCCGAGGTCGACGTGTGGTTCCCGGACAAGAAGGGCGGCGCCGGCTGGGTCGAATGGGGCGGCTGCGGCATGGTCAACCCGAAGGTGCTGATCGCCAGCGGTATCGATCCCGATGTGTACAGCGGTTTCGCCTTCGGGATGGGGTTGGAGCGGACACTCCAGTTCCGCAACGGCATTCCCGATATGCGCGACATCGTCGAGGGCGATGTGCGGTTCACCCTGCCCTTCGGCATCCGGTCCTGATCTTTTCCGAGCGAGAGAGCGAACGTCACAGTGCGAGTAGCGCAGTCCTGGCTGACCGAAACGATCCGCCGCACCGTTCCCGGCTGGGAGGTGACGCCGGAGGAACTCGACGCCGGATTCGTCCGGGTCGGACTGGAAGTCGAGGAGATCGACACCCTCGAACGAGTGGGCGGCGAGATCGAGCATCCGCTGGTGGTCGGCCGGGTGGCCGAGATCACCGAACTCACCGAGTTCAAGAAGCCGATCCGGTTCTGCAAGGTCGATATAGGTACCGGCGAACCCCAGGAGATCGTCTGCGGCGCGTCCAATTTCGCCGTCGGTGATCTGGTGGTGGTGGTGCTGCCGGGCGGTGTGCTGCCGGGCGGTTTCGCCATCTCCTCGCGCAAGACCTACGGGCATATCTCCAACGGCATGATCTGCTCGGTCGCCGAACTCGGTATCGGCAAGGACCATTCGGGCATCCTCGTGCTGGAACCCGGTACGGCCGAACCCGGTACCGACGCCAACGAACTGCTCGGCCTCGGCGATACCGTCGTCGAACTGAACATCACTCCCGATCGCGGCTACTGCTTCTCCGTCCGTGGTCTGGCCCGTGAACTGGCCTGCGGTTTCGACCTCGAATACGCCGACCCGGCCGTCCGCACGCTGGGTGACGGCGACGAGGCGTGGCCGGTCCGCGTGGAACCGGAAACGCAGTGCACCCGTTTCGGGGTCCGCCGAGTGACAGGTATCGACCCGCACGCGGTGAGCCCGTGGTGGTTGCAGCGCCGGCTGCTGCTGTCCGGAGTACGGCCGATCTCCCCGGCCGTCGATGTCACCAATTACGTGATGCTGGAACTCGGACAGCCGCTGCACGCCTTCGATGCCGCGAAACTCAGCGGTGGGCTGGTGGTGCGCCGGGCCGCCGCCGGCGAAACGCTGCGCACGCTCGACGAGGTCGAACGCGAACTCGACGCCGAGGATGTGGTCATCGCCGACGACACGGGTGTTGTCTCCCTGGCCGGTGTGATGGGTGGTGCGTCCACCGAGGTGGGCGCGGAATCCACCGATATCGTGCTGGAAGCCGCGACCTGGGATCCACTGTTCATCTATCGCACCGCGCGCCGCCACAAACTGGTGTCCGAAGCGAGCAAACGCTACGAGCGAGTGGTCGATCCGGAACTCAACCTGGCCGCGCTGGACCGGGCCGCGAGCCTGCTCGCCGAAATCGCCGGGGGCACGGTGGAGCCCACCCTCACCGATATCCGGCTGCCGTTGTCCGCACCGGCGGCCATCCGCATGGATATCGATCTGCCAGATCGCGTCGCGGGGGTGCAGTACGCCCCGGGTACTTCCGCGCGCCGCCTGACCCAGATCGGCTGCCATGTCGAGGTCGCGGTCGACGAGACCAGCGGGCACGGCCAGTTGGTGGTCACCCCGGCGAGCTGGCGGCCCGATCTCACCCAGCCCGCCGATCTGGTGGAAGAAGTCCTGCGGCTCGAGGGCTTGGAGCAGATCCCGCTGGTACTACCGCAGGCACCGGCCGGACGCGGTCTCAGCCCGGTGCAGCGCCGCCGCCGCGCGGTGAGCCGGGCGCTGGCCTTCGCCGGTTGCGTCGAGGTGCCGCCGCCGGTATTCCTGCCCGCGGATGTCTTCGACACCTGGGGCCTGGACGAGGACGACCCCCGGCGGACGACCACCCGGGTACTGAACCCGCTGGATGTCGAGCGGGCCGAACTCGCCACCACCTTGCTGCCGGGGCTGCTCGAGATCGCGGTCCGCAATATCTCCCGCGGCGCGCGTGATCTGTCGCTCTACGGGATCGCCCAGGTGGTGTTGCCGGGGCCGGATACCAAACCCGTGGCACCGCTGCCGGTGGATCGCCGCCCGACCGATTCCGAGATCGGCGAACTGCTGGCCTCGCTGCCCGAGCAGCCGCAGCATGTCGCGGTGGTGCTCACCGGTCGCCGGGAGCCCCGTGGTCCGTGGGGGCCGGGCCGTGCGGCAGAGGCCGCCGACGCCTTCGCGCTCGCGGATGTGATCGCCGAGGCCGCCGGGGTCGTGCTCGACCGCCGACCGGGCAAGCAGCTGCCGTGGCATCCCGGGCGGTGCGCCGAGCTGACGGTGGACGGCACCGTGGTCGGCTACGCCGGTGAACTGCATCCGGGTGTGCTGGAACGGTCCGGGCTGCCGCCGCGCACCTGCGCGCTGGAACTCGATCTGGACGCACTACCGCTGCGCGAGTCCCGGCCGGCGCCGGCCATCTCGCCGTTCCCGGCCGTACTGCAGGATGTATCGGTCAGCGTCTCGGCCGATGTTCCCGCGGCGGCCGTCGAGTCGGCGTTGCTGAGCGGCGGCGGTGAACTGCTCGAGGATATCTCGCTGTTCGATGTGTACGCGGGTGCGCAGGCCGGGGCGGGACGTAAATCGCTCACCTACGCCCTGCGTTTCCGGGCCGCCGATCGCACCCTGACCGAGGACGAGGCCAGCGCCGCCCGCGACGCCGCCGTAGCCGCCGCTTCGGACGCGGTGGGCGCGGCGATCCGGGCCTAGGCAGAGCTGTTCGCGGTCAACGTTGTCCGGTCCGTCCGAACGGACGGACCGGACGTCGTAGGGTGGTCGCATGAGTGAACCGAGCGCAGGCGATCCGGGCGCGCTCGCCGCGCGGTTGGCGGCCCTGCCCGACGAGCAGTTGCTGGCCGTCCTGGTGGTGGCCGCCGCGGGCCGCGACAAGCTGGCCCCCCTGTACGAGGCCGCTACGAGACTGCTGTCGGAAACCGGGCAGAGCGGGCCGGAAAAAGGTGTGATTCCCGGCACCCCCGGTTCGACCGGCTATGGATCCACATCCGATATCACGGCATCATCGCAGGTGGACGCCGGTATCGGCGCGGCAGCCGGGCAGGGCGCGGCAGCCTCCGGTCCGGTCGGTGGCTACACCCGCTCCGGTGTGCCGACGTTCGGTTCCGTACGCGATAAGGTCGAGCGGCGTATCGGCACCGCGTTCGGCGCCCGGGCACTCGATCGGCAGAGCCCGGCCGGCCGCGGAGCCGACGAACAGTGGGAAGCGCGTGAACAGGCTGCGCGGGATCGTCTGGCGCAGATTCGCACCTCCCTGCACGAGGGCGAAGAGGCCTGATCCCGCCCGGCCCGCGCCGGAGCGACAGGGGACCGATCCGATGAGGCGATACCTCCGCCTTCGCTGCGACCTCCGCGGACCGCATGAAGCCGCTTCGAAGGAGAATTTGTGAACGAGGTCGATACTGCGCGTGTGCTTGCCGACCGGCTGCTCGACGCTCAGGTGCAGTGGCTGCTCGACGAAGTGAGCGGCGACCGGTTCGCCGAAGTCGTCGCCCGTGATGTGGCCGCTGTGCTCGAGGTCGCGGGCACGGTGGACGCGGGCGAGGTGGTCGAGGTGGAGCGGCTCGAACAGACCGTGGCCACCCTCGTCGACAAGGTCGGCGGCAGCGCCGTACTGGCCGATACCGTCGGCCTGTTCGCCGACGCGATCTACGACAGTATCGCCGCCAACGAGGATCACACCCTCGGTGAACTGGTGGAACGGGAACCGGTCGAAGCGCTCCTGCAGAAGATCGTGGATATGCACCGGACCCAGGAACGGGTCCTGGAACGCCTGACCGACAGCCCGCTGGTCGCTACCGTCGCCTCGAAATTCGTCGACAAACTGGTCGGGGATTTCGTGGAGGTCAACCGGCAGCGCGCGGAGAAGATCCCCGGTATGGGCACGCTCATGTCGATCGGGCAGTCCGCGGCCGACCGCGCCCGTAAGGCCGCCGAATCCAATACGATCCTCGGCGATATCGCCGGCAAGAGCGCCATGTACGCGCTCAAACGCACCAACAGCGCGATCCGCGAAATGCTGCGCGACGCTCCGGTACACGACGCGACCATGGAGTTCTGGGATCTGCACGCCGACGAACCGATCAGCGGCCTGCGGGAGTACCTCACCAAACAGGATCTCAACGATCTCGTCCGGCTCTGCTACCGGATCGCGGTGACGACGCGGGAGAAGGAGTATTTCGGACTGCTGGTGGCCGAATGCGTCCAGGTCTTCCATGAGAAATACCGTGACCACACGCTTGCCGCGATGCTCGGCGAACTGGGGCTCACCGGCGAGGATATCGTCGCGGAGATCCTGCGCTACGGGCCCGCTGTGGTGGAGGCCGCCGCACGGGACGGGGTGCTCGCCGGGCTGATCCGGGAACGATTGGAACCGTTCTACTACTCGGATGAGGTGCTGAAGATCCTGACGCCGGCCGGTTGAGCGGGGGAGGGCCCTTCCGCATCCGGGCCCCGGGTCACCGCCGGGCCACGACCGCCCGTTCCACCGCTCCGAAGGTGATATCGCTGAGCTTGCCGAGCCCGGCCAGCGCGATGATGGCCAGCAGCATGACGTCGGTACGGCCGGTGTTCTGGCTGTCGATCAGCAGGAAGCCCAGCCCCTTCGACGAGGCGATGAGTTCGGCCGCGACGAGGAACAGCCAGCCGTTGACCAGTCCGAGCCGCAACCCGTTGAGGATGGACGGCGCCGCGGCGGGCAGCATGATCCGGGTGAGCAGGGTCGCGCCGCGCAGACCGTAGGCACGGCCGACCTCGATCAGATGCGGATCCACCTGCGACAGCGCCGAGGCGGTGGTGGTGTAGATCGGGAAGAACGCGCCGATGGCGACCAGCATGATCTTGGGTTGTTCGCCGATCCCCAGCCACAACAGCAGCAGCGGAACCCAGGCGAGTGACGGTACGGTGCGCAGGATCTCGACCGTGGGCGCGAGCATCCGGCGCGCGAGATCGGACAGGCCGATCAGCGCGCCCAGCGCCAGTGCGGCCGCCGCGCCGGTGAGATATCCGATGATCTCGCGCTGCACGCTGATGGCCAGGTGGTTCCACAGCGCACCGTCGCCGAGCAGATCACCGGCGGCGCTGCCGACATCGGCCGGCGGCGGCAGCTGCGAGGGCGAGTACAGCCCGGCCGCGGTCACGACCTGCCAGAGCACGAGCAGTGCGAGGGGCACGATCAGCCCGAGTCCGAACCGCGTCCACCACCGCCGGGCCGCCGGCCGCTCGTCGGCGGTATCGATATCCGGGCCGGCGAGTGGCGCCGTGCTCACCGAGTGGCCCGGTTCGCGAATTCCGGTTCGAACAGCGATTCCAGCGAGGTGGTCGCGGCCTCCGCCGACCGCACACTGCCGTCACCGACGATGATGGGTACCACCCGTTCCAGGACACCGCGCAGTTCCGGGCCCGGTACCGGGTCGTTGTCCAGCCCGGTCCGTTCCAGTTCCTCGGCCGCGACCTCGGGGGTCACCCCGGCCTCCCGGGCCAGCAACGCGGCCAGTTCCGCCGGATGGGCCAGCGCCCAGTCGCGCGCTTTCTCGTACGCGTCCACGACCGCCTGCGCGCGGTCCGGATGTTCGGCGAGGAAATCCTCCCGGGCATCGAGGGTGCCGTAGGTGGCGAAATCCGGGTTCCGGTAGAGCAGTTGCGATTTGCCTTCCTGCCGGCTCTGCGCCATATACGGGTCGAGCGCGGCCCAGGCCGCCACCGCTCCGCGTTCCAGCGCGACCTTGCCGTCGGAGTGCTGGAGATTGACGATATCGACGTCCTTGCCGGTGAGCCCGGCGGTAGCGAGCGCCTGCAGCAGGAAGAAGTAGGGGTCGGTGCCCTTGGTCGCCGCGATCTTCCGGCCGCGCAGCTTCGCCACCGAATCGATCGGCGACCCCGGTGCCACCGCCAGCGCCGTCCATTCCGGTTTCCCGTACAACGACACCACTTTGATCGGAGTGTTGTTGGCCCGCGCCAGCAACGCCGCCGAGCCCGCGGTCGACCCCATATCGATGGCCTCGGCGCGCAGGTTCTCATTGGCCTTGTTGCTACCCGCCGACAGCACCCAGGTCACGGTGTATCCGTCGTTCTCCAGCAGCTTCTGGTCCCGGACCACCAGACTGAGCGGGTTGTAGTAGGCGTAGTCCAGCCGGATATCGGCACCGCTCGCGGCACCGGACCCCTCACCCTGGACACATCCGGCGGTCAGCGCGGCCGCCGCCGAGGTCAGGATCGCCCATACGGTACGGAACTTCATCGGGCGGTCTCCTTCACGAGAACATCGGCGGCCGGAACCGCGCCGGGCTCGGGGACTCCGAGCCGGTCGAGCAGGGTGGTGCGCAGCGCGGTGAGCCGGCTGTCGGAACGTTCCCGCGGGCGAGAGCCGGGCACTTCGAAGACATCGCCGATACCGGAGCCGCGGCCGGATTCGGATTCCAGCAGCACGATGCGGTCGGCCAGCAGCAGTGCTTCGTCGATATCGTGGGTGACCAGTACTACGGTGGTCGCGATCTCGGTGTGCACATCGACCAGCAGTTTCTGCATCTTCAGCCGGTTGAGCGCGTCCAGTGCCGCGAACGGTTCGTCCAGCAGCAGCACCCCCGGTCGGCGTACCAGCGCCCGCGCCAGAGCCGCCCGCTGGGCCATCCCGCCCGAGATCCGGCGTGGCCGGTACTCCGCGAACCCGGTGAGCCCCACGATATCCAGCCAGTCCCGGACCGCCGCCGCCCCGGCCGCGCGGCCGGTTCCGGCGGGCAGTCCGAGTGCCACATTGCCGGCCACGTTCCGCCACGGCAGCAGGCGCGGCTCCTGGAAGACCACCGCGCAGCGTGGGTCGACGCCCGCGATGGGCTGCGCGTCGATGGTCACCGAACCTGCCGAGGGCCGATCGAGCCCCGCGATGAGGCGCAGCAGTGTCGATTTCCCCGATCCGGACGCGCCGACGAGGGCGACGATCTGCCCGGGCGCGATATCGAGATCGATATCGCGCAGCACGGTGGCAGATCCGAAGCTGCGTCGCACCCCGCGCAGCGTGAGAGCCGCGGGATGGCGGACGATCGAGGTCACCGGGCGAAGATATGCCCCCGGTCAGCGTCCGAACAGGTTTATCCGACGCGTGATTCGAATGAGCGGGTGCGCTCTCCCGGATTCAGGAGGAATGCACCTGCTGGGTGTCCTTGGTGAGTGCTTCGGGCCGTTCGGCCCGCTCGGCGAGTAGATCGCGGATCTCGGTCAGCAGCGCGATATCGGCCGGTGTGGACGGTTCGGCCTCGACATTGTTCTTGGCGTAGAAACGTTTCTGCATGGTCTTCATCGGCAGGATGAGGGCGAAGTACAGCACCGCGGCGACCATGATGAAATCGATGGCGGCGCTGATGATCGGGCCGAGCGCGATGAAGGTCGCGGGTTTGCCCGCCAGCAGAGTGATACCGAAGCCGAACTGGCTGCTGCCGCCGAGCACAGCCAGCAACGGCTCCACCACACCCTTGGTCACCGAACTCACCACCGCGGTGAACGCTGTGCCCATCACGACCGCGACGGCCAGATCGATGACGTTCCCGCGCATGAGAAAGTCTTTGAAACCTTTGAGCATCAACCCACTCCGTATCGAACGCTGCTTCTCCCGCCGGTTCCGGTCTCGGCCGATGAGCGGTATCGCTGCGATCGAGGTCCCGGCGCTATACCGCAGGTGATAGTGGCAGCCGGGCATGTCCCGCGCAAACCGGCAGCGATCCCGGCCTCCGCCGGCCCGCCCCGAGATCCCGGGTGACGGAGTTCGCCGCGGTCGGCGGCTGCCCTGGACGCACGTTAGGGTCGGGTTTCGGACAGGCGGATATCGAGCAGGAGGAACCTGTGACATCGACGACACTGCTGGGCCGGGCGGTCCGGGGTTTCAACACCGGCGTAGTGGCCCTGCTCGACATCCCGGTACTGGGGTCGCTGCTGGGCAAGGGGTTCGTGCAGATCGAGTACGTCGGCCGCCGGTCGGGACAGACCTTCCGCACCCCGGTCAACTACCTGAAGAAGGACGACGGCCTGCTGATCGGTGTCGCCATGCCGGACAAGAAGAGCTGGTGGCGGAACTTCCTGGGCGAGGGCGCCCCGATCCTGCTGCACTTCCGCGACGGCGACCGGCGCGGCCACGCGACGGCGCGACGCGACGAGAAGGGCCGGGTCACCGTCCGGGTCCGGCTCGACGATCCGAGCTGAGTACTTCCGGAGTTCGGCACGGGGCCGGAAATCGTGGTGCGGAGACCCGCCCGAATCACTACGCTCTGTCCCATGTCGAGCCCCGAGGCATCCAGAGCAGGGCTGCCGGTCATCCCCGTCAGCCCCTGAACTCTCGCTGTGCAGCCACCGTGCCGTATCCCGGTGATTCGCTGATTCCCGGGCGCTGACCGGGGTGACGAGACGTTTCCTGTCTCTTCCACCTCGGAGTACTTCATGCCCTTCGCTCTCTATCTGCTCGCCCTGGCGGTCTTCGCCATGGGTACCTCGGAATTCATGCTGGCCGGGCTGGTCCCGGATATCGCGGCCGATCTCGGCGTGGGTCTCGGCGCCACCGGCCTGCTGACCTCGGCGTTCGCGGTCGGCATGGTCGTGGGTGCACCGCTGATGGCGGGTCTCGCCCGGAACTGGCCGGTCCGGTCGAGCCTGCTGGGATTCCTGCTGTTGTTCCTGGTCGCGCATATCGCCGGAGCCGTGACCGGAAGCTTCCCCGTGCTGGTGGCGACCCGGGTACTGGCCGCTGTCGCCAACGCCGGGTTCCTCGCGGTCGCGCTGACCGCGGCCGCCGCTCTGGTTCCGGCCGGGCGCCAGGGCCGGGCCCTGGCGGTCCTGCTGGCCGGTACCGCCGCGGCCACCGTCGCGGGGGTACCCGGCGGCGCGTTGCTCGGCGCGGTACTCGGCTGGCGCGCGACGTTCTGGGCGATCGCGGTGATCTGCCTACCGGTGGCGGCCGGGGTCCTCGCCGGAATCCCCGGGCGAGCGACCGATACCGGCGCGCGCCCGCGGCTGCGCCGTGAACTCGCCCAGTTGCGACGCCCCCGTCTGCTCGTGGTCATGCTGCTGGGAGCTCTGGTGAATGCCGCCACCTTCGGCAGTTTCACCTTCCTCGCGCCGCTGGTGACCGGTCCGGCCGGGCTCGCCCCGCTCTGGGTGCCGGTGGCGCTCGTGCTCTTCGGGGTGGGTTCCTTCGCCGGTGTGACGGTTGCCGGGCGGCTGTCCGATCGTCGTGCCGGGACGGTCATCGCGGTAGCGGGACCGCTGCTGTGTGGCGGGTGGTTCCTGCTCGCGCTGACGGCCGGCTGTCCCCTCGCCCTGCTCCTCTCGGTCGGGGTCCAGGGAGCGTTGTCGTTCGCGGTCGGGAGCACCGTCATCACACGGGTGCTCTACGAGGCCGCGGCGGCGCCGACCATGGCGGGTTCCTACGCGACCGCGGCGCTGAACGTCGGCGCGGCAGCCGGACCGATGCTGGCGGCCCTCGCTCTGGATACCGGAGCGGGTGAGCTGGGCCCGGTCTGGACGAGCGGAGCCCTGGTCGCGCTGGCGCTGCTGCTCGCGGCGAAGTTCCGCGGCGTACTCACCGCCGACCCGGACCCGGTGCCGGTCGGCCGGTAGTTCGCGTGTCCGGCGGAGCCGGGAAAGGGAGATCCGCTGCCGCGATACCTTTTCCGGCACGACCGGCCGGGATTACCGAACGGTTAACAGCGGGTGGTGTAAACGGAACGTAACAGTGTCCAGAGTTCGACGACACGCGACCGGAACCGGTGTGCCGACCCTGTCCGATTCGTTAACCTCGGCATCACCATCCGGAGTGGCCGAGTGGTGTGGCAACGGCCGAGGGTGATGGAGGTACCAGCAGTGGGTACACCGCTCGCGATCGATATGCGGGGCCGCGGACCGCGGCTGTATCACGTGCACCAGGACCATCCGCTGGCCGTCGCGTTGCTGGCGGAACTCGCTATCGACTACAGCATCCGGTACGGCGCTACCGCGGGCGCGATCCACCGCCGGTTCCGGGACAGTCCGGCCGCCGATTTCGCGGCTCCCGACGGTGATCTGCTGGTGCTGGTGGACCACAGTGGCCCGGTCGCCGGGGGTGCTTTCCGTCGTGCCGATGCCACAACCGCCGAGTTGAAACGCGTATGGACCGCGCGCGAGCACCGCCGCTGCGGGCTGGCGACCCGGGTGCTCGCCGAATTGGAGGCGGAGATGGTCCGGCTCGGGTACGTGCGGGTGGCCGCGGCTACCGGCGATCGCCAACCCGAGGCCCGGGCGCTCTACGCGGCGGCGGGGTTCGCCGAGGTGGCTTCCGGTGCCACCCGGCGCTTCCGGTTCGAGAAGGTGCTGGGTGCCGGTGCGCGGCCGTTCGGTGCGCCGGCGTCCGGCACAGCCGTGGAGATGCGGGCACACCGGCGCCGGTACCGCTGAGCTCGGGGCGGCCACCGGTCCGGATCTCCGGCCCGGGGGACCATCCCGGGCGGAGTCCGGGATCACGCGGTGACGACCACGGTCGTGGTCTCCGATATCGGTAACGTGATCGCCGGGCGTGGTGACCGCGTCCGGAAAGGACGCCTGTGCTCGCCTCCGTTCTGTTCGCGGTGCTCGCCGCCGGACAACTGGCACTTTCCGGCCGGTGTCTACTGCTGATCCGGTGGACCGGCGACAGGTTGCCGATCGTGCCCGCGATGGTGTGCGTGGCGCTGGCCTACGACAACGCGGTGCTCGCGGCGGGGCGCTGGGCCGGGGCGGGCCCGGCCCTGGAGACCTGGTCGGTACCTCGTTTCGTGGCGCATCTCGTACTCACACCACTGCTGATGCCGTGGGCGCGGGCCGCCGCGGACCGGGCCGGGGTCGGCTGGGTGCGGGCCCGCTGGGTGCGGGCCGGGGTCTGGGTACTGACCGCGGCGGTGCTCGCGATGGGTGTGTTCGGGGAACTGACCGGGCTCACACTGGAGCCGCGGGAATGGGCGGGCACCGTCCGCTACACGACCGCGCACGCGTCGGTCGCCGGTGTGCTGTCACCGGTCGTGACCGTGCTGGTGGTCCTCGTGGCGGCGATCGCGGTATGGCGGGTCCGGGGCTATCGGCTGTGGACGGTGACCACCGTGATCATGACGGCGGTGTCGGCCGCGATGCCGCCCATGTTGCTCACCAACTGTGCCGAACTGGTGTTCACCGTCGGCGTCGTCGCGACCGCCGGATGGCTGGTGCAGGGGCGCCGGGCGGGCATGCCCGCGGCCGAAGAGGATTCCGAGCTGCTGAATTGAGGAAGGGGTCACACCTGTGCCGGTAGCCCGGGCTCGCGGGGTCCGGCACATCCGGTTCGCCCGGGGCGTGTGCGTCGTCACAGCTACCGGCGCGGTGGCCGTCCATACTGTCTGATCATGGGCGATGCGCAGACCGCTGCAGGAAACGACGCGACCCTTCCGCTCCGTGAGGACATCCGGTTCCTCGGTGGCGTGCTCGGTGACACGATCCGCGACCACGAGGGCCCTGAGGTTTTCGACCTCGTCGAGCAGGTGCGGGTGGAAGCGTTCCGGGTGCGGCGCGAGGAGGTGGAGCGCAGCGCCGTCGGTGAAATGCTGGCCGGGGTCGATATCACGGTCGCACTACCGCTGATCCGGGCGTTCAGCTATTTCGTGCTGCTGGCCAACCTCGCCGAGGATATCCAGCGCGACCGCCGCCGCGCCGCGCACGAGGCGGCGGGGGAGGCGCCGCAGGACTCCTCCCTCGCGGCCACCTACCGGAAACTGGACGCCGCGGCCGTACCGGGAGAGCGGGTGGCGGAATTGCTGTCCGACGCGCTGGTGTCGCCGGTGATCACGGCACATCCGACCGAGACCCGGCGCCGGACGGTATTCGACACGCAGAGCCGTATCACCGAACTGATGCGGCAGCGGCTGCGTGCCCCGGAGTCCGAACGGGCGGCGCTGGAGATCGAGATCCGGCGGCAGGTGCTCACCCTCTGGCGCACCGCCCTGATCCGGCTGTCCAGGCTGCGTATCCAGGACGAGATCGCTGTCGGGCTCCGGTACTACGAACTCACCCTGCTCGATGTCATCCCCGAGATCAACGCCGGTGTGCGCGCGGCCCTGGGATCACGCTGGCCGGAGCAGCGGCTGCTGCCGAAACCCGTGCTGCGACCCGGTTCGTGGATCGGCGGCGACCGGGACGGGAACCCATATGTGACGGCGGCGGTGGTGCGGACGGCCGCTGCTCAGGCCGCAGGGGTGGCGTTCGGGCGCTATCTGCGCGATCTGGTGCGACTGGAGAAAACCCTGGCCCTGTCGGCGCGGCTGGTCCCGGTGACTCCGGCGCTGCAGGCACTCGCCGAGCGCGGCTACCCGGATCCGCGAACCTACGCTGACGAACCGTATCGACGGGCCCTGTACGGGATCCGGGTCCGGCTCACCGCGACGGCGCGACAGGCCGTGGCCACGCTGGATCCCGATGCGGCGGGCCCCTGGGAGTTCGAGTCCCACGGTGCGGGCGACTCCGCCGGTGTCACCGGGTATCCGACACCCCAGGACCTGCTCGACGATCTCGACGCGGTGGACGCCTCGCTGCGGGCCGGTGGCGACGCGCTGCTGGCCGACGACGCGCTCGCCACCCTGCGCTATTCGGTGGAGACCTTCGGATTCCACCTCCAGGGCCTGGATATGCGCCAGAATTCCGAAACCCACGAGCAGGTCGTCACCGAACTGCTGGCCTGGGCAGGCGTGCACCCGGACTATCCGAGCCTGCCCGAGTCCGAACGGGTGGAACTGCTCACCCGGGAACTGCGCACCCGCCGGCCACTGCTGAGTCCGCGCGCGCGGCTCAGCGAACAGTCGGACAAGGAGCTGGGCATCGTGCGCGCGGCCGCCGCTGTGGTGGCCGCGCTCGGTCCGGACGCGGTACCCAACTACATCATCTCCATGTGCACCTCGGTCAGCGATCTGCTCGAAGCGGCGTTGCTGCTGAAAGAGGGTGGGCTGCTGGATCCGGGCGGTACGGACAGCGGACCCTCCTGCCCCGCCGGTATCGTCCCGCTGTTCGAAACCATCGAGGATCTCGCGGCCGGCGCCTCGACCCTGGCCGCGGCCCTGCGGGTTCCCGAGTACCGGGAGCTGGTGGCCGCCCGCGGTATGCGGCAGGAGGTGATGCTCGGCTACTCCGATTCGAACAAGGACGGCGGCTATCTGGCCGCGAACTGGGCGCTGTACCGCGCCGAACTGGATCTGGTCGAACTGGCGCGCGAACACGGTATCCGGCTACGCCTGTTCCACGGTCGCGGCGGTACCGTCGGCCGCGGTGGGGGACGCAGTTACGACGCGATTCTCGCCCAGCCCGCGGGCGCGGTGCGCGGTTCGCTACGACTGACCGAACAGGGCGAGGTCATCGCGGCGAAATACGCCGAACGCGGGTCGGCGCATCGCAATCTCGAATCGCTCATCGCGGGCACCCTCGAATCGACGCTGCTCGATGTCGAGGGTCTGGGCGCCGATGCCGAACCCTCCTACGCGCTCATGGACGAACTGGCCGGCCGGGCGCGCGCCGCCTATGCCCAGCTGGTCCACGAGACGCCCGGTTTCGTGGAGTACTTCCGGCAGTCGACTCCGGTCGCCGAGGTGGGCGATCTCAATATCGGCAGCCGGCCCGCGTCGCGTAAACCCACCAATTCGGTCTCCGATCTGCGGGCCATCCCGTGGGTGATGTCGTGGAGTCAGGCCCGGGTGATGCTGCCGGGCTGGTACGGCACGGGTACCGCGCTCGAGGAGTGGATCGACGGCGACCCGGAGCGGCTGGCCCGGCTCGCCGATCTGTACCGCCGCTGGCCGTTCTTCCGGACCGTGCTGTCGAATCTCGCGCAGGTGATGGCCAAGAGCGATCTCGATATCGCCGCCCGGTACGCCGAACTGGTCGACGATGCCGAGCTGCGGAAACGTATTTTCACGATGATCGAGCGGGAGCACGCCCGGACGGTGGCCGTCCACGCCGCCATCACCGGTAACGACCATCTACTCGCCGACAACCCCTCGCTGGCGGAATCCATCCGCAACCGGTTCCCGTACCTGGAACCGCTGAACCAGCTGCAGGTCGAACTGCTGCGCAGGCTACGTGCGGGAGATGATTCGGAACTGGTCAAACGCGGCATCCTGCTGACCATGAACGGATTGGCCACGGCATTGCGCAACTCCGGGTGAGGCCCGATCTCGCGTGCCCCGGGTCTCGATCCGGCTCGTCCTGACCTGCGCATGCGGTGGGAGGTCGTACCGTCGCCTGTATGACGACATGGAGTGAGTTCACCGCCGAGGCGCCGCGGATCAGCGAGATATTCCGTCGTCGCCACACCGCGACCAGCAATCTGTGCATGCTCGCCACCCTGCGTTCGGACGGGTTTCCCCGGATCAGCCCGGTGGAACCGCTGATCTTCGAAGAGAAACTGGTGATCGTCGGAATGCCGGGCACCACCAAATTCCGGGATCTGGTCCGTGATCCCCGCTTCTGCCTGCACACCGCGACCGAGGACACGATGGTGGCCGAGGGCGACGCGAAACTCTTCGGCGTGGTGGTCGACGATCCGGATACCGCATTGCACGCGCGGTTCGCCGAGTACCTCTACGAGGACAGCGGCCTGGATCTGCGGAACCAGCCGTTCGACCATTTCTTCGTCGCCGACCTGACCTCGGCCTCGTCGGTGGAGGTCGACGACGATCTGCTGAAGGTCACCATCTGGAAACCGGGTGAGGGGGAGCGGGTGGTCGAGAAACAGTAGGCCGGTGGTGTGTTCGCGCGCGGGGTGGTCAGGGCACACCCGACAGGCGCAGGACGCCGGTCGCGGTGGCCGCGGCCCCGAGTACCAGCGGTAGGGGCGCCCGGTACCGGTGGAGCACACCGGCCAGCAGGACTCCGGCCGGGCGGGCGATTCCGGCCGAGCCGCCTTCCTCGGTCAGGCCGGTGGTGACCACCAGGGCCGCCAGCACGACGACAGAAGCGTTCTCCAGCAGCTCCGCGGCTCGGTCGGATACGGTGATCCGCGATCCCAGCGCGGGTCCGGCGAGCCGGAAGGCGAAGGTGCCGACCGCCAGGACCAGGGCGGCGGCGACCAGGTATCCGAGATCGTTCACCGACGCTCCCGTCGCGGAATCGTGAAAATCGCGCCGAGGCCGGCCAGCAGGATCGGCAGGCCGGGCGGAAGTACGGGGGTGGTCAGCAGTGCGAGTCCTGCCCCGGCGAGGGCGCCGCGCCGGAGTCGCGGCGTATTCAGCGCGGGCGCGATGAGGGTGAGCAGTACCGCCGGGAATACGGCGTCCACTCCGAACGCACCGGGATCGGGGACCGCGGTGCCGAGCAGGCTGCCCAGCAGGGTTCCGGCGGGCCAGGCCGCGAGGATGCCGAATCCGCAGGCCAGGTAGGCGGCCCGGCGGTGCCCGGCCGAGCGTTGCGCCAGTGCCACGGCGACGGTTTCGTCATTGAGCAGGTGGGCACGGCGGACCCGCCGCCATCCGGTGCCGAGGACCTCGGGGACCCCGAGCCCGTAACCGATATGGCGGGCGTTGATCAGCAGGCCCGCGAGCAGCGCGGTGAGCGGGCTGCCACCGGCGGCGACGATTCCGAGGAACAGGAATTCCGAGCCGGCGGCCAGGACGAGCACACCCAGTACGACCGGAAACCACACGGGTAGTCCGGCCGCGGTGGCCGTGGCGCCGTAGGACAGGCCGGCGACGGCTACCGCGACGCAGAGGACGCGGATCAGTGATCGGGTCGGCCGATCGACCGTTCGCCAGAACGAACACATGGCTACCATAGTGAACATGGACACGACCGTTCGTCAAACCGAACAGAATGACGATGAATCGAACAACGCTCGGACGGTGCGCGCCGGGGCAGCTGTGGAACGGACTCCGCAGCAGGTGATCGCCACCGCGCTGCGGCGCGAGCGTGCACGGGCGGAGCTCTCCCTGACCGAGGTCGCCCGGCGCGCCGGTATCGCGAAATCGACCCTCTCGCAGCTCGAATCGGGAACCGGAAACCCCAGCCTGGAAACTCTGTGGGCGCTGTGTCTCGCGCTGGAGGTGCCCTTCTCCCAACTGCTGGACCCACCGCGGACGCCGACGCGGGTGATCCGGGCCGCGGAGGGTCCGGCGGTGTACGCCGCCGAAGCCGACTACCGGGCCACGCTGCTGGCGGTGAGCCCGACCGGTGTCCGCCGCGATATCTACCGCGTCGCCGCCGAGCCCGGGCGCCGGCGTTCCTCCCAGCCGCATCCGCCCGGCACGGTCGAGCACGTACTGCTCGGCGCGGGCCGCGCGCTGGTCGGAGCCGCCGACGACCCGGTGGAACTGGAGCCCGGCGATTACCTCGCCTACCCGGCCGATATCGCCCATATCTTCGAAGCGCTCGTCCCGGGCACGGTGGCCACGCTGATCTCCGAGTACATCTGAGGTGCCGCCGGGGCGGCGGCGTTCGGATCAGTTTCCGGTGAAACGGGGTGCGCGCCGCTCCAGCATCGCCGCGACCGCCTCATCGTGATCACTCGTGTGATGGGTGATCGCCTGCATCGCGGCGGAGAGTTCCAGGAGAGTTTCCAGGCTCTGCTGCTGACCCTCGCGCAACAGGCGTTTGGTCATCCGCAGCGCATGCGGTGGATTGACCGCGATCTCCGTGGCGAGTCGATGGGCGCTCTCCAGCAGCCGATCGGGTTCGACCACTTCGTTGACCATGCCCCAGTCGAGCGCGGTGGCGGCGTCCACCGCGGCTCCGGTGAACGCCATCTGGTTGGCGCGAGCCATACCGACCGCGCGCGGTAGCAACCAGGCGCCGCCGTCGCCGGGAATCAGCCCCAGGCGGACGAAGCTCTCGG
Source organism: Nocardia sp. NPDC003963 (assembly GCF_053605105.1). NCBI lineage: Bacteria > Bacillati > Actinomycetota > Actinomycetes > Mycobacteriales > Nocardiaceae > Nocardia > Nocardia sp. NPDC003963. The sequence continues at coordinate 227,424 of NZ_JBSGIP010000005.1, forward strand.
CGAAGGTGGCCGTGGTCGCGGCGATCCGCATATCGCACATGAGTGCCAGATCGCAGCCGGCGCCGATCGCCGGTCCGTTCACCGCGGCGATGGTGGGGATCTCGCAGTGGTAGAGCGCCTTGGGGATGCGCTGGATACCGTGCCGGTAGCCCTGGCGCAGCGCGGCCGGGTCGCCACCGAACATCCCGGCCGTGTCCCGCATATGTTTGATATTGCCGCCGGCGCTGAACGCCGTACCCGCCCCGGTGAGGATGGCGACGCGGACCGAATGGTCGCGGTCGGCGTCGCGGATCGCGTTCTCCAGTGCGTCGATCGTCGCCTCGTCGGAGATCGGATTGCGCTGGTCGGGATTGTCGATGGTCCAGACGACGACGTCGCCGGTGCGCTCCACGCGCACGGGTGCGGTCACGGTTGCTCCTCGGGCCACTGTGCTGGGGTCACCGGAAACAATGCCCGATCGGCTCGGGCAGGGCGAATACGCGCCACGCTTCGCCGTTGCCGCGGAGGTCCCGGCCGGGTCGGCGGGCTTCGTCGCGGTCGTACCGGGTTCCGCGGCGCCCTGCGGGCCGGCCGGTCCGTTCCGGCGGTTGCGTTCCTGTGCGAATCGGGCGGTGAGGCCCACGAGGTTGCGTGTTCGCGATTCCAGTCGCGCCATCGACTCGGTGAGCTCGGTATCGGATGCGGCGGTGAGATCGCCGGAGAGCAGTGTGTCGACCGCCTGTTCCAGGGCGCCGATCCGGTCTCGGAGACTGCGATTCGAACACATGTTCTAATGCTAGCCGATCTGGGTGGCGGCTCCGCGTACGTGGTGGCGGTCGCCGAACTCCGGCACCCGCCGTCCTGGGTCGACGATCTGGTGCGTACGGCTGTCCGGGCGATTCTGGAGGGAATCTTCATGGCCGACCATGAGTGGCGCATCGGCCCACCGTCGGCCGGCGGCTTCTTCGAACAGCTCGATGCCGACCTGTTCGCCCCAACCGCCGGTATCGGGTGGTCCCGGGCGGGATTTGTCGGGCGCGGTTATCCGGTGTGGTGTCGAGGGGAGGCCCTCGTGGAAGTGACGCCGACCGGTCTGTGAATGAGCTTGCATGGTCGTGCATAATCATCACATGGCTGATCTCACGGATATGCCCGACCGGAACGGACCCCTGCGCGTGGCCGTCGCCGGTGCCAGTGGTTACGCGGGCGGGGAAGTGCTGCGTCTGTTGCTGGGCCATCCGGAGTACCGAGCCGGGCGCCTCGAGATCGGGGCGCTGACCGCCGGTAACAACGCGGGTACGGCCCTGGGCGCGCTGCAACCGCAGCTGCTGCCGCTGGCGGACCGGATCCTGGCCCCCACCACGGCCGAGGAGCTGGCCGGGCACGACATCATCTTTCTCGGCCTACCGCACGGACAGTCGGCGGCGCTGGCGGCCGAACTGCCGGCGACCACACTGATCATCGACTGCGGTGCGGATTTCCGGCTCACCGATCCGGCCGCCTGGGACCGGTACTACGGCGGCCCGCACGCGGGCAGCTGGCCCTACGGGCTGCCGGAGCTGCCCGGTGCGCGGGACGCACTGCGGGGCGCCACCCGGATCGCGGTTCCGGGCTGCTATCCGACGGTCAGCAGTCTGGCCCTGGCCCCCGCGATCGCGGCGGGCATCGTCGAACCGGCGGTCAATATCGTTGCGGTCAGCGGTACCTCCGGCGCGGGCCGCAAACTCGATGTGAGTCTGCTCGGTTCCGAGGTCATGGGTTCCGCGCGGGCCTACGGAGTGGCCGGTGCGCACCGGCACACACCCGAGATCGCGCAGAACCTGTCGGCGGTCGCGGGTGCGCCGGTCCGGGTCTCGTTCACCCCGGTGCTCGCCCCGATGCCGCGCGGGATTCTCGCCACCTGCACCGCACCGGTGCGGGTGGACGCGGCCGAGGCGCGCGCCGTCTACGAGAAGGCCTACGCGGACGAGCCCTTCGTACATCTGCTGCCCGAGGGCGTGCTGCCCCAGACCGGCGCCGTGCTGGGTGCCAACTCCGTCACGCTGCAGGTCGCCGTCGATACCGACGCCGGGCTGCTGGTGGTGATCGGCGCCGTCGACAATCTGACCAAGGGCACCGCCGGGGGCGCCGTGCAGTCCATGAACCTCGCGCTCGGCCTCGACGAGACCGCCGGGCTGTCCACCGTAGGAGTGGCACCGTGACCACCGACAAGAACGGAAACCTCGTGCACAACCAGGGCGTCACTGCGCCGCTCGGCTTCCGGGCCGCCGGAATCGCCGCGGGGATCAAGGCCAAGGGCGGCCCCGATCTCGCGCTCGTCTTCAACGAGGGCCCCGACTACGCCGCGACGGGTGTTTTCACGAGCAACAAGGTGAAGGCCGCGCCGGTGCTGTGGTCACAGCAGGTGCTGAAATCCGGGCGGCTGCGGGCGGTGATCCTGAATTCCGGGGGCGCCAACGCCTGCACCGGTCCGCTGGGTTTCCAGGACACCCATCGCACCGCCGAGGAATTGGCCACGGCGCTGAGCAACTGGGGAACCGAAACCGGCGCCGGGGAGATCGCGGTCTGTTCCACCGGGCTGATCGGTGACCGGCTGCCGATGGACAAACTGCTGCCCGCCGTCACCGAGATCGTGCACGAGATGGGCGGCGGGATGTCCGGGGGCACCGATGCCGCGCACGCCATCATGACCACCGATACGGTGCCGAAAGAGGCATCGCTGCACCATCCGGACAAATGGAATGTCGGCGGTATGGCGAAGGGGGCGGGCATGATGGCGCCCTCGCTGGCGACCATGCTGGTCGTGCTGACCACCGATGCCGTCGCGAGCGCCGAACAGCTCGACACCGCGCTGCGGCGGGCCACGAAACTCACCTTCGACCGGCTGGATGTGGACGGCTCGATGTCGACCAACGATACGGTCCTACTGCTGGCCAACGGCGCCAGTGAGGTCGCGCCGAGCCAGGAGGAACTGGATGCGGCCGTACTCGCGGTCTGCGACGATCTGGCCGGTCAGCTGATGGCCGATGCCGAAGGGGTCACCAAGCGTGTCCTGGTGACCGTCGAAGGGGCGCGCAGCGAGGCGGACGCCCTCACCGCGGCCCGGATCGTCGCCCGGGACAGCCTGGTGAAAACCGCCATGTTCGGTTCCGACCCGAACTGGGGCCGGGTGCTGGCCGCGGTCGGTACCGCGCCCATCGACCTGGACCCGGACCTGATCTCGGTATCGTTCAACGGCTTTCCGGTCTGCGTCGACGGTACGGGCGCGCCGGGCGCACGTGAGGTCGACCTGTCCGGGGTCGATATCCAGGTGGTCGTCGACCTGCGGCTCGGCGACGGCACCGCCACGGTCCGCACCACCGATCTGTCCCACGGCTACGTCGAAGAGAACTCGGCCTACAGCTCATGACCGAAGCGCTGCACGAACTGTCCGCACTGGACAAAGCACATATTCTCGCGGGTGCCCTGCCCTGGTTGCAGAAATTCCGGGACAAGGTGGTGGTCGTCAAATACGGCGGCAACGCCATGATCGACGACGGGCTCAAAAGGGCGTTCGCGGCCGATATGGCCTTCCTGCGCACGGTCGGCGTGCACCCGGTGGTGGTGCACGGGGGTGGCCCGCAGATCTCGGCCATGCTGGCGCGCCTCGGTATGTCCGGCGAGTTCCGCGGCGGATTCCGGGTCACCACACCGGAAGTCATGGATGTGGTGCGGATGGTGCTTTTCGGTCAGGTCGGCCGGGAACTGGTCGGGTTGATCAACGCGCACGGCCCGTACGCCGTCGGGATCTCCGGTGAGGACGCCCGGCTGTTCACCGCGACCCGCCGCACCGTCTTCGTCGACGGGGCGGCCACCGATATCGGACTGGTCGGCGATGTCACCGACGTCCACCCCGATTCGGTGCTCGATCTCATCCGCGCGGGCCGGATCCCGGTGGTCTCCACCATCGCCCCCGACGCCGACGGTGTGGTGCACAACATCAACGCCGATACCGCGGCCGCCGCGCTCGCCGAAGGTATCGGCGCCGAGAAACTGGTGGTACTCACCGACGTCGAGGGCCTGTACACGGATTGGCCCGATCGCTCGTCGCTGACCAGCGTGATCGATACCGACGCGCTGGCCGAGCTGCTGCCTTCGCTGGATTCGGGGATGGTGCCCAAAATGGAGGCATGTCTGCGTGCCGTCCGGGGCGGAGTATCGGGTGCGCACGTCATCGACGGTCGCGTACCCCATTCGGTACTGCTCGAACTTTTCACCGGGGAGGGTATCGGGACCATGGTCACACTGCCGGCGGACGAGGAAAACGGAGTCAGAGCATGAACACTGCGGAACTGCGGCAACGTTGGTCGAACGTGATGATGCGCAACTACGCCACCCCGGAGGTCGTGCTGACCAGGGGGACCGGCGCGGTGGTGTACGACGCGGACGGCAACCGCTATATCGATTTCGTGGGCGGTATCGCGGTCAACAGTCTCGGCCACGCGCATCAGGCGATCCTGAGCGCGGTCATGGACCAGCTCGGTACGCTCGGTCACGTCTCGAATCTGTACGGTAGCGAACCGGCGATCGAGCTGGCCGAACGGCTGCTCGGGCATTTCGGTGACGGTGACGGGCGGGCGTTCTTCTGCAACTCCGGTACCGAGGCCAACGAGGCCGCGTTCAAAATGGCCCGGCTCACCGGCCGGCGCAAGATCATCGCCTGTGACGAGGCGTTCCACGGCCGCACCATGGGCGCGCTCGCGCTCACCGGCCAGCCGTCCAAGCGCGCGCCGTTCGAACCGATGCCGCCCGGGGTGGTGCACATCCCCTACGGCGATACCAAGATCCTCGAACGCGCGGTCGATGCAGATACCGCCGCGGTCTTCCTGGAGCCGATGCTCGGCGAGAGCGGTGTCGTGGTGCCGCCGATGGACTACCTGGTCCGGGCGCGCGAGATCACCGCTCGCGCGGGTGCCCTGCTGATCCTGGACGAGGTGCAGACCGGTATCGGCCGCACCGGCAAGATGTTCGCCCACCAATCCTTCGGGATCACCCCCGATGTCATCACCCTCGCCAAGGGGCTGGGTGCCGGTCTGCCGATCGGCGCGGTGCTGGCGACCGGACCGGCGGCGGACCTGTTCACACCCGGCCTGCACGGCACCACATTCGGTGGTAATCCGGTCTGCGCGGCCGCGGCGCTGGCCGTCCTGAGCACCCTCGAGGAGGAGGGCCTGCTCGAGCACGTCGAATCGGTGGGTAAACGGCTCAGCGACGGGATCGCGGTGCTGGAGCATCCGCTGATCGCGGATGTGCGCGGAGCCGGACTGCTGATCGGGATCGGTCTCACCGATTCGGTGGCCCCGCAGGTCGAGGCCCGGGCACGGGCCGCGGGCTACCTGGTGAACCCCGCCAAACCCGATGTGATCCGGTTGGCGCCGCCGCTGGTGCTCACAGAAACGCAGGCCGACAATCTGGTTCTGGATCTGCCGGGGATCCTCGACGACGTCCTGGCCGAAACGAAAGGATCCCGCGGATGACCGCCTCTCTACCCTCGGCCGCCGCTGTCCGCCATTTCCTGCGCGACGACGATCTGACCCCCGCCGAACAGGCCGAGGTGCTGGCCCTGGCGGCCGAACTCAAGAAGAGCCCGTTCGCGCACCGGCCCCTGGAAGGGCCCCGGGGCGTCGGCGTCATCTTCGACAAGAACTCAACCCGTACCCGGTTCTCGTTCGAAGTGGGTATCGCCCAGCTCGGCGGGCACGCCGTGGTGGTGGACGGGCAGACGACCCAGCTGGGCCGCGACGAGACCCTCGCCGATACCGGCCGGGTGCTGTCGCGCTACGTCGAGGCCGTCGTCTGGCGGACCTTCGGCCAGGAGCGGCTGGAGGAGATGGCCGCCACCGCCACGGTGCCGGTGGTGAACGCGTTGTCCGACGAATTCCACCCGTGCCAGGTGTTGGCCGATCTGCTCACCATCACCGAGCACAAGGGCGGGTTGCGCGGACTGCGGCTGGCCTACTTCGGTGACGGCGCCAACAATATGTCCCATTCGCTGCTGCTCGGTGGCGTCACCGCCGGACTGCACGTCCGGATCGCCGCGCCCGCGGGTTTCCTCCCGGCGCCGGCCGTGCTCGAGGCCGCCGAGGCCCGGGCCGCCGAAACCGGCGGCAGCATCGTCGTCACCGAGGATCCGGTGGTCGCGGCCGACGGCGCCGATGTGCTGGTCACCGATACCTGGACCTCCATGGGCCAGGAGAGTGACGGCCTGGACCGGGTCGGCCCGTTCCGGCCGTACCAGGTGAACACCGAACTGCTGGCCCGGGCCGGTGCCGACGCGATCGTGCTGCACTGCCTGCCCGCGCACCGCGGCGAGGAGATCACCGACGAGGTACTGGACGGGGCGCAGAGCGTGGTCTGGGACGAGGCGGAGAACCGGCTGCACGCGCAGAAGGCGCTACTGGTGTGGCTGCTGGCACGCGAGGATGCGCGGCGACGATGAGCGAGACCCGGATACATCCGGCGGGCCCGATCACCGCCGCCACCCGTGCCGGCCGGCAGTCGCGGATCATCGCGCTGCTGGCCGCGCATCCGGTGCGCAGTCAGACCGAACTCGCCACCCTGCTCGCCGCGGAGGGAATCGAGACCACCCAGGCGACGCTGTCCCGCGATCTGGACGAATTGGGTGCGGTGAAACTACGCGCCGCCGACGGCGGCGCGGGCGTGTACGTGGTGCCCGAGGACGGCAGTCCGGTGCGCGGGGTCACCGGGGGCACCGGCCGGCTGGCGAAACTGCTCGGTGATCTGCTGGTCTCCACCGATTCCAGTGGGAACATCGCGGTGCTGCGGACACCGCCGGGTGCCGCGCATTTCCTGGCCAGCGCACTGGATCGGGCGTCGCTGCCCTACATAGTCGGCACGATCGCCGGTGACGACACCATCGCGGTGATCGCGCGGGAACCCCTCACCGGCGCCGAATTGGCGGCGAAGATCGAAGATCTGGCCTGACCCGGGCGCGCGGCGGCCACCGATCCGGTGCGGTCCGGATCAGGTGATTCAGTACCTGGGCCCACCGGCCCGCACGGAAGTGCGGTACGCCAGCCAGCGTCCGGTGGTGCGGGACGCGGCGCAGACCAGCGCGACCGCCGACAGCACCAGCAGCGGAAATACGAGCGCCAGCGCGGCGAATTCACGCGAGTAGACCGCCACCCCGGACCCCGTGATCGCCAGCAGGACGCCGATCACGGCGCTGACGAGCGTCAGCGCGCGACCCGACCGTCTGCCCGCCAGCAACAGCGCGCCCGCGCTGACCCACAGCAGGGTGAACACTCCGATGAACAGGAGCGCGAGCACCGAGTAGACGAGATCCGCGCGGCCGCCGGGCGCGGCATCCCGGATCGTCCCGATCGTTTCGACCGCACCGACACAGAAGACGAACAGCGGGCCGACAGCGACGAGCAGGGTCGCGACACCCGCGGTGACGGCGGTGCCACGTGACGGCCGGGCGGGCGGCTGCGCGGTCCACGACCGGGCTCCCGCCGCGGCGCGTGGATCGCCGACCGGCGGGTGCGGCTCCGGCACGACTCGATGGTGCGCGTGAACCGGTTGTGGCCAGGACATGTGATCCGCCCGCGGCGGCGGAGCGGGCGGTTGCGCGACCGGCGCGGGTGTCGCCGGTGCCGGGACAGGTGCCGCGATATGCCTGCCCTCGAGCGCGTCCCGGATCGCGGTGGTGAAATCGCCGCAGCTGCGGAACCGTTCGTCGCGCTGTTTCGCCATGGCCCGCGCCACCACCGGGTCGATCGCCGCGGGAAGGTCGCGGCGGGTATCGGTGAGCCGCGGCGGCGGTTGCGAGATATGCCCCATCACGACCTGCCCGGGGTTCGTGGAGGCATACGGTGGCCGGCCGGAGAGAACCGTGAACAGGGTGCAGGCGAGTGAGTACTGATCGGATCGGTGATCGACCACCTCGCCGGACAGCTGTTCGGGGGAACCGTAGGCGAGGGTGGCGGTGAACGCGCCGGTGGCCGTGAGTTTCGTATTGGCGTCGGTGAGCCGGGCGATACCGAAATCGGTCAGTACCGCATGCGATTCACGGAGCGATTCGGCATCCGCGATGAGGATATTGGCCGGTTTCACATCGCGGTGCAGTACACCGCGGCTGTGCGCGTAGTCGAGCGCCGCCGCCGTCTCGCCGAGCAACCGGACCGCGGTCGCGGGCGGGTGGTGGCGCGCCTCCCAGGCCGCCGCGTCGGTGCCGCGGATGTACTGCATGGCGATCCACAGATGACCCTCGTCGGTGCCACGGTCGAATACTCCGACGATGCCCGGGTGTTCCAGCCGGGCGACGACATCGGCTTCCAGCTCGAACCGCCGGGTGAGTTCGGTATCGGTGCTCACCTCCCGGTTCAGCAGCTTCAGTGCGACACTGCGCGGCAGTCGTGGATGGCGGGCGAGGTACACCGTCCCCATACCGCCCTGGCCCAGCACCCCTTCGACTCGGTATCCGGCGAAGGTCGCGCCCACCCCCAGCACCGCTGCTCCTTCCACACTCGTCGGAATGCCGTGACGCTACCGCACTTTCCGGCCCGGGGCTCCGGCTGCCGGGCGTCGCCGGAGCCGGTATCCACCTGCCGGGGCCGGGTGTCTGCGGCACAACGCCGGGCGGGGGCCGGACCTGGTTCGGCGGCGGGCAGCACCGCCCCGCTGACAGCTCTCCGCGGATCCGGTGGGGAACGGAAGCGACCGGCCCGAATCCACCGATTCGCCCGGGCGTACCGCACGTAATATCGCCGGTCGGCCGGACACTGTCGCCGCTACCGGATCCGGTCGCCGCGGGTCAGTGGTTGTTCACCAGATCCTGCAGGAGCGGTGTGGTCATTTCGATGCCCCATTTACCGATGGTCAGGGCGGCGTTGCCGAGGTTGACGACGATGAAGCCGATCGTCTCGTAGTTGTCCTGCGCCCACTGCTGCAAAAACTGCACGGTCCCGTCCTCCTTGCTGGTCGAGCGCCGATCGGTGTGATCAGCGTCTCATATGGTGGAAGGGTGAGGAAGGTTCGGTAGCCGATCGCAACCTTCACCCGACTCGGTATCCGGCCAGGTAGCGGGCATTGCCACCCCGATTATGAATGAGATTGCACCGTCGTGCATAATCATTTGTAGCGGCGGCGCGAGCCGATCCGGCAACGGGCCAGCATACTGCTGGGAGGCCGGCGGGCCCGCCGGCCGCCGAAACCACCCGCACCATCGAGAACCATCCGAGGAGCACCAGAACATGTCCGATCGCGTCGTACTCGCCTACTCCGGTGGGCTGGACACCTCCGTGGCCATCAGCTGGATCGGCAAGGAGACCGGCGCCGAGGTCGTGGCCGTGGCCATCGACCTGGGGCAGGGTGGCGAGGATATGAACGTGGTGCGTCAGCGCGCCCTCGACTGCGGCGCCGTCGAAGCGGTCGTGGTGGACGCCCGCGACGAGTTCGCCGATGAATACTGCCTGCCCACCATCCAGGCCAACGCGCTCTACCAGAGCGAGTACCCGCTGGTCTCGGCGATCAGCCGCCCGCTCATCGTCAAACATCTGGTGGAGGCCGCCAAGTTCCACGGCGCCGATACGGTCGCGCACGGCTGCACCGGTAAGGGCAACGACCAGGTCCGCTTCGAGGTCGGTATCGGCGCGCTGGCCCCCGATCTGAACGTGATCGCCCCGGTCCGCGACTACGCCTGGACCCGGGAGAAGGCCATCGCCTTCGCCGAGGAGAACAAGCTCCCGATCAACGTCACCAAGAAGTCCCCGTTCTCCATCGACCAGAACGTCTGGGGCCGTGCCGTCGAGACCGGCTTCCTCGAGGACCTCTGGAACGCCCCCACCAAGGACGTCTACGACTACACCACCGACCCGACCGTCAACTTCGAGGCGCCGGACGAACTGATCGTCACCTTCGACCGGGGTGTTCCGGTCGCCATCGACGGTCGTCAGGTCAGCGTGCTGGAGGCCATCACCGAGCTGAACAGCCGCGCCGGTCGGCAGGGTGTCGGCCGCCTGGATATGGTCGAGGACCGGCTCGTCGGTATCAAGAGCCGGGAGATCTACGAAGCCCCCGGTGCCATCGCGCTGATCACCGCGCACCGCGCACTCGAGAGCGTGACCCTGGAGCGGGAGCTCGGCCGCTACAAGCGGCAGGTCGAGCAGCGCTGGGGTGAGCTGGCCTACGACGGCCTGTGGTTCTCGCCGTTGAAGCGGGCCCTGGACGCCTTCGTCCTGGAGACTCAGCAGCATGTGTCCGGTGATATCCGGATGGTGCTGCACGCCGGCAACGTCGTGGTCAACGGCCGCCGCAGCGACCAGTCGCTCTACGACTTCAACCTCGCCACCTACGACGAGGGCGACAGCTTCGACCAGTCGCTGGCGAAGGGGTTCGTGCAGATTCACGGCCTGTCCTCCAAGGTCGCCGCCAAGCGGGATCTGAACCAGAAGTAGCCCGGTGTCCGGGGTGCGGCCCGGGCGATATCGAGCAATGTTCGCCGGGCCGGGATCGGACGAACGGGGCGGTTGCGCCGCGTTCGTCGCCGAGTCCGGCCGGCGAATACGGCCGTAAGTGGTTCGGCGGGTGGAACGGCCCGCCGAACACACCCGCGGCCCGGGCCGTGCCGAACCTTTCGGTTCCGCCGGGCCGGAGTCACCCGGGTGGGTGCGTTCCGGTGCTCACCCGGTGAACAGCGTGGGCCGCTAGACGAACAGCCAACCGAGACGTGGGAGAGGTAGTGGGCACCAACGAGGGCGCGTTGTGGGGTGGGCGGTTCGCCTCCGGCCCCGCCGAGGCGATGGCGGCGCTGAGTAAATCGACCCAGTTCGACTGGGTGCTGGCGCCCTACGATATCCGCGCCTCCAAGGCGCACGCACGGGTACTGAACAAGGCCGGGCTGCTGTCGGAGACCGATATGGCCGATATGCTCGCCGGTCTCGACCGGCTCGCCGCCGATGTCGGATCCGGCGCGTTCGCGCCCGCGGAATCGGACGAGGATGTGCACGGCGCCCTCGAACGCGGACTCATCGAACGGGTCGGTCCCGAACTCGGCGGTCGGCTGCGGGCCGGCCGTTCCCGTAACGACCAGGTGGCCACGCTGTTCCGGATGTGGCTGCGTGACGCCGTGCGCCGGATCGCCGCCGGGCTGGTCACGGTCGTCGATGCCATCGCCGACCAGGCGGCGGCACACCCGGATGCGGTGATGCCGGGCAAAACCCATCTGCAGGCTGCCCAACCGGTTCTGCTCGCCCATCATCTGCTCGCGCACGCTCATCCACTCCTGCGCGATATCGACCGGCTGCGCGATTTCGACAAACGCGCCGCCGTCTCGCCCTACGGGTCCGGGGCGCTCGCCGGATCCTCGCTCGGCCTGGACCCGGAAGCCATCGCGGCCGAACTGGATTTCACCGCCGCCGCCGCCAACTCCATCGATGCCACCTCCGCGCGTGATTTCGCGGCCGAGGCCGCCTTCGTGCTGGCGATGATCGGGGTGGACCTCAGCCGGATGGCCGAGGAGATCATTCTGTGGAGCACGCCGGAGTTCGGTTACATCACCCTCGCCGATGCCTGGTCGACCGGTTCGTCGATCATGCCGCAGAAGAAGAACCCGGACGTTTCCGAACTCACCCGCGGCAAGGCCGGGCGGCTGATCGGTAATCTCACCGGGCTGCTCGCCACCCTGAAGGCCCAGCCGCTGGCCTACAACCGGGACCTGCAGGAGGACAAGGAACCGCTGTTCGATTCGGTGGCCCAGCTGGAACTGCTGCTGCCCGCCATCGCCGGCCTGGTTTCCACGCTCACCTTCCATACCGACCGGATGGCCGAACTCGCGCCCGCCGGTTTCACCCTGGCGACCGATATCGCCGAATGGATGGTCCGGCACGGGGTGCCCTTCCGGGTCGCGCACGAGGCGGCCGGAGCGTGTGTGCGCACGGCCGAGGCGCGGGGAGCCGGGCTGGACGAACTGACCGACGCGGAATTCGCCGCGATCGATCCGGCGCTCACACCGCAGGTGCGTGAGGTGCTCACGGTGGCCGGTTCGGTCGCGTCCCGTAATGCCCGAGGGGGTACGGCGGGGGAGCGGGTGGCCGAGCAACTCGGCGAGATCCGTGCCGCGGCCGAGGAGATCCGCAGCTGGCTCGGCTGAGCGGACGACCTCCGGTGTGGCGGGTCGGGTGTACCGCGGGACCTGGTGGGCCGACGCGGGCCGAGTGGGAAACCCGCGGCCACGAATAGGCACCGCGAAGAAACTCGGCTCCGCTGCTTCGCCGAGATCCGTGTGTGCCGCTACCGGGGTGCCCTGCCCGGCGGAGCGTTGGGCACCGGGCAATCCGTGATCGTCGGCTGAACGTGGGGAGCCGGTCGGGTGGGGAGGGGCGGACGCTGTTCGCCGCCGACCGACAACCGGCAGAGTTGCGGAACTGCCCGCAGGTGTGGTGGCGCTGGTGCGCGCCGACGATAGCCGCCTCGCCGAGTCCCGGCATCGGGCACGCCTGATTGCCGTCGGCGTCTTCGTACGGATTCCGCCCGGATGAATCATGACAAATGTGATTACCAAGATATGCGCATCCAACTATCTGGTTCGTCGGCCATGGCGCAACATCCGAAAGCGCTCTGAAAGACAAGAGGAGAGACATGAGACGGCCGCCGCTCGGATCGCTCCGACAGCGGCGGCGCAGCGCCGGCAGCCCTTCTGCTCAGGCGCGAACCGGGGGTGCCGCCGCGGCGATCTCCAGGACCCCGGCCAGCCAGGGGCTGAAACCACCCGGATCCTCCCGCAGGTGTTCGCGCAACTCGTCGGGGCGCACCCAGCGGTAATCGGCGACCTCGGCCGGGTCCGGATCCGGCCGGACCCCGTCGAGTAGTCCCACCAGCACGTGATCCCATTCGTCTTCGACGAACCCGGTACGCGGGTCATCCGCCCGATACCTGTAGACGCCGACCTCGGTCAGTGGGACCCGCAGCCCCATCTCTTCGGCCAGCCGTATCCCGGCCGCCTCGGCGACGGGGACACCGGGCGCCGGATGGCCACAGCAGGTATTCGACCAGCGCGCCGGGAACCGCGTCTTGCCGAGCGCGCGCTGCTGCAGCAGCGTCCGGCCCACCGGGTCGAAGATCAGCACCGAGAACGCCCGGTGCGGTAGGCCGGGTGCGCGGTGGGCTTCGGCGACCGGGCACGAGCCGACCGTATTGCCGGCGGAATCCACGAGCTCGACGGGTAGCGTTTCCCGGTCGGTGGCCGCGGACGGACGGGCCGGTGGGAGGGTCGGATCGGTCACGATCCTCACCCTATCGGCGCGGGCACGGGGTTCCGCCGAGGTGACGGGTACATGATGTAGATGTCACAACGGAACCGACAGGTGCCGGGTGCGATATGGCAGGCTTTGGTGCATACCGCAGGGTTTGTGAGGTATGCCACGCCACAGGTAGGGCTGGGAGCGGAACGTGAAGTTGAGTGTGCGAGGTCTGGCGGGGTCGGCGCAGCGGGTGATGTCGACAGCGCAGAACGGTCTGGAAGTGATCCGCTTCGGCGGGCTGGGCCGGGACACCGAATCCTCGCCCTTCGAGATCGCCGAGCGGCGGCCCATGTACCGGCTGCGCCGCTATTTCCCGGGTGCCCCCACCGGCGGTCCGGTGGCGCTGTTCGTACCGCCGCTCATGGTCAACGCCGATATCTGGGACGTCAACGGCGACGACGGTGCGGTGGGGATCCTGCATCGCGGCGGTATCGACTGCTGGGTGATCGATTTCGGTTCGCCGTCGGTGGAGGAGGGCGGCTGGAAGCGGGATCTCGCCGACCATGTGCTCGCGGTGAACAGCGCGATCGATACGGTCAGTGCGGCGACCGGCCGGAGCGTGCATCTGATGGGGTACTCGCAGGGCGGGATGTTCGCTTACCAGACCGCCGCGTTCCGGGCGGGTAAGGGGATCGCCAGCATCGTCACCTTCGGCAGCCCGGTCGATATCGTCGCCGGAATGCCGCTGGGACTACCGCACGACGCGGTCTCGGACCTGGTGGATTTCGCCGCCGACCACGTGATCCCCCGGCTGCCGATCACCGACCGCATGGTGCGTATCGGGTTCCAGCTGCTCGACCCGGTGAAAACCACCAAGGCGCGGATCGATTTCCTGCGCCAGCTGCACGACCGGGAGGCATTGCTGCCGAAGGAGCGGCAGCGGCGCTTCCTGACCAACGAGGGCTGGATCGGCTATGCCGGTCCCGCCGCGGCCGATCTCCTCAAACAATTCGTCGTCCACAACCGGATGATGCTGGGCGGTTTCGTCATCCGGGATCAGCCGATCTCGCTGGCCGATCTGAAATGCCCGATCCTGGCGTTCCTCGGTGAAGTCGACGAGATCGGCCAGCCCGCCGCGGTACGCGGAATCGTCCGGGCCGCGCCGCGTGCCGAGGTGTACGAGTCGAAGCTGGTGTCGGGGCACTTCGGTCTCGTGGCCGGTTCGGTGGCGACCAAGTTCACTTGGCCGCAGGTCCGTGACTGGGTGGGCTGGATCGACGGCAGTAATCCGCTGCCCGAGGAGATCGTGCCCATGTCGGACCATGTGCCGGAGGGAGTGCCGCGGACCGCACTGCGGCGTGCGGTGCACACCGCGGCGGCACTGGTGGAAGCGGGTGCCGAGGTCGGCCGGACCCTGGAACATCTGGCCACCAACACATTGCGCGGTTCGGTCGGCGTGGTGGAAGGCGCCGCCCGCACCCTGCCCCGGCTGACCCGCCTGGGCATGATCGAATCGTCCACCAGGATCTCGATCGGCCGGTTGATGGCCGAACAGGCCCGCCGAGCGCCGGGCGGGGAGTGCTTCCTCTTCGACGATCGAGTGCACACCAATGCCGCTGTCGATATCCGGATCGAGAATGTGGTGCGGGGCCTGATCTCGGTCGGGATCCGGCCCGCGACCCGGGTCGGCGTGGTGATGGAGACCCGGCCCAGTGCACTGGTGACCTTGGCGGCACTGTCGCGTATCGGTGCGGTCGCGGTGCTCATGGCACCCGCGAGCGATCTCGATACCGCGCTGGAGCAGACCGGGACGACGATCCTGGTCTCGGATCCGGACAATCTCCGGCATGCCGTCGCCACCGGTGCCCGCGTGCTCGTACTCGGCGGCGGTGATGCCCGCGGCCTCGAGGTTCCCGCCGGTACCGATCTCGTCGATCTCGAACAAGTCGATCCCGAACAGGTGCGGCTGCCGGGCTGGTACCGCCCGAATCCGGGCCGGGCACGGGAGCTGGCCTTCGTCCTGGTCGCCGGCGTCGGCGACCGGCTCGATATCAAATACATCACCAATCACCGATGGGCGCTGTCGGCCTTCGGTACCGCGTCCGCGGCCGATCTGGACCACAAGGACACGGTGTACTGCCTGGCGCCGCTGCACCATTCGTCCGGACTGCTGGTGAGTCTGGGCGGCGCGATCGCCGGTGGGAGCCGGATCGCGCTGGCCCGGTCGCTGGATCCGGCCCGATTCGCCGAAGAGGTGCACCGCTACGGCGTCACCGTCGTGACCTACACCTGGACGATGCTGCGCGATATTCTCGACGCCGATGTCTTTCCCCAGGGGCATGCGCACCCGGTGCGGCTGTTCATCGGTTCCGGAATGCCCGCCGGATTGTGGCGGCGCACCATCGAACAGTTCGCGCCCGCCCGGGTTCTGGAGTTCTACGCCTCCATCGAGGGCGATGTGGTGCTGGCGAACGTGCCGGGCGTGAAGTTCGGCTGTAAGGGCCGCCCGGTGCCGGGGACCGCGCGAGTGGAGTTGGTCGCCTATGACCCGGTCGCGGATCAGGTCCAGGTGGACGCCAACGGTTACGCCCGGCGTTGTGGTGACAACGAGGTGGGGTTGCTGATCGGGTCGGCCGGGTCGGTGGTGGATCTGTCGCTGGGCGGTTTACGTGGCGTGTTCGAACCGGAGGATTCCTGGTTGCCCACCGAGAACCTCTTCCGGCGCGACAGCGACGGCGACTATTGGCTGGTCGACCGCATCGATACGGTGATCCGGACGCGCCGCGGACCGGTGTTCACCCAGCCGATCGTCGACGTGCTCAACGATATCGCCGCCGTCGATATGGAGGTCGCCTACGCGCTGCCGGCCCGCGATCGGGTGCTCGCCGTGGCGGCGGTCAGCGTGCGGCCCGGTTTCCGGCTCGAACCGATCGATATCACCGAGGCGCTGCGCTCCCTGGCGCCGGACCAGCGCCCGGATATCGTCCATGTGGTCGACGATATCCCGCGCAGTCCGTCGTTCCGCCCCTCCGCGCATGCCGTCGCGGCGGCGGGTGGCCCGCAACCCGGCCCGCTCACCTGGTGGTACGAGCCCGTATCGGAGAGCTACGCCGTGCTGACCGCTACCGATACCGCCTGGCTCTGACTGCGTGCCGGGCCCGGGTCAGCATCGGTAGGCGGTGACGGCGTCGAGTACCCGGCCGAGCTGATCGTGGGTGAGCATGGGCCACAACGGTAACCGGACGATGGTCGCCGCGAACCGGGCGCTGCGGGTGCACGGATACGGTGTGCGGCCGTATTTGAGCCCCGCGGCGCTGGAATCGAGCGGTACATAGTGGAACGGCGCGACGATCCCGCGGTCGGCGAGGTGCCGGATCAGTCCGTCACGGGCTTCTTCGGTGGGCATTCGCAGATAGAACAGGTGCGCGGTGTGCCGGCGGTCCGGTGGGACCGTCATCGGTACTATTCCGTATTCGGCCGCCCAGGCGCCGAGCCCCGCCGCGTAGGTGTGCCATACGCGGTGCCGGGACCGCTGGATGAGATGGAATTCGGCGAGCTGGGCGTCGAGTACGGCGGCATTGAGCTCGCTGGGCAGATAGCTGGATCCGATGTCCTGCCAGGAGTATTTGTCCACCTGGCCGCGCAGGAACCGGGCCCGGTCGGTGCCCTTCTCCCGGATGATCTCCGCGCGGCCCATCAGGATGTCGTCGGAGAGCAGCAGGGCTCCACCCTCACCGCAGTGCACGTTCTTGGTGTCGTGGAAACTCTGCGTGCCCACCGTGCCCAGGGTGCCGAGGGCGTGTCCGCGCCAGGTCCCGCCCAGGCCGTGGGCGTTGTCCTCGATGAGCGCGATCCCGTGCCGGTCGGCCAGCTGCCGCAGCGCGGCCATATCGGCGGCGACTCCGCCGTAGTGCATGACGACGATCGCCTTGGTGTGGTCGGTGACCGCCGCGTCGGCCGCCTGCGGGTCGATATTGCCGGTGGTGGGATCGATATCGACGAATACACAGGTCGCGCCGTGGACAGCGAAAGCGGTGGCCGCCGAGGTGAACGCGAAACTCGGCACGATCACCTCGTCGCCCGGTCCGAGTTCGAGCAGGAGCGCGCCCAGTTCCAGCGCATGGGTGCACGAGGTGGTCAGCAGTACGTGTCGCGCACCGGTGATCGCACGGAGTTTCGCGGTCGCCGCAGCGGTGAACGAGCCGTCACCGTGACAGTGGTCGGATTCGAGTACGGCGGTCACATTCGCCAGTTCGGCGGCCGACCGGTAGGGCCTGCTGAAGATGATCCGGCCGCTCACCCGGCCGCCGCCTCGGCGGGTTGCCGGACAGCTGCTTCCCGGGCCTCGTCCGGTGGCCGGGGCGTCGGTGCGGCCACCGTCAGATACAGCGGCTTGCCGACAAGGATGTGCAGCACGACCCCGAGATACTCCGCGATGAGACCCAGTGAGAACAGGACCGCCCCCGAACACAGCAGCAGTACGACGATGATCGAGGCCCACCCCTCGGGGTCGCCGTCGTCGCCGGTCAGCGCCGTGTAGATGATCACGCCGGCCAGCACCGCCCCGGCCAGCGCGAGCGTTACGCCGAGCATGCTCACGACGCGTAGGCCCCGGGTCCCGGTGCACAGCACCATTTTCCAGAACAGGGAGAACAGCCGTCGATAGTTGTATCCGGATTCGGGTCGCCCTTCGGTGCGCAGCCGCACCGGGACCGCCGCTGTGCGTCCCACGACCCAGGTCAGCGCGACATCGAGATAGGCACCGTTACCGGCGACTTCGGCCAGCCGGCGGCCGATATCGCCACGGATCAGCCGGAAGCTTTCGAAACGGGTCGACGCGGGGAAGGCGAACAGGGTGGCCAGCACCAATTTCGCGCCACGCGAGGTGAGATTGCGCAGGAGGCTGTGCGGCCGGGTATTGACGGGACGGGAGTAGACCAGATCGGCGCGTTCGCGATAGGCGGCGTCCAGGAACGCGGCGATACAGCCCGGATCGTGCTGGCCGTCCTCGTCCATGGTGACGATCCAGCGGCTCCGGGCCGCGGCCATACCGGCGATCGTGGCGGCGTCCTGTCCGTAGTTGCGGCTCAACCAGATCACGCGGACCGGTGGATATTCGCCGGCCAGCCGCCGCAGCACGATATCGGATCGATCGGGACCGTGATCGTGGACGAGCACGATCTCCTCGATACGGAAGCGGTGCCCGGCCGGCGTCGCGGTAGGCGCGGTCAGCCCGTGTAGTTCCCGCACCAGCGCGGCGATGGTCTGTTCGCCGCGATAGACCGGAACCACGACCGAAATACCGCACACTTCGGGCGAATCGGATTCCGGGTCGCCGGCCGGGACCGTGGACGAGGGATACGGGACGGCCGGAGTATGCCCCGATACGAGCGGGGTATCCGGGGACCGGTCGGTGACCGGGGTGGGAGCGAACCTGGGCGAAAACGGCATTGGCGAGATCGACTTTCGACGGTGGATAACGCGTGCCGGGTCTCGATGACGCTGGTGAGCCCGAGAAATGCGAACTCTAGCAGGCGCACTGGTGTGGTGCGGGCAGATCCCGATGCGCGTCGTTACGGCTGCGGAACCCGCTGCGCGCGGTAGGGTCTGGGACCCGTGGCGGATGGTCGAGCCGAGAATCGGCGGGATGTGTTCCGGTGGGGTCTGATATGTGCGGGAGGAGTCCTCGCCGCCTATCTCGCTGTCCTGCTGGCGAACTCCCGGCATTTCTACACCGACGACACCGAATCCCAGTACGCGCCGCTGTGGGTGATGACCGGCCGCGCCCTGCGCGAGGGTAGATTCCCGGTGCTCGTACCGGAGCACTGGCTGGCCGGGAACTACGCGATCGAAGAAGCCGGTCTGCTCAATCCGCCGCAGCTGCTGATCGATCTGCTCGCGGTATCGGTGGACGATCTCGCGCTGTACGCGACCGTGGTGAAACTGCTGGTCGCGATTGTGCTCGGGCTGGGCGTCTACCGGGTCTGCCTGGCCTACGGTGGTCGCCCGGCCTGGTCGGCGGTGGCCGGTGTGGCGTTTCCGTGCAGCGGTTTCCTGCTCTTCTTCGACGCGGCCAGTTGGATGACGGCGTTCACCGGGACGGCCTGGCTGGTACACGCTTGGGCATCGGGCGTGCGGTACGCCCGCGGTCGCGGCGGGCCCGTCCCCGTTTTCGTCTTCCTCTACCTGACGATCTCGGTGCAGTACGTCTTTCCCGCCGTCGAGGCAGGTGTCCTGTTCGCCACGGTGCTCATCGGTGAATTCGGGTACCGGCGCCAGTGGGCACCGATACTCCGGCTCGCCCTCGTGGCCGGGTGCGCGGCGCTGGCCGGGTCGGCCACCTATCTGCCGAGTCTGCTCACCGCGGACGTCACCTGGCGTGGCGTATCGGAGATCCGCAACGATCAGTTCCTGGCCGTGCCCTGGTCGGAATCGCTGAACGCTAGCCTGCCCAGTACCCTCCCGGCTTTCACCTCCTGGTGGGGCTATGTCCAACCACTGCCGATGGTCTACATCGCCTGGTTCCTGATTCCGGCGCTGGCGTTCGTCGACTGGAAGCGCGCCGCGGGTGCGGTCCGCGAACTGAGCGGCCCCGCGCTGTTCGCGGTGGTGACCCTGCTGTGGACAGCCGGGCCCGGCACCATGGGGCCGCTGCGCTGGCCTGCCCGGGTGCTGCCCATGGTCGCGCTCGCGCTGCTGGTGCTGGTCTGTGTCCTGCTCGGCCGGTTCGGCACGGTTACCGGAATCCGCCGGCGCGGTATCGCGGCAGGTCTGCTGGTGGTGCTGCTGCTCGCCCGTTCCGCGGCGGCCGCGCCGGAATCGGCGCTCGCTCATCTCGGGGCGGCCGCGGGAGTCGGTGCGCTGGGGGCGGCAGTCGTGTGGCTGGGCCGGTCACGCGGTCGTGCCGCGGCCTGCCTGCTGACGCTTGCCGCCGTGGCCCCGATCGCCTATCTGCAGGTACATGCGGCGCAGCCCACCCCCATGAGTTGGAATCTGCCGGCGAAGCGGTCGGAGATGAAAGCCGCCTTCCCCGATTTTCCCGGGACCACGCTGCAGTTGGGTGACCGGGCGCTGATCGCTCCGGACGAGCGCACTCTCGACGGTGCCTACGGGTCGCTGGCGTTCGGCAACTACGCCAAGAACCTGGAGGCGGGCTATGTGGGCGGCTATACGCCGAACGGTCATTTCTATTTCGGCCATCTGCTGTGTATGCGCTGGGACGTCAGTGTCTGTCCCGACGCCTACCGGCGGGCGTTCGCACCCGAACCCGAGACCGGGCGACCGCCGGTGGATCTGATGCTCGTCGACCGCGTGGTATTGCAGCGTGCCCTGTTTCCCGAGGCCCGTGCGCAGTCCGCGCCACCGGGCTGGAAATGGGTCGACTATCCGGGGCACGAACAGTACATCGCGGTCCTCGAACGCCAGACGGGGCCGGTTTCCGGTCGTGGCCGGGTCTCCTACAGCGAAGGCGTCACCGTGGGCGCGTCATCGGAATCCGATACGACCAGCCGGGTCCGCGTCGATTCGCCCGCCGGCGGGCGAATCGTGTTCGCCCGGCTGGGCTGGCCGGGGTACCGGGCTCATCTGGACGGCCGGCAGATCCCGATCGATGTGGTCGCGGACAGTTTCGTCGCGGTGGATATCCCGCCCGGTACCACCGCAGGCGATCTAGAACTCACCTGGCGCCCGCCCGGCTGGAAGATCGGCGCGGCGCTCGCGGTGGCCGGGCTGGTCGGTCTCGGTGCCCTGCAGCTGGACCACCGGCGCCTCCGCCGGCACCGGGTGTCACCGCCGATATCGCCCTCCGCCGAACAGGTTGCCGGAGAACCCGATCTGGTGGCCGCGCGCCCGTGAGCGATCCCACCGGACAGCCGGTCACCGCCTGCGGGGCCGCACCCGAGCTCGCCGATCCCGGCCCGCTGTTGCGGCTGGTCCGTCGGCGGGAACTCGCCTTCGCCGTGGTGGGGGCGGTCAACACCGCGATGGGGATCGGCCTCACTGTCGGCTGGTTGTGGATCCTCGGCACTACGGTTCCGCCGTCGGTGGCGGTGGCCGCCGCGTATGCCACCGGCGTCGGAATCGCTTTCGTCCTGCACCGCAGGCTCGTGTTCCGGGTCCGCGGCCGGCTGTTCCGGGATTTCGCGGGTTTCCTGGCGGTCAACAGCGGCGGACTGGTCGCCAACGCCCTGTTGCTCGAACTCGCCGTCACGGTGCTCGGTTTCCCGCGGGCTCCGGCCGCAGTCGTGGTGATGGGCGCGGTGGCGGTCGGTAGCTACTTCGGCCACCGGTATATCTCGTTCCGCCGACCGGTAGGTTGAGGCGTATGTCGGAGGAAACCATTCTGGACCCCACCCTGCTGAGTCTGCTGGCGTGCCCGCAGGACAAAGGCCAGTTGCATCTGGTGCGCGCCGGCGACGGTGCGGATCTGCTGTACAACCCGCGGTTGCGGCTGGCCTACCCCATCGACAGCGGTATCCCGGTACTGCTCGCCGACGAGTCCCGCCCGGTCGACGATTCCGAACACGCCGATTTCGCCCGCCAGTTCGGGGAATGACACCGCGCGGTCAGGGCTCCCCCGATACGGGAGAGCCCTGACCCAGATCTCCGGTGAGGTACCGCTGCACCGTCGGTCCGACCGCCGCGACGACCTGCGGCAGCGGCAAACCACTGAGCGGCCGCAGTTCCAGAATCTTGCGCGAGATCACCAGGCCCGCCATCTGCGAGGCGGCCAGCGCCACCCGGAGCCGGCCGTCGTCGGTATCGGTCGCGATCCGCTGCCGCACCCGCTCCAGCACCACCGATAACAGGAAATCCCTGGCCAGCGACGTATCGCCGTTCGAGACCATACTGCGGACCAGTGCCACCGCGCCGGTGCCGGCCGGAGAATCCCACAGGCCCACCACCGCGGCGACAATCGTTTCGCCGAGCCGGTCCAGCGGTACCGCGTCCACCTGGCGCAGCACCACCTCCGGATCCACCGGTAACTCCACTACCGCCGCGAACAATTGCTGTTTGGTCCCGAAGTAATGGTGTACCAGCGCCGGATCCACCTCGGCGTCGGTCGCGACCGCTCGGATGGAGGTCTTGTCGAACCCCGCCTGCGCGAACCGTTCCCGGGCCGCGGCGAGAATCGCTTCCCGAGTTCCGGACTGTCCGGGGCGGCGGCCCGATCGTACCGGGCGCGCCCCGTCGGAATCAGCGGTGCTCATGCGGTCCGGCGGCGTAGCGTCGCCGCGCCCAGACACAGCGCCACGGCCGCGAATCCCGCGACGATGGCCAGGTCACGCCACATCAGACCGGTAGGTTCGGGATGTACCGAGACCTCGTGTAGCGCGTCGACCGCGTAACTCAACGGCATGACATTGCTGATCACTTCCAGCCAGCCCGGCAGTTGGGCGCGGGGCACCAGTAGGCCGCACAGGAAGATCTGGGGGGCCGCCACCAGCGGCATGAACTGCACCGCCTGGAACTCGGTCCGAGCGAACGCGCTGCACAGCAGCCCGAGCGCGACGCCCAATATCGCGTCCACCATCGCGATCAGCACCACCCATCCGGGATTCCCGGCCGCCGCCAGCCCGAGCAGCCCGAACGACACCAGGCAGGCCACCGCCGCCTGGGCGGCGGCCGCGAGCGAGAACGCAGTCCCGTATCCGCCCAGCAGATCGAGTTTGCTCAGCGGGGTGGTGAGCAGCCGTTCCAACGTGCCCGAGGTGCGTTCGCGCTGCATGGCGATCGCGGTGATCAGGAACATCACGATGAAGGGCAGGATGCCGAGCATGCTGATCCCGACCCGGTCGAACAGTGTCGTCGATTGCAGGGGAGCGGCCGGGACGTCCTTGTAGATGAAGTAGAGCAGGGTCATCAGCAGGGCCGGCACCACCAGGATCATCGCTACCGTCCGGTGGTCGCTGCGCAGCTGCCGCAGTATCCGGGCGGTGGTCGCCAGGTACGCCATACCCGGCCGGGGCCCACTCGAGCGGGGCCCGGTAGGTCCGTTCCGTCGTGTGTCCGGAGCGGCGGTCGATTCTCGCTGGCTGCTCATGCCGGGGCTCCCGTCGTGATGAGGGCGAGAAACGCCTGTTCCAGATTCTGTTCACCGGTACGTTCGCGGAGTTCGTCGGGACTCAACTGGGCCAGCAGGTCGCCCTCGCGCAGGAGCAGCAGCCGATCACAGTGTTCGGCCTCGTCCATCACATGGCTCGACACCAGCAGAGTGGTCCCACCGGCAGCCAGTTCGTGGAATTGGTTCCACAGCTCCACCCGCAGCACCGGGTCCAGCCCGACGGTCGGTTCGTCGAGTACGAGCAACTCCGGGCCCGCCACCAGTGCGCAGGCGAGGGAGGCGCGGGTCTGTTGCCCGCCGGACAGTTCATCGCCGCGCTGTGACTGGTGATCCAGGAGGCCCACCGCGTCGAGTGCGGAATCGACCGCGTCCCGGTCGCCGCCGTAGAGCGCGGCGAAATAGGCGACATTGTCGCGAACACTGATATCGGCGTAGATGCTCGGCGCCTGGGTGACGTAGCCGATCCGCCGCCGTAGCGCCGCGCTTCCCGCGGGGAGCCCGAGCGCCGTGATCTCCCCGGCGGCCACCAGCTGGGTACCGACGATGCTCCGCATCAGAGTGGTTTTCCCGCAGCCCGACGGACCGAGCAGCCCGGAGATGGATCCCCGCGGGATGCTCAGCGAAATATCGTGCAGTACTTCCCGTTTGCCGCGGCGCACCGTGAGGTTGCGCACCTCCACCGCGGTCTGCGCGCCGGAATCGGACATGATCCGCCTCTATTCATCCGGTGTTGAATTCATTACCCGATGAATTATTCGCGCATCGTCGCGGCCGCCGCAAGACCCCCGGCGGATCGATCTGCCGACCCGGCGCGCGGACCTCCCACCCCGCCCCGCGGACCCGCGGGCCCGGTAGCGCTGCGACAATCCAGACGTGAGCGCTGAGGACCTGGCTGTCGATCCGCTGACCGCCGCCCGGCGTCTGCTCGGCGCGACGTTGTGGTCGGGTCCGGTCGGCGCCCGCATTGTCGAGGTGGAGGCCTACGGTGGCGATCCGGCCGGCCCCTGGCCCGACCCGGCCGCGCATTCCGGCCGCGGCCGCACGCCGCGTAACGCGGTGATGTTCGGTCCGCCGGGCAGGCTCTACTGTTATTTCAGCTACGGCATGCACACCTGCGTGAACATCATCAGCGGGCCCGACGGGGTGGCGAGCGGTGTATTGCTGCGGGCGGCGGAGATCACCGCCGGTATCGGCACGGCCCGTAGCCGGCGGCCCGGCGCGCGGACCGACGCCGGCCTGGCCAGAGGGCCCGGAAACCTGGGCAGCGCGCTCGGTATCGGCCTGAGCGACTACGGCACCGACGTCTTCGACACCGCATCCCCGATCCGGCTGGAACTGGCTCGCCCGGTCGACCCGGCGCGGATCGCCGCGGGGCCGCGGGTGGGCGTGAGCGTCGAAGCCGACCGCCCCTGGCGAGTCTGGCTGACCGGCTCCCCGGCGGTCTCCGCCTATCGCCGCAGCCCACGCGCTCCGCGTATCGAGAAATCCGCCTGACGGTCCGGGGCACCGGCCCGCGGCATCCCAGTCCCCGAAACATCAGGGAGGTGCGTTGCGGACCGTGTCGTATCGGTTCGGCCGGAGCGAGCCGCGCCGGTCCGGCGGATCTCTGGGTCGGGCTCGGGCACTCACGGGGTTCGTGCCCCGGCGAGTTCCTTCGCTTCCTTCGCGCTCATGCCGGTCACCTTTCCGTGCGTGCTCCGCACGCTCGGCCGGATATCCGGGCTCGCCCTGCGCGCCGGGACCGGTGCCGTCCCCTCGTGCCGGCGACGCGACCGGCGATCTCTGTATCGGCTTCGCGATCGACCCGGGTATCGGATCGCCTGCTCGGACGAAGTGCGCCCGCGGCGTGGTCGCGAACCGCGTTGTCTCCCGCGCGAGCTCATCGGAGCGAAGAGAAGCCCGGCCACCGTGGCATGCGGAGAGCAACCGGACGCGGCCCGGTGCCGGAGCGTGAGGATGGGCTCGTCGGGTGCCGGACGGCGGGACCGGGATGGCCGCACCGGGCGTTATGCGCTTGCGGACGTACGCGAAGATGGACCCGTGAGCAGCGACATCATCGACGAACTGACCTGGCGCGGTCTGATCGCGCAGTCCACCGACCTCGACGCGCTCCGGGCGGCGCTGGGCGCGGGCCCGCGCAATCTCTATGCCGGCTTCGACCCGACCGCGGCCAGTCTGCACGCCGGTCATCTGGTCCCGCTGCTGGCGCTGAAACGTTTCCAGCGGGCGGGTCATCGCCCCATCGTGCTGGCCGGTGGTGCGACCGGTCTGATCGGCGATCCACGCGACGTCGGTGAGCGCACG
Organism: Nocardia sp. NPDC003963; assembly: GCF_053605105.1. NCBI lineage: Bacteria > Bacillati > Actinomycetota > Actinomycetes > Mycobacteriales > Nocardiaceae > Nocardia > Nocardia sp. NPDC003963. Next base: position 253,011 of record NZ_JBSGIP010000005.1, read on the forward strand.
ATGAACTCCGCCGATACTGTCGCCGACTGGGCGGGCCGGATCCGTTCGCAGCTCGAGCGGTTCGTCGACCTGGACGATTCACCGACCGGCGCACTCATCGTGAACAACATGGACTGGACCGGCTCGCTCAGTGTCATCGATTTCCTGCGCGATATCGGCAAGCACTTCTCGGTCAACGTGATGCTGGCCCGCGATACCGTCAAACGGCGGCTGGACGGCGAGGGCATCTCCTACACCGAGTTCAGCTACATGCTGCTGCAGGCCAACGACTACCTGCAGTTGCGCCGGCAACACGACTGCGTACTGCAGGTGGGCGGCTCGGATCAGTGGGGCAACATCATCGCTGGTGTGGAACTGAACCGCCGCGTCGACGGTGCCGCCGTCCACGCACTGACAGTGCCGCTGGTGACCTCCGCCGACGGCAAGAAGTTCGGTAAGTCCACCGGCGGCGGCAGTCTCTGGCTCGACCCGGACCTGACCAGCCCCTACGCCTGGTACCAGTACTTCGTGAACACCGCCGACGCCGATGTGGTCCGCTACCTGCGCTGGTTCACCTTCTTGGACCGCGCCGAGCTCGCCGAACTGGAGGAGGCGACCGCCGAACGGCCCCATGCGCGTGAGGCGCAGCGCCGGCTGGCCGCGGAGATGACCACGCTGGTGCACGGCGAGCAGAACACGCGTTCGGTCCAGCTCGCGAGCCAGGCACTGTTCGGCCGCGGTGAACTCCGCGATCTCGACGAACCGACCCTGGCCGCGGCATTGCGGGAAGCAGCGGTGGACGGAAAGGTCGCCGAAGTCGTGCCCGGGGGCGACACGATCGTCGATCTGCTGGTGGCCGCCGGCCTCTGCGAAAGCCGTGGTGCGGCCCGCCGAGCGGTCAACGAAGGGGGCGCATCGGTGAACAACGAGCGCGTCAAAGACCTCGACTGGACTCCGGAAAACAGCGACTACCTGCACGGACAGTGGCTCGTATTACGCCGGGGGAAGCGGAATTTCGCGGGTGCGCGGCGCGCTCCGGCGAATTGATCTTGGTGGGCTGGGTCACAGTTTCGCGGTCCAGCCCACCGAATCGCCTCCCGGCAAGCCTCTGAACTGCGCAAACATACTGTCGAAGCCGCGATTTGACGTAGCGTTCCCCGCCGCGTAACTTTATCCAAGTCAGAGCGACACGGACACCGACCAGGGGCCCGGAGCGAGGCGGAAACGCCGAGCCGGAGGGACCAGGGACAACGAGGTTGTACGATGAGCGCTCGATGGATCGGCCGAAGATGCGGAGTTTGACTCTGAGCCACTGGCCGGTTAAGCTAGAAAACCTGCCCCATTGAAGCCCTGGTTTACTCCAGTCGCTGAGATGTGTGCGTGTGTTCTTTGAGAACTCAATAGTGTGTTGATGAATGTCAGTGCCAAATATTTGATTTGGTTTCGGTTCTTCACACCCCCGTGTGGAGGGCCGAACATTTAAGTCAGCTAAATTCCAGCTGGCGATTTGTTTTGCTAGGTTTTCGGACTCTAGTTTGTACTTTTGATTG
>NZ_JBSGIP010000006.1:0-214815 GCF_053605105.1 Nocardia sp. NPDC003963
AGCGGATGGTGTAGCCGATCCGGTCGGCGGCCATCTGCACGGCTTCGGGAAACCCGATCTGCTGGTGTTTTTGGAGGAATCCGAAAACGTCCCCGGATTCGCCGCAACCGAAGCAGTGGAATAGCCCGCGGTCGGGGCTGACATGGAACGACGGTGTGCGTTCGTCATGGAATGGGCACAGTCCCTGCAGCGACGTCCCGGCGGGCCGCAGCTCGACGTAGTCGCCGATGACGTCCGCGATCGGTGCGGCCGCGCGGATGGCTTCCTTGTCGCGGTCGGGGATTCTGCCGACGCGGCTCATAGCTGTGGCCTCCTGCGTGGCCCGGCCGCCGACGTTCCCGGGAAGGTAGTCCGCCGGTGGACGGGCTTGGCGGGTAGGAAGCGCGGGGTCGGCGTCAGTTTCGGCGTGGACGCCATCGTGGTGCGGGCCCGGTCGCACCCTGAGCCTACTGTCATCTCCGACACGAGTTTGCCGTCGCTGTCACGTCGTTCCACGCGTACACCGTCGGGGATCAGACCGGTGGGCATCGGGGAGGAGGTGCGAACGCTGTCTCGATAGGCCTGGGCGACGGTGGCGTTGGTCTGTGCCTGTTTCAGGTCGCTGTCGAATTCTCGGAGTATGTCGGCCGCTGCGGGAGAGTGCTCGGGATGGTTGGCCAGCAGGTCGGTGAGCGTGGCGTACTTCTTGTCGGTGTACAGCGGGATGCTGTTCGTGTCGATGGACTGGTAAATCCACTGGTATGGGCTGTAGTCGTCGGATGTCCATCCAATTCTCGGATCGAGCCCTGTGCCGGTGCCGTCGGAGATGCTGGTCCAGACGCCCTGGAATTTCAGCTCGGCCAAGTGCTGCTCGGCCCGGCCGATCGCCTCATCCAGATACGGGGTGTACGTCCTGTCCAGATCGGTCAGTCTCACGGGCCGGCTCCACTGGTCGATCTCCTTGACAGACCGGGTCGCCTGCTCGAGGCGCCCGGTGGATTGGGCGAAGTCGAGCAATTGCGTGCGTAGGTTGTCGCGGTGCAGGGCCGTCTCGAATGCCGGATCCGCGGCGCCGGGGTCGTTGAGTTGCTGAGAGGCGACCAGGTAATCGGTTCTCAGGGAGTCGATCCGCTTGGTATTGAGGTAGTCGTCGCTGGACCGGCGCACGCGGGGACTCAATGTGGCGATGCGTTCGAGCTGAGCGACGTGCTCGGCGACGGTCATGGCATGGGTCTGCCAGCACAGTCGCTGCGCTCCCGTGACGGGATCGGGCCGGTAGATCGCCGATCCCACAATCGCGTCCGGGTTGAGGGTCCAGCTCTGGTCCAGCAGCCACTGCCGCGCCACGGACTCGCTGGGATGGTAGGAGATGCGGTTGTTGCCGCCGCTGTCGATGAGCGATGCGAAGTAGGGTGTTTCGCTCTCGCCGGCGATCAGGCGCCGCCATACCGCTAGCTCGTTCACCCGCTCGGCCAGTGCCCGGCCCGCCCCGGGCCCGGGGCCGGGCAGCGAGGCGTCGGCGTCGAAGATATCGATGAGGTCGGCGTCCGACAGTTCGGTGAGGTCGTGATGCTGATATTCACCCAGCAGCTCATTGGTATGGCGGCGTTCGGTGGAGCTGAGACCTGCCCGGTTCAGCTGGATACCGAAGGCTTCGTGGGCCTCGGCCAGCCGTTGACCGATCGAAGAGGGTCCTCCGGAGGGCAGACCGCCAGCCTGCTCCGCCGCCGCCCGCAGGTAGGTGTACCGGTGCAGGGATTCGGCGACCGACTGAAACCCGGCCTGGCGGGCGGTGTCGATGATCGCGAGCCGGGTAGCGATATCGGCGGCGGGCGGGTCACCGGTTTCCAGGCTCTGCGCCAGAGACCAGGACTCGGTGACACCGACCTCCTTGAGCCACTGCACGAGGTCGTCGCGGCGGTCACCGATCAGGTATCCGAGCCCGTCGCGTTCGCCAGCGCGCAATGTCGCCGCAGGCATCAGGACGTCGGTGAGCTGACGGAGCAGATCCAGGTCGCGGCGGAGTGCGGCTTGAGGGTCGTCTACCTCGGGCCCCACCACGTATTGCCGCAGGATCTCGGTCGCTTGGGTCAGCTGGCGGCGCTGGCCGTCGGTGTCGGTGGGTGTGCGGGGAGCGGTGGGATCGGACGGTTGGGACATGGGGGTTCTCCAATCACGGTGTGCACTAGCCGACTGCGCCGCGGGCCGTGGCCGGGGCCTGTGGTCGTGGTCGCTCGATGAGGGCGTCGGCGGCGATCAGGCGCGCGTAGACGTGAGGGGTGTGGTGGCGGAGCGCGGGGTCGGCGAGCATGGCGGTGATCTCGCGTCTGCGGTGCTGTTGTGCGTGCAGGCCGGTGCGCCATGGCGATCCGGGGTCGGCGGCGCGGTGCTCGGCGTCGAGGCTGCTGAGGTCTGCGGCCCGGGTCTCGTAGTCGAGGACCAGCGACAGCAGGTGGAGCAGATCGAGATCGGGCAGGCCCAGCAGCAGGGTGCCGTCGAACTCGGTGACGGCGGCGAGGGTGTCTTCGATGTGGGCGGCGGTGCCGGTGACCAGGTGCAGGGATTCGCCGGTGCGGGCGTCGACGATCCGGGCGCGTAGCTGCTCGGTCGTGTTGTGCTCGGCGCGGGCGTGTACCTGGTGCATGAGGATTTCGCGGGCATGGCGGACGCTGGCGACGCGGGCGTGAACCAGCCCGCGGACGGCTGGTGGCGCGGCCGTTTCGGTGTGGCCGGGCAGTTGATCCAGGGCCGCGCGGATATCGCCGTCGGGGCGTTCCAGCAATGTCAGGTCGGCGCCGCGCAGCTCGATGGTGGCGCGGCGCCGGTCGGTGGGAGTGAGCGCGCCGACGCTCAGCAGCGTCGTGATGAGGCCGCGCAGATTGGCGCGGTAGCGGCTGTATTCTTCGCCGCCGCCGTGGTGGAGTCGTTGAACGCACCAGCGGTATTCGGTGAGCAGCAACGCCAGCACCGCGGTATCGGTATCGGCGATGTGGCTGGCCGGTGACAGGTCACCCCGAGCTTCACCGGCAACGGTGAGCGCGGCCACGACCTCGTCGGCAGGACCGGACGCGTCGTACACACCGCGCAGCTGCTGCGTGGTGGTGGCCAGGTCGGCCACCGCGCGGCACGGGGCGTTTCCCGCACGCGCCCCGTGATGCTGCAGCCAGGCACGGGCCAGCCAAGCCGAGCCGAAACGCGCCCGTCGGCGGGCGCGCACCTGACTGTAGGTGGAGTCGAGGATTTCGAATCGGGCATCGAACCGGCCGTCGTCCTGGGGAGGCGGGCACCAGCGGTGCCACAGCATCGCCGCGCCGGGGGCGTCGGAAGTGTCGGGGACAGGGTGCTCTGCTGGAGGTGCTCCCCCAGGACCGGAGGCGGCGTTGTTCGTCATCAGCTGGACTTTCTGTGCGGCAGCGAGGGTGGGAGCGTGGGCAAAGGCATGGGAAGTGCCGGTACTTGCGGTGGTGCGGCGCTGAGTTCGAGGGCGGCGGCACCCAGTACCAGCGCTGCGGCGATCAGGTCCGCGGCGGTGACGGCCGAGCCGACGATGACCGCGCCGACCAGGGTCGCGACCACGGCTTCGTTCAGGCCGATCAACCCCGTGGTGACCGTGCCCAAACCTGGTGCGGCCAGCCAGTAGAAGGCGAACCCGGGACCGAGCAGCAATGCACCGATCGCGGTCAGCACGATCGACTGTCCCGCGGTGGGTCCCGAGCCCGCGCACACCGCGGTGACGAAAAGGGGCGCGCTCAGGACCGCCGCCGCCAGCAACTGCAGCCCGGCCCCGCACTCACCGCCGCGTCCGGCCTCGCGGACCACCACGGTGATCAGTGCGGCGACGCAGGCGGCGCTGGCCACCGCGAGCAGGCAACCGGCCAGGGCGGGCCCCCACGCTGTGTCCGCCGGGGCGTGCCCGGCGATCAGCCACAGCGCCACCACCACCGCACCCAGTTCCGCGCCCACCGCGACGGTGAACCCTCGCCGGCCCCGCACGATCTGCCCGAGGATCATCAGCACCGGCGCGGTGAGATGTAGTGCGACGACCACCGGCAGCGGCCCGATCCGCAAAGCGGCGATGTAGCAGACCAGGTTCACCACTTCGAGGGCCCCGACCGTCAAGAAAACAGCGGGGGCTCTGCGGAATTGCTTGATCGGGCTGTACCCACGCACGGCGGCGAAGCTCAGTAGTGCCACCGCGCCGCCCGCGGCCACCGGAGCCGCGGCCAGCCCCGCCGCGCCGACCCCGGCGATCCCCGCGCTGGCCGCTCCCCACAGACTCGTCGCCACGACCATCAGCACCAGCGCACGACCGGCAGGACGGCGACCCTGACTCCGGTGCGCGCCGGTTGCGGTGGGCGCGGCGTTCGAGAAGGCCATGGCGTCAGACCCGGGTGCCCCGCCGGGCCCCGCCGTGGGCCCGGAACGTGCGGAAGAACTGGGTGCGGCGCTGGCTGGAGGTGAAGCGCTGGGTTCGAGCCGTGTTCTGGTGTCCTGGTGGCGGGGCCGCCCGTGGGACGCCCTGGTCGGTCGAAGCGTGCGTGTCGGTTGGGGAGCCGGGAGTGTGAGGGCGGGGCAAGGAGCGTTCGGCCCAGCGTGTTCTGCGTTCGCGGCCGCGGGAAGCGTGGGCGTTGGCGGCGCGGGCGTGGCTGTCGATGATCGAGCGGACTTCGATGCGGGTGCCCGGGGCGACGCCGGTGTCGAGCAGGTGTTTGCCCAGGCCGTCGACCGCGGCCTGGTACCGGCGTAGCAGCCGGTCACGGTTGCCGTCGTCGGCGGCGACGCTGGTGACCACGGCATTCAGGTTCTCCACCGTGGTGGCCACGATCGCGGCGTCGGTGCGCGGGAGCTGATCGGGGTCGGTGAGCACGCCGGTGTTGTCGAGCAGCTGGGTCAGCCGGGTGACCACGCGGTCGGGATGGGTGGCGAAGCGTTCGCCGGCGATATCGCCGCGCAGAAACGCGCGCACCGCGTCGTTGTCGGATGGCTGGATCGGCAGCGTGTCGAGCTGCTCGGCGAATGCGCGTGCGGCGGTGGTGAACTGGGTGCGCCGCTGTTGCAGAGGGCCGCTGTCCTCGCGGAGAGAGGCCATGATCTCGCGGAGCGGGCCGTGCAGGGTATCCGGTAGGCGTGAGGCCGTCACCGGGTCGCTGGACGGGAAAACCTGTGCGTTGTCGAGGACTTCGGTGACACGGGCGGCCATCGAGGAGGCGATGTCGGCGCCGCGGTCGCGGTGCCGCGCGGAGTCGATGCCGCGTTTGGTGGCCTCGTCGACCCAGATCAAGCCCGGGATCTCGGTTTTGCCTGCGTCGATGTCGTGGATCACGGCGCGGATCTGCGTGCGTTCGACCGGGGCCAGCCCGTGCCCGTGCTCGGCGACGGCGAGAAGCTGGCGGCGCTGGTCGCGCAGCCCATCGATCAGCAGCACCATGTCGTCGGTGACCTCGGTGCCGCCGGTGGCGATGGCATCGGCATGCCGATGCGCGGTCCGCACGTCCTCCAGGTAGGTGCGCAGCAGCCCGGTCACCGCTTCGCGGTCCACCGGCTCGGGCCCGGACGCGGGCGCCGCAGCCGCCCGGCCGCGCGCGACCCCCGGCTCCGCGCCATCCTGCCGGCCGCGAGCGCCGGTCCGTGGCGGCCTCTGCTTCCTGGAGCCGGAGCCGGCATTCGGTGCGCTGCCCGGTTCAGGTGTCGGGCCCGGGTGGTCCCCACCGGTCGCGGGTGGCTCGGTGCCAGAGTCGGGTTGCCCGCCTTGGCCGGTGGGTGGTGAACCGGGGGCGGATCGGGCGTCGTTGCCCGCGCTGTCGGCAGGGTTCGGCGGGCCGGCGGTGGAGGGTTGGGGCTCGGTGGCCGCTGTCGGCTGAGGCGCCGGGCCGGAGGGCGCTGGGGTAGGCAGGTAGATGGCGGTGTCGAGCAGGTCCAGGGAGGATTGGGGAGCGGCGCCGGTGAGGTAATCGACCAGGAACAGCGCCTGGGCGCGGTCTGCGTCGGTGAGCCCGACACCGGAGAGTTGAGTTTCCAGTTCTTCGCGGCGCCGCTGGACGGCCTCGGGTTCCAGCTCTGCGCCGTCGGGGTCGCCTGGGTCGGCAGCCCAGGTGGTGAGTGCCTCACTGGCCTGCCTCTGATCGACCAGCGGCAGCGCGGTTGTGGATAGCAGGTGATTGGTCGCGGCGAGCGCAGCTTGTTCACGCTGCAGTGAAGCCGCTCGCCCGACAGTGGCCTGGACTTCGGTGGCGGGGTAGTCGGGATCGACTGTCACGGTGCTGGCGGCCGGGTCGATTTTCAGCCCGTAGTTGCTGTCGTAGTAGCCGGCCAGCTGATCCAGGGCGGTTCGCGCGACGTCGGAGCTGTCGTGCCAGGCCAGCGCGTCGGTGAGGGCGGCGGCGATATCCTCGCGCGGCTGGTCGAAACGCAGTGTCCGCAGCCGCTGTTCGGCCGCGGCGCGGGCCGCAGTGACCCGTTCGGCGTGCCGGGCCAGGGCTTGTTCGTCGCCGTCGCCGATTCGGGCCTCGGCATCCTTGATCTCGCGGATCTGCTTGGCCGCGCGGCGCATGGCCAGCGCGACCAGCAGGTAGGCCAGGCGCTGGAGAATGCCCTCGGGCGCGGGCCCCGATCGGCGGGCCCCAGCGGGTGCGGTGGCGGTGTCGGCCATGGGTGGTGCTCCTTCACGCGGAATCGAGGGGGCGGCGCAACCGGTTGCGGTGACCGGTGAGCTGCAACGGTGGGTGCGGCGGCCACCGCGTCGCCGGGGCGGAGGGGGACGCGCGCCGGCGAGGCGCGGTGGCCGCCGCAGAAGCGGACAATCCTCGCTCGCGCGCCCGGGATGCCCTGGTGTGCAGGGATATCGGGGCGCGACAGAGACCGTCCGCAGTCAATGGGCATGCGGCCCGGCGCCGGTGGACGGCGCGGCTCGGGGCGGCATGAGGGGGCACCGGTCAGCCCGTCACTTTTTCTTGCGGCTGCGCACGTCGTCGTCGACGAAGTTTTCGAATCCCGTGTCGTCGACGGGCGTCTGGTGCCGGTAGGCGCAAGTGCCGCTGGTGCAGTCGCCGAGGAGCCGACCGACGCTGTCGATGATGTCGGGATACCACTGGACGTGCCACCCGACGAGGTCTTCTCGGTAGGCGGGCTGGGTCTCTTCGGGGTCGATCATGTAGACCGCTTTGTGCGCCACCATGAGCGCGGTGAGATGTTCGCGGACTGCGCGGTGGCGGAACCAGCAGGGCTTGATCTTGGTTGCCAGCTGGAAGGCGTCGCGCAGCCACGTGACCCACTCCGTGAGTTCGGTCCACAGGTCGCGCGCCTGGTCCTGGGTGAGGTCGTTCCACGACCACGGTCCAGGTACCGGTTTCTTCTTCTTGTCGTTGCTGGCGGTCTCGGTGTTGCTGTGTTCGTCGTCGATGACGCCGGAGATCATGGTTGTCACGGCTGGCCTCCTGGGATGGGCGGGTGTCCGTTCTGGTGGTATTTGTCGGGGACCTTGCGGTCTTTCACGATCGAGTCGAAGGCAGCCAGGCAAGCTTGGACGCGCCTTTTGGTCTCGGGGACCTGCCAGACGGTGGGCAGGTGCACGGTCATCGGGCGGGCGTTGCGGTAGAGCAGCAGCCCGTGGTCGGTGTCCATCTCGCGTAGTTCGGCCGCGGTCATGATCGGCTCGTCGTGTAGCTGGTAGCTGGGGCTGCCGCGGCCGATGGTGGCGCGCCATTCTTTGCGGTTGCCGATCAGGCGCGATATCTCGTTGAGTTCGTCGCCGCGCATCCCGGGCAGGATCAGCATCGCCGGTGCGGAGTAGGCGAGCATGAGACCGCCGTGATCGCCCCAACGCTGCTGGTTCTGGCGCTGGTTGTGCGCGAACGCCCACACGGTGATGCCGCGCCCGCCGGAGTCGGAGAAGATGCTGGGCAGATCGGGAATGGGTGCGACGTTGTTGACCTCGTCGAGGATCAGCCGCACCGGCGGGTCGAGGCGGCCGGAGGAATGCTTCTGGGAGGCGCGGTCGGCGACGTGGTGGACTTCGGCGGCGAGCGCGGCGACGAACGGCGCCATCGAGCCCGAGGTCCCCTTGGACACCAGATAGAGAGTGTTGTGGTGTGCGGTGTCGAGGACGAAGGGCTCGACGGCGAAGGATTCGTCTTGGGGGACGTCGATGGCGGTCATCAGTTTCGGTGAGGCCAATGGTTCGAGCAGCCGCGCCGCTGCGGCGATGACGTCGTCGGAGGATTCGGAGCCGGAGTCCAGGATCTGTTCGAGTTCACCGGCCCAGTCCGGCTGTCTGCGGGCCAGGATTTCGCGGGCGACGGTGGTGGTGCGTGAGGACACCCATTTGCGGACCTCGCGGATGCTGATCTTCTCCAAGGCTGCGGCGTGCAGGTAGCAGCGCAGCAGGGTGGCGGCTTTGGCTTCGAAGTAGCCGCTGTTCTTCGCGCCTTCCATGGGCATGGCCTTGGCCATGGCCGCGGCGCGCCGGATCGCGGTGTCGGGGTCCTCGCAGCCGGCCAGGACCGACCAGCGGATCGGGGCGGGCCAGCCGGTGAGGTCTTCGGGATCGAACACCGCCACCGCACCGAGTTTCGCGCGGTCGGCCAGCGTGGCGCCGAGTATGTCGCGGGATTTGGTGGTGGTGGCGAGCACGAACCCGGGTGCACTGTCGACGAGTTGGTAGGCCAGCCGCCAGGTTTTACCCGACCCGGTGGGGCCTTCCACCAGCACCGCGTCACGGTGCTGCAGGTAGACGGTTTGGTTGGGGTCCTCGGCCAGCGCGCCGAGCGGGACGGCCATCTTCGCCGGATCCAGCCGCGCCCGTGCCCGTGGTGTGAACAGTGAGGGCATCTTCATTTGCGCCACCTCCCGCGCGGGGCCAGGGTGCGTTTGCTGCGTGCGGCCAGAGTGGGGAATTCGTTGGCGGCCTTGTCGCTGGCGCTGCGGGCATCCAGGCCGGCGCGACGCAGGTCGCTGCCGGTGGCCAATCCGGAGCGGTTGCGGCGGTGGCGGCGGCGGGCGTCGAACTCCGCGCGGGCCATCGCCGCGGCGGAGGCGACGAGCAGGGTGACGGTGACGATGCACATCCAGGTCAGCCACGCCGGGCCCGGCCGCGGATCGGCCGGCCACGCGGCCGCGGGGTCGCCGGGCTCGCGGACCAATCCGCGCAATGTGTCGCCGATGCCGTGCCAGCCCGGGATTGGAATGCCGTTGCCCCACAGCAGCCCGGACACGGCGCCGCCGCCGAATATCCCGCACCCCAGCGACCAGGCGCAGAACAACCCCAGCTCCAGTCCGGCCGGGAGCAGGGACCGCTCACGCACGGGCGCCAACGGCATCGATTCGCGGGAATCATTGTCTCTCAACGGGTGTGACCTGCCTTTCGATACGAGCGGCTGCACGGGCCCGGAGGCCGTGCCGGGGTGCGCAAAAGGGGGCCGGTCATGCGGCGCGCCCTTTCACGGCGGTGTCGGTGTCGGTGAGCACGATTTCGTGCGGAGAGCGAATGTGTTCGAGCAGGAACGGGTCGCGGTTGCCGATCTTGACCATGGCCTGGCCGCGTCCGAGACGCATGAGCGCTTCCTCGGTGCCCGTCGGCAGCCGGTACATGCGCACGGTTTCGCGGATGTCGTCTTCGCGGTCCTGGCCGAAGAGCACGACGATGCTGGCTTCCTGCATCAGCGCGCGGGCCGGCGAGGTCTCGTCGATATCGCTCAGGTGGTGGAACGCCGACACGGCGCCCATCCCCAGGCCGCGGGAGAGTTTCAGGTTGGCCTGGAACACTTCACCGGTGGAGCCCTGGGCGACATGCCAGCCCTCTTCGACGATGAGTATCGTCTGCTGAAACCGTGAGGACCGGGCGGCCAGCCGGTTGGCCAACCACGTGTTGATGACGGTCATCACGATCCGCAGCGCGGGCCCGTCGGTCGGTAGCGCCGACAAATCGAAGTGCACCAGGCTGTGGTCTTCGAGCGCTTCGGTGACCTCGGGGCTGGTTTCCTGGTCGACGAGGCCTTTGAGGTCGCGGTCGGCCAGCCGCAGCAGCGCCAACCCGGGTTCGGGGCCCCATTCCAGTGCGCGGTCGGCCCAGCGGTCGCCGAACATGGTGCCGTCACCGCTGTTCGGGTTCAGCAGCCGCATGGCCAGATCGCGGATGACCGGTGCGCGCCCGCGTGCGCGGGCTTCGGCGTTGACCACTTCCAGCGCCATCCCGACCGCTGCTTTCTCGCGTTCGTCGAGATCACGGCCCATGCTGTCGGCCAGCACCGCGAGCACGAGCGCTTCCTGACCGGCCGGGACGACACCGTCGAGGCCGCCGGAATGTTCACCGCCGGTGGAGATGGCGGGGTCGAGCAAGTTCACACAGGCTCCCCCACCACCGGTTTTGAACCGGATCGATGCCGCACCCAAAGCCCGTGCGATCGGCGTGTACTCCCCGGCACCGGATTGGGGTTTGCGGTCCAGAACCACCACCTGCCGGCCCGCGACGAGTTGGCGCAGGCAGAACGCGCTTTTGATCATCGACGATTTGCCGCGCCCGATATCGCCGATCAGGCACACATTGATACCGGAGATCTCGTCGCCGTAGAGCGCGAACGGGTCCAGGATCTCGAGTTCCTGGCTGATCTTGTTCAGCCCGGCCGCGACACCTTCCTGGCGCGCGGATCGGCGGCTGGTGGCCAAGTTCAGCGCTTCGGCTTGCCGTGTCGTCGACCACGCGCCCTCGCTGCGCGGCTCGTACCAGCCGAGTTTGTCCAGCCAGCGGCGTCGTTTCGGGGCGCGCCGCCGTGCCGGTGTGGTGCCGCCGGACGGGGCTGCCGGGCGGGTGGTGCGTGGGCCGATTCCGAACAGGCGCCGCAGCAGTGGGCGCCGTGCCCGGGCACCGGCGGGTGCGGGCGGGGTGGTCGGTCTGAGCGTGGATGCCATGGCCGTGTCACCGGGTGTAGGAGGTGGTGGCCAGGCCGCGACCGAGCGGCAGGGTGGCGAACAGGCGGACGTCGTGGTCGTCGGTGGCCCACTCGATTTCGCTGATCGCGGAATCGTTAGCGGCTTCGGTGACCCGCAGGCAGGCCCGTTCGAGGTCTTCCTCGTCGCGGCCGGTGACCGCGACGGCCAGGGAGTAGATCACGCCGTGGTGGCCGGAGCCGGGCATCAGGTCCTGGCGGCGCCGATCCGAGGCCGACAGCAGCACATCGCTGCTGCCGTCGTCGATCTTGCCCTTGCGTGCCTCCTTGACCTTGCGCGCTTCGTCGGCGGTGAAGTCGCCGCGCGCCGCGGTGCGGGCCCGGGCCGCGGGCACGAAATCCAGGCGCACCGACACGGTGCGGATGGTGGGCATCGGCGCGGTTTCATCATCGCCGGGGTCGGCGTCGACCCCGGTCAGCAGCGGCGCCAGCCACAGCGGGCCCAGCGGGGCCGGCTCGATACCGCGGGCGGGGATGATCCCGACCCGGGTCCGCCACCGCCCGTGCGCGGATACCGCGACCGAGTCGCGGCCGCCGATATAGGTGGGCCAGCACGAGTCCCAGGCGGCGTCGCGGTGGCGGGCGAGCTGGAAGTCCGGGTCGATACAGGCGCGGAACACCGCGCACGCGCGGCGTTCTCCATACACTTCGACGTTGCCCATTCCGGCGTTGCTCAGCAGCCGCGACGCGCGCTCGGTCTCGTCACGGACCAGCTGCGCGATCGCCCCGTGGATGCTGGCGTTCTTGGTGCGGGCGATGCGCGCGGTCTCGGCCATGAACGCTTCGGTCTGCGGCAGGCGCAGGCACACATAGCTGCGATGCTCCTCGGCCAGCGGGGTCAGCACGTCCAGCAGCGCACCGTAGGAGGTGACCGCCGGAAGCAGCCGCGCGTCGTCCAGTGCTGCGACCTGGGCTTCGGCCCACCGCTCGTGCGGGGTCATGTCGTGGGGCACGCTGCGGTGCACGAGCTGGATCCCGCGGATGAAAGAGCTCGTTTTGGCCATGTTGGCCAGGAACGCACCGAAGGACGCCGAGGTCGCCGCGTACGCGGTGTCACCGCGCAGGCCGCCGGCGACACCGTCGACGGCGAGCACCACCGAGAAATAGGTGCGCTCTCCGGGGTTGGCGTGGCGCAGGATGAACATGTCGTCGAGGCCGGTGCCGGCGACATCGACCGGCGTGGTGTTGCCCAGCGGGACAGGTAGTTCCCATCCCGGGTCCAGGCCTGCGTCGCCGAATGCGGGATCGGTGGGGTTGCGGTAGACGTGCTCGCCGCGGCGGCGCCGATCGAAGGTCCGCACGGTGTGCAGACGCTGGGATGCCCAGGAGCGTTGCCCGTTCCATTCCATCGTGGCCGCGAACACCGCCGCCAACCCGAGAAGGATCGCCGCGATCGACCAGGTGGAGGTTCCGGCCAGCAGATACAGGGCGATCGCGGCCAGGATCGCGATCGCCCACGTGGCCATCACCGGCTGCGAAAGGCCCAGCCAGGACCGGCGCGCGATCTCCCCGCCGAGGATGTAGCTGCGCTGCTCGATCATTGCTGCTGCTCCGCTTCTCCGGGGGTGGCTTCGGCGGCGGAACGGGCTTTGTTCAGCGCGGCCGCCGAGGCCTGCGCTGCGACCGGCACGCCGATGGCGGTTGCCGCTCCGGCTGCCTTCCATGCCTGACGGCCAACAGTGCGCGCGCTGATCCCGCCGCGCCCCTTCGCCGCCGCCGCGGCAGCGGCGCCGCCTCCACCAGCTGCGCGGCGGTTCAGCATGTCGCCGAAGCGGGCTTCGGTGGCGCTGCGCCCGTCGCTGCGTCCGCTGGTGCGCCAGGCGGGCCCGGGGTCCCCGCCCCGCCCTGACTGCGATCTCCCGCCACCGGCGCCACCGGCGCCTCCGGTGTCCTTGCCGCCGCCACCGCCGCCGCCCCCGCGCCGATACCACATGTGGCTGCTGGCCACCCCGCCCAGCGCACCCGCCATCAGCGACCCGGAATGGGCGCCGAAACCGCTGGCATCCGCGCGGGTCGGCAGCAGAGGCGCGTATTTGACCAGCGACCACGGGGCCAGCCCGACGACGAGGAAGGAGACGACGAGCATGCACATCTTGCCCAGGGTTCCGGTGTCGCCGTGCATGCTGGTCTGGTCGGTCAGCGCGGCGTTGATCACCCCGGTCTGCACGGCGAGCAGGAAGAACAGCAGGGGTTTGGAGAACACGATGCCGAGGAACACCAGCAGCGGCCGCAGCGCTTTGGGCCGCCATTTCGGATGCACCCACATGCCGAACCCGATCCCGGCCGCCACCGCCAGGATCGGCAACGCATTGGCGTGCATGAGCAGCCCGAAGAACACGCCCAGCGCGCCCGCGATCAACAGCAGGAACAGCAGCAATCCCACGATCGCTCCGCCGGGTAGCGCGGGCGCGGTCAGCTCGCCGGTGAAATGGGTGAGGTTGGTGACCATCTGGCCCATGTCCGGACCCGAGACCCGGGTGATCGCTTCTGAGAGTGCGTTGGACAGCTCGACCAGCAGTTGGGCGAGCATCGGCGCGAACAGCATCATCATGACCCCGGCGGGGGCGTATCCGAGCAGGTCACCGGCGATGGACTTCACGGTTTCGCCTTTGGCCGCGGCCCGCCACAGCGCCAGGATCGTCATCACCGCCATGACCACGATGCCGAGACCGGTGGACATGGCATACCAGCGCAGAAACCACGGCGCGGCCGGATCGAACCCGCCGACACCGGCCAGCCCGGTGAGCACCTGGGAGGACAGCTGCACCGCGCCTTCTTTCGACGACACCGCCCAGTCGTCGATCACCGTTTGCGGGTCGGCGACGAAGGCCACCAGATCCGGGATCGCGGTGCCCCACACCCACACGAACGCGTCGACATAGGCCTTACCCGCCTGGAAATGGGGTGTGGAGGCGATCGCATCCTCGATGCGGTCGGTCAGCGAGGTGTTGGCGTCGATCCACTGCGCGGTTCCGGTGAACAGCTGCGCCACCGCCCGGTTCCACCCGACACACCGGCGCAGGTCGTCCTGGCTCGCATCGGCCCGCTCGCAGTCGACGAAAAATGCGTGGCTGCAATATATTGCGGGTACATCGCCACCGCAGGGCTGTGTCCATGCCTGTTCGGGCACCGACTCGAAGTTTGCGGCCTTGCTGATCTCGGCCATGGACTGCTTGTCCGGGGCCGAGGCCCATTCGAACCCCCAGGTGTTCCAGCTCGGGGTCGTCCACCGTTTCAGGTCGTCGGCGCAGTAGGAGGTGCGCATGCTGTAGGCGCGATCTCCGGCGGGAAAGGTGGGCGGAAACGCCGACTCGGGCGGAGCCCGCCCTTCTTCCACGATCTTTGCTGCCTCGTCCACGCCGGCCAGCGGCGCGCCGGAGACCGGCATCGCGGCGCGCACCAGCTCGGTTTTCGTTTCGTCGTCGGCGCTCCAATACAGCAGCCGGCTCTCGACGGCGAAGGCGTCGTTGATGTAGGCGCCGAGGTCGCCGCCGCGGTCACCGCAGGCGCCGGTGAACCAGTCGGCGGCCCGGAACTCCTCACTGCCGCCGATGAAGCGTTTCAAATCCTGGGGGAACCCGGTGGGCAGCGACGATGCCGGTGGGGTCGGGGTGCCGGGCCCGGATTCGGCCGGGGCGGCGACCGCGGGACCCGCCAGCACGGCACCGCAGGCCAGCAGCATCATCGCCACCGTGAGTGCGCGCCGCCACATCCCGATCACCACCCGCGGGCTCAGTTGACGTAGAAGCTGTAGTAGCCGCCGACCAGCGGCTTGGACAGAGGACTGGCCGCATCCGGGGCGACGACCTCATCGGGGGTCGGTCCGACCTGCCCGGTCTTCTCCTGCACCTTCCAGTCCTCGTCCTGCCACACCAGCGAGACCGTGTTACTGGTCCACAAGGTGGTGACCGAGACCGGATCCCCGGGTTCGATGGCGGCCCGTGAGACGCCCATCGTCCACACCGACACCTCGGCAGCGGTGTCGGTCACCGCGCTCACCGACACCGCCGCCGGAAGGACCGTGAGCACGTCTTCTTCGCTGCCGCGGTCTCGGCTGATCGCGATCGATTCCCGCAGCTGCGGCCCGGGATCGGTCGCGACCAGCACCCGTTCCACATCGGTCATGGCGATGCGCCCCTGCCCGGCTTGCGCGAGGGCCTGCACGGCGTTCACTGCCGCGGTGGCCGCGCCCTCGGCATCACGGGTGTAGCCGGCGGGCACGTTGTCCACGACGTGGCTCGGGCCGTGCGCGGCGCGCACGGTGAACCCCGAACCGGGCCCATCGCTGGTGTCGTCGCCGCTGCTCAACGCCACCAGAATGGACAGCAGCACCCCGACGGTCACGCCCGCGAGGATGATCAGCCGCAAATCCCAGCCCTTCGGCTTGTCCCCGGAGTCCGGGGGGCGATGTCCGGGGGCAGCCGCAGTGTCGCGGTGCGGGCGGGTGCTGTGATCCGGCGAGAGGTCGGCGAATCCTTTTGCTGCCACGAGGGTCTCCGTTTCGAGTAGGGGCCGGGGGTCAGCCGCCGACGACGAACAAAATGGCGGCGACGATCGGGCTGGCCAGCCCGGCCAGACCGAGGGACACCATGGCGTCCTGCAGGTCTTCCATCCCCTCGGACAGGTCGTTGGCGTAACCGCGGTTCTTGGCGCGGCGGACCTTGTAGGCGCCGACGATCACCCGCACCGTCGCGCCGATGAGGACCGCCGCCCACAGCGCGGCCACCACCCGCTTCCAGGCCGTGTCCAAGGCGGTACCGAACAGCGAGAAATTCGGGCGGACATCACCGAGCGGGTTGGGGATCCCCTGGGCCGCGGCGGGCCCGCCGCACAGCAGCGTCCACACGGTCAGCGTGTACAGCGTGGCGAGCGCGCGCATCGCGTGCCGCCACCGCCCGGAAGCGCGGCCGCGGGCCCGGTTCCGATGAGAGGTGTGGTCGCTCATCCCGCAGCCTCCCCGCCACGCCGGTACACACCGAGGTCGCCTTCGCGCGGCGAGCGCCGCGCCGGGCCGGCCGGGCGCGGCCCCCAGCGGGCATCGAATTCGGCGGGGGCCTCTCGTGATTGGGGTGCCTGCCCGGCGTGGATGATGGGTTCTCGGCGGGTGAGCACCTCGGCGGTGGCGTCGGCGACGACCGCCGCGACCCGGGTCCAGGCCCGCACGGTCGGTTCGGCGAGCCGGGAGAACACCAGGCGTTCCCCGCCGGCGAGGTCGGCATCGACCGGCACATGCAGCACGGTGTTGATCTCCGCGCGGGCCAGCGCTTCGTGCACGGCTTCGCGGGCCGCCGGGCTGGTGGCGGTGCCTTCGGCGAGCACCACGATCGCCGAGCGCACCAGATCTTCGTGACCGCGCGCGGCGATCCCGTCGAGGGTCCGCAGCACCATATGGGCGGCGTCGCGGCGGTAGGTCAACGGGACCACCAGCTGGGTGGCGTGGCGGATCGACCACCGGAACGCCTCGCCGCGTTCGTTGTTGCCGGTGTCGACGACGACCATCGTGCGGTGGCGGCGCAGCACGGCCAGCACCGCGGTGCACTCGGCCTCACCGATCATGTGCGCCCGTTTGCTGGACTGATCGCTGGCCAGCACCTCGTCACCGGTCGGCTGAGCCAACAGGAACCGGCCGACTGCGGAGGCCACCACATCGGCCGAACACAGTTGCGCGGCGTGTTCGAGCAGATCCCATGTGGTCGGCACAGCTTTCGCCGCCGCGGCCGCCCGGGTCGCCAACGTGCCACGGGTCTCGTTGTTGTCCCAGGCCACGACACCGTGACCGCGGTGGCGACCGAAAATATTGGACAGCATGAGCGCGGTGGGGGTCGTGCCGCCGCCGCCCTTGGGATTGCACACCACGATCAGCGGAGTCCCGGGCAAGGGCTGGCGGATCCGCTCGACCGCCCGCCGGAAATCGATCTCGTCCTGGCTCGGCTTGAGCCGGGCGCCCAGCGCGTTGGCCTTGCCGCGCCACCCCCACTGCGCCGGATCGGACTCCACACCGGCCGGGCGTCCCAGCACGCGACGCAGCTGCTCCTCGCGCAGCTCCTCGAGTTCGGCCGCCGAGATCGCCACCGCGGCGCCGCGATCGGCGCCCACCCCGTAGGGATCGGCCGGATCCGCGGTATCGCCGCCGGTCGGTGCGTCGGGGCGCAGCCGCAACGGAGCGGTGTCCCCGTCGGCGCGGGGGCGCAGTTTCTGATCACGCAGATTGACCGGTCGCTCGGCGGAATAGTCGCCGTGATCGCCGCGGCCACCGGAGTCCTCGCCGAAGAGCACAGGCTGCTGCTCGTGCTCGCCGGAGCGGGGGTCATCGTTGCTCGACATGGTTCACCTCCCACGTGGTGTCGGTGCGCGCCAGCACGACGCCGACCTTGCGCACCACGGTCTGAATCGGTTCCCCGCCCGGGGCGAACCAGCTCTGGGTCACCGCGTACACGCGGATCGCCTGGCTCGGGGTTTGCGGCGGCACGGCATCCACGGCCGGGTCCACTCGCACCGCCGCGGTCGCGTACCGGTCGGCCCACTGCCGCCAGTCCGCGCCGGGCCCGCGCACCGGCGCGGTCGCGGTCACCGACTCCCGCAGCGCCGCCGACAGCAGCGGCGCAGCCCGGGCGGCGGCGTCGTTGGGGCCGGCATCGACGTTGGGGTTCCAGGAAAACCACACCGTCAGCGCCGCGCGGGCGGTGGCATCGGGATCGGCGCGGTCGACCTGCCCGATATCCACGGGCAGCGCCGTGGCCGCCGTCAACTCCGGGCGCGGCGACTGCCCCGGCATATGCGGGGTCGGCGACCAGCGCTGTGCGCTGGCCGTGCCCGCTTCCTGCGGACCGGGGGCAGGCGAGCAGCCGGCCACCAGCGCCGTGCTCGCGCACACCGCACCCAGCAGCGCCCGCGACCCCGATCCTCTCCGCGTTA
The DNA here is from genome assembly GCF_053605105.1 of Nocardia sp. NPDC003963. Lineage (NCBI taxonomy): Bacteria > Bacillati > Actinomycetota > Actinomycetes > Mycobacteriales > Nocardiaceae > Nocardia > Nocardia sp. NPDC003963. The sequence goes on from NZ_JBSGIP010000006.1 coordinate 17,835, forward strand.
TCGATGTCATCGTTGCCGCCCGAACTCGAACATGTACTGCCCCGGCGCGACTCCGCGCGCTGCTGCCCGCGACGGGCCTGCTACCGGTCGTATGTGGGTGCTGTCGCCGGTGGCCGCGCCCGGGTGCACGAGCCGGCCCGGCATCGGGGCCCGGTGTAGCGCGGCCGCGTCGTGGTCGCCGTAGGCGATCAGGCACGACGGGCCGCCGCAATTGGCGTCGGCGCGGGAGCCGTCGGGCCGGTAGAAATGCAGCCGCCCCCGCAGGAACAGCACCGCGGTGGCGGCCTCCCAGACATAACTGTGGAACCAGGTCGTATCGGTACGCGCGAACGTCAACGCTGTCCCCGTGCCGTGTTCGACGAGTTTCGACAACCACCGGCCGATGTGGCGCCCATAGGGCGGATTGCAGAACACCCGACCGTGCCAGCGTGCGGTGAGCCCATCCTCGGGTGGGCAGATATGCGTGGCCGCGGTGGGCCAGGGCCGCGGGTCCGGGCTGGCGGCCGGGTCGAGATCGAAATCGCCGAGCGAGGCCAGCAGCCCCGGCGGTGTCAGCCACACATGCGAACCCGCGCGCGTCGAGGCGTGCCCGCCGATGCCGTACCCGGTCATGACCGCCTCCCGTTCGGCGAGGAGACCGGGCCGGCCAGCACTGCGGCGCGGGCCGGAATGTTGCGGACATAGGCCATGGTCTCGGGGTTCTGACACACCCGCCCACCGGCCAGGGTGGCGCCCGGCCCGCAGTTGTACATCGACAGCCACAGCTCGGTCAGGTCCCCGGTGAGCGCACCGGCGGCGAGTTCGTCGCGGGCGATCGCGGCCAGTTCGCAGTCGTAGGCGGCCTGCGACATCACCGCGTCGGGGATGCTGCGCGGGTCGCGGCGGCCGTCGCCGTCCCCGTCGACGGCCTTGGCGTCCCAGGTTGCCGGGACGAACTGCGCGGGGCCTTCGGCTTCGGATGTCTCGTTGTAGGCATCGACCCGGAACCCGGACTCGTTCTCCAGCTGCGCGGCGATCAGCGGCCCGGTGACCTGCGGACACGTACTAGCGGCGCGGTTGATCCAGGGCACGAACGCCTCAGGGATGACACCGGCTTCAACGGGGGCGCCGGGGGCCGGTTCGTCACTGCATCCCGACGGTGCAAGCCCGGATTCCGGTGTGGCCCCGTAGGTTTGTCCCGGTGCCGGGGGCCCGCCGCCCTCGACGGTGATGTGGACGTGATCGAAGTGGTTGGCCGTGGGTGAGCCGCGGTCCTCCATCCGGTTGGGTGTTCCGTCGGCGGGGCGGTAGGTCTGCTGCCAGATGATGTAGACGATCTGCAGGGTGTCGCTGTTGGCCATCACGTAGTCGGCGATCGCGTCACCGAGGCGCCGTCCCTCGTCGGTGTCGAAGCCCGGGATCATGGCATCCACGGCGCGGCCGCTGGGATGGTCGGGGAAGTCGTCGCGTTCGCGCCACATCTCGAACCGCTGGATCTGCGGGAACACCGCGGCCAGGGTGCGTGCCACCCGGATCGCGTCGATCTGCATATTCGCCTCGCTGCCCTTCGCCACCGGCAGCGGTGCGAGCTCGGACGAGGAGGCCACAAGCCGCGGGTCGGCGGGCCCCGGGGCGCCTGCCTGTGGTCCGGCGTGCGTGGTGAGCCACGGAATCGGGTCCACCGCGCGGCCGCCGGACAGCCGCCCGCCCGGCACGATCTCGAAATGCAGGTGCGGGCCGCTGCTTTCACCGGCGTTTCCCACCGCGGCGATCGGCTGGCCCGCGGTGACCTCCTGGTCGAGGCGGACCTTCACCCCGCCGGGTTCCATGTGCCCGTAGACCGCCGACACTGTCGAGCCGCCGGAACCGGTGGAGTCCACGATGATCCAGTTGCCGAACCCGTCGGCAGGACCGGCCGCGACCACGGTGCCCGAGGTCGCCGACACGATCGGGGTCCCGGCGGGCGCGGCGAAATCGGCGCCCGCGTGATGGCCTCCGTCGCGCTGCCCGAACGGGCTCGATACCGGCGCGTCGATCGGCCACACGACCGCCCCGTCGTTGTCCGGTGCGGAGGGCATGTCGGGCAGGCAGCGCGGATCGGTGTCTTCGCGGGCACCCGATAATCCGATGACGAACGCGCCGATCAGCAGTACCGGTACTGCGGCCGCCAGCGGTGTCCACCGGCCGGCGGGCTCGGTTCCGGAGGTCATCTCGGTCATATCCCCACCTGCCGGATCCGGTTGGTGAACCAGTCGGTCAGCCAATCCAGTGCGGTGCGCCCGGCACTGTCGACGATGTAGCTGTCGTAGGACTGGTGGGCGTCGGAGGTGAAGAACTGTGCGGCGCTCAACCCCTCGCCGACCAGTTGGGTGAGATCCGCGGCGCCCTGCGAGGTCACCGACCCCAGCAGCACATCGGCGATACCGGCCAGGTCCCGGGCCTGCCCGACCGCGCCCGTGGGGGTGTCCAGCAGCGAGGGGTCGGTGGAGCTCGCGCTACCGGTGAGCGTGTTGACCGCCAGCGAGGCGAAACCGAGCAGTGTCGGGACCAACTCGGCGAACGCCCCACCGACCGCGAGCAGATCCCCTCCGCCGGTGATGGTTTCGACGATATGCCAGAGATTCTCTTGCAGGGTGCCGACCTGGCGGGCCAACCCGACCACATCCAGACTCGACAGGAGCGACAGCACCAACGACGCGATCTGAGCGGTTCCGGTGGGATCGGGAATCATCCGTACCAGCGGCGCCACCATCGACAGATCGATCCCGGCGGCCAACCGCACCAGCGGCTGGCACAACTCGTTGAGACTGCGGAAAATATCGTGGACCGCGCGGACCTTGCCCGGCACGTCGGTGGAGGGGTCGGTGACCGCGGTCCCGATCTGGCGGGCGGTGTCCAGGATTTCCGGGACGTTCGCGGCGAAACCGACGGTGTTGGTCGCGACCGAGGTGATCTGGTCGATCAGCGTGGCCGGTTTGAGCAGCGACAACACATTCGAGGCCTGCGAGAGCGCGTCGCTGCCCAGCGTGGTCAACGCCGAGGTCGAGGAGGTCAGCGTGCCTAGGGCCTGCGACAGCTCGGGGCTCGGCCCACCGGTGAGCCCGCCGGGCCGGTTGAGGTGGGCCACGATCGTGGCGGCCGCGCCGGCGGCGGCGCCGATATCGATCTGCTGCACGGTATCGAGGACCCGCCCGGCGTCCTGATCGGCCGACCCCGGTGCGCTCTCCGACATCTGCTGCCGAACTGCGGGGTTGTCGCCGACCCACCGGCCGAGATCGCCCAGTTTGGTCAGGATGGTACCCACCGATGCCGCGGTCGCGGCCAGCCCGGTGCCGCTGATGTCGCCCGAGCTGATCCGGCGGACTACGGCGTCGATATCGGCGGGTAGTCCGGCCAGTGATTGGGCGCTGAATCCGGCGTCCAGGGAACGGGTCAACTCTGCCGACCCGGCCGAGTCGGGTGCCGAGCCCGAGCCCGGGGTGGAGGGAGTGCGGGTCGGGGTGTCGCCGGGCTGGGACAGGACCTGCCCGAGGCCTGCCAGGATCGGGTGGGTGGCCGCGTCGGTGGCGCAATAGCGGTCACTGGGTTCACACAGTTGGGCGATGACCGCGCTCAGTGCGCAGAACCCATCGGGGCGTGACCCGCGGATCCCGTTGCCGTCCACGGCCGGTCCGACCAGCTTCCCGCCGCTGGTGCCCTGTTTCGGGTCCGCGATGAGCCCCACCGCCAGAATTCGTTGCGCAGGCACCGGGTCGTTGCGGCAGCCGATCGCCGAGGCGAGGTCCCCGGCAGCGTCCGCGCCTTGGGAGTAGCCGGAGAGCACGAATTTCGTTGCCCGGCACCGGTCCGCGATATCGGCCACCGTGTCCCGTGCGGCCGCGACGCCTTGGGCTTGGCTGTCGCCGTAGAGCATCCCGTCCATGGCCTTGGCCGCGTACGCGGGGAACACGGCCTCGAAACTGGCGCCGAACTGCTGCTCCAGTGCAGTCGCCACCGGCGCCAGCAACCCTTGTGGTCGATGAGGGTCCGCGGCCGTGGTGGTCTCCCAGGTGCCCGGCACGAACACCCCCACCACCGCCGGGCAGCCGGCGCCGGTAGTCCCAGCTGCAGGGCTGTTGCCCGGACCGGCCAGCGCCGCCGTGCCCGTGCCGGACATGGCCACGGCCAGAACCCCGACCAGCATCGCCACACGTGTGAGGACCACCCGGCCGACCCGGTGACACGGTCGCCGGGTCGCTGGTGTGGGAAGTGTGGTGGGCGCGGTCATCGCTGACCGATCCGGGTGATCAGTACCGTGCCATTGCGGCTGGTGGTGGTCACGGTCTGCAGGTATCGCTGTTCTCGTTCACCCGGACGGTATTCCGACAGGTCCACCGCCCAGGTATCCGGGCCCGCCGGTGTTACCCGGACACAGTGGGTCGTGCCCTGGGGGACCGAGTCGATACCTGCCTGGATCACCCCGGCAGCAGGGACCGCCGCATCCGGTGTGGTGAACGCACGCGCGGCCGTGCCACTGCGCTCGATGTAGTAGGCGTGCTCGAAACCCAGGATCGCCTCGGGTGCCGAGCCGGTGCCACCGCGTCCGGCGCCCGACACCGTGGCCCCCTCGATCCGGGTGGGGCAGTGCGCGGCCGCCGACGGCGCGACCGCTGGGGGTGCCGGTGTGGCGGAGACCAGCGATACCTCGACGACGCCGGTCTGTGTTTCCTCTGGGGCACCGCCGAACACGGCCACCGCTACCGCCACGACCAGCCCTACCGCGCCGGCGACGCCGAGCACAACCCTGCGGCCGGGGACCGGGCGCGCCCGCACTGGAGCCGCTGCGGTCGGAGCTTCGAGCAGCCGCTCCTCCAGTTCGTCGGCCCAATCCCGCGAACCCGCACCACCGTGGTCCCAGAACTGTTGCGCGGCCGCCGTGGTCGGCGGAGAGGGTGGACTCAAGTCGTCGAGATCCAGCGAGTCCCACCACTGCTCCACCTCGTGGCGTATGTCGCGGTCTGCCGCCATGGCGTTCACCTCACTGCGCTGCCCGGTCGTCAGCACGGCGGCGCGGGAGCGGGCGGAGGCGGCGGCAGTAGCTGGGCAGCGGCCCCTGCCAGCGCATCGACCACCGGCGCGGCCGCCACCCGCACCGCATCGATCACCGGGGCAGCGGCCTGCACAATCGGCGCGGCAGCGGCTTCGACCGCATCGATCACCGGGACCGCAGCCTCGACGACCGCAGGCACCGGATTCGGCATCGGGGCCGGTACAGGCTGAGCCTCGGGTGTGGGTGCCTCATGGCAGCCACAGCCCGAATCGGCCGGGACCGGAGGCGGCGGTGGTGGGGCGCCGAACTCGTGCAGGGCGGGCGGAGGCGGCACCGGTGTGGGGTCGGTGCTCGCGCCGAGTGCTGCGGCGAGTCCACCGCCCGCGGCCGCGCCGACCGCGCCACCCACCACAACACCCGGGATGCCCAGCAACGCCCCGCCGACCGGAATACCCACCGCGACCCCGAGCAAGGCTCCCGGTACGGCACCGACACCACCGGCCAACGAGCCGACCCCGGCGCCGACCAGCGCTCCGGCACCCGCGCCCAGCACCCCGCCGAGCGCGGCGGTCGGGACACCGACGAGCTCCGCGCCCACCAGGGCGCCGAGGGCGCCTCCGGTCACAGTGGACAGCGCGCGACGATCGGACTCGCTGCGCGGAATGCCGAGCGCGTCGTAGCGGATCGCGATTTCGGTTTCAGCCCACCGCAACCACGCCTCGATGTCCTCTTCGAGGTAGGAATCGACGAAGTCGGGAACCACGAACTCGGCGTCTCCGGCACGGATCGTGCGCGGCGCCGACGGCACGGGAGCAGGCGGCGGGGGCGTCGCCACCCCCGGTGCCGGTGCGGGTTCGGCAGGCCACTGCAGATCAGGGGTCGCGGGCTGTAATTCCGGTGCGGCGGTCAGGATTTCCGGCTGCGGTTCGGGAGCCGGGCGGTCGGGGACCGACGGCGGCGGCGGATCGGGCACCAGCACCGCGATGCCCTGCTCGGGCTGTGGCGGCTCGGCCGGGGTGGTCACCCCCGCCTGTGTCTCCGGCGTCACACCGGCCTGGCCGGGCGCGGCCTGCGCGGTGGACGCCATCGCCACGGCGACCGCCACCGGCAAGGCCCCAGCCAGCACGGCGCGTTGCAGGCGTCGGCAAAAAGAATCGTTCATGTCTGTCGTGCCCCTCGATCGATCCGGATGCCGAACCGGGGGATATCGAGTGACCTCGGAAACGCCTGGGGCAGAACGCCAGCGCGTCGTCTCCTGCGCACACCGCGCACCGCAACATCGACTCGGTTCGACGAACTGCGCACGACTCGAACCGTCGGAAAACAGCCCAACCAGCCGCAGCGCTACATCCGGATCCGCGAACGGCAGGACACCGGGAAACCCCGAGAACGGGGGTGCAATTGCAGCCTAAAGCCCACAGCCGGGCTTGGCAATCACTCTTTCACCCTGCCGACGTCGCGTTCGTGTCGGCGGCCTCCATGTCCTACCGCAGGTCGGGCACCGATTGGGCGCAGTCTCAACGAATTACGAAGAGAATTCACGGCCAACGCCTGTGCTAGCGTGAATTTGCACTTCACAGACCAGCACCGGGGATATTTCTTATGGATGAGCACAGTCTCGCGCAGCTCAGTTCTGCCCAATGGCGCGGTGGCGCTTTCGACGCGGACCAGGTCGCAATGGCCGTTGTCACCGCGTGGTGTGCCCGCGCCGCGGACCTGGTGCTGGCCGCGCCGACCCGCCGGGATGTGCGCCCTGACGCCATCGTCACCGACCTCGATCAGAACTGGATGATCCCGATCATCGTCAACGGCGTCGCTCGCGACGAATTCACCGTGTCGAAAGATCTCCTCGGCTCCGGCGTCGCGCTCGTGTGGGTGTTCCTCGGCGCCCCTGACGGCGGGCTCCCCTCCCACAGCAGGACCGAAATCGTCGTGCTGGACCCGGCAACAGCATGGGAGCTTCCAGCGAAAATCGGTGAGCAGGCCCCCGACGGACGCTCCAGTTACCACTGGCCGTCGGTACCCGCGGTGCTGCGCGACGAGCTCGCCGAACACACCGCGACCAGCCCTGAGGAGCTACGCGCGTTGCTCGGACAGCATGCTTGGCGCAAGCCCGGACTCTCCGTCTCCTCGTCCTGATCGAAAACGGCCCGGCTACCGCCATAGAGCCACTGCCGTGTTCTGATGGCCAGCTTCGCACTATCCGCGCTCTCCCCTCAACCGAGCTTGCGATGCCTACCGACCGCCGGACGCTTCGGCCGCGCCAACATCGCCTGACGTCGCTGCTCAGGGGACTGACGGACGACCGCCGCCGCCTGCGGGGACTGGGTACGGGCGGTTTCAGTACCCGACGACGCGGACTGCGAGCGCTGGAGCCGTTGTGCCTGCCCTAACAGATCGCGGACCCGGGCCGGTACCTCGACCGGATCGATACGACGACGGCTGCCCTCGGTGCTCGTGACGACAGCGCCCGCGTGCAGCGACGACAGCATCGCGTCGACGTTCGGGAAATTTGCTGCACCTTCGCTGCGACGCAAGTGCGGATGTGCCTCATAGCCTTGATAGGCCTGCACGGTCCAGCGGTCTTGGGCTGCGCGCAGGATCAGCTCACGATTCGGGTTACGTGGGTCTTTGAAGCCGATCGTGTAGGTGTCGACCGTGTCCTGTGCCGGCGGCTCCATCCGCTCGGCGGGAATCGGCGCGGCGACATACTCGGCGCGCTGCGTGGGGATCTCGTGTTGAGGGGCTTGCCCCAAACCACGCACTATCTGCCGCAGGGCCACTTTTTCCCCGCCGGTCAGGTGCGGGTGGTTGCTGATGCGTGGCTCCAAATGCATGCGCTGATCAAGGAGTGTCGGACGCAGCGCCTCCCGCTCCCGATTGGATCCCCGCTCGGCAGCGACACGAGTCAACTGGTGGAGCCGCAGTAAGGCATCCACATCAGCGCCCCGGCCGTCCGGCCCAGCCCGGAACGGTGCATCCAGCAGTTCGTCGGCACGCTGGCGGATTGCCGCGGGCGCAGGCATCTGGAATACCGGTGAATACCCTTGCATCGGTGTCTCGATCGCGCGCTGCACATCCTCACGCACGGCGATGCGCTCGGTCGCAGTCAGAAGGGGGCTGGGCAGCAAGGCATCGATGCGGGCCCGCACCTCTCCCGCCAGGGCTGCGAGCCTGCGCTGCTCCGGCCCTTGTTTGCTGGCCAGCTCTGATTGCAGGAGATGATGCTGGTCCAGCGCGATCTGCAGATCCGCCTGGACGAAGCCCGAGGACGGGCAGCCGACGATATCGCTGACAGCGTTCGGGCCGCGTGTCTGATGCGCATCGGCCGCGGCCAGCACCGGCCGCAGGGCGGGGAGCTGATCGATCATCCGGGGGTCGGTCACCATCTCCGCGATCTCGGTGCCGAGCCGGCTGTAGCGCGAGGGAGCCAACCCTATCCGTGTGGCGGCGAAGGCTCCCGGGCTCGCGCTCACCGGCTGGAACGCTGGCGAATCGTTGGCTGCTTCCTGGTAGGCCTCGACCAGGCTCGCCAGCCTGTCCCGGTCCACGCCGGCCACGCCGGTGACCAGGCTGCCGTCGTAGTCGACCTGTTCCCCCAGCCTGGTCGCGACATCTGTGGGCCGTCCGGCTTCGCTCCGCACGGTCACGGTCGTGCCATCGGCGCGGTTCTGCACGATCAGAGCCTGCACTTGACCTGCCTCGGCCCCGAGAATCCCGCATTGAGCACCCAGCCACTCGCGGGCATGGCGGGCACTGTCGAACTGCTGCCGACGCACCGCCAGAGGCCGGGTCGGCTGATCACCGGAATCCGAGCCGACACCAGGAGCACCGCCGGCAGCGGAATCCAACAGTGCGGTGTAGGCCCCTGTGGGGCGAGCCAAAGGGACCAGATCGATGGAAGCGACGATCGCGGCCGCCCGGTCACGATCCGTGCCGACCATCCTGTCGGCGGTCAACCTCAGATCATGGCGCAGGCCTTCGCGTTTCCCGGCCAGGGCACCGTCCCATTTGACGCGGGCGGCCTCAGCAGTGACCTGTTCGTAGAGTTGGGCCAACGGCCCGAACTCGGCCGCCGCGTTGAACGGCGCGCCCGATGCGAGGGCTCGCACGACCGTGGGAACCCGGAGGTCCTCCAGAGCCCGGGCGACCTGCTCGGCAGGCCCTTCCAGCGAATACAGCCTCGAGGCGAGGTGAGGCTGAGCGATCGTGTCGCTGATATTCACTCGCACCGTGCCGGAACGACGCTGAGCCCGCAACTGCCGACGTACCCACTCCCGTGCTTGGGACGGGTCGAGGAAATGGTCTTCTGCTGGTGTACTGACGGGATTGCCCTCGGAAAGAACTGCCACCGAGGCGATGTAGCGGGTGACGGGGGTGTCGTCGAAGTTCAAGTTCGGGGAGGTCATGGCGTGGTCCCGCTCTCTGTATCAGCGGCCGCCTCCGCGTGATTCGATGGTGAGTGCGAAACTCCGCCGAAGGATGACGGCCGTACTGGATCAGTGGAAACCACGCTGCGCGGGCGAACCGCGAAGGACAGCAGTGGCGCTACATCCGGATACGCAACCAGCGAGCTACCCGGGAAGCCTTCCCCAAGAACCAGGAAGGTGCATTCCCAGAGTAGGCAGCGGCTCGACATCGTGGCAACACCCCGGTTCCCGCAGCTCGATCCCGATGTTGCGGCTTCGTGGAGGGCCGCAGGCGGCAGCCCAGGACCGCCCGCGCGGTGGCGCGGACGCTGTGTCGTGGACCGCCGGGTACCGATGCCGGTATGTCGCTGGAGATTGCTCGTGTGACCGATATGTCGGTCACGGAGATCCTGTGGTCGGGTTTCCGAGGGTGTGCACGTGTCCACGCTGCTGCGAACGCGCGCTCGGAGACATGGTTGCTCCACTCCCACATTGCCGTGACACCAGCCTTTCACTCGTCGCCTGGAACTGCGCCCAGCCCCGCCGGTCACCCGAAGCGATGGGATGTGCCCGAGCGAGCCACAGCGGGGCGGGTTCTCTGGCTGTCACGGGTGAGGCTGTTTCAGTAGGGATCCGCACCGCCGGAGAACCGATCGGGATCGCTGAGGTGGATGTCGAGAAGAGCTTGTGGCGTCGGGTCGCGTATCAGCACGTCCCATTGCGCGTGCACCCTCGTCCAAGGTGAGCGTTCGTCGAATCGCAGACGCCAGCTGCACCGTGCCGAGTCGGCGCCGGCGAGCAGCCGTGCCCGGGTCGTGGACAACTGTGCGAGGTCATCGGTGTGCACAGTGGGGATTTCATTCATCCACCGGTCCAGCGGCGCTCGTCCGCGTCGTACCCATTCATGCACCAGCCCGGTCCGCACATCGATCACACCGATCCCATGCTCGTGCGGGGTGGGCAATGCGTCGATCAGCCGGGTGGCGATCGCCGGTCTGGGAACCGGTCGCGTGAGGCTGACATCGGTGACCAATGCCGCGACACTTCGCTGACCTGCGGAACCGTAGGCTCGTGCCACGAGGTAGAGGGTGCGACGCGCCTGGGAGAACTCTCCACTCGTCACCGCGAAACCCGAGTACTGCCCTGGTGCCGCGCTGGGATCGAACAACTGCAACAGCTCGGCTCGGTTGTCCAGCCACTCGAAATGGCGCAACAGATCCGGCAACGCCCGTTCGGCCGGAGCAGAGATTCCCGTGTCGAGCATGTCCTCGACAACCGCGGAGGTACACGAGATCCCATTGCCGGGCACCCGCCACAGCACGGTGCCCACCTGCGGGCGCTCCGGCGGGCTCTGCGTCCGAGGGCCGGCCCAGACCTGTACCGCGTGCACCGCGCCACTCGGCCCCGTCACCGGCACGGCGACGATGCGGACATGGGTGCCCGAGGGAGGATATGCGATTCGAGCCTGAGACTCACCGCTGGTGACGGCCGCGTCGACTACTGCGGGTAGATGTTGCGCCACAGCGCTGCTACCGGCGATGCGTGTCCGGGTAAGCCGTGTGTAGCGCCGCGGATGGACTCCTTCGGCGATCACGCGGCGATCGTCTGCTGGACCACCGAGGGTTTCGACCAACACCCACGGTCGCAGCGCATTGGAATGCAACCGGGGCCCGGCCGCCGACACCGATCCGGGGTCGGGGTTGTGCCTTACCGGCTCTGCCATCAACGCCACCGTCCTCTGGGAACCCACGCGGGTAGTCGGCGCCGCCGTGGCGGTAGGCGACGCTCACGGGTGTGCACAACTCCGTCGCCTACCTGACCCTTCAGATCCGTCCATGCGGTGCCCTCTGCGAGGTCCGGGAGGTACACCATCGCGAGTACCTGCACGCGGCCATCGGCGAACTGCTCGATCGTTTCGGCAACTGCTATCGCTCGATACGCGACCCGGGTCGAACCGAGAACCACCAGCACGATGGCGTCGGCGCCGACAACCGCCGCCTCGACCGCCGCCGACTGCGCAGCCGCCAAACCGAAACAGCGTGTGCCGATCACCCGGTCACCGCACAGCGCAGCAAGCAGCACCCCGTCCTCGGCTGGATCGAGGCCCCGCACCGCGGTCAACGCCGTCTCCAACCCGGTAGGTGTCCTGGTCGACGAACGCTCTTCCGCGCTGCGGACCGGGCGTCGATCGCCACCGGCAGCGCGGTCGCCATCCTCACGCGAGGTCGCTGCCATCGATCACACCCTGGGAGCACTGGACATACAGACGGCGGCAATGCCACCCCAGCTCGGCGACGACCTCGTCCAGCTGCCCCGACATCGAGACCTCTGCGCGCCGCCGGTGCGCCTTGGATATCTCGACCACACCGGCGATGAACTGAACCAGCAGCAGCACCGAGGACCGCATCGGGTCGAGATCGGCAGGGCGGAACTGAGCCAGCCCATACGCAGCGCGATGAAGCCGAGAAGGTACTGGGTCCGCGGGAGCCCGGCCGACACACTGATGGTGCACCGCCGAACGGCCCAAAGCCCGCGAAGCCTTGCCCAGCGCGCCGCCCAACGCAGGGTCGCCGGTGGCGCGGCACGCCCATTGCCCCGCTACACCGGCAAGGCGCGCCGCAGCCCACGACCATCGGGCAGCCTCGGCCGGCGTCAACTCACGCAGGTACTGGTTGAAAAGACCTACGTCGGTGAACATTCGGCTCCACACCGAGCGGTGCAGCAGCACGACCTGGTCACGATCGAAATCTCCATATGGTCGGAGCCCCTGCCACTCCGCCGACGCCCGGCCGCGAGCGGGACGTCGATCGTCCCAATCCTCACGGAGATGGGACAACGTCAAGTCGGCAGCCATATCGGTGTCGTGATAGGTACGTCCCAACCCGATCGAGAGCTCCATCGCGTACCCATGCACACGCCCGTCCACCGTCCGGCGGTGCGGCCACATGGCAACTCCGTCTCTGCGGATGCGCCGCACGAACTCGGCCTCCGACAGACTCGCAACAGCCGCGGCCCGGACCAACGTGTGGAGCAGTTGCAGTTCGCCGGAATTGCCGGAGAGCTGCGACTGCGGCAGCGCAGGCTGTGAGCATCGCCGAGCAGGTGTCACATGCGGAATCCGGTCCGGAAGACCCTCGTTCATCTCGTCCATCCCATCTTCCCTTCCCGACCGAACGGCCGAAATACTCAGCTGAAACCAGGTCTATTCACTGCGTCCTGTGATGAGGACGGCGCTCGACCTGGTGTTCCGATCGACGGCGCGTGCCGAAGGGGGACGAGAGGACGCGGATCGACCGGCATATGCGCGACCTCGTCACCGTCACTGATGCCCTGCCAGGTCTCGGGACAGCGCGGCGAACCAGTCCGCAATCAGTCGGGTCTGGCCTCTGTGGGCGTACCCGACATGGTTTGCCACGATGTTTCCGTAATATCCCCAGGTCGCAGGATCGATCATGGCCGCGTTGTCAGCGAGGTTCGCGGGGATCGACGCGCCCACCTGCGTGAGCAATCTCGGGATCTGACTGGCAGGATCGGCCGCGAGTGCGGACAGAACCTGTCCCTCTTTCACCGCCGCTGCAGCGACCTGACCCGGATCTGGACTTGGATAGCGGGGATCGGCCGCATCTGCCAGCCGCTGCGAGATGCTGCGAGTCGGTTCATAGCTGACCTGGCCGAGCCGGACATGGACATCGTTGAGGACAACCGCCACTCGGGCCCGTCCGGCCGTGCCCGCCAGCGCTCCGCCTAGCGAAGCCACTGCCGCGATGGGATCGAGCAGGACCGACTGCGCTGCGATCCCTGCTGCCGTACGCAAGAGGGCGGCACCGGCGGGAGCATCACAACTCAGGTCCCCGGGTGCGCAGAATTCGCCCACACGCCCGTTCAGTGCACCGAAGTCGACGCCCGTGTCTGCGATTCCGCCGCTGGGCGGCACCGGTGGCAGATGCACACCACCAACCGCCGAGCCAGCCGTCCCCGGGGCGGGACTCGGGGTGGATTGACCGGGCCGACCAGGGAAGGGGCCTCCGGCCGCGCGCCGCGTGGGATTGCTGATCAACGCCACTCCTGCAATCCGATCCGCAGGAACAGGTCCCGAGCCCGCCCCCACTTGCGTGGCGAAGTCGCTCACCACCGCTGCGCCCCCGCTGAAGCCAGCGACTGCCAGCAGGGCGTTCGGGCACTGATCGACAGCAGCGGTGGCCATGCTGTCCAGATTCGCGCGACCCGCAGCGACCGAATCAGCGAACGGAAGGATCCCGGCTCCGGTCAGCGCAGCCCCGCCGAAACTCGCCGGATACGGGACATACGCACGTTGAATTGATACGCCTTGGGCGATGGCTGGGCCGAACACCTGGCCCAGCATTCCGCTGTCGATGAACGGGTCAGCTGTAGGAGAAGACTCGGATGTGCCCTGGACACCCAGAACCACAAGGCCAGGACACGACCCTTGGATCGGGCTCGGCGCGCTGGAATGAGCCGTAGTGGTTGCTACGCCGACCATCACCATGACGGCAGCGCCGACGGCAGCTACATGCGAAAAAGAAATCCGCGGAAGTGGCGTGATTCGTAGGCTACTCAAGAAGTTCCTCAGTGCGAAAAACCCGAAGCTGTCGCGCGGGTGAAGTGAAGGATCCTGCGGCAGAGCCCATAGGCTGCACCGGACACGGTCTATCCAGGTTGGGGTCGCCTCGCGGAGCCCTGACCATTCCGTCAAGGCTCCGCGCGCAGTGATCAGAGGAAACTGGTGACCACCCAGAAGACGTCGATCAACGTCTGGACAACGTAGGCGGCCGTATTGATGATTCCCAGCGGATCCATACTTTACTTCCTTTCGCAGGGTGCCCGAATTTCGCACACCGATCTATTGCGCAGTAGCAGCTACGCGCACGTGAAAAAGCTGCATACGTCTATCTTTTGGTGGTCCGAAGCAAGGAGCTAGCCACAGGTCAGCCCTGTGACTCGCAGTGTAAACAGCTCGGAATCACTTCCGCTTTTATCCTCCCCAGCCCGCCTCGGTTTCGTCCGTATTGGGAACGCCAGTGATTGGAGCCCAGGGACTACATATAGCATTCAGTCAAGCGGTACCCGTAGTCAACAGTCAATGGGTGCAAATTTATTCAGAAGCCAATTGCGAGTGCGTACTGGAATTCGGAAATTCCCTGCGCTCTCACAGCTGCGGTCCGTAACGCAACAGCCGCATCGCAATCTTCTTGCGGATTCACCGCCAACTCATGAGGCTGGTTCCGACATAGGCGCCCTGGGACGGCCCATCCGCGATCTCAACGAAGCGATTGGGAGGTGCACCTTGCCACCGAGGCGCTCCTGAATCTTCAACACCATCAACCGATCCAGATTCGGATGTTTGGGCCGGGGCATCGACCCATACCGCTGGCGACACTCTGTATTGCGGGCTTTGGTGATGGGGTGAGGAGAAGCCAAGGCGCGCGGCCGCGGATCAGGTCCAGGTGAGGCACCACCGGGAGAGATTGGAAACCAGGTCGGGCATGCGGTTGACCAGTCGACCGCGGGCAAGGATTTCCGGGAATGGTTCTCTGAGAACGGCCGCCGCGTAACGGTGCTGCCGCTTCATTTCCTGGTGCCGAGGGATTAAGTCGCTGGCGATGTAGTGCCAGCGTTGTTGCCGGTTCGCCCAATTGAAATCGGGAAGTGGCGTGTGTAGCGATAGGGTGCGGCCCGCGACCTTGGCCCTGATCGTGGTGGGAGCGAACACCCCGGCAGCTTGGACTCCGGGGATGATCGGCTGGCCGACCTTTTCGGAATCGGTACTTTCCGCAAGGTGCATCGGGTACAGGGACGGCCGCGACGGCTCACGGAGCAAGCATTCTGGGCAGCAATTGCTTTCGTTCCGGCGTGTGTCGGGTGGTCAGCCCGGGGGGCGAGACTCGGTCGACGTCTGCTCTTTGGCCCGCCAAGGATCTGTTTCGGCATCAACGCACGGCCTCACGCATCTGCTGGGCGAGCGAAAGCCGTGGAAGGCTCGTGCGGCTATTGATTGCTGGCGATGGTCGGGATGAAACCGGTTCCGTCGTCCGTGCAGTGCCCTGCGCACGGGTTGTGCCGATGCCCTTTGGCCTGGTCCGGCCGATGGCTATGATCGTCATTCCTGCCTGCCTTTCACGCCCCTTCGGCGACATGCCAGGGCTGGGTCGATGCTGAAGTCCGTGACACCGTGGGCGCGTCAGCGCGAAGATGCAGTCGCAACCGCAAACGGTTGGGCGCCAGAGTGGTACCGATCCCGCGTCGGACACGGCCGGGTACGGGTTCCATCGTCCAGCGCGAAGCGATCGATGCGAGCGCGAGAACGATTTGTGTGAGCGCGAAGTCGCTTCCGAGGCACTTGCGTGCCCCGCCCACGAACGGGATGTAGGTGCCCGCGGTCGGGCGGCGGTGGCGGTCGACCCACCGGTCGGGGTTGAAACGGTTTGGATCGGTGTAGATGTCGCCCCGGTGATGAATGAGGTAGGGACTGATCGCGAGTGTGGTGCCCTGCGGTATCGGGTGGCCGCCGAGCACCGTATCGGTCCTGGCGGTGCGGGTGAGGATCCACCCGGGCGGGTAGAGCCGCAGGGTTTCGTCGACGATCTGGCGCGTGTAGGAAAGGTTCGGGATGTCGGCCCAGGTGGCAGCCCTGT
Source organism: Nocardia sp. NPDC003963 (assembly GCF_053605105.1). Taxonomy (NCBI): domain Bacteria; kingdom Bacillati; phylum Actinomycetota; class Actinomycetes; order Mycobacteriales; family Nocardiaceae; genus Nocardia; species Nocardia sp. NPDC003963. The sequence goes on from NZ_JBSGIP010000006.1 coordinate 33,905, forward strand.
GACCGAGGACAGTGCTGGTCTCGGTATGTAGCCGCTGCTGGGCCTCGGGATGCTCGGCCACCAGATGCATCGCCCAAGACAAGGTTGCGGCGTTGGTTTCGGCGCCGGCCAAGTACAGAGTGGTGATCTCGTCGACGATCTGGTCCTCCGACAGCGGCTGTCCTGTCTCGTCGTGGGCAGACAGCAGCATCGAGAGAACATCCCCGTGCTGGATGCCCGAATCTCGGTAGTGGGTGATCACTCTCCGGCTGATGGATCGCATGCGTGTACGTGCATTGCGGAACCGGCGACGGCCCGGCAGCGGTGCCCAGTCCAGACCGGGCGGGATGAGCATCCTGACCGGCATCGCCGCCAGCATCTGGGACATGGCCTGGGCGAACGCATTGGTTTCCGCGATGGTCTCGGGCGTCGAGAACAGCGTGCGTGCGATGATGCGGCTCGTGATCGCGGTCATCGCCGGGTAGACCGCGACGACCTCGCCGTCGCGCCAGGCGTCAGTGGCGGTGAGGGTTTGACGCTGCATCTCGGTGGCGTAGGCGAGAATCCGGGACGGATGAAACGCGGGCTGAACCAGTCGCCGTTGGCCGCGATGGTCCTGACTGGGACAGGATCCGACCCCCGACCCGATCACCTCACGTAACCGTGAGTACAGCGGGCCACCTTTGTCGTAGACGCGGTCGTGGACCAGCATGTGATGTACCAGGGTCGGTTCGCACACGACGATGACTCGGGCGGAGCCGACACGGAGGTCGACCAGGTCACCGTGGGCGGGCAGCCTGCGCAGAAAACCCAGTGGGTCGAGCGCCAGCGCTGCTGCGTGACCGATGAGCGGCCGGCTACCCGGCGCTACCCCGTGGGTGTAGGAGGGGGCGGTCATTGCGGTACTTCGGTGATGTGGTCGTCGAATAGCCCTTCGCAGGCCCGCGCTTCCACGATGGGTGGCCGTGCGATCAGGGCATGTCGATAGCGGGGGCTGGTGCGGTGCCACGGTTCGTATCCGCCGGCCCACAGTTCGAGTGCATCGGCGTAGCGCAAGGTGCTGGCACGGTCGGAGGCGCTGAATCCGAGGCAGTCGCAGACTGCGGGCAGTTCGGTGCGGAGGTCGTGGAACCGGCGGGCATGGGAGGTGATGATGTCGAGGACGGTCCGCTGGGAGCGGCCGATCGGACCTCCTGTTTCGGCGTCGATGACCAGTATCAGGTTGCTGTGCTGGCCCCGGGCGATCTCTTTAGGCAGCGAGTGCAGATCGTTGATCAGGTTTCCGATTTGGACGATGCACTCCCGCATCACGGTGATTTGGGGTGAGCGGAATGCCAGCTCGGGGAGTTCGAAGCCGGCCGCGGGTTCGATGATGTCGAGGAACGGGTGCATCCAGCCGCCGTCGCGGCGGATGCTCATATGGATGTCTCTGGGCGCTGGTCCGCCCCGCATGCCACGATCGGCGACCTCGTGGACAATCGCGATCAGGCTTGCTTCCCAGTGCTGCGCGGTGCGACGCCACCAGCTCACCGACGCACGAGATCTGCACTCGCGGATCACTTCACCGAACGCCCGGTGCAGCGGCTGAACGTTGGGACCGGCCACCACGCCGGCGGCGCGGACGATGTCGAGGAACGGCCGAACCCGCTGGGCACAGTCGCTGGCAGATTCGAGTTCATCGAGCGCATCGTCGAGCATGATAGAAACGGCCATGAACCGTCCGACCAGGTCCATTCCGGCGGTCGACGCATCAGGATAGCTGGCGCCCACGAACCCGGCAGTGTTCCACATCTGATACCAGGCAAAAGAATCCGGGGTCGGTGCGAGGTTCCGATCGAGGACCCATTGCTGCACCCGGTCACGACTGGCCGAAATCTCTGATCGGGTGTGCGGTGTGGAGCGCATGCCCAACTCGATGCCTCCACCGACGTGGGCATTGCCACCACCGTAGCGTGTCCGGGTGATCGTTGTTGTCATCGACATCTCCTCGGGTTGTGCGGGTTGCAGCGGTCATTCGGTTTCGGTGAGGCGCAACGCTTCCTCGAGGAGCGCGGTGACGATCTGACTTTCCGCGACGGTCCGGACGACCTCGCCACGCACGAATATCTGGCCCTTGCCGTTGCCGGAGCTGACGCCGATATCGGCCGCGCTGGCTTCGCCCGGTCCGTTCACCACGCAACCCATGACGGCTACGCGCAACGGGTGGGGGAAGCCGTCGAATGCGGCTTCCACCTGTTCGGCGAGGGTGTAGACGTCGACCTGGGAGCGGCCGCAACTAGGGCAGGACACGATTTCGAGCGCTCTTTCGCGCAGGCCGAGGCTTGCGAGGATGCCGATCCCGACCTTGACCTCCTCCACCGGTGGTGCCGACAGCGAGACCCGGATGGTGTCGCCGATCCCTTCGGCGAGCAGGATCCCGAACGCGGTAGCGGATTTGGTGGTGCCCTGGAGAAGCGGGCCGGCCTCGGTGACACCCAGATGCAGCGGATAGTCGCAGCTCTCTGCGAGTAGTCTGTACGCGGCGATCATGATGATGGGGTCATGATGTTTCACCGATATCTTCAGATCACCGAATCCGTGGTCTTCGAACAGGCTGGCCTCCCACAGCGCTGACTCGACCAGCGCCTCCGGAGTGGCGCGGCCGTACTTGGCCAGAAGCCGTTTATCCAGCGAGCCGGCGTTGACGCCGATCCTGATCGGAATGCCCGCCGCTCCGGCCGCTCGAGCGACTTCCTTGACCCGGCCGTCGAATTCTTTGATATTGCCCGGATTCACGCGAACCGCTGCGCAGCCGGCGTCGATGGCGGTGAAGATGTAGCGGGGCTGGAAGTGGATGTCGGCGATCACCGGGATCTGCGACTTGCGGGCGATCGTGGCTAGTGCGTCGGCGTCCTCCTGTCGTGGGCACGCGACGCGCACGATATCGCAGCCGGCCGCGGTCAGCTCCGCGATCTGCTGCAATGTCGCGTCCACGTCGTGGGTTTTCGTCGTCGTCATGGTCTGGACTGCCACGCGGGCATCTCCGCCGATCAGGACTGCGCGACTGTCCCCGCCTACTCGCAGCTGGCGGCACTTGCGCCGCGGCCGCAGCACCGTGCGGGGCAGTACGGGAATCGGCAGATCGATCGGTTTGGCTGTCGTCATGCGGATGTGCTCCCAGCAGAAGTGTCGGATGCGGCGGTCTGACGGCTGGGCTCGATCAGCAGCGCCCGGGCCGCGGCCGCGATGCCTGATCCGGTCAGCCCGCAATGGGCGAGCAGCTGGGCACGGGATCCGTGGCCGATGAATTCGGTGGGAATGCCGAGAGCGCGCATTGGTGTGTCGGGTCGGCAGTGCTCTGCGAGCGTGCTGGAGAGTCGGGAGCCGATGCCGCCGTCCCGGATTCCGTCCTCGACACAGACGACCGCACGATGGTGGGCGGCCAGGACCGTCAGCGCCGGGTTGATCGGCATGACCCATCGCGGGTCGGCCACCGTGGTCGCGATCCCGTCGGCGGTGAGCTCGGCGGCCGCGTCCAGGCAGGCGGCGGCTGTGGCACCGATACAGACGAGCAGGACGTCGGGCTCATCGCGCCGGTGTGGGCTGCGATAGAGGATGTCGACGCCACCGATCTGGGTTTCGGCCGCGATATCGGGTCCGGCGTTGGCTTTCGGGAAACGCAACGCGGTCGGCCCGCTGATGGTGGTGGCTTCGGCCAGCAGCGCCCGCAGACGAGCGGGGTCGCGGGGGCAGGCGATGCGGATGCCCGGGACGCAGCTCAGCAACGCGAGATCGTAGACGCCGTGGTGGCTCGGCCCGTCGGGGCCGGTGATCCCCGCGCGATCCAGGACGATGGTGACGGGCAGCTGATGCAGCCCGATATCGTAGATCGCCTGGTCGAGGCTGCGCGAGAAGAATGTCGAGTACATCGCCACGACCGGATGCAGTCCGCTGCTGGCCATGCCCGCTGCCGAGGCCAGCAGATGTTGTTCGGCGATTCCGGAATCGAACACCCGCTCCGGGTGCGCGCGTGACATCGCGCCCAGGCCTGTCGGCAACCGCATCGCCGCCGTCGCCGCGACGATCTCGGGTCGGGAGTCGGCCAAAGCCGCCAACTCGGTTTCGAACACATCGGTCCAGGTCCGCGGTCCCACCTGTCGCGGCCGCCCGGTGACACGATCGACAACACCGCACGCATGCATCCGGTCGGCATACTGTGCGGCCGGCGGGTAGCCGCGGCCCTTCTCGGTCACCAGATGCACGACCGTAGGCCGTGCAAGGTCGGCGGCCGCCTGCAGCACTTCGATGGTCGCGGCGATATCGTGGCCGTCCACCGGCCCGAGGTAGGCGAAACCCAAGGCGGTGAAAACGTTGTCGGTCCCGGGCTTGTCGTTGTTCCGTAGCTGGGCGAGGTGGGCGCCGATGGCGCCGGCAGTGGGGTCGTAGGACAATGCGTTGTCGTTGGCGACGATGATCGCGGGCAGCGTTGTCGCGCCGAGATTGTTGAGGCCTTCGAACGCGACGCCGCCGGTGAGCGCTCCGTCACCGATGACCGCGACTACGCGGCGATCGGTTTCACCGCGCAGCGCCAGCGCTGCGGCAACTCCGTAGGCCCAGGCCAGGCTTCCTGAGGCGTGGGAATTCTCGACCACATCGTGTTCGGATTCGGCGCGGCTGGGATACCCCGAGAGCCCTCCGGCGGTCCGGAGGCTGTGGAACTCCTCGGCACGGCCGGTCAGCAGCTTATGGGCATAGGTTTGGTGCCCGGTGTCCCAGATCAGCTTGTCAGCTGGTGAACAGAACACCCGGTGCAGGGCGATGGTCAGCTCCACGGTGCCCAGGGAGGCACCCAGATGCCCACCTGTCTCGGTCACCGTGCTGATGAGACGCTCCCGGATCTCTGCGGCCAGATCGGAGAGCTGTTCCACAGCGAGTGCGGAGAGGTCGTGCGGGCCTCGAAGGGATTCCAAGAGCCGAGCAGTTCCCGTGGTGGTGTGTTCAAGTGCGGATGTTGTCATGACCGGTCCTGGCTGGTCGTCACTCCCCGGGGCAGAGCGAACCGCATGGTCTCTGTCGTGGTTTCGCGCACGGTGACGCGCACCGGGCCCCGCGCGCGCAGTGCCTCGATGACCTGGTCGACGAGTCCGGGTGGGGTGGAAGCGCCTGCGGTGATGCCGACGACGGTGACCCCGTGTAGCCACGCCGGATCGAGATCTTCGGGACCGTCGATCAGATAGGATGGTGTGCCCCGGCGGTGCGCAAGTTCGACGAGACGTCGGGAATTGCTGCTGTTGGCCGATCCGATCACCAGCAGTACTTCCGCCTCGGATACCACGGCGTCGGCGGACTGCTGACGGTTGGTGGTTGCGTAGCAGATGTCATCGGAGGGCGGCTGGGCCAAGGCCGGGAAACGTTCACGCAGCGCCTGGATGACCTCGGTGGTTTCATCGACTGCCAGGGTGGTCTGTGTCAGGACCGCCGGCCGGGCATCCGGGGGCAGATCGAGATCGGCCACGTCCGCGGCTGTCTGCACCAACTGGGTGCGCTCGGGAGCCACACCCATCGTGCCCTCGGCTTCTTCATGGCCTTCGTGGCCGATCAGCACGATCTGTTTGCCCTGGCCGGCGAAACGTCGGGCTTCCATGTGCACCTTGCGCACCAGCGGACACGTCGCATCGAGAACTGTCAGGCCGCGCCGGCGGGCCTCGGCGTGCACCGCGGGCGAGACGCCGTGCGCGGAGAACACCACTGTCGCCTCGGAATTTTCGGGGATTGCATCGAGTTCCTCGACGAACACAGCCCCTCGTGCTGCAAGGTCTGCGACGACGGTGCGGTTGTGCACGATCTCGCGGCGGACATACACCGGTCGCCCGTCGGCGTCGGCCAAGGCGTGCTCCACGGTCTCGATGGCGCGCTCGACTCCGGCGCACCAGGACCGCGGCGAGGCGAGCAGCACCGTTGTCTCGGATTCGGCGGGTTCGCCGTTGACGTGATCGGTTTTCATCGCAGTTCCTTCCACCACCAGGCGATTTCGGGATACGGGGGCGGTGTGAGGTCGTCGGGATCCCACACCGTGGGGACGGTGGAGACACTGATCTGCGGCGGGCTGAAACCGGGTGCGCCCGGGCCGGCGGGTTCGAGGTAACGCACTGTGGTGCTGGCCCATTCGATGCCTGCGGGGATCCAGCGAGGCAGCTCGCGGGCATAGCGGGCAACATCGGGACGCGGATCGGCCAGGAGCTGCCGCTGGAGTCGGTGCGCGACCGACACGACCCTCTCGTACAGCTCTACCGCGGCGATCGGATCCACGGTGTCTGTACCCGGAGGCGCGAGAACAGCCAACAGGTTGGTGTTGCCGGTGCCGGCCGCGACCTCTTTGGCTGAGCTGGCAATATCGTTGAGCAACGCGCAGCCGGTCATCACCGCTTCGGTGTACGCTCGAACCGTTCGGTCCCGGGCGTGGCGAGCGGTGAGTGCCTCGACGCCCGATGACGCGGCCGTGAACGGCACCAACGTGGCCACGCCCACCTTCGCCCACCGCATTCTCAGCCACTCCCCCACACTGGGCGGGCCGGGACGTTGCTGCAGCGCTGTATACCACAGCTGACCGGACAGCCAGACCGTGTGGGCCTGGCCGAAAACAGCGAATTCCTCATCGGTGAGTACGGATTCGATATCGTCTCGTAGCGCCCGAAGGCTCACGATCCATCGGTTCCCGGTCGCCGGACCTGGGCTCGGTGCCGCATACATGACGCGCTGCAGCTCGCCCACCTCCGCGGCCAGTCCGGGTAGGTCGGGGTGGTGGTCGCAGTAGTCGTCGAACGCCGATCCCCAGTAGAAATGGCGGCTCGCCGCGAGGACCGTGGTCTCGTGAGCGAACGGCAGGGCGTGAGCGATCCCGTAGGCGCAGCCCATTCGCGTTGACGTACTGCCGGGGTCGAACAGCCGGTGCCGTAGGCACCACGAAACAGCCTGTTCGTCGAGGGCGGCCACATCTCCGGGGTAAGTGCTCAGCGGAAACGGACTGTAGACAGCGACCGTGTCGGGCAGCGTTGCATTGCGCGGCGTGGGGTCGATGTCGATCGGCGTGGGTGGCAGGACTGTCATATCGGCTCCGAGGTCAGGCATCGCGCTCGGTGATGAGACGGGAGATGGCGGTCAGCTCGGCGAGCCCGTCGGCCGTCGGGCGGGCGCTGGCCAGGCACTCGTTCGCTGCGGTGATCTGTTGGTGTCCGTAGTCCAGAAGCCAGCTGCGGGCGCCGGTCCCCTCTACGAGTTCCGCCGCGCGACGCAGCTGGTCGGGACTGAAATCCGTCTTCTGGCGATACATTTGCGCGAGTTCGGCCGCGGCTGGCGAGTCCGCGTTCAGCGCGAACAGCACCGGGAGGCTCTTCTTGCGGCGCTGCAGGTCGGCGAGCACAGGTTTGCCGGTCTCTGCCGCAACCCCGAAAAGACCGAGGTAGTCATCGATCGCCTGATAGGCGATGCCGAGGTGGCGGCCGAATCGGGTCAGCGCATGAATGCGTTCCTCGGTGGCGCCGCCGTAGCGCGCTCCGAGCCCGCACGCCGCCCCGAGCAGAGCACCGGTTTTCGCCTCGGACATGGTCTGGCATTCGCCCAAGGTCACGTCCTGGCGTTTCTCGTAGGAGGTGTCGGCGAGCTCGCCCCCGATCAGCTCTTGCACCGCGTCGAGCAACACCATGCTTGCGCGTACTGTCCGCTGTTGAGACCCGGTGTGCAGTGCGCGGACCGCGGCGTGGAACAACGCATCGCCGACCAGCACAGCAGCCGGGATTCCGAATGCCGCCCACACCGCAGGCCGATGCCGGCGAACGGTGTCGGCATCCAAGAGATCGTCCTGGATCAGGCTCGCGTTGTGCACGAGCTCGATCGCCGCGGCCGCGGGCACAGCGGACAAATCGCTGCCGCCCACGGCTCGGGCGCTGGCCAAGACCAGCGCTGACCGTACTCCTTTACCCCACCCGGTCGTCTCCGGTTTTCCGCCGAGATCGGTCCACCCGAAATGGTAGGCGGCAATCGGCCGAGTCTGCTCCGGCAACGTATCGACTGCCCGGCGAAGTTTCGGTGCCACCAAGAACCGTGCCCGAGCCAAAAGGTCACCAGCGATCACCGGTGATATCCCGTTCTCCCCTATCTGCTGTCGTGCCTGGGCGTGTTCGATGGCTGTCTGTGTGATGCTCATGAGGGCTCCATGGACACGGTGCGATGCGGATTCGAAGGTGAGGTCGGTGGGTGCGGCGCCAGGTCTGACGGCGGTGCCACAGGACTGTTCATCGGTGCTCCGCCGTGTACCTCGGAGAGCTGATCGGCGCGAGAGAACCGCTGGTCGCCGTGGTGACGGTGCATCATTCGGAGTACCGAACGCACCTTGACGCGCCGCCCGTACACCTCGCTGAGGCGAGTCGCGCCCGGGATCACCCGCCGCGCGACCTCCAGACAGGTAATCGTCGCGGCCGCCGCCACCACGACGGCTTGGGCCGCCTTGCTGTCAGGCAGGCCGAGGAAGTCGGAATTGGGCTTCCCCAGGATCAGCCGTGCATAGCCACACAGAAACCCAGTTGCCGCGTGTCGTCCGATCCGGTGGGTCAGATCGTCCTGGTTTCCGATGACGACAGGCCCGACAGCGCCGATGAGTGCCTGCGCCATCTTGACGGAATCCTCGTCCGGATCGCTCAGCTCGTAGGAGACCTGGAGCCAGAACAGCCGCCAGTAGTCGCGTTCGCTGGCCGGAATCTGGCCGGCGGGGGCGCCTAGCAGATAGCCAACATAACGGAAGAACGCGTATACCGCTTCCTTCTCATCACGCGACCAGTGCATTCCGAGGGCCTGGGATCCTGCGATCTGCGCGACAGCGAAAAACACCTGCGTACCCAGAATCTGGCCTCCATTGACGGGGCGGTCCCACGCCTCCCAATCCCAGTCCGATCGCCGGCCCATCCCTGCGCGCACCATCGCGTGCATCAACCGCACCCGCAGGGTCGACCGGAACCCCGGCGCGAACCGATCCAACCCTCCTGGGGCAGTCGCCTGCACGAACCACAGCATGGTTTCGGCGACCCTGCGCGGAGCCATTTGATCTAGGTCCCCACCGACCAGGCATTTGACGACCCGGTGGGCGAGGTAGCCGCCGAGAAGCGCGCCCATGGACAGCGAGATGTTCCCGACAACACCACTGCGGCCGATGACCCGTGCAGCCAAGGCAAGCTGCTGCGGGTCGACCCAGTAGGGCACAGCGTCCACCGAGGCGAAGAACGCGGTCAACTCCGGAGGCGGATCTTCGACGGCGGCGATCCCTTGCTCCACCGCCAATTCGAACAGTGCGCGTCCCTGACCGGCAGGCAGTCGCTGAAACATCGCCACCAGCCCATCGGCCGCGGGATCCCCTATTCGAGTAGCTTCCAAATAGGACTGGCGTTGAGCAGGAGTCGACCGCACGTCGCCCGGGAGTTGGCGCAACAGGAATGTAAACGGAAACCGGGTCAGCATCGGCGGGTGCGGGAGCTGCCGGAGACACGCTGCTGTCATCACTGTCCTCCAGATCCGAGCAGGACACGACCGAGAATCTGTGGCCGGAATAGTGACCGCGGCGGGGAGACCAGCGACATCACCTCCTGAAAAGCAGCGGCGACCAGGGGATCGGTCGTTGCGCGGCTCAAGACTCGATCAAGAAACCGATGCTGAACTTGCGTGAAGGCACCCGATTGGCCACCGATCGTGGCGGGAAACCGCATGTCCTCACTGGCGGACATGAGCCACGAGTCCACCGTTTCCGCTGCGATGCCCTTCTGAGCAGCGCGAGCCGCCGGAATCCCAATCCCGCCATAGCGACGCAGCGCCGAGCGCATCGCCAGCGCTCCTCGAATGAGTACAGACATCCCCTGCCCATAAACGGGATTGAAACTGGCGTTCGCATCACTGAGGACGACCAAACCTTCGGGTGCGGAACGCTCGAAGTACCGTCGCACGCTGGGCCCGGGGCGAAAACCACGCACCTCGCTGGCCGGCTCCGCATTGCGTAATGTCTCCCGCAGGATGGGATCACGAAGCTGCGAAAGCAGTTGGTTGAATCCGCGCTCGCCCGGCTCGGTTTCGCTGCCCCGCATTGCGCCTAAGCTCACGATCCACCTATGCCCCTCGACGGGCAACAGGGCGCCCGTCTGCGGATAGCCCGGAGCCGTCTGCAGGTAGAGCGCGGAGAAGCCGTGGTCAACCGGCGGCCGGTAGAAGAGCCGGCTCGCATAGCTAACGCCTGCGTCAACACGAACTTCCGGCGTCGGCGGGCAGCCCAGTTCACGCAGCCAACGGGTAAGCGACGAAGAACGTCCCGACGCATCCACAATCAACTCGGCATTCACCTCGCGGACCGGAGTGGCACCACCACCACGGGCCCGGATTCTGGCTCCGGTCAGACGTTTCCGGGTGCCCAGAAGGCCGATCGCTTCCCAGCCTTCGAGCACATCGAGCTGAGACCCTCCAAGAATCCGTACCTGTTCGCCATCAACCTGCCGGATCTCGGCCCCTGCGTACACCCGCGCGCGCACGACGTGATCGAGAAGCGCACGAGTGCAGGACGTGATGGTCAGGCTGCTGTCATGCTCGGCCATCAACCCAGCTGCGGTACGCCACCGCAATTCACCGGACATCGCAAAGTTCACCGCACCAGCGGTCCTCAACTCCTCCCGGATATTGGGCAGCAGCGCTTCCAGCGCGCGGTGCCCACCTTCCAGCAGGAGATGTGCATGTCGGGCTTGCGGAACCCCTGGGCGCACGTCCGGTTGAGCCGGGAAGCGGTCACGCTCGACAACAATGATGCGTTCGGCGTGCCCTTGCAGGGCCAACACCGCGCAGAAACCAGCCAGTCCGCCGCCGATTACCAATGCTGTGCCGCGGCCGTGTTCACTGTGGGACAGCAGATGTGCTGAGGAGGACGCCCTCTTGCTGGTGGAAGCCGACGTTACGAGGAGGGGGCCTCTTGTCTCGGCCGATGACGCTTGGTCAGGCATCCGTGCACGTCTCCCTCGGTACTGCCCTGCTTGCCCGAAAATGCCATTGGCCGTGGTGGTTCGACACGATCTCGAGGTCCTCCCTTCTGTAAGCCTGCTTACATGCGAGGCAGTCAACGACTCCGTCGTCCGGATCGTGAGGACCTTGGCGCCTGGCATCTGTAGGCCGGAAATATCCGAGCTGCGGCTGCCGCGAAGGTGCGAACCTCAACCGCCCATTTCAAATTTGGAAATCGACGTGTCGAGTGCCGGTATTTCACGAATTATGGCCTCGGCTCGGATCGTGCGTGAATTCAGATTGTATTGCCCGGGTGTTGGAACGGATTCAAGCATTGATTTTCTGCTGCCACTCTGTCAACCAGATGGCTTTGTCGGATTAATGTAAATCGCGGACCGGGATGTCACCCCAGGTATCGAAGATGGTGTGGGTTCGGAATGATGTGGCGACATTGCTTCCGCGGCCTACACGATCAGTGGCAATTGCGGTGCTGCGGTGCTGAGCTGTTCGGAGGTTCGGCTTCCGGCGGCGAAGACGCATCCGCTGGCGAGCGAATGTCTGAACCCTGGTGCGAACACGCGGCGGACCTGCGATGCGTTGTCCCGATTCGATGTACGTACCGAATGCAGCCGACGCCGTAGAAGGTGGTTCGCAGCCGCTGTCGTGCCGCATTCTGTGCAGACATCTGCACGTGCATGGTGAACTGAGGTGTTTCTGATCCAATTTCAGAGGCTCGCAACATGAGGAGCCGGCGTCGCCGAGCTATCGACATCAGCCCATAAGCGGTATCTCCAAAAAGCTTCATGACGTTACGTTTTCCATGTGCCCCTCGACCTTCCCTTCCTGGCGAGAGGCTCATCCAGCTTTATGGCAAATCTATCGCTATCTCCCGCTCGGGGGGCGTACGCATACAGTTGTAAGTATTAGTGTCGTATATCCGTATTCCGTCCGAGCTGCATGTGTGAGAGTGTCGTGCTGCCGGTTACACAGGCCCTGGCGTGATTTGGCCAGAGGGGTAGTGGGGATCGTGGAGGCTATGCCCATGTGACCTATCGATCGATCAGGGCGCGCCGGCTCGCTCTGTTGCGGGTGTGCGCTCCACGCGCTCACCCGGGGGTGACGAGAGTACGTCAGGAGGGCTACGGTGCACGAGATTTGTCAGGAACGGGCGGACCGGGACACCCCGCTTCACAGTCAATACATGCGTAATTTTCGGCAGCGCAGGAAACTTCGGCGCTCGACGGTGGCGCTCGCCGCCAACTTCAGCACATCGCTGCTGGACCGCTACGAGAGCGGCTTGATTCCCCCGGCCGAACGGCTCGATGCATGGAGTGACGCGTGCGGAGCACCATCATGGCTCCGGGAGAAGCTACGCGAGCTCACGGACTCGGCGCGACACCCACGCGGAAAGGAGATCTGGCCGCCAGTTGCCGACCCCGAGGACTATTGCCATATCGAGGACTTTCGTGGACCGGCCAGCTACCAGCTGTTGCCCACTTTCGACCTGATCTACGCCAACTCGGCGTTCCACACGCTGCTCCCCGGACTCGACACTATGGTCAGCCCTACGGGTGACCCGGTCAACCTGCTCGAATGGCACCTGCTGCATCCTTCGGCCCGCCGAGCCATCAAGAATTGGGACCAGCGGACGCACGTCATGCTGACACGATTCCGGGTGTTCGCCCCTGGCCTCGTACCTCAGCGGCGCATAGACGAGCTCATAGCCGCGTTCTCGGACGCGCACGAGTTCGAGCGGATGTGGACCACTGAACCCAGCGAGGCCGACTACGCAGACCCTCGAATCACGCTTCTTGAGCCGACGCCATATGAGCACCCGGGCTACGAATACGTTGACTACCACGCGCGTATGTTCCGGCTGGACCGCCCTGGCGGCCGACTCTTCAATCTCTTCCACCTGGCCAGGGATCATGCGCCGTTCGCTTCTCGGGCCGCCTGATCAGCATGTTCGGAAGGATTCGTGCTTGGCCAGCCGGGTGGCGATCGGGGTGTTCGCCGCACCGTAGGTCATCGAGTCGCGGAGCTTTCACTCGCCCGGATCACCAGGATTCGAGCGTCTTAGAAGGATCGGTGGTGCACTACGAAAGCTGGTCTGTTGGGCAGAGAATCGACCGTGCCGTCTGCGCGCGCGAACACCGAAGACCAGATCAGCTGGATCTCGGGATGGATGAACCGACAGGCTGGGTGCGTCGATCTCCAGCCGAATGCCGCCGCTGGGCAGCTGTTTTCGGCCTGCCGCAGCCGGCGCCCCCGTGGATTCCGCCAGCCTTAACCCCTCCACGACCTCGTCGTCTCGACCCGCGGCGTTATTTGATGCAGAATGTTCCCCGGATGACGGCGCGTCGGCTGTCGCGCCGTCCACCCTTGCTCAATAATCGGAGCCGCTGGTCCCTGGGAAGTGGGGGCATCAGTGCCGATGGTGAAGGAGAGGCGGCAATGGCACGCACAGGTCGAAACAAGGGCGGAAACAAGGGCCCTCGCTCCCGCGGCTTCACCGTTCGGTTCCCGGAAGCTCTCGGGGACCCTGACCTACTTGCATCGAAGCTTGGCTTCAGCTCTGTCAGTCAAATGTGCGCGGACTTGACCTGCATCCAGGCGGGAAAGCCAAGGCTTGCGCTTGAGGCGCACCAACTTCTGCTGGCATCAGGACGGCGAACTGGGCTTCTATCGCACCCATCGACGCGTCTAGCCTTTGCGGAATCTGTCGAGGCCGAAGAGGCCGATGCCGCATTGAGCCAAGTGACATCAGCGGCGAACAACGCCAATGCCAAACAGCAGGCCCAGGCGGAACATGTGTCGGAGGAGGTTCTCAAGGCTTCCTGATTGAAGAAGAACTATTGCGGATGCTTCCCGCCAAGGAGCTACCGCACTCACAACTAAGCGGGCAAGACGTCCACTGAAAAGTGGAGACCCCCGGCGTGCCAGGCCGGGGGAAGACGTCTCCGAAGCAGCTGGGCGAGCGCGCAACCCTCGTTCCCAGATTCCTTTGTTGCCCGATGAGCCTCTTCCGAAAGGACTGTCATTGGACAGCTCCAACGATAGCGCACGTCCAAAATCTGGTCTACCAGCAACACGATGTGTCGACCAGACGTGGCGGCGACCTGGGTATATAGCGGCGCTGGACCGCCAACTCTTCGTGTCGCCATACATCCTGATCGATGCTGAGAACCATCGGTTGGGCATACTTGACAACTCCGATAACCTCCAGGTCGCACTCTCCGGCGAGAGTGTCGCGGCTCTCGGCGGGAAACTCAGGCCTGGAGTGCTCGGCGCCGACATCGATCCTCCTCAAGGCGAGGAGATTGCTGGCGACCTCTGCGCAGAAGCCCTGGTGGCCTGGTGTGTCAGTGAGTCCCTTCCATACCTGGTTCGCGAGTCCGGCCGCCCAGGTGGACGCCATGTACTGGCGCTGGCGATGTCTACAGGCCACCTCTCGAAATGGGCTAGGCAATGTCGCCGGATTTCGAGGATATTCAAGATCCCGATCGACGATCGCACCAACAAGGTGCTTCGGACACTGCGCTCGCCGCACCGACGGGGGTACTACTCCCCCGTCATCAGCTGCACAATGACGCCTCAGGCTGTAATTGATGCCGGCCTGAGGCATAGCTCGGGCTCTCGCCGGCGCGCAATTCGGACCAGCGGTGGATACCGTGTTGCCCCGGGCCGCGATCTTTCGCGATCAGGCCGCGAGTACGGGCTGGCGTGTGCAATGGCCCGGCTGTCGTATTCGGCGAGAGCCGCCTGGGAACAGGTGAACCTTCGAGGCGGAAAATCTGCCGCCAACGGAGAACTGTGGTGGAGACGCTACGTCTGGATGCCCGCGGTGACGACAGTGGCGGCCGAGAAAGGCTTCAACGAAGACAAAGCATGGAGCTACGCACTGGCTGCGTCCCCTGTCGGCTGCCGCAAGATGGGCCGGAGAGACTGGAGCGGCTTGTGGAAGCGAGCACTTGCGGAGGCCAAACTCGACAGACCACGGCGTTATCGCGTCGACACAGCGGAAGCTGCCCCGGACGTTCTAGCAGAGATCGAGGTGATGCGCCGTGGCCTGCAGATTGCCGCAGACCACCTCGTACGGCCCCTGCGACCTCAGAAGCGGCGGAGCGTCGCGGCGTTGTTGTATGTCCTGGCCCCTGCCATTGTTCAACGGTCAGGCTCGATTAGCTGTAGGCAGCTGGCCATACTCAGCAATCTCGACCCGAAGACGGTGCGTGCGGCCATTGCGGCTGCCGTCGCGGTGGAGGTCTTGGAAGTAACGCACGAGTACGAAGGCGGAGCTCAGGACTGTCGGGCTTACGGGCCCGGCGCACGCGCACTGGCCTACCTTTCGGAGGCCCGGGCTACTTCTTCCCCCACTAGCTGTAGCACCCCCCTCCGCGCCCCCACCGGCCACTGCCACCCCCCCACTCTCCGCTCCCGCCTCACCCACGAGCAACACCGGTGGCGCCTCCGCTGCACTCTCACCTCCTCGCTCCCCGCCGGAGAGTCGCTTGCCTCCAGTCTCTCGCCTCTGGCGAGGCTTCTCCGCTCTCTCTGGTACCAACGGTCGTACTGGCGCTCGCTGGCTCCTCGTGAGCAAGCTGCCCGGCGTGCCCTGCGGCGCCGCCTCCTGCACACGCTGAGCCCCGAGGACACCTCTGCCTGGTTCCACTGGCTTGCTCGCCGCGAGGAGATCTGTGCGGCTGCGGACAAGCTTCTAGCCGGAGAACAAGACGCGGCAGCCCTCACTCTGATTGAACAGGCGCCGAACGTGTTCCATAGGGGAATGCAGCACCCACAGTGGAGGGTCCCTAATCTCAAAGGCCCGGGGTGGCAACCGGAACTTGCCGCCTGATGTCTTACTTTCGTCCGACGTGCAACAGGTAGCGCCGCCGCAATCGCATGAGACAAAGGGGTCCATGCAATCACTGAAGTCCAAGCGGCCATACGATCACGCGGTAATCGAGTGCTGACCTTTCAGCTAGGTCCCGCGATTCACTGGCGGCGACCCAGACGGTGGTAGCGACGATGCTTCGCGCGGGCGTCAGCCGACCGGCGAGCTGGAGTTGGAATCCGGAACGATGCCTCCCGGATATCCGCTCACTCAATCCGCCAGCCCCTGGGCGGCTGGTTCTGGCGCCGCAGACCTGCACGTTCTATGCCCGACTTGTGGAAGGCATTATCGTCCGGGTCAGCTGCGATTTCCCGCTCCGTCAACCGGCTTACGGTCACTTCGTTTGTCGCGGACCGGTGTCTTCGGGACCCGGGGCCCACCCGAGAGCAACACCACCGTGGATCTACCCCATCACGGATGCACGCGACAGTACGGACCGTCGCCATTCGTCTCCGACTCGCAAACGAATCATTAACTGACCTCTCCTGCTGCAATCAGGCGGGTTTGCGGCCGATACCGGCGTAGAAGCCGACTTCGGCATCCAGCCCGGCTGACGGCTCGAGGCCCGGGTTGCGCCAACGGTGAGGAGCCACGATGCCTGGCGCGATGATTTCCAGCCCATCGAAGAAACGGGCAACCTCCTCGCGGGTGCGGGGTTGCGGGTCCATGCCGCTGGCTCGGTAGACCCCGACCGCGGCGTGTGTACCCCGCGGGTCGAAATCGCCGGTGCTGTGACTGAGCACCAGGACGGAGCCTGGAGCGAGAGCATCCAGCAGGACCGAGACGGCCTCATAGGGGTCGTGGCGGTCGCTGACGAAATGCATGATCGCGACCAGCGAGAGCGCGACCGGTTCGGAAAGGTCCAATATCTCCCGCACAGCCGGTGCGTCGAGAATCGTTGTGGGGTCGGTGATATCGGCCTCGACCAGCACTGTGGCGCCTGGTGGTGTACTGCCGAGGAGGTCGTGAGCGCGCGAGATTACCACCGGGTCGTTGTCGACATACACGACGTTGGCGCTTGGATCCACGCTCTGAGCGATCTGGTGTAGGTTGGGCTCGGCCGGGATGCCACACCCGACATCGAGAAACTGGCGGATCCCCTGCCCAGCGAGATACCGGACGGCGCGATGCATGAACTGCCGGTTGGTGCGAGCCATAGTCCGCACGGTCGGAGCGGCCTTCTCGACTTCGTCGGCCGCGATGCGGTCGATCTCGTCGTAGCCGGAACCGCCCAGAAAATAGTTGTAGAGCCGCGCCGGATGGGTTTGGGTCAGGGCTGTGTCGTGTATGAACACGGCTACCTCCTTTGATCTCGTGAATGCTGCATTGCTTGCTGGACGAATTGAGAACGCTGGCCGGGTAGTCCAGGTCAGCCATCGAGCGAATGGGAGTACTGCTCCGGGGGAAAGCCGCCCGGCTCTGTTCCTTCCGCACGTCAGGACTGGGGCTGGGGGCGGCGGATGTTCCATGCCTGCGTTTCGACCACGATGGGAGATCAGGTCCAGGTGACTTGCCACTGGGCTGTGAAGTTGGCGGCCAGGTCGGGTAGGCGGTTGACAACCTTTCCCTGGGCAACGATGTCCAGGAAAGGCGCACCGAGAACTGCCGCCGCGTAGGAGGGCTGATGCATCATCTCGAGGTATCGGGGGATGAAGTCGTGCAGGATGTAGTGCCATCGCGGAACTCGGTCGGCCCAGCAGAGCGCTGGAAGCGGCAATCGCAGCGACAGGTTTCGTCCCGCGAACTTGGCCGTGGCCATGGTGGGTGCGTAAATGCCCGGTGCACGCACCCCGGGGATGATCGGTTGGGCGACAACGGTGCTGGCGTAGCACATGACACGGCCCATACCGCTGCGGCCAGCGGCGGTAGCATCCCACTGTTCCGCCACGATCTGGTTCTGTTCCCGATCGGCGATCCGAACCAATGCATCCGCGAAGCCCGCGTGTCGACCAGAGGCTATGCCCCTCCAGGCTGTACGCGCATTGTCGTCGATCATTCTCGCTTGATACATCTCCTCGACGCCGGCCATGCCTGCAATTAAGAACGCCTCATGCTGGCTGACTACATCGGTGTAGATATGTTTCTGCATGATCATCAGCCGAATCTGAAACCATCTCAGATCCTGGGCGGAAAGCTTTGATGCACCGCGAAGTGTGGCCCGGATGTCGCTGGGCAAGTTTTGCAAACCCGGCAACCGGCCAGAGCTGACAACAAAGTCGATGGTGGCCATCACCCGTCTGATCAGGGGCCGGTCGATGGCCGCAGTGAGCCCATTAAGGTCGGCCATTCCGCCGACAAAAGGTGCAGCTGCCAAACCTGCGAGACCAACCCAATAGAATCCCGGGTGTGCATGCGCAAGGCGCAAATAGTTGGCATATACCGCTTCGAACGTATCCGCATTGACGCGGGCCCCACCGCGGGGATTCCACCTCGCCAGGTCGATCCCCGCGTTGTGAGTAGCGACCACCAGCCAGTGCTGATGCAGCAATGCTGCATACCGGACGGGAGCTACCCCAGCAGCACGCGCATCGTCGAGTGCGTCTCGCAGCGAAGACAGGCTCATCGGGAGATCCGGGTGGATCCCGCCAGCGGTGGATCCGTCTGCGCCGGGGGTCGGCAGGTCGAGCCAGCTGGTGTACCGACGGGAAGAACCGCGCCGTGTGCGCGTCCTGACGTGATGCGTCCTGACGTGATGCGTGCTGACGTGAGCAACGTGAGCACCAGTAGTTGGTGTGCTCGCACGAACGTCGCTCGGGATCGTCATCGTGGAGGCCTTTCACTCGAACTCTATGGTTACCGAGCCGATGACGCGAACCGGAAGCCTCGGCGATCGATTGCCATATGTCATTTTTGTCCCGCTTCCGGCACTGGTATGGCCGTCACCGGTGGGCTGACACTGGCCACATCAAATACTAGGAGAAGACACCAAATTGGGATAACGACCGGGCGCGAAAGAATGCGGACGGACCGCACGCAATTCTGCCGATCGTGCAATTCCTATACGCATCAAGCATTAAATAACCGGGCTGATCTGTCAATTGCCAAATCTCACATAATTACTGTGAATTCAGAACTTCGGATCCGAACGGCGTGGGGTACTTTGCGAAATGTCCGCAATGTGACGGCTAGGTTCGGGCCGGTGACGCCATTGAGAATGTGAAGTTCTGCGGTAACTGCTCAGCGCGACTTTTCTCACCAGTCCGGACCCCCGACCACGACCAAGCAACCGCCACAGACTGACCCGTAACCGGAGTTATCATTGCTGGTCAAGCCATTGTCGTTGTTCTTGGCGCGGTCACAACTGGAACCCCGGGTTGCATCAGAGATGACTCCTGCCGAGTTGGCCAGCGACCGAAGTGCAGTGTCGGCCAAGCGTCTTTGTTTGGAGGTGGTTTCAATCGTCGACTTGACCGTCGGGGATGCGCGGAAGTGCTCGGGCTGGCAGCCCGTGACCCGGGCGGCCGGCGAGATCAAACAAGGCATGGTCCTGGCAGCTGGCCGGGATCCTGAGCAGGGCTGGGATGAGCTGAACATTCTTACGTTGACCGCATTCTTCAACGTTCTCGGGGTGTTGGTTCGTGCCGGTGTCACCTCGGTCGCCGAGGCAGCTTTCCAGCAGCGATTGTGGGCGCCGAATCTGATGGCGGTGGCTCCGGTAGTCGACATTCGGATCGTGCACTGCACAGCGTCAGAATCGGTGATCCGCGACCGGATTGCCGGCCGCGCCGAGCACGACCCTCATCGCCGGGCGCACAACGACAACGAGCTACTGGCGCAGATCGCGGCGGGTAGGTACTCGGTTGAGCAATTCGAATCGGTCGATCTCGACGTACCGGCACTCACCGTCGACACCACCGATGGTTACCGTCCAGGGCTCGACGTGATCGCAGAATTCGCCAACAGGCCCGGTCGCCGCGGCCCGACCTAGTGCTGTACCAGGCAACATTCGCCCTGAGGGTCTGCGACGATGGCTCCATGGACGAGGAAGTCATTCCCATTCTTCGCGTCGAGGATGCTGCGGCGGCGCTCGTGTGGTACGAGCGATTGGGCTTCGCCAAGCAGTGGGAGCACCGCTTCGAACCGGGATTTCCCGCGTTCGTCGAGGTCGCCCGGGGTGGGGTGCGGTTGTTCTTGTCGGAGCACGAGGGCGACGCTCGCCCCGACACGTTGGTCTACCTCCGCATTCGTGATGTCGAGGCCATCGCTTCCGAGTTCTGTGTGCAGACGGAGGAAGCTTCGTGGGCGCGTGAGATCGAGCTGCGCGACCCTGACGGCAACCGGCTTCGGATCGGCACGCCGACGCAATGACACTCGCCGGCAGCGCGGGTCAGGGAAGCTGTGCTGGTGGTGGATACAGATCGGCACTTGCGATTCGGGATCATCGCCCCGTCGGGACCCTTCAGGTATCACCATTCCAGTGGTTGGCACTGGTTGGAGATGTTGACGATTCGCCCGGGGCGACCCAATACTCTGGGTTCCGGCCGTAGTGCGGGGTCGTATACGCTCGATCCCAGCTCGCGCCCGTGCCGATGAGTTCCCGCCATGGTGCGACCTCGACATACATAACCCGCATCGAGTTCAAAGATCCGGTGTGCAGATCCGGGCCGTCGGTGGTGACCGCGTCCTCCGCGACGGCAACCTCGAAGTTTCGTTCCAGCGCTGCGCGGACTGTGGCCTCGACGCAAACATTTGTCTGCAGCCCGCAGACGATCACACGGTCGGCGCCGAGGTCGCGTAGTACCGGTTCGAGTTCGGTGTGGGCGAAGAAGCTGTGCCGGGTCTTGTCCAGCACCAGATCGCCGGGTTCCGGTGCGACATCGTCCATGATCTGTGATCGCCAGAGCTGTTCGGCATCCGACAGCACAGGCAGCCGGTGTGCTCGGCTTGCGCGATGCCGGGCCGACCGCGGCGTCATCGCCGGGCACGGCACCTGGCGTGAATAGATCACGGGGATCCCTTGCGACCTCGCTTCATCGATCAAGGACCGGCATTCGGTGACCACCTCGGGGAGCTTCCACAGCGGCGGCCAGCCGTACGCGTCGCGGACATCCTGCACCAGGTACGAGTTCTGTATATCCATCACGAGCACGGCCAAAGACCCCACGAGCAACCCTCCACTATCCGAAACCGGTTGTACACCAACGTCAACGGCGAATGATCAGTCAATATGAGCATCATCGGAGCTTCCCGGACCGAGTCCATGCTGCAGCATTTCCCCGATGACTGATGGCACGGCGTGCGCTACGGCGCTGGCGGTGAGCGGTCCGCCGTGGCGGTTCTGGTGAGCGCGCATTGCTGCGCGCCCGTGTACGAATGCGGCCATTTCCCCGGCGTCGAGTGCGTTCACCCCGGCGGCCATTAGTGCGCCGGCGATCCCGGCGAGGACGTCTCCTGCTCCTGCGGTGGCCAGCCACGACGGTGCTTCGGCCTGGCTGGCGACTACGCCGCGGGGCCCGACGATGATCGTGGTGTGGCCTTTGACCAGCACGGTGACGTCGAGGGCTTGGGCCAGGGTGCGGCCGTAGTGCAGTGGCCGGGCTTCGATTTCCGTGCGTTGCACCGGCTGGTCGAGCCAGCCCATCATGCGCGCCATTTCCCCGGCGTGTGGGGTCAGCAGGATTCGGTCGGCGCCGGCGGTGCGCTCACCGTCCATGCGGCGGTGCACGCAGGCGTGGAGCGCTCCGGCGTCAACCACGCACGGCTGCCCGGAGCGCAGGGCCGTGTCGATGGCCTGGTCCTGCTCCACGTCGTCCTCCACACCGGAGCCCAGCAGCCACGCCTGCACCTGTCCGGCACCGGGGACGGCTTCGGGGACCGCGGTCAGCACCTGATTGGTGACCCCTGGCGGGCCGATGAATCGGGCGATGCCCGCGGCCCCGGACTCGACCGCCCCGAGTACCGCGAGTACCGCGGCGCCGGGATACCGGTCTGAGCCCGCGACAACACCGAGCACGCCGCGGGTGTATTTGTGCGAGACCCGGGGCGGCACCGGCCACCGGGCTGCGATGTCGCTCGCGCTCAGTCGGCGCACGGTGGGGGCGGCCGGGATGGGCGGTAGTCCTACGCTGACGTAGCGCAGGTCTCCGGCGGCGTGGCTGGCGGGCGGGAGCAGCAGGCAGCCCTTCCAGGCGGCGAAGGTGACCGAGATATCGGCGCGGACGTGGGTGCCGTGGATTTCTCCGGTGTCGGGATCCACGCCGCTGGGCAGGTCGACGGCGATGACGGGTGTATCCGGCGGGATGGCCTCCACCAGGTCGGCGGTGGTTCCGTGAAGGCCTGCGGTGCCGCTTTCTCCGATGATGCCGTCCAGGATCAGATCCGCGGCTCGCAGTGCCTGTATCGGATGGTCGGTCTGCGACCCGTCGATCAGCCGGCCCCCGGCGTGGCGGAGTTTGTGGACGCCGGGCTCGTAGGCGGTGGCGCCGGTGAGGATGGCGTCGACATGGACTCCCTGGCGGCGTAGCCGTATCCCGGCCAGCAATGCGTCGGCGCCGTTGTTGCCGGTGCCGACGAGCATGGCGATCCGGCGGCCGTAGACGCTGCCGTGGCGGCGCCGGAGTTCGTCGGCGACGATGACGGCGAGGCCCGTGGCTGCTTTGCGGAGCAGCCGGTCCGGCGGCCCGGTCTCCAGTTCCTTTGCTACGCAGGTTTTCACGTCTGTGCTGGGAAAGGCCCACTTGCTCACGGCGGCCGTTCCATCAGGTGCTGGAGTCATCAGGCGGCGATCAGGCCGCAGCGGCGCGCCAGTCCCCGGACGTGTGGCCGCGCTCTGGCGTGATCGCGAAATAGCATTTCACGAAGCATCTCTCGGACGATTGTGGAGTCGCGCACCTCTTCGGAGGACACCTTTTCGGCATCCAGGAGAACCAGCACCGCGGCCTCGTCTTCTTTGCGCTGGACGTATCCGCGTGCGGTGTCGACGAGTACGCGGCTTTTCCGCTCCACGCTGGGTACCTGGTCGATATCCAGCCGTGAGGAGTATTCCACTATTGCGTCCGGGCGGCCGAGCTCGGCGGAAATGGCCAGGGCGTGGATGTCGACGTTGCCGCGGCAGAACATGTGCCATGGGTTGTAGGCGGCTCCCAGGGAGCGGGCCGCGTCTTCGGCGACCCGGTGCAATGCCCACGCGCGTCCGTCTTCATCGCTTTGGGCGGCGGAGACGGCGGCGGCCAGGTGCAACATGCCGTAGTCGGCGATCAGGTCCGTTGAGGTGGGGTCGGCGTCGAGTCGTCGTTTGAGTTCGTCGGCGGCGGACAGGCACAGCCGGGTTGCTTCGTCTTGCTGGCCTGCGCGGCGGTAGCTGCCGGACAGGGCCCAGGCACCGAGCGCGATCAAATGCGGATCGTCGGCTTCTCGTGCGCTGTTCATGGCGCGTTCGGCCGCGACCCAGGCCAGGTCTCCTTCGGGCAGGTGATGTAGCCACTGCCGGGTGATCTGGTAGGCGCCGGACAGGCTACGGGCCGCGTGCCGGCGATCGTCTGCGTTCAGGTAGGCGGTGTTGGCGTCGGACAACAGGTCTGGTAGCAGGCGGCCCAGCACACTATGCGCCGTGGGAGAACTGTGCCAGGTCGCCCACGCCTGTGCCACGCGGTTTCCGACGTCGTCCAGCGAGACGGGCGGCGCCGTAGGCCGCTGCGGGACGACGGCGCGCATCATCACCTCCCGCACAGCCGCGACGGCTTCGGTACGGGGCGGTGTGGTTGGCGCCAGCGTGTCGATGGGCCGCCCCAGCAGGTCCTCGAGCTTGCATCCGACCACAGTGGCGATGTTGATCAGATCGGTCAGCCGTTCTGCGCCGAGCCGACCTTGCTCCACGCCGTTTACCCACTGCAATGACTTCCCGATCCCGTTCGCCAGGGACTGACGGGAGACGCCGGCTGCGCGGCGGTAGGCGGCGATGTTGGTGCCAATACCCGGCGGCAGCAGCGACTCAGAACTCATGCAAATCAGCCTACAGCGGAAACTACTAAAAATTTAGCAGCTGTTGAAAGGTCCTTGCTGTCAAGGTTTTTCCCACATGCGACATCCGCACCACACCAGCAGATCACCACCACTACCCCACTTCCGTGTCCGTCCAAACCCACCCACGGAGCCGCAGCAGATGCCCGCACCCGCACCCAGAACCCGTGTCCGCACGCCGGTCGGAGTGGACACCACCAGAGCCAGCATCGCGCGCGTCTACGACCACAGCCTCGGCGGCAAGGACAACTACGACGTCGATCGCGCCGCGTACGAGCAGGTCCTGAAGGTCGCTCCGCGGCAGGGTGATGTGTCGGTGATGCACCGGCGCTGGCTGCACCGTGTGGTGCGGCATCTGGCCAGCACCGCCGGTATCGACCAGTTCCTCGATATCGGGGCCGGCCTGCCGACGGCCGCGAATACCCATGAGGTCGCCCAGCAGCAGAATCCGGACGCCCAGGTCGTGTACGTGGACAACGATCCGGTCTGCATTGCGCACGGGCGGGTGCTGCTGGAGCAGAACGAGAACACCCGCTTCGTGGCCGGGGACCTGTTGGAACCCGGGACTCTGCTGGAGAACAGGGACATTTTCCGGTTTCTCGACCTGGAGCGTCCGATCGGGCTGCTCGTGTGCGGCCTGCTGCACCACCTTCCCGACACAGTGGAGCCGGCGCGAGTGATGCGCGATTACGTCGAGCGTCTGCCCGGCGGGTCGTATGTGGCGATCAGCAATTTCTACGATCCCGGCCCGGAGCACCCGGAACTGCATGACCTCGCCAAACGGCTGGAATTTGCCTTCGTCAACGAGGGTTTGGGGTCGGGCTGGTACCGCACCCGGAACGAGCAACTCGAGTATTTCGCCGAACTGGAACTGATCGAGCCCGGATTCGTCGAGCTCGAGGATTGGTGGCCGGTGGGCCCGCCGTTACGGGCGCGGTATCCCGAGGAGCGAGTGGTCTACGGCGGGGTCGGCTACAAGCCGTGGCGGAGCTGATCTGGGGCGCTGCCGTGTGAAGTCGCCGCCGATTCGGTGGTGCCGCGTGTGCCGCAGGGGGACACGCGCTTTCGAGATCGATGTATTGCTTGGAGTGTTGTTTTGAGCAGGTCGTTTGGGCGTTCGACGCAGGATCTAGCGGGGGATTCGGGGGTTGTTCAGGGGTCGCCGACGGCGCCGGACGGGAGGGCGGTGCCGTTGGCGGGTGCGGCGTTCGCTGCGGATCCGGATCCGGATCGGTTCTACGCCCAGATGCGGGAGTTCGGGCCGTTGGTCCCGGTTACATTGGACGATGACGTGCCGGCCACGCTGGTGACGGGACACGGCAAGGCGTTGGCGATCCTGCACGACAGCGAGTTCTACTCTGCCGACCCGAGGAACGGGCAGAAACACGTGCCCGGCGAGTGTCCGGTGCCCCCGGTGCTGGAATGGCGGCCGACCGCGGGGCGTAGCGCCGGTCCGGATCACGATCGGTTGCGGCGAGCGATTGTCGATGCCTTGGAGGGGGTGGGGCTGCACACGGTGCAGGCCCACGTGGAGGAATGCGCGATCGGGCTGATCAATAGCTTCTGCGAGAGTGGGCGGGCCGATCTGCGCGCCAACTACGCCGCGCCGCTCGTGTACGCGGCGCTGGGCCGGATCATCGGGGTACCCGAGGCGGCGAACGCTCAGCTCTATGAGGCACTCACCGAGCACATCACCGCGACCGATGCTCAGACCGCGGCCCGTGGGTACGAACTCGCTACCGCGGTGCTGGCCGAGGTGGTGGGCCAGAGCCTCATGCCGGTCGGCTGCGTGACGGAGCGGCTGCTCCACCATCCGGCCGGCCTGACCGACGAGGAGGTCATCCATCAGCTCGCGGAGCTCTACCTCTACGGTGCCGAGCCCACCACCTCGTTAGTGCTGAACCCGCTGCGGCTGCTGCTCACCGACGAGCGCTACGCCTCCGATGCCCTCGGCGGGGGGATGGGAATCCGCGACATGATCGAGGAGGCTCTGTTCCGCGATCCGCCGGTGCCGATCGGCTGCGTGCGGTACCCGACAGCGCCCCGCCTCGATGGTGACGGGGGCTGGCTCGTCGCGCATCAACCGGTCGCCATCGGTATCGGGGCCGCCAACAGCGACCCCGCCCTCCGCGCCAGCGAACGCACCGGTAACCGCGCACATCTGGCGTGGGGTGCCGGCAAACATCAATGCCCATCCATCGCTCTCGCAATGCTCATCGCCGCCACCGGGCTCGAACATCTCCTCGATGCGCTGCCGGAGATACAGCTGGCGATACCCGAAGACCAGCTCACCTGGTTTCCAACCCTGTTCCTGCGCGCTATGACCGCGCTACCGGTGACCTTCGCTCCTTCACCGCCGCTGGGCGCCCTGACCGCGCTACCCGTGACATTCCCTCCTGCTCCGCCGCTGCACCTCTCGTAAGGACCCATTCCGTGCAATCTCAGTCCAGTGCACCGCAAGTCTCGATCCCTGCCTCGTATCCCTCGATCGAAAAGTCTGAGCCGCGTTACTGCATGTACGACCAGGCATTCGCCCAAGACCCCCATAGGGTTTACGCGCAGATGCGGGCGAGTGGCCGGTCGCTGGTGCCGGTGCTGCTAGCCGAGGATGTGCCGGCGACCCTGGTGATCGGCTACGCGACCGCGAGGAAGATCCTCAACGACAATGACCGGTTCCCGGCCGATCCACGGGACTGGCAGAAGAAGCTTCCGGCCAAGCACCCGCTGCGGCCGATGATGGAATGGCGCCCCAACCCCCTGCGCACCGACGGTGACGAGCACGGCCGATACCGCAAAGCACTCAAGCGGGCCCTGTCGGTGATCGACCTGCATTACGTGCGCGCGGCCGCCGAACGCACAGCGATTTTGCTGATCAATTCCTTCTGCGAGGACGGCAGTGCGGACCTGGTCAGCCAGTTCGTCGTCCCGTTCACCACCTCGGTGCTCACGACCGACATCATGGGCTGCCCGCCGGAACTCCTCGGCGATGTTCTGACCGCCACGGCGGCCATGTTCGACACCGACGCCACCGTTGAGGTGGAGGCGATGCTGGGCAGCGCGCTGGGCGCGCTGATGGACTCCAAACGCCATCTCCCGGCCCACGCCGATGTGACGGCCAATCTCGTGCACACCGCCACCGATCTGTCGTTCGAGGAGAAGCTCAACCAGCTGGTGACGCTGCTGACGGCGGGGATCGAGGTGCCGCGCAACCATATCGCCAACACCGCCCTGCTGATGCTCACCGAACCTCGCTACCGGCACAACGAGGCCGGTTTCGCGCCGCTGGTCACCGACGCGATGGTCGAGAACCTGACCACCGATCCGCCGATGGCGAACTTCTGCATCAGCTATCCCAAAGCCCAAACCCTCATCGATGGGATCTGGCTGCCCGCGGACCAGCCCGTGGTGATCAGCATGGCCGCCTGCAACAACGACCCAGCACTTCGCCGCACCACCGCCCGCGACTGGGATTACGGCGGCGGCAACGGCTGGCATCTGGGACACGGACTCGGTCGTCACCGCTGCCCCAGGAAAGCGAGCGAGTCCTCGGATCTGATGGTCGGCGAGGCTCTCGGCCAGGTCTTCGACGCGCTACCCGACATGGAATTGGCCGTCCCGATCGAGCAGCTCAACTGGCGGCCCGGCCCGTTCCACCGGTCTCTCACCGCGCTACCCGTGACGTTCCCGCCGTCACCGCCGCTGCCCGTCCCGTAGCCGCAGCGGCGCCGCCGGCCCCTGATCCAACCAGTTCGAACCATCAACCGCTCGGTTGAGCCACCGAAATGAGTTGTGCACCATGACAATCACTACAACCGCCATCACCCCCATCGGATACCAGGGAGACGACGCCACCGTCACCGCGCTGCGCGAGACGATCTACGGCCCTCACCTGGCCACTCACCGCACAGCGCGTGAGACGATCATGCGGCTCGGGGATGTCCCGCCGGATAACCTCACCTACACCGAGGAGACCGGGATCGGCCCGGACCTGCTGCGCAAGCTGTTGTCCGAGATCGGTCTCCCGGCCCGGGAGCTGGCCGCCGACACGCATCTACGGGGCGCCTACGGCGACGGTGCCGCGGTCGGTGCACCGCACCTGCTGACGGTGTGGACCGGTCACCATGATCTGGCGATCGGTGCCCTGCTCGCCCACGGCACCGGCGCGGAGTATCAGCGGGAATTGCTGGCCGAGCTGGATACCGGCGCGTCCACCGGCGTGCTCGCCCTGACCGAATTCGGCGGCACCAACGGTGCCGACCAGCAGATGATCGCCGAATGGGACCCGCCGGCGGACGGGTACTGGCTGTGGTCCCCGACGCGCGGGTCGATCAAGGGCCCACCGAATTTCGCGCATCTCAAGGACCCGAAGATCGTGGTGTTCAGCGCGCGACTGATGGTCGAGGGCCGCGACGAAGGCATCTTCCTTTTCGCCTCCCGCCTGCGCGCGACCGGCGGGAAACTGGCCGACGGCGTCACCATCGGCACAATGTCGAGCAAGCTCGGCGCGGCGATGGATCACGGATGGGCCCAAGCGCACCGATTGTTCATCCCCCGCGATGGATTTCTCGGCGGGGCGTGGGCCTGGTTCGACGGCGAAGGCGCGTTCTGGTGTGAAGAGGCAGATGTGCGGCAGCGGTGCCACCTCTCGCTGAGCCCGCTGATCGGCGGCCGCCAGGACCTGGCGACCGCCAATATCGCTTCCGCCCTCGCCGGGGTAGCCGGGCTGGTCAACTATTCTCGCCAGCGGCCGCATGGCCATAGCGATATGTTGCAGCGTGGCCTGGTCACCTCCGCCGCCCATGCCTACGCGGGCGCGGTGCTGGGCCGCATGGTCCGTGACCTGAGTACCGATCCCGCCCAGCAGCAGCGGCTGCCGTTGTGGATGATGGTCGTCAAACCCACCCTCACCACGATCGCGGAGAAGGCACTGCGGAAATCCGCTGCTCTGCTGGGTGCACAGGGGCTGTTGCGCTGCAACTATTATCCCGACTGGCATGCCAACGCCGTCGCTTCCAAGATCGCCGAGGGCATCAACGATGTCCTCGAGAAATCCGCAGGTCGGGGCCATCACGCGCTGTCGACATTGCGCCTGCCCGGCACCCCGGACACGCGGCCGTGGTGGCTGGAGATGATCATCGCCCGCGAGCAGACCCTGTCCAGCGATCTCTACACCGCCACCGGTATCGAGCAGGGCGGCGAGGACTACGAACCGGAGGGGATGGCGCTGGGGATCGACTCGACCCGGGCCGATCTCGCACACACGGCCGGGACCCGGCTCGTGGTCACCGCCGCCTTGATCGCCGCGGAACAGAGCACCGATCCGCTGGCGGCCACGGTGACCGAAGCGTGCGCCGCGGTCGTGGCTCTGACCTTCCTGGCCCGCAATAGCGACTGGTACAACGCCCACCGGATGCAGACCCCTGAACAGGCCGACGCGGTGCACGCCGAACTGCGCCGCCACCGCGTGATCGTGTCCGCGAACCAGGTTTCGCTGGCCGCATCCTTCGATACCCCCGAACTGCCCGGCGCGCCCGTTTTCGCTCCGGACTTCTTGCAGGCGTGGAGCGACCGCGCCGGCTGGGACGAGACCACATTCGCGGCACAGTGAACGCGCCCATCGATCCCACCCGGGTCCGTGGGTCGCATCGCGATCTGTGGAATGCGTGGCACGCCGCGTGCGAGCAGGAGCCCACGTTCGCCTGTTCCGGGGAAGCGGACTTCGTCCGCCGACAGCACGGCGGCCACGGGCCGGAGTGCATACAGCTCACCGCGGCCCTCGCCTACCTCAGCGGCCTGACCGACGACGCCGATCACGAATACAACCCCGCCTGGTGATGATCGTGAGCTCGCTTGCCATCCACCAACTACTCACTCTGTACCACGCGCCCCCGGACCGAGTCGGACCCCGTCCCCGCACCAGCCGACCGGGGTCGGTGACCACCGCCGGGCCGCAGCCACGGCAGCTCGACGATCTGCCCGGCGCCCCAGAGGCCGGTTCCTATTGAAAGGCAGGAATTCCATGTCTCACGGCCGTCATCCGTTCAGTACCAACCAGAGACGGATCTTCGAGGTCATGGCCGACGGAGGGCGGCATTGGGCTCAGGAGTTGTATCAGCGGCTCGGATTTCCCCGCCGCCACAGTGCGGCGCAAACCTTGGGGTGGATGGGCCGCAACGGCTACATCCAGCTCGCCGACACCGACAACCTCGTGGTCATCGGTCCCGATCGCACCGACCGCGTCTATATGCTCACCGACAAAGGCCGCATGGCGGCCGACAACCTCGACCTCGGCCACGAGTGGTACTTCGACGAGCCCTGCCCCGCCCACCTCGACAGTCGACCCGGTGCCGATCCGGCATCCGCCGGCCCGCTGATCACCATGGTGTGCGTGGCTGCGCTCACCACCGAGAGTGAACTCGTCGTCCTCGAACGCAGCGACTACCCCGGCGAGCCGACGCTGCTGCACCTGCCCGGCCGCGCCGTCGGCGGCAGCGAAACCCCGGCCCACGCCGCCGAGCACGCGCTACGAACCCGAACCGGCTACACCGCCACGCAATGGACCAGTCTCGGAACGGTGTGGCCTCTGCCGGGCAGCTACGCAGTGCAAATACACAGGTTCCTGGCCACCGGCCTCACCGAACAGGACCGAAATCGCCCCGACGACACCGACACACCAGCGGTGACGGTGCGGCATATGTCGATCGAGCACGCCGCTACGGAGGCCACCGTCGCCGGGGGACGCCTGCGGTGCGCCCCGTCGGCCCAGCTGGTGCTGACCCTCGCACGCCACCACCGCCCGGAGCCCGGCGACATCGCCCTGGAACTACTCACGCCCATAACCGAGACCCGCAGATGAGGCCCTGCGATAGATGAGGCCCTGCGATGTGGCTTCTTCGCCGGGGCGCGCGGGAGCCCATCTGGCCCAGCAGTTCCCGGGCGTCCCGGAGGCCATCCGCCGCCAGTCGGTCACCAACTCGCACCTCCAACGGCCGCACCCTGATCACCGCGATCACCACGGCCTGAAATCCGCATTCATCAACCCCTGCACTCGCCGAAGGAGCCCCTGTCATGGAATCGGCCACCGCCGCGCCGCACAGCCCGGAGATCGTGGACTGGGACGATTACACTCTGCCTGAACTGCAAGACCGCACCCACAGTCTCGAAGCAGGAGCGGAGGATATCCGGGGCTATGACCCGGATCTCCTCCCCGGCCAGCTACAAACCCGTGCATATGCCGCCGCGGTATTGCGCGTGTGCCAGCAGCTCAGCGGTCGCCCGATCGACTACACCGAGCTCGAAGAGGCAGTGGCGGCACGGATGGCGCGGCAATCCGACTGGCGGGCCGGTTCGGGATACGCGCGTTTCGTGATCGCCGAGCAAGCGCTCTACACCACCGTCGGCAACCCGGCGGTGATGGTCGCCCAGCTAGAAACGTTGCTGGAGATTCTGGAGCTGGACGGTGGACTCGTGCTATCCGTCGTCCCCCGCGACGCCCCGCTGGTAGCACCGGCCACCAATTTCACTTTCTACGACGAAACCACGGTCACAGTGGAAACGATGACCTGCCAGATCACCGTCACCGATATACAGGGCGGGGCCGGCTACGAGGCCGCGTTCGATCGGCTCGCCGCCCACGCGGTCACCGGCGACGCAGCCGCGGCCCTGATCGAAACCGCACTCGCCCACCACCGCCGGGCGGTCACCGGTGACGAATGAGGACACCACCGCAGAACCGTGGCCGGGCACCGAGGTCTCTGGTCCGCAGCCAACCGTGAGCTCGGCTGAGCCGACAGATCGGCTGCCGGATATGAACCGGCTGTTGACGCTGTGGCACGACCCCGGCATCAAGGGCAACGATCTGGAAGAGGCCACACGAGGCATGGCCTCGGTGTGGCGGAACTGCGTGCGGGATTCGGATTGCAGGATTCCGGCACCCGGCGACCCATGGATCGCCGACCCGGCAGTGAGGACTCGCGCTCGTGAGTGGTCCCGGGCCATGGTGGGTGTGGTCGACGACACCGTGTCCTGGATGCTCGGAAACGAACCAGACACTGCTGTGCTCGTCGATGACGAGTACGACGACATAGTCACCGTCGGCGAGATCATCGACCGGATCGCGACCGCCACTGTCATGATCGATGTGTGGCCACCCCAGAGTGGGCCGTGCCCCCTGATCTCGGGACTCAAAACATTCGGACGACGTTTTGACCGGCTGGCCGCCGACCTGAACGCCGGGACCGAACCCCAACCTCGCCGACGCTCGACCGGACTGCCCCCGGTCCCTCGACCACAACGCATCCAGGTCTTCACGGTCCCCTTGGTGCCGCCATTGATGTGAACGACCGCGCCGGCACACGGGAATCCGGCGGATCAGCAGACCCAGCACCGCGGATTCGACTCCCCGACAAGACAGGGGTTGGGTGAGTACCGAGTCTTCGGTGGCCTCATGGTCGCTGCGTCCGTCAAGGTGACGAAACCTCCTGTATCCCACCTGCCGGACTGCGCACGGTAAGGCGGGATTCTGCCGATCGTGTTGCGGTCCAGGGGTGGACCGGCTGTCCTCTCATCCTTTTCCTCTCCTTCGGGTTGGTCGCTGTTTCCGGCTCTGCCGCGGCACCGTATCCGAATCCCTATCGAAAGCAGGTTCTGTGACTCACGCCCGAAAACCGTTCAGTTCCAACCAGCGGCGAGTCCTCGAAACTATGGCCGATGGGGGCCGGTACTGGGCCGAGATGCTGTACAAGCAGGTCGGCTTCCCACGCCGCCACAGTGCCGCGGCGGCGCTGGGCTGGTTGCACCGCCACGGCTACGCCCGCCCCGCCGATACCGACACCATCGTCGTCCTCGGTATCGACCGCACCGACCTCGTCTATGTCCTCACCCAGAAAGGGCATACCGCGGCGGCGAACCTCGACGCGGGCATCAGCTCCGACGACGAGGACGGCCGACAGCGCGGTCCCCGGCACATGGGCGATTGGTCCGAGGCCCCGGACACCCTTCGCGTGGCCGCCATCACCGGGGGCCGCGAGATCCTGCTGGTCGAGCGGCCCCACTATCCGGCGCCCCGCCCCCTGCTGCAACTACCCGGCGGCGGGTTCGCCGGCGAGATCTCCGAAGAGGCCGCGCAGCGCGTACTACAGGCCCAGACCGGCTACACCGCAACACAGTGGACCTATCACGGCATGAGCTGGCTCATGCCCGGACTGGCCAGCACCGGTGTGCACCTGTTCACCGCGACCGGACTCACCCGAGACCACGAAAACACCGAAGTGCCGACGGTGACAATGCCGTTCAAGCACGCCGTCGATGAAGCGACCCGGGCGGACGGGCGACTGCGGTGCACACCCTCGGCCCATCTCGTCCTGATGCTTGCTGTTGCCCAGCAACATTGTTCGGAGAGCGGACCGAGGTCGATGATGTCCACCAAGAATATCGATGCGGCTACAGATCGGCGCTGAGCTGGTTGTCAGGGTGACCGGAGGTGCACGCCCTCCGGTCACCCCGGCAATGGTTTACACGGAGGCCATGGTCGGCAGGGAAAGTTCGCCGTCACGCACGGCGCTGAGGAATGCGTCCCATTCGTCCCGGGTATAGATCAGCCGGGTGCCCGCCTCGTCGGTCAGGGAGGTTTGGCCGGTGGGCGCATGGTGTTCGATTGCCGGTATGCGGGTGTCGAGGGCGCCGGGGTGTTCGCCGAGAGCGGCAGCGAGGAATTGAGGCCAGACGTCGGCGGGTACGGCGATGACCGGTCGCTGGTCGGCGGGTCCGGTGTATTTGGTGTCGCGGACGAGCACGGGGTCGGCGTCGGTGTTGACTTCGACGCAGGCGGCACCGTGGTCGGAGTAGGTGGATTTGTGCCAGCCGAGCGGCTGGGTGGCGCGGCGGGTGGAGGGGCTGGACTGTGTGTCGCTCAACGTAGGTGTTCCTTGATCATCGCTCGTGATTCGTCAGCGCTCAGCGTTTGTGTCAGAGCGTGCCCGTAGGCGTAGATCAGACTGTTGACCTCGGATTCGTCCTCTACGACATCGGCTTTCGTCGGTGTCTCGGACCATCCGAGGGTCGGTAGCTGCGGGCTGTCGAAATCGAGCAGGTGGAAAGTGGATCCTCCGAGGGCGGTGCCCTCGGAAGCCGTGAACGGGATGATCCGGATCTCGATGGTCTCCGGGTGCTCCTCGATCAGCGATACCAGGTGGCGGAGTTGCTCCTGGAGAACATCGGGGCCGCCGGTTTCCTGCATGAGAGCGGCCTGGCTGAAGATTGCGGTCACGTGGAGCGGGTCCTCGCCGGTGAGCCGGGTCTGGCGTTGCATCCGGATCATCACGTGCTGATCGACCTCGAACGGGCGGATCATGGTGGAGGCGCCGATGATGGTGCGCGCGTATCCCTCCGATTGCAGTAATCCGGGGATGAGCAGGCAGTTGTAGCAGCGGATCGCGTGCGCGCCGTATTCGAGGCCGTACAGCCGCTGCAACTCCGGTGGGATCAGTGCCGGGTACTTCGTCCACCAGCCGCGGTTCTTGGTGGCGATCTCCCGGATCGACACCAGTTCGTCCTGCTCGTCGGGGTCGCAGCCATAGGCCCGGGCCAGCGCCCGCAGCTTGTCCTCGGTGAGGATGCTGGAGCCGTTGACCACCTGCGACCAGTAGGGCTGGGAGATGCCGACAGCTTTGATCACCTCGGCGTCTTCGAGCTGGGAATCGCGGCGCAGCCGGCCGAGTCGGAGCTTGAGCTCCCACTTCGCAACCGTGGGCGATGTCCGTGCCATACCCCGATCCTCCCTCATGCACGTCGCGGAGCGCACTCCGATGCCGAAAATTCACCTGTACTCAATGCTACGTGACTTGCTGCGATAATCGTTCCCGTTGACTCTGCAATTATTGCTGCTTACTCTTGCTTGTGTCGGTCGTCACCGGCCACCAGGCCCAGCCGATCGGCATTTCCGCCGCAGAGTGGTTCTGCGGCCGAGGCAGGGGTGATGCCACATGAACCTCGCAGCACAGTGGGAGGTGCGGTGATGTCCGCGATGTATGCGTACGTCCAACCGGAACTGATCAGTGCGTCGCCGCGCACCATCATCGAAGACCTGGAGGAGTCCGCCCGCGCCTTGGGCGGCTCGGTCTGGGGCCGCGTCTACGCCCAGGGACCTTCCCCAGCCAGCGAACTATGGTCACTGGTGGCGGCATTCGATCACGCCCACGGCGCCACCGTCGCCGCGGACCTGGAGCGCTTCGCAGAAGAATCCGGGACCGATCTGCGCGCACTGGTAACCGCGCCACCACCGACACCCGCCCTGTGGTCGCTACTGGACGCCCTGACCCACCCCGACGCCGGATACCTGCTCGTCCCCTCCCCGGACCACCTCGACGGCCTCGGGATCCCCAAAGCCGCGATCCAACGACTGATTTCACGGTTGGCACCGCAGGTCCACGTGGTTCACCTCGATACACGCCCCGCAGGCAGCCGCGGAATCGTCGCCGACATCGACATACCCGCCGCCGCACTGGCACAGGACATCGTGACGCTGCGAGTCCGGCAGCGCCTGCAACGCGCCGGACTCGTCGATATCGCCGGCGTGGTCGAGGAACTGCTCACCGAGATGCTCGCCGAGGCCGTCCATGCCTCCACACACACGCCCGGCGACCCGGATCACCTGCACATCCAGGTGCTGTGCCCACCGGAAACCACCACGGTGGCCATCGACGTGATCGAGACCCGTGATCACTCGAACGCCCCGATCGGTGACGGCCTGCAGCGGATCTGCGCACAGACCGGAGCCACCCCGCACCGGTGGCGCAGCGAGACCGGCGGCACCCTCACCCGCTGCCTTCTCCCCCTTCCCGATGCGCTGCGGCCCACTGCGCCACAGCCGACACAGCCGAAGAGGTGATCGCGATGGGACCTCACGCAACGACAGTGCTGGTCAGCAGCGTCGATGACTGCGCGCCGTTCCTGCCGCCCGAGGAGCTGATGGCGGCAGTCCAGGGCCACAGCGACTCCCGATCACCGATGGCGGTCCACGCCAGCCGACTGTCCGCTCTCTACCTGCGATGGATCGACGCGCCACCACACGAAGCCCGCACCCTGCACACGCAGATCGGGCAGCGGATCAGCACCATCGACGCCTGGATCCACGGGCTACTACCCCGACCCCTGGGCGGAGTCACACCGGGCACCGACTCGGTCGGCGGCGTCGTGGCCCGGGTCGCCGAAGCATGGGCGTGCGCGCATTGGGCCCTGCATCACGATGTCGACGAAGTGGAACGCCATCGCGCCTGGGACCACCTGGCCGAAATGCAGCTGGGCTACGCGGGATTGATACGCCTCGTACTCAACGGCCTGATCGTCCTGCCGAAATCCTGGCCCGGTCTCGGGTGGCCCGGCGTGACCACCCCGGCACGTGCTCCGGCTCCCGCGACAACTCCGCGTGAACCAACTGCTGAAACCCTTTCGGGAGGAAAAACCGTATGAGCACCTCCGTGCTTCCCACTAATCTATCCACCTGCGTCGCGATCTATCGCCGCGTCCACGGCCTCGATGCCCGGGTCACCAAGACCTGGCGCATCGTCGTACTCACCGGGAAGGTCGGCTGTATCCGGATGCCGGCCGCACTGGGGAACCTGGTCGCGACCGAACTTCAACGGCGCGGCCTTTCCACACCGATCATCGTCGACACCGCCTCCACGTCATGGCGCTTCCTCACTCAGCGTCCCACCAGCACGCCGCTGTTCGACCCCTTGTTCATGCACGGCGCGAAACAAGCCGGGTTCGGCGCCGAGATCTCGCTGCCGACCCCGCGTAGTGCGAGTCGGTATTGGGAGGTGGCTCCGGTCGGAACGCAGCGGTTGCCGAGCGAGACGGTCGTCGATATCGCCCTCGCCCAAGCCGGTTCCCGGGTCCCCTTGTGAACTCACGTCCGCGTAGCGTCCGGCCGCCGTGGGACACCGCAACCGCCCGTGTACGGTCGGCCGGAGTCGCCGAAATCGCCCGGCCCGAGGGCGTCCGGATGCTCATGGTCCGTCACGGCGAAGCCCACTGCAATATCGACGGCGTCGTTTCCGAGGCCGACGACTGCCAGGGACTGACCCCGCCCGGCCGTGTCCAGGCCGATGCCGTCGCGTTGGCGCTGGCCATCGCCCAGCACAACATCGCTGCCGTCTACACCTCACCCGCGGCCCGCGCCGTGCAGACCGCGGTACCGATCGGCGAAGCGGTCGGCGCCCCGGTGATCCCGGAGCTACCCGGCCCGGTGTTCGGCCAGGCCCGAGGCCGAGCATGGGAGGACGTCCTGGCCCGGCTCGACTTCCCGATAGAGCTGACACCGGACACACCCGTGGCACCCGACGCCGAACCGTGGTCGGCCTGGGTGAATCGCGTCGGCGTGAATCTGGACGACCTCGCCGACAAGCATGTCGGTCAGACCGTGGTCCTCGTGGGCCACGAAGCGTCGGTCCAAGCCGCGGAGCAATGGATTCACCGCGGCCCCCGCAGCCCGCACTATCGCGTGATGGTCGTGGATTACGCCTCGATCACCGAATGGGAGCAGTGCGCAGTCGGCACCGCCGCCCGCCGGCAGTGGCTGTGGAGGCGCAACCGGCACAACGACATTGGACACTGCGCCGCGCCCGCCCACGGGGAATGTATCCGTACAGGCTCTTTCTCGCCGCCGACAGTGCCGCCGCGTCGCCGCTTTTGAGATGTCCTGTGAAATCGCAGAATGCAGCATTTGTCCGACCGTGCCGGAACCTTGCGGTCTCGGTACCGAGTCGGTCCAGGACGGACGTCGAGCATGTACTGTTCACCGGCGAGACCGCTTGGCGGCGTGTGTCTACCGAAAACCCTGTCGCTGCCGCGGCCGCCCGTGCTATGCAGGTACCCCGTGCCGAGCTGGTCGAGCCGTGGTTGCGGGCACATTTATGTGTCGGGGAAGCTGCCGCAATTCGTGGCTGGCGGCGAACTCGAAGGTCTTGGCGATCGTGTGGCGTCCTGCTGTTCGCGTCATGCGGAGCTACTTCCTGGTCGAGTCAAACGCCGGTTCATCGAGGCTAAATCGGACGGGCCACTCGAAGAACTTACTGGCAGTCCCGGCTACCCACCGACACATGCTTACGCCGGTACCAACACCGAACGCGGCCGCGTAGGCGAGCCGGGCCACTGCGAGGTCTGCGCAGTCCTCAGCGACGTCCGAGCGCATCCGAATTACGGGTGCAGGGATATCGGCTGCACCCGTCACCACTGACCCCGCAAGACCGCGCGTGGCCGCGGCAACAGCCAGACCACCGGCCTGGGCGGCGGCCCGATCGGATGCTCGCCAAGGTTGCCGGTCTCGGTACACTGCGTGCCCGAAGACGGGGGTGGGGACGACATCGTGACGGTGATCGAGACCCACCTGGGCCGGCGCGAAACTATACGGCCGGAGGCCGCCGCGGATGCCTCAGCACTGGGTCGTCTGGTCAAGATCGGAGGGGAGGACCGTCGGCGGGGTAGGTGATTCACGGTGCATCACCGGTCCCCGCGCTCGACCGAACTCACCGTGCGGGGCCGACGTCGAGCGCGTACTCCTCGGATGGCCGCCGCGGGAACCAGCTCCGCAAGTAGCGACCATCGCCCTCGTCTCGACAGCGCCGGTCGGGAGCCCAGGAGCGTGTGGGCCCATTGTTCGGGGTCGAACAGCTCGATATCGGACAGGCCGGTGGCATGTTGCAGGGCCCGCGGATACACCCGGTCGTAGGCCCGGTTCACCGCGGTGGCCTTCTCAGGGCTCATCAGCATCCACTCCGCGCACATCCGTGTCGGTGTCCATGAGGCCAGACCGGGCCCGGGGTGCTCGGTGACTTCGAGCAGGCCGCGTTTTTGTAGGCCGCGCCAGAGCGAGGCCCATTGTCCGAACGGTGCGCCGTCGATGTGGGGGCGGTCGATCGCCCAGAGTGGTCGGGGCAGGTTGCTGGTGCGGACCACCGCCAGCAGCGGAAGGCCGAAGATGCGGGCGAAGTGGGCGCGGTGTGTGCCGTCGCCGCGGACGGCATAAACCGGCCCGGCCGGCCCTTCGACTCGTTCCAGTGGGACCGGATGCCGCATATTGCCGATCACGAGCCGGTCGGTCCACGTCTCCAGCGCTTCGGCAGTTGTGGCCGAATGCAAGGTCACGCAGAAGCCAGCGAGCGAGCGCCGAACCGGCTCGGCGCGGTCGAACTCCCCCCACTGCTCGGGATCCGGGGTGGTCACGATCCGTTCCGGGTCCACCCAGTCGAGGTAGTACGCGCGCGCCTCAGGGCCGTCGCGCTCCTGCGGCACCGCCCGGGAGCCGAAAACCGTGATGGTCTGTTCCACCTGCGGTGCGGCCGCGTTTACCCGCGCTACTCGCTCGCCCAGCCACGTCAGCAGTTCGGCGCCCGGGTCCGGATCGGGGACCCAGAACATCTGCGCGGCGC
This sequence comes from Nocardia sp. NPDC003963, assembly GCF_053605105.1. Classification (NCBI taxonomy): domain Bacteria; kingdom Bacillati; phylum Actinomycetota; class Actinomycetes; order Mycobacteriales; family Nocardiaceae; genus Nocardia; species Nocardia sp. NPDC003963. Next base: position 73,166 of record NZ_JBSGIP010000006.1, read on the forward strand.
GCGGGCCCGGTGCCGGCATATCGGCGCGCAGCGCAACCAGAGCCTCGCGCAATGCTGCACGCTCTGGCCGGTCGGCCGCCGCCCGCAGGCGCTGGACCCATTGGTCGTAGGAATGGTCGAGCTGGGCCTCTCGAATCCCTTCGACGTCCTCGACCACGACCGCCGGCGACACCGACGGACCGGATACAGCAGCCCCGTCGAACCCGAGGCGACGCACAATCGCCTCCATCTCATCCACGGTCGCTGACCAGCCACGCAGGTCCAACCTGCCCAGCTGGGCAGCGAACACGCCCGATTCAGCTCGTTCGATCATCGGGAAACCAACTCCTACAGCAGTATTCGACTGTCCGCTGTCGAGTATCACCCGGACCGACGACAATCTCGTATGCGATCCGAGGAAATCGTCCGGACCCTCGGTCCACAGAACCAGCAGGCACCAGGCGGCGGGACACCGCTGTCCGTCGCACTCGCACAGCAGCAGGCCGGTGGAGGCGTGAGCCACGCGCCGGGGCGCTGTTCCGATACGCGCGATGGGGACTGTCGGACGCTGGGCGCGGCAGACACCGCGAACGCTCTCGCGACGTCGCTCACTGCGCCGAGACAACCCCGGCGGGGCGGCCGCGCAGACCCGAAGGCCATCGGCCGGATCAACCGGATCGACCGCGGCGACGGCGCTCAGGCGGGCGAGCCTCGCGGCGCAAGCCGACTGCCCAGCTACCGTCATATTCCCAGGTAGATGGCTTGAAGTGGCGGCGGTCACGATGCGCCACCTCGCTTTCGTGACAGGTTTTCGATACAATTTTCTGTCATGAGGGCAGCAGTAGGCGACGCCAGCAAGGCGCTGGAGTCCTTTCCGGTCGGTGGGTTCGTGCACACGAACCGCCTGCCGGGGTCCGCTGCTGCCGCCACGTCGGCGGTCAAACGTGCGCACAAGCGCGGAGAGCTGGTGCGTATCCGCAAGGGCCTCTACTTCAAGGGCGCCCAGACCCGCTACGGCACGACCCGGCCCTCGGCCGAAGCGATCGCGGTCGAGGTGCTCGGCAGCACCGGTGCCGGGCCGACCGGGTTCTCTGCTGCCCGCGCGCTCGGGTTGACCACCCAGGTGCCGGCCAGGCCCACCATGGTCGTGACCGGGCCGGTGCCCACCGCCGTGCCCGGGGTGAGGATCTCCAAGCGCAGCAACCTCCGGCGGCTGGCATTGACCTCGCTCGAGATCGCGGTCCTCGAACTGCTACGCGGTGACTGGGAGAGCGCCGTCGACGGCGGTTGGTCCGCGCTCGCGTCCGCGGTCGGCGCTGCGGTGGAGCGCGGCAGGCTGCGTTGGCGCGAACTGACCACCGCCGCCGAAGCCGAGCATTCCCCTGCGCTGCGCCGCAATCTACGGCGCCTGAGTGAGGATTTGCAGGTATCGGGCATGCTGGCCTGATGGCCCCTCTGCTGCGTGAGCATCCCGACGAGCTGGCCGCGCTGATCGGCGCGACCGCCACCCAGCTAGGTATCGACCTCACGTATGTGGAAAAGGATTTCTGGGCCATAGAAGTACTGCGGGCCACTACGTTCCCGGTCGAGGTCACCGGCCAATCCAGCACAGGGCCGGTCACGGTGATCTTCAAGGGCGGCACCAGTTTGTCTCGGGTCTACGGGTTGATCGAACGGTTCTCCGAAGACATCGATCTGCTCGTGGTGTTCCCGGCAGAGGCAGGGGCCGGCGCGGGCGCGAAGGACAAGGCGCTCAAGCAGGTGCGCGATGCCGTGACCGCGCACCTGGGCTTGCCCGCCGAGGCGGTCGTAGCGAAGGAATCGACGCGGGGAGTCAAACGCAACGTCAGCTACCTCTACCCCGCACGCACCACGGCCGCACCGGCCGCGGAGGACGCGATCAAACAGGGTGTGCTGCTCGAGATGGGTACCCGCGGTGGGACCTTCCCGACCGGCCGTCACGAGGTGCGCTCGCTGGTAGCAGATTTCGCGATCAGCCATTTCGGGGACACCGCCGACACCTGGGCGGAGTTCGCCGCGTTCAGCATCGACGTTCTCGCACCTGAACGCACCTTGTTCGAGAAGCTCTCAGCACTGCACGATGGCACATCCCGCGCACCCGATCCGAAGGCGAGCGCCGCGCTGCGGCGAAACGCCCGTCATCTCTACGACATTCATTGCCTGCTCGGCGATGCACAGGTCCGGGCCTCGCTGGAGGCACTCGGCACCGACGGGATCGCGCGATTGTGCGCGGATGTCGACGAGCACAGCGCTGCCGCGGGATTCGACTACACCCCTCGGCCTGCCGCCGGATTCGCCGACGGTCCGCTGCTGTCCGACAACGCACCAGCACGCGAGATCCTGGAAGCCGGCTACCGCGACGCGATGGCGCTGGTTTATGGCGCCCGGCCCTCGATAGAGGAATGCCTGGCCTCCATCCGATCGAATGCTCACCTGCTGTGATCCGGTCTTGAACCGGCAACGGTCTGCCGACACAGCACGCAGGTGCGGTGACCGAAACTCGGCGACGCTGCGGCCGATATGGTTTGCGCCCGGCGGAGATGCCGGCGGGTGCGAGCGTGTCGATATGCTGGGCGAGTTGTGGGTCAGGCGGTCCGAACTCGCCCCGCCCCACGCTGGGTTGCCCGGGCAGTTTGAGCGCGGGGTGACCGGGTTATGTGGTCGCTGTCGGCGGGCTCAGGTTTCCGGTCCGTGGTCGAGCGGTACTTCCAGGACGCGGTCGAACAGTTGCATGATCCGCAGTGCTGCGGAGTCGTCGCGGTGGCGGTCCCAGAAACCGCGGCATATCGCGTGCGGCGGAGGCTGTCCGTCCTTGTAGGTGCTGTGGCACACGACGTAGGAGTCGTCCCGGCAGGCTTCGTCGGCCAGTTTCTCGGCGCTCTCGCGGGTATAGACGGGGTTGCCCGGCCGGAATATGCAGGTCGTGCATTTCTGGTCGAGAAGTCGTGATTTGCCGGTATCGGGGTCGGCGATGCTGCGATGTTCGGGGATGACGAAATCCATCTGGGTTCCTCGGGTGTGAGCAGGGGCCATGGCGCCTGGCCTGTGGGGCGGAACGGGGTTATGCAGTGTCGGGGTCAGGTACGAGGGTCAATGGCGGGTTGGTCAGTTTCTTCCAGGTTTCGAGGTCGTTGAGTGTGGTGACCAGTGCGCGGTCGTCGAGACCTTCGGGTCGGGGACCGACGATTTCGCACAGGGTTTCCCAGGCGATTTCGAGGTGGTCGGTGCTGCGCAATGCGGTGGCGAGTTGGGTGAGCGGGGCTGGTTCGGTGCGCAGTTTGGGTTGGCGGCCCAGGTGCAGAGGTTCGGTGATGCCGAGAGCGAGCGCGGTCAGTTCGGCCGCGGTCGCTTCGGGATTTGCGGGGTCGGGGTTGAGCGGTATGGGGCTGGCGGCGCCGGCGTGGTCGATCAGGATGCCGCCGTAGCGGCGTTTGTCGCCGATGGTGGCGGCGAACAGGTGGACGGTCGCGGGGGTTCCGATCTCGAACAGGATGCGGGGCACGTGGTAGGCGAGCAGGTCGTCGGCACGGTGTCCGCGCAAGGCCCGCGCTGGGTGGGACTGGGGGTCGGTGTCGGTGCGCCAGCCCAGCACAGTGGGTACATCGTCCGAGGCGGGGGCGGTGCCGTCGAGCCGGTTCTCCTCCGTTGAGAGGTGCTGGTGGTGTTCGAGGGCGTGGGTGAGTGCTTCGTGGAGCCAGTTGGCGCGGACGGGGATCGGGGTGAGGTTGCGGTCGATCGCGGTGCGCAACTGGTCGGGCAGGGCGGCGCGGTCGATGGTCAGGACGTCGATGGAGGTGGGATAGCCGTAGTAGTCGGTGGCGGTGCGCGCCATGCCGTGTGGCAGATCGGGTTGTTCGATCAGCCATTCCAGGGCGTGGAACAGGTCGATTTGCCCGGGCTGTGGCGGCAGGGGTGGGTGGGGGTCGGTGCGGGTGGGTTTCGGCGGTTCGATCGGCAGGACCCAGCCCGGCAGCACCGTGATGGCAGAGGGCTCGGACCCCCAGTTGAACTGGGACAGGGTGGTGTCCCACATGGTGTTGCCGAGCTGGGCGAGTTCGTCGGCGATGTCGTCCGGTGCTTCACGGCGGCCGGTGGCGATTTGGTCGATCACTTCACGGCACTGCCGGCGAAGCGTGGCGGCGGTGGCCAGTCCGGGCGGGGTGTGTGAGGAAGACACGGGGGGCGTGTCCTCGCCCAGCGGGCGCGGTTCCCACAGTGCAGCCGCGGCTTTCGCGACCGCTCCTCGTTCCCAGTAGGGCAGCAGATGCCCGACCAACTCGGAGACGACGGCACCGTCGAGCAGTTTCATCCGCACTCCCCACGCGAAGTCCTCGGGGACTTCGGCGCCGAACAAGTCACCATGGTCGTAGCGGATCCAGTCGTTGGGACGGATCCAGGCGATCGCGCCGCGCAGACCGTCGCGGCCGCCGTAGCCGAGGGCGGAGACGACGTCGGGGGAGAGATGTTCGGCAGGCAGTCCCGGCCCGCCAATGTCACCCACGGGCACGACCAGGGTGAGTGTGCGCGGATCGGTGAACTCACCGGTGGTGTAGCGGGCGGCATGCAGCTCTGCGAAGCCACCGTTGCGGGTGGGCACCTTGACGAACTCCCACCCCTGCCGGAACCAGCGCTGGGTGATCGGGGCCCCGGCGGGCGGCGGGTCGAAGGCCGGCAGCGCTGCTTCCGGCGCGCGACCGGTGGCTACGAGCCAGCGCAGTACATCTTCTCGCAGATAGAGCGGCTTTTTGGGGGTGGAGTCCGCGATGGGCTCGGGGAACTCGGCCTCACGCTTGCGCATAGAGGAGATCCGGGCGCGCTGGACCTCCAACAGCGTTTCCAGGTCCTGGGTCGTCACGAGGTCGGGAAGAGCGAAAGCGTCCATGGTTCAAAATGTATCAGATGTATTATTTGTCAACTGACGTATCTTGAGTCAATTATGTCGTTTTTATTCGCTATCTGGTCTCTCGTTGCAGGGTTGAGCAACCACAGCGCAGGGCGCTGTTCGACTGGTGTGACGATCCTCAGGCCCGGCGCATGGCAACCCGGACGATGGTGGCGGCTTTCTGCGGTGGGCGACTCGCCGACGGTGGCAAGGTGAGGCAGTTCGACGTCCAGCCGCTGGCAGCGACTAGGGTCGCAGCCCGTGGACAGGATCGCGATCGTCGGGTGCGGAGGCAGCGGAAAAACCCATATCACCCACCAGCTGGCCACACTGTTGGATCTGCCGGTAACCCACCTCGACGCCATCTACTACGACAAGGACTGGAACCCTCTGACACAGGAGGCGTTTGCCGCCCGGCAACGTGAGCTGGTGGCCGCGCCCCGGTGGGTGATCGAGGGAAATTACGCGGGAACTCTGCCGATCCGGCTGGCCGCGGCCGATACAGTGATCTTTCTCGATCTGCCCGCGCTGACCTGCCTGCTCGGGATCGCGCAGCGACGCTGGCGATACCGCGGCGGACAGCACACAGACGGCGTTTATGACCGCATCACCTGGGATTTCGTGAAATACGTCTGGGGTTACCGCAAAACCATGCGGCCCCGGATGCGTGATCTGCTGGCCGAGTACGGCTCGGCCAGGCTCATCACGCTGACCAGCCGTCGCGCCGCCGCGCGGTTCCTGCGGACCGTGCGGACGGAGCGTTCCACCAACCACTGAAATCCTCTATGGTGAGCGGTTCACGATCGGGGGCAGCCATGGCACCGCGTCGGCGGTGAAGGACTGATGTTCAGGGATCAGGGCGGTGTGATTGTCGAGTGACATGATGGTCACGCCGACTTCGCCTTCCACATCGCCTTTGGAGGCCAGCGTGGAGCCGCAGGTGGAACAGAACCCGCGTCCGATCCCGGGGAAGGTGTAGAACCAGGTCGGTTCGCCGCCGTCGCCGGTCCAGGTGAACGCGTTGGCGGGGAACCCCACCCAGGCCATGACGGGTCCGCCACTCAGACTCTGACAGTCCAGACATGAGCAAAGATGCGGCCAGATCTCGGCGGATTCGGCTCGGTACCGGATCCTGCCGCACCGGCAACCACCTTCGTACATGGCCTGTGTCCTTTCCCCGCATGTTGAGGTCTCCGGTGATTCGTCAGCGCTTGCTGCGGCGCTGGCCGGGTGGTGCCGCCGATCCGGGCCAGGCTACAGGCCGGATGCGGTGGGCCCGTGGCGGTTAGGACAGATCCAGGTGCTGGTTCATGGCCATGGCGGCATGGGCGAGTTCGGGTAGCTCGATGACTTTGACTCCGTGCTGCCGGAGTTTCTCGACGCCGATGCAATCTTCCACGAAGGTGGAGGGTTCGCGCCATGCGATGACAACTTCGGGGAGGCGCGCGACCAGGATACGTTCGGTACACGGCAGTCGTGTCTTGGTCGCCCGCTCCGAACATGGTTCGAGAGTGCTGTAGATCGTGGCGCGGGTCAGGCGCGGATCTTCGGGGTCGAGCTTGTCGAGTGCGGCTTCCTCGGCGTGGATTTTGGGATCGGTTTCGCGGGAGTAGCCGGTGGCGATCTCTTCGCCGTCGGCGACGATCACCGCACCGACGGAGAATGCGCCTTCGACGACGGGGCACAGGCCGGCGAGGGCGATTGCTCGGTTCATCCAGTGGTGGTGGTCGAGTTCTGTCACCGGTTCTCCTTGGGTGGTTCGTAGCGCAGGAGTGCGACATCTCCGATCTGGGTGATGTCGAGCAGCCGCATTCTGTGGGTTGGTCCGCCGGGGAAGGCTGCGGGGTGAAGGAACCGCGGCGCGCCGGGTTCTCCGACGAGGGTGGGCCCGATGGCGAGGTGCAGTTCGTCGGCCAGTCCGGCGGACAGGAACGCGGTGTGGATGGTGCCGCCGCCTTCTACCATGAGGCGTTGGATTCCGCGGTGGCCGAGGTCGTCGAGCAGTGAGCGGAACTCAACTGTGGGGCCCAGGTCGATGACTTCGGCGAGTTCGGTCAGCCGCGTGAGGTTCTCCGCGCCTGTGGTGGTGGTATATACCAGCGGTTTGTGCTGTTCTGTGCCGTGATGCCAGAATTTCGCCGCTGGATCGAGGTTTCCGCTCGCAGTGACGGTGACCTTCATCGGCTGGGCGGGTTTGCCGGCGTGGACACGTTGTGTTGTGAGCTGTTCGTTTTTCACGATGAGCCGCGGGTTATCGCTGCGGATCGTCTCGGCGCCGACCAGGATGGCATCGACGTCGGCGCGTACCGCGTCGACGCGGGCGAAGTCTGCGGCGTTGGACAGCAGCAGCCGCTCGGGGCTGGTGTCGTCGATGTAGCCGTCGATGCTGGTGGCGACCGACAGCAGGACATGAGGTCGCGGCATCAGGCCACCACCGCCCATTTCCGGGCGGCGTCGCGGAACTCGGCGACTTCGGCCACGGATCCGGCCGGGGCCAGCAGACCGTCGAGGTCTCTGATGTTGGACAGAATGCGTTGCGATCCGGTGCTGACCCCGACTCGCATCGCTGCCAGTCCGAGTCCGGCTGCCGGTTCGGCTTCGCCGCCGCGGGCGTGGGCGAGTGCTTGGCGCGACAGGTAGACGGCTTGATCGCGTGTGTACCCGGACTGCATCGCGGTGATCGCCGGTCCGAATTGGTTGGTGGCGCCGCGGTGGTTTCCGAGGGCGGTCAGCGCGTGCGCTCGGTGGACGTCGATGTAGGGGTGGTCCAGGAAGAATCCCCACGATCGATCGACGTCGACGTCGTCGGTGAGTGCGTGGGCACGATCGAAGGCGCGCTCGCTGTCACCGCGCCGACCGGCCAGGGCCGCGCCGTAGCCGGCGAACGCCGCGGCGACTGCGGCGAATCGGGTACCGGGTGGGGCGGCCTGCTCGGCAGCGGTGGCAAGTTCGATGGCTTCGATGCCGTCGCCTTGGTCGTTGGCGATCTGGGCCTTGCGGATAAGGGTGGCGGCGATCGACCAGGAATCGTGGAGTTGGTGTGACCAGGTCAAGGCCCGGTCGGTCCAGTGTTTGGCGCGGTTGAAGTTGCGGCAGTCCTGGTGCAGCCAGGCGGCGAACTCGGCGTAGAGGATCCGCATCCGCAGCATCGCCTGGGAGTCGCCGATTCCGGCGGATCGTAGCTGGCCGATGCGTTCGATGTTCTGTTCCATCAGCGGGATCACCGGCGCGGAACCGTGCAGGTTGTCGCTTTCGATGAGCGCGAGGCGCAGATTCCGGAAATGCTCGACGTGGTCGATGTGGGCGGTGTTCGCGAGTGCGGCTGCGGGCCGGGAGCCGGTGGCCGCGGCGAGCGCTCCGGCAGCGACGCCGGCGACGACGGTGCGACGAGGAACTGACACGAGGACCAACTCTCCAGCGGCGGTCCGGGCGTGCACCCAGACCTGATCGGCTTCGTCGGCACCCGGCACGGCCGGCGATGGCCGACTGTGGGGGTCCAAATCCACCCTAGCTGGTGGGAGTAGACCGGGATCGGTCTGTGGTTGGCTCGAACTGCTGGCAGCGAGAGCGCGGTCGAATCGCTCGATCACCTCCGCGGGCGCCTCGGCCAGCGTCTTGTTCAATCGGGCAGTACTCGACCTTCGCATACATACGGTGGCGCCGTGGGACTCCCAGAGCCACACCGTGCGCACGCCCAGTCCGACGGCCGCAGCGAAATCGTCGACGCTGAGCATCATCGCCTCACGCAACGCCTTCGTCTCGATTCCCGTCCAGCGATCGATGCTCATCGGTCCCGGGTCCGCCCCTGTTGATTTGCTCACTGAGCCTCGAAAACTACACCGGCGCAGCGATGTCCGCTGATATTTCGCCGATCAATCTCGCCGCGCAGCAAAGTTGCAGGAAAGCTGCACTGTTGCTGCATGGTGCTTGCACAGGCAAGGGCGCAATCCTGGAAGTGGCACCCCGGCAACAGGTCAGGCGATACCGGCAACACCCATACCGCCGCCCTCGGATCCGGCACCGCTGTGGACACAGTGTCTGGATCGGGTTGCGGCCGACCTGGCACCGGGGTGCCTCCGAACGGACCGGGCGCGACATCACAGACGCCTCCTCTTCCGGCGCCGCATGCGAACACGCATCGCCGGATGTTCTGGCATCACAGGTAGACGGCCCCGGTCTCGTCGATCCCGACCCGAAAGTAGGCACCATGACCACCGCGCTGATTCCCAAGGTCTTCGATTTCCAGACCTCGGCGGAGACGATCCGAGCCCACCATTGGCGCGTGTTCGCCGACGCCTATCGCGGATGCGACATCAACTGCACCTACTGCCTCTACAGGGGACCGGGCGACTACGGCGCACATGTCGGAGTCTCGCCGGGCTCGGCCGAAGCCGATGCCAGTCTGGGAATCCTCGATCTGGGCACCACGACCGACCCCTACCAGCCGATCGAGGCCTCAGAGAAGGTCACCCGCCGAACCTTGGAAGCCGCGCTCGCCGAGAAGATCCCGGTGTTCGTGCTGACCCGCGCCACCCTGGTAGCCCGCGATATCGACGTGCTCACCGATCTCGCCGCGCAAGGTCTGATCGAAGTGTGTTTCTCGGTCATCACCCTCGACGAGACACTGTCTCGGCGGCTCGAGGTCCGGGCACCGAGCGCGCGTGAGAGGTTGGCCGCGGCGCAGCAGCTGGTCGACGCCGGGATTCCGGTCACCTTCCACACCGCGCCGGTGGTACCCGGCATGAACTCGCCCGCCCAGATGGACGAGTTGGGCTACGAGTTGGGCTCGCTGTCGGGACGGCATGTCTTCAACGCGGTCCTCGGCGCTCAAAAGGCGTGGTGGAAAGGCTTCTACGACGTGATGGAGGCCGCCGCGCGCAGCGGCGAGATCCATGACATCGACGCATTCCGCAGCGCCTACGCCCGAGACCTGCCGTTCGAGCGCGACGCCGCGATCAACTGTGGACTCGACGCGGTGATCAACACGTTGGTGCCGTTCCGCGAGGGCGTCACCCGGGCCGGGGCGATTTTCGTCGCCGAGAACTACCCTCATCTGACCACCGGCGCGCTCGAGGGCGGCATCTACCGGTGGAAGCTGCCGACGGTCTACGACATGGCCGCATGGGTCGCGGCGCAGCCGAGTCCGGTCGACTGGAACGCATTCGAGTCCTGGTACTCGACCTATCGGCCGAGTCCGCAGTTGACCGAACTGGTGCGTGGCCTGTGGTGTTCCGGGGAGCTGTTCGTCGGGACCACCATCACCGCCGCCGAGTCCGGCCGCTACACAGGTGGCGATACCGTTACCGAGACCGCTCGCACCACTCTGGTCGCCCGCCGCAAGGACCGGCGATGAACCCCCAGGTCACCGGGCAGCCGACGGTCATCCGGACGCTGCCGCATCTGCACCAACGCGCCCAGGCCGAGCTGCTGCCCGACGTCTGGGCCTACATCGATGCCGGCGCGGGTGCAGAAGTGACGCGGACCGACAACGAGTCCGCGTTCACTCGATGGCAGGTACTGCCGCGGCTACTGTCCGGGGTCACCACCGTCGACACCGCGACGAGTTTCCTCGGTATCGAGCTCGCCGCACCGCTGCTGACCGCCCCGATCGGCTGCGATCGGCTCCTGCACCCGACCGGGCAGACCGCGGTCGTCACCGCGACGGCCTCACGCAGCACAGTGGCGATCGTGGCCGAGGCCTCGGCGACCTGCCTCGAAGACGTCGCCGCCGCGGCCACCGGCCCGACGATCATGCAGGTCCACGCCCAGGGTGAAGTTTCGGAGTTCGTTGCCCTCGCCGAGCGTGCTCACGCTGCCGGGTACACGGCGCTGTGCGTAACGATCGACTGTCCGGTCCTGGGCTGGCGTGAACGGCTACGCCGACTGTCCATCACGGTCGACCCGGCGCATTTCTCCGGCAACCATACCGACGGCCGGTTCGCCACCGCACTGCTGGGCGAAGCCGGCTCCGCGTGGACGTGGGACACGCTGGCGGCCGCGGCCGCGCGGCTGCCGCTCCCGCTGGTGGTCAAGGGCGTGCTGACAGCCAGCGACGCCAGGCGGGCCCTCGACTGCGGAGCGCGATCGGTGATCGTGTCCAATCACGGGGGCCGACAACTGGATTCGGTCCCCGCGACACTCGACCAGCTACCCGAAGTCCTCGACGCGGTCGACGGCCGCGCGCAGGTGGGTATCGACGGCGGCTTCCGTACCGGAGTCGACTTGTTCAAGGCGCTCGCCCTCGGTGCGGACGTGGTGCTGTTGGGCCGACCCGTGGCTATGGGTATGGCCTTGGACGGCGCCAACGGCGTCGAGCAGGTACTCGACCTGTTCACCGCCGAGCTGCGCCGCACGATGGTGCTGGCCGGATGCGCGCGGATCTCCGATATCAACGCTGATCTCCTGCGGAGGCGGACATGACCACCACACTCGCGGAAGCCTCGTTCATCGACCGCACCGGGGAGGTATGGCGCGGGCGACCGGAGAACCTCCAGGTCGATCCCCGGCCGGTGATCAACGGCCGGCGCCAGGACCGACCGGCGGTGCGGCCGAGACCGTTGGTCTCGGCGATCACGGGAACAACAATCACGGTCCTCGCCGATTGCGAAGTACGCGACGTCGATGTCGCGGTGCGCACGGCGCGCGCGGAATTCGACACCGGCCAGTGGCGACGCATCCCCGGTATTGAGCGGGCGGCAGTGCTGACCACCTGGGCGCAGCTGATCGAGGACAACCGCGACGAGCTCGCCGTGCTGATCTGCCTGGAAACCGGGAAACCGGCCGCAGACTGCCTGGACGTCGATCTGGCGAGTGTGGTGCGGGCCATCCGCTGGTACGCGACCATGATCGGCAAACACAGTGGTGACCACCCAGACACCGGCAGCGAATCGCTCGCCCTCGTCGGCCGGGAACCCGCGGGAGTGGTCGCGGTGGTCACGCCGTGGAACTTCCCCTTGGCCCAGATCGGATACGAGGTCGCACCAGCCCTGGCGTTGGGCAACAGCGTGCTGATCAAACCCTCCCCGCAGGCGCCGCTCGCGGTCCTGAGAGTCGCTGAACTCGCCCATCTCGCGGGACTTCCGCCTGGCGCGCTGGCGGTACTCACCGGCGGTGAGCCGACCGGGGCTTCACTCGGGCTCCACCACGGAATCGACGTGGTCAGCGTGACCGGCTCACCCGCGGCCGCGCGCGCGTTCCTCGGCTACAGCGCCTCCAGCAACAGCAAACGGATCTGGCCCGAACTGGGTGGAAAATCGACCGCCCTCGTGTGCGCCGACGCGCCGGACATCGCCCTCGCCGCGCGCCGACTCGCCTGGGGCGCGTACTTCAACGCCGGGCAGATGTGCACCGGTGTGAGCCGGATCCTCGTCGCACACAGCGTCGTCGACGACTTCCTCAGGCAGTTCACCGAGGCGCTCGACGCTCTGGTCCTCGGGCATCCGATGAACTGGGGAACCGAGCTCGGGCCGATGATCTCGCAGGCCGCCGCCGATGCCGTCACCGCGACCGTCGCCGAGGCGATCGACTCGGGCGCACGGCTGGTCCGCGGTGGACCCGTTACCTCGCCGCCGGTCCAGGGCGCCGCGTTCCTCGCACCGACCCTCCTGCACGGTGGGTCGCCGACCGCTGCAACTCTCACCACGGAGGTGTTCGGCCCGGTCACCACCGTGCTCGGTGTCGAGGGCATCGAGGAGATGGTTCGCCTGACCAGCGGGTTCAACACCGGCATGGCGGCATCGGTGTGGTCGGCCGACTTGAACACCGCGATGCAGCTGACCCAGCAGCTGCGGGTCGCCACGGTGTGGGTCAACGGGTTCGAGACCGACGACCTGACCGTCCCCGCTGGTGGGCGCGGGCCTTCCGGCTACGGCCGGTCCAAGGGCCTCGCCGTGCTCGACAAGTACTCCGACTTGAAAACGGTGTGGGTCAGCCTCTCGGGGGGCTGACCCACACCCGGGGTTCAGTAGGCGCGGGAGAAGATCACCCGTTTTCCGTAGGCGGCCGGTGCATCACAACGAACGCACCGGCCGCTTTCGGCGTCTCCGTCCAGCGGCACACACCGCGGCGTCGCCGCCGTGACGGCCTTGATGTCCTCCTCGCACCGCGGTTGACCGCAGTGCAGGGCCAACGCCCACCCGGTCGCGACCACCGCTTCGAACTCCGCCCAGTCCCTCACGGTGCTGGTGCGGTCCTCCCGGAACGTGGTGGCCCGAGCGAGTAGATACGCCTGGAACTCTTCGAGGATCCCGGGCATGAGGTTGGGCAGGGTCGCCAGGTCGACGGTCTGCTTGCCCTCCTCGCCCAGGCGGCGGACCAGCACCGCTGTCCCGGCGGCGAGGTCGCGCGGCCCCAGCTCGACACGGACGGGCACACCACGCATCTCCCACTCGTTGAACTTCCATCCAGGTGTCTGGTCGCGGTCGTCGACATGCACGCGGACCCCGGCCGACCGGAGCCGGCCCGCCAGTTCGTCGGCGGCCGCCACCACCGCGGCCGCACTGTCACCGCGCATGATCGGCACGATGACCACCTGGTGCGGCGCGAGCCGGGGCGGTAGCACCAGGCCGCGATCGTCGCCGTGAGTCATCACGATGCCGCCCAGCATCCGGGTACTCATTCCCCAGGACGTGGTGTGGCACAAAGTGTCGCGACCATCGACGGCGGCGAACCGGATGCCGAACGCGGCCGCGAAGTTGGTGCCCATGTAGTGCGAGGTGCCGGCCTGCAACGCCTTGCCGTCACGCATCATCGATTCGATCGTGATCGTCTCGACGGCCCCGGCGAAGCGTTCACCGGGCGTCTTCTCTCCCGGCACGACCGGCATCGCCGCCAGCTCCCGCGCGACGCTCTCATAAATCCCGAGCGTCAGCTCCACCTCGGCACGCGCCTGCGCCTCGTCGGCGTGCGCGGTATGGCCCTCCTGCCAGAGGAACTCAGTGGTCCGCAGGAACATGCGCGGCCGCATCTCCCAGCGCACGACGTTGGCCCACTGATTGAGCAGCATCGGCAGATCACGGTGCGAGGAAATCCACTTGGCCATCATCTCGCCGATGATCGTCTCGCTCGTGGGTCGAACAACCAGCGGTTCCTCGAGCTCTTTCCCACCAGCGTGGGTGACCACAGCCAGTTCCGGGGAGAATCCTTCGACGTGCTGGGCCTCGCGCTGCAAATAGGATTCGGGGATGAGCATCGGAAAGTAGGCGTTCTCGTGACCGGTCTCTTTGATGCGGCGATCGAGTTCGGCTTGTAACAGCTCCCAGATCCTGTATCCGTATGGTCGGATGATCATGGTGCCCTTGGCCGGACCACGGTCGACGAGGGCAGCCTTGAGGACAACCTCGTTGTACCAGGTGGAGAAATCATCGCTCTGGGCGGTAACTCCGCGCTCATCCCGTGCCATGCCGATAAGGCTATCGTCCCCAACCAGCAGATTCCCCGCCCGGTTCACCTGCGGGCCTGCGAATTTGACGGAGCAATTGCCGCTGCACAGGCAGGGCCGAGCGCAGACGCCCGGAGGTCGTGGTCGCGCCCTCTCCGCCATTGGTGCAGGCCGCGGTGACCGAGATAGCCTGTCGGCTGAACATAGCGGCGCCCCCGACAGCCTCGCCGGCTGCCGTGCCTGCGCGGTGGGGCTTCCGAAGTCAGGAGAACAATGCGCGCATCGCGGCGGCGCGCTCGGCGATCAGCGCCCGCAGGGCGGTGACCTGTGCGTCGAATCCCGGTGTGCGGGTCATCTGTCCCGGGTGCGAACCTCGAATGAGGCCGGGCCGGGCAAGGAAGTACCCGGCGGCGAGGCTGTCGAGCCTGGCGAGCAATCCGATGTCCTCACTGGCAGGCAGAGCCATCCAGCCGCCAAGGGCGATCAGAAGGGGTCGCCGGATGGTGAGTGTGGCGGGATGGATTCGGAGCGCGGCAGAATCGGCGGTCCACGCGGCGATTGTCGATCCTCGCGGGAGGATCCCTTCGGCGGGGTCATCATGCCAGCCGGTGAGGATGCCGTCGGCGGCGAGGTCCAGCACTGCGCTGGTGGTCCAGCCCACCGCCGGATCGGCGCACAACACCGTGATCGCGTCCGCGAGCGCTGTCTCGGGTAGCCGGTCGTCGGCATCGAGCACTCGCACCAGCTGGCCACGGCAGCGGCTCAGCGCTGTGGTGCGTGCGACCGCCGGGCCACCGTGCGGTTGTTCGCCGGGAAGAATACGCGGATCGGTGCGGACGGCGGCCGGTAGCGGCAGTTCACGGCCGGTGCCGTCCGATTGGACTGCCCACTCCCAGTTCCACCCGGCCGGGAGTACCTGTGTGCACAGGGACCGGTATGCCTCGGCCAGATGCTGCGGATCCACACGGCCGGCGGCGGTCACCACGCTGATCACCTGTGAGTCGCGAGTCGCGCTGAAGATCAGGGTGATTCACGCTACCGGCTACGCTGCAACGACCAGAGACTGCCGGTAACCACCAGGAAGGGATGCTCAACGATGATCGACCGCACGCGCCAGGCTGATCTCCTGCTGGCCGTGGCCGCCGTCGGGCTGCCCTGGCTGGCCTCCCTGCTGGGGGTAGCGACCAGCAGCGCGGTCTTGCCCGACCTCGCGGGTGTGGTGATCAGCATCGTCGTACTCCTCGCGTGCATCGCAGCCGGATACGCGGCGCTGCGCCGATATGGGCGGTTCGAGACGCTGTAGCACTATCGGCTCGGACCCGCGCGATCCACTACCTGCCGTTATCGAGTCGAATCCAGTACGAGCAGATACCGTCGGCGGCTTCGGTGGATTCGACGCTGCCGCAGGCGTGGATGACTCCGCGGGATCCGGCGTTGTCTGCGCGGCAGGTGAGCAACACCCGTTCGATGCCGAGGTCCTTCGCGGCCAGCGTCAGTGTTTGGCGAAGGATCTCTGTCCCGTATCCGAGCCTGCGGTATCGAGGTGCGACGACGTAGCCGATGTGTCCGCCCCAGCGCGTGAGCTTCTCGGTGAGCCGGTGGCGGATGTCGCTGCTGCCGACGAGTACGCCGCCGATCTCGGCGACGAGGAAGGTAAACGGCACGGCGTCGGGCGGCAGGCCTGTTCCTGCCCGCGCATCATTTTGAATGGCAAGGTATTCCGGCCAGGAGATACCGGGCGGATAGTCTTTGGCGAAGACCGTGCCCTCGTCGGTGAGCGCCGTACGCAGTGCGAGAAAGCGTTCTTCGTCGCCGGGCGCCAATACTCGCACGATCAGGGGGTTGGCGCTGGTCATCCGTTGATGGTGGAGCGGCGTTGCGGCGGGTGCAACTGGATATTGCTGCGCGAGGCGAACCTGCCGGCTCGGAACGACCGGCGCGCTACCTCCGGCGCTGATTGCGGCGGGGTGGAGCGGGTGCCCATGTCGTGGAGGTCGAATCCGGCGTGCCCACGCGAGCCCAGAGCGCTGTCTACCTGGTGGTGGTGTTCGGCAGGGTTACTCGTCGAACGATATGGGTTCGGTCGCGGTGCGGTCGCGGTTGTTGAACAGGGCGTGTTCTTCGTCGGTCAGCGGGTCCGCGGCCCAGATCTCGGCCAGTAGGGTTCCGAGCTTGACTCGCCCGGGTGGGAGGACGGTCTCGGTGATGATAGCGCGTATCTCTTCCTCGGCGCTGCGGTCGTGTTCGGCCGCACGATGGCAGATCGCGCGGTGTACCTCGTCGCTCAGATCTCGGATCGTCACGGTCTTCATCGGCTCTCCCTTCTGATGCTTTGCGTGAGCGATCCCGCTCGCCATCGATGATGGCAGTTCGTTCTCGATATTGCCCGGTCGTGCTGGCGTTCTTGTCCATCTGACGCGCGCAGGCCCGGCGTGGGAAAGTGGGCGTAAGCCGGACCGGATGGACTCGCCCGGCGCGGTCGCCAGGGCCGGGCAGGCAATGACCACCGGGTGCCCGAAGGCCATGACCGAGACGAATCGGCAGCGTGGCTCCCGGGTGGTGGTGCGCGCGGCCGATTTCCTCGACGACGCCAACGGGCTCCCTGGAGGAGTTGCGGTGGCCCGGATCAGGAGAGACGAACCTGGTGGTAGGGGTGGTCGGTAGGTTCGGTGCCGGGTAGGTGGCGGATGACCCGTTGCGGGTGCACGTGGGGTGCTCCGAATGTGTCGAGGATCGGAGCGATGGCGTGATCGGGGCTGCTGTCGGCGCGGCAGGTGAACAGGTCGATGTGTGCGGCGTGGTGCTCGGGCCAGGTCGATACGATCAGGTGCGATTCACCGAGCACGATGACCGCCGTGGTGCCGTGGGGAACGAATTGCACTGGCACGACGGCGTGCACGGTGCACCCGAGCCGGTGCACCGTGTTGTGCATGGCCTCGAGCAGGGTATCGGCTGCGGGCTCGGTCGTGCAGCCGGTGAGGTCGTAAAGGACTTGAATCATCGGGTGCCTCAAGCGATTCGCTGTTGAGATGTCTGGCCGGCGGGGATGAGGCCGGCGAGGTAGTCGACGGTATAGGCGCGGTGCAGGCGTCGTGGTTGCTGTGCCCAGCGGGTGACTTCGTTCCACAGGGCATCGAGGGCGGGATCTCCGTGCTGGTTCAGCAGGATGTCGAGATTCATGAACGCTTCGGGAAGGTCGGCGTAGTCCTTGCCGTAGCGCACATAGAGGGATTTCGAGAGTTTGCCGCCGCTGCGGTCGAGTACCAGCGGGGTGAAGAGGCTGACCGGCCAGTCCGCGACGGGAACGCCGAGGGCGGCGAGTGCGGGAGCGAGGACATGTGCGTGCCAGGCGCCGCCCCAGTCGGCGCCGTCGATCGAGATCGAACATGTCTGGTACCGGTCGCGTTCGGCGGCCAGAAGGTAGCCCTTCTGCACGGAGCGGACGGGGGTGTTGGCGTCGTACCAGCCGCCGGTTCCGGCGATGTCGATGTTCTCGCGGTAGGGGCCGTGCAGGGGGCATCGTGAGTCCAGATGGACCATGCCGTCGCTGGTGGTGATGGTGAGGTGGCGGGCGTTCTTGTCCATCAGCCGGCAGTGCGGGCAGCGGGGGCGGATCCGGACGATGCCGTCGGCGGGTGCGACGATCGGCGCGAACCGGTCGAGTCGGGATGCGAGGTGATGCAGGCATTCCCGGACCGGGGGAAGCTGCTGGTAGACGCTGTAGGGCCGGAATTCGTAGCGCACACCGCTGCGGGTCGCGGCCCAGGCTAGCAGCCGGGTGAATCCGGAGACCTGGTCGTCGGGGTCGAGGGCGCCGCCGTCGATGAGGTCGGCGACGGTGCGCACATAGTGGCCGCCGTCGATCTCGATGTGCTCGCCCGGGGCGTTGTCGAGTGCGTCGAACACGACGGTCGCCGGCAGCGACAGGTCTTCGCTGAATCGGGCGGCCAGCGCGAAGACGGCCATCACCGTCACGACGGTGCCGACGTGCGGGCGGCCGTTGAGCTGGGCGGCGGTGGTGATCCGCAGCCGGGTCGCCTCGCGCGCGGCCGCGCGGACAAGGTCGGTGTTGGAGTCGGTCAGGTGCGCGATACCGACCGGGGCGAAGATCAGTTCGTCGGTGCGGGCGATGGTGGCCATTATGTGCTCCTCTTGGTTCCTGCATAGATCCACACGGCGGGAAAGTCGGGGTCGGCGCTGGTGATGCGGTCGAGCACTGTCAGCGTGATGCCGGCCTGGTGGGCCGCCGCGCGATACAGTGGCGCCGACAGCTGGACCCGGTCGCGCGCTGCGGCGGCGACCCAGTTCGCGCCGGCGATCCAGGCGCCGGGTCCGGCCAGCTGATGGACTGCGGCGAATGTCGCGGTGAACTGTGGGGCGTTGGTGCACAGTCCGAGCAGCCCGAATTGGGTGACGAGGTCGAATCCCGCCAGCGGCAGTAGTGGATGGGCGGGCGGTGTTCCGGTCAGGCAGTCCACCGGCAGGCATGCGGTCAGCCTTCGGCACCGGTCGGTGTAGTCGCGGGGGCCGCGGCCGCACAGCTGCGCGGCGGTGGTGTGGACCGGCCCGGGTGTGGCCACCTCGGCGGTGCGATGCAGGAGTTGGAGGCGCAGCGGGTCGGCGTCGACGGCGACGATGGCGCCCGGGGTCAGCGCCAGAGCCCACAGCAGGGTTTGTGACCCGCTGCCCACGTCGACCCACCGGTTTACGGCCGGGATCGCGCTGAGCATCGCCAGAATGTCCTCGGTGGCTTCGCCGAACCGGAACCGGTCGCGGTAGTGGTGTTCGGCATACAGTTCGGCGGCGGTCCGCGCGCCGGGGCGCTCGGGGTGGGCGCTCATGGCCTGGCCTGGGTGGTGAGTGCGTACAGCTCGGTGAACCCGCCCGCGCCGGGTTTCAGGCGCAGGTGGGTGAAGCCGGCGTCGGTGAACGCCGCGAGGATGCCGGCCCGGGTCGGTAGCGCGATATCGACGGTGGCCGTGTGCAGCTCGCGGTTCTGGGCGTCGAGGTAGGCCAACTCCAGCCGCACCCGGGCTTCGGTGGAGAACTGGCGCCGCCGCCGGATCACTGCGCCCTCGGCCGCCGGGGCGAAGTGACGGTCGGTCACCCATATCCCGTCCGGTTGTGCCGGGTCGAAGAATCCTGTCGCCGCGGTGGGCCCCGCGATCTGCGCCACGACCTGCACGCCGGGCCGGCCGATCGCGGCATGCAGGTCAGCGGCTACTGCGGCGAGACCGGATTGGCAGGTCAGCTGATTGATCGCACCATTGGGCACCACCACGAGATCGACATCACCGGGCAACCGGAGCGCGTCGAGCAAACCACCCAGGCCGGTGACGCGCTCCGCGGGGACGCCGGCGGTGTGGGCGTGATCGAGCGCTGCCGCCAGCATGACGGGATTCGCGTCGGCGACGGTTACCGCCACGTGCGATTGGGCGTACTCGGTGAGAAAATGACCGCTGCCACACGGGATTTCCGCGACGTGGCGGCAGGTGTCCAGTAGCTGTGGGAGCCGGCGGGGCCGCGCCACGGTGGCTGTTTCGGCGCGGCTGTATACGGCTCGCTGATCATAGGAGGCCACCACAGCAGAGGCATCGGCGCCGGACGGGGTGTAGAACGCGGCATGCTGGCGGCACACCGGATGGACGAGTTTTCCCTCGGCGGCGATGCGCGCGGTATCGATGACTGGATCGAGGTCGCCGTGCAGCGCCACGCGGGCCAGCCGCACCAGATAGTCGGCGATCCGCCCCGTGTAGGCCGCGGTGGTGGTGACCGGCACCAGCGACGGCAGTGCATCCAATCGCAGGTGCCCGATCCCCGCGGTGATATGCGGAGGGGCCCCGGGTCGCTGGATCGGGCCGGCGGTCGGCAGGTAGCCGGGCCCGTAACCGCAGGTGGCATCAACGATGACCGCCCCGGGCGGCATCACTGCGAGATCGTCGGTGGTGATCATCGGCGGAGTGTCGTAAGTGGAGACCAGGAGGGCGCCGATCACCAGATCCGCGTCCGCCAGCACCGCTTTCCGCTCCTCGCCGGTGTTGACGGTGACCGCGACTCCGGCCGGAGCCGTCGCCCGGTACGCGGCCGCTGATGCCTCGGTGTGGGCGAGGACGGTCACCCGCGCACCCAGCGCCGCCGCAGTGCGGGCCGCGGCGGCCCCGACGTTTCCGCTGCCTATCACCACCACACGCGCGGGTTCCGCGCCGTCGACTGTGGCCACCAGGACACCGCGGCCGCCGAGGTGCGATTGCAGTGCGAGCGCGCCGTGCAGCACCGCCTGCACTCCAGCGATCTGGCCACCAGCCACGGCCAGCGGGAAACCGTCTGCCTCGCGCAGGAATTCGTAGGAGTACGCCGTCACCCCGGAGGAGATGAGTGCCGCCAGCAACTGCGGGTCTCCTTCGGCGTGGAACAGCGCCGCAATCGACTGCCCCGGCCGAAGCCGCAGCACATCGGCCGGATCCGGGGACTTGTAGCGCAGCACCAGCGGCGCCGACCACACCGTTTCCGAGCCGGTGAAACGCACGCCCGCGGCGGCCAGTATGTCGTCGTCGAGGTATACGCCTGTCCCGATTCCCGGCTCGGCGAGCACCTCGAAGCCGGCGCCGGTCAGCGCCGAAGCGACGGGGACAGTGAGCAGGGTGCGCCGCTCCCCGGGCACCGATTCGCAGGGAAATCCGATCGTATTGCCGGTCACCGCAACCCACCTCCGCGTCTATCCACCCCTCCAGGGACTGCATCCAAGAATCCGCGCACAAGGGGCGAAACACCAGATCACTTTCACCGCACAAACTTTCGTGGAATGACGCAATTTCTCGCCGTCGCCGCGAAAACTTCGGTGACAAGACCCCGGTCCGGCGCACCCAGGTCGAGCGCTAAACTGCCCAGCCATACACACCGCCCGAGCGCAGAGGTCGGCGCGGTGACCCGGTCCGAGGGGAGACGCAGTGCCCGTGCCTGACCTGTTCGACGACACCGACAGCGATTTCGGCGCACCGGTGCCCCGGATCCTGATGTCACTGCACGCCGAGTACTACGACCTGATCCTGGGGGGCGAGAAAGTCTACGAGTACCGCAAGCGCTATCCGACCACCGGTGCCTCGTCCTGGTATGTGTACCTCACCGCGCCGACCAGCGTCCTCACCGCGGTCATCGACCTCGCCGCCCCGATCACCGGCACCCCAGCCGAGATCGCCGAGATCGCCGAACGCGCGCGGCCCGGCAACGGAGCGTCGGTGTACGACTATCTCGCTCCCGCCGGCCACGGGATTGCGCTACCGATCGTGCGGGTGCGTCAGTATCCCGGTCTCACCGCGGAGGAGTTGACCGCAGCGCTGGGCAAATGGCATCCGCCGCAAGGCCAAATGCTGATCGACCGCCATCCGCGACTGGCGAAACTCTGCGATGAGCTGACCTCTGCGCCGATTGTGCGCGAACGCCACGTACAACCCGAGGCGTCCGCCGTACCCTGAACTAGGGGGCAGGGAGGTGGGCAATGAGCAGACGGCAACGACCCTCACTGCCCGCCCACGATCGCGACATCTCTCCGCTCCGCCGCGCTCGGCTGACCCGAGGAGCGACGCTGGAGCAGGTCTGCGCCGACCTCGACCAGCGCTCGGCCGACGGATCCTCCGGTGTCCACCCCGGCATGCTGTCGAAATGGGAAACCGGGGTCCACCACACCAGCGACAAATACCGCGAGCTGCTCGCCACCTACTACGCGCAACCCGCCGAACAGCTGTTCGCCCACCAAGACCGCCACACCCGCGAACGCCCCGATCCGCGGCTCGTACTCACCTACGCCGATCTGCACGAAGCGATGCTCGAAGTGGTCGACGGCGCCCGGGACTACCTCGTCGTCACCGGCTCCCGCTCCCGCGACACCGCCTACCTACAGGCCATCGAGAAGGCCCTCAACCGCCGCAACACACTGGTGCACTTCCGCATCCTTTTCGGCCGGCCCCGCCATCGCACGCTCACCGAACACCTCGGGCGGCTGATCGATCTGCGCGACCCCGCAGACCGCAGCCTCGGCGTCAAAACCCTGCACATCAGCATGATCGACAATCCGGACTACCCCGAACGGTTCTTCGTCGCCTCCGAACACGCCGCCGTCGCACCCATCCCGTCGCTGACCAGTGCCGAATCGTTCGACTGCGGTGTCGTGCTCGGCGCCGCAGCCGGCACCCGCTACATCGAACACGCCCGCCAGCTCTACCTCTGCGGCCATAAGCTGGAAACCGACCAAGCCCTCACCGAACTCGCCACATGAGCCGATCCCTCACCGCACAGACGACCGCCAGCAGGAGGCACCCCATCACCGCCCACGACATGCTGGCCGCCGCCCACCACGACCAGGACTCCGTCCTCGCGCTGGCCCGCGAACTGATCGCCATCCCCAGCCGCGGCGGCGTCGACCCGGGCGAACCCATACTCGACCACACCGCCGCCTGGCTCACCGGCCACGGCCTGCCCGTGCGGATCCTGCGCGCCACCACCGGCGCCCCGGTCGGGATCGCCAGCGAAATCCACGGCCACCGACCCGGGAAACGCTGGGTCCTCGACGCCTGCCTCGACACCGCCGTCTACGGCGACGAACACGCCTGGACCCACCCACCCACCGACCCCGTCATCCGCGACGGATGGCTATTCGGCCGCGGCTCCGCCGATAGCAAGGCTGCGGTCTCGATCTTCTGCCACCTCGCCGCCCGCCTGCACCGCGACCGCCAACACTTCACCGGCAGCCTCACCCTGCTACTCGACCTCGACGAACACACCGGCGGATTCGGCGGAGCCACCACCTATTTCGACACCCTCACCGACGTGGGCGGAGTCATGATCGGATACCCCGGCCTCCACCACATCGTCGTCGGCGGCCGCGGCGTCCACCGCGTACGCCTCCACGTCCACGGCATCGCCAGCCACGCCGGCGGCCGCACCACCACCCCCAACGCCATCAGCAAAGCCGCCGACATCATCACCCGACTCTCCGCCGTCGACCTGCCCACCGGTTCCGGCGAATTCCCGCCCGGCAAGCTGACCGTCACCGAGATATCCGGAGGGCAGGGCTACTCGGTCACCCCGGATCTGTGCAGCATCAACATCGACATCCGCACCACCCCCGACTTCGACGACAACGCCGCCGAGACGCTGATCTGCCACATCGTCGACGAGGCCGATCGCGGCTGGCTCGACACCAAACCCACCCTCATCGAACACGTTCAACACTGGCCGCCCTACGCCCACCCGGACTCCGCACCCGCCACCGCGCTGTTCGCCGCCACCCGCGGCCTCGGTATCGACGTGACAGCGAAAATCGCCGGACCCAGCAACATCGGGAACTACCTCGCCGGTCTCGGCGTCCCCGTCACCGCGGGCTTCGGCGTCGACAAGATCGGCGAACATTCCACCGACGAACGCATACGCATCGACACCATCCCCCTCGTCCACGCCGCCTATCACACCGCGGTCCGTGACCTCCTCACCAGCACCAATCCCCGATAGCCCGATGATGCCGGGGCCGGTCTGCGGCCGAGGTTGCCCACGCGTTGGCGCACGGTCGCGTGGTCCCAGCGTAGCCACATGTGCTCGGCACGGAATCGTCCGGAGGTACTGAGATCGGGTCTGTCGAGTTCAGCGATATCGATCTGCGTCGGTGCATGATGGTGAACCGCGCTCCGATGACCGGATATCGCCTTACCGGACAGGAATCCGGCCGTGGTGTACCTTCCGGAAGCCGTCGGTGGCCAGGTACTTGTCGAGTTCGGCGTGGTTTCCCGACCATGCATGCTCACCGATGACGAGGACGCCCCAGCCGGCGTGGGCCGCCTCTGGGAACTCCGGGCCGGCCGGTAGCTCGGTGGTCCAGTCGCCGATGTTCAGCCGAACCCAGCCGTCGGTGACGGTCACCGAGGCAATGCCGGGGGTCTGTGGAGGCGCGCCGTCGGCACCCACGGCAAGGCCGAGGGCAGAGGCCAGGCGCTGCATGTCCGTGTCGATGCCGGCCTGCACGGGGTACAGCAGAATGAACGGCACTTCGCCTGCGGGTGTTTCCCCGACCCAGCCCGTGATGCCGATCAGCCGGTCGGTATCGAGGCCCATCCACCAATTCAGATCATCCACGGGGGTACTTTCGTCGGTCGGTGCCTACGATGGCAAACCCGCATCTGTCGTCAGCGTGGGGCCGATGGAGATTCGGTCTCGCATGGGCCGGCTGGGCGCCATTGGATCGGCTACGAATCCGATTCCCGATCGTGGGCTCCTGGGTGATGTTGGTTTGCGGAGTGGGCGCGGGGTCAGGCCGGTTTCACCGCTCCGGTGGTGAGCTTCGAAATCGCCTGCTGGCTGACTTCGGCGGCAGTAGACAATTCGGCCTGCTTCCATCCGGCGGCATAGAGGCGGCGGATCAGCTCTGTGCGTTGAGCAGGCTGGCCGCGTTCGGTGAGGTTCTCGACGAGTCCGACGAGTCCGACGAGTCCGACGAAACCCGAGCCTCCTACAGGGACCTGGTTGCCGAGATCCGGCGCGTCTATCTGGCTGCTACCGGCGCGGCGGTGTGGCTCGATCACCGTGACGACATCGCCGATCCTGCCCGGATGGCCGGGAACCTGGACCCTGAACAGCGTGAGCGGCTGCGCAGCGCGCAGCGGCGGGTGCTGCACCTGAGGGCCATGATGCTGCGTGCGGCGCACCGATACGACACCGGCCGGCTCGAATCCTGACACCACGCGCGGTCCACGATCCGGCCCCGCGTGGGCGGGTGTGTCGGTGCCTACGGCTACGGTGACCGTCGCTTTCCCCACACACGTGGGGACACCCGTGGTTCCCTTCTTGTTGCCCGACTTCTCAGGTGGTGATCGCATGACTGCGCCGACCGAGTTCCGCTATCGCGACAACTCCCGCTACCACCTCAACAGTGCGCGTGACGAGGCCGCCCGCGCCGGGCACGCGGCGGTCTCGCGCCGCTGGCGTCGCGGGCTGGCCGATGCGGTGTTCAACGCCGGCGACCGCCAGATGCTGCTGGCCGCGGTCCGGGACGGGGCCAGCGTGGCCGAAGCCGCCGCCGCGGTAGGCGTCACGCATCAGCAGGTCTATGGCCGCACCGAATGGGACCCCGATTTCCGCGCCGCTCTCGAAGGAGCACTCGCCGCGTCTTGCCCGGCCGGTGCGTTGTGCGGCACCCCCAGTGGGAAGCGCCGTCACGGGGGCCGGTGCCTGGCATGCCGCCGCGCGCACCGTCGTTCCCCGACCATCCACGAAACCGAAAAGAAAGGCACATGATGGCTGCACCTGTCGACCCCGCCGCGGTGATCGCCGCGACCTACGACTCCTACCTGCTGCGCGATCGGCGGTATCCGGGACTACTGCCCGAGGATCTCGCGCCCTGGCACCTCTACATCATCGACGGCGGGCACAGCGTGCTGGTCACCCTCAGCGCCACCGGCGAGGAGGGCCACGAAGTCGCCGCGCCGGTGAAGACAGTGCTGCGTCACGGCTGGACAGTCCTTGCTGATGGCCGCATCCACGCCGACCTGCCCTATGACCCGAAACTCGGACCGATCACCGAACCCGGTGACGACGAGCACTGACAACGAGACGGGCCCACACGAGGCTCGGGCTGCACCTGATCGCTGCAAGAGCCGAAGATCCAGCACGGGCCCTGCGATACCCAGGTAGAAGGAGATATTCGTAATGACCACCGACGCCCCGGCCGAACTGTGGTGGACAACCGTAGGATTCAGAGGCAACCCATGCCCGGTTGGTCCGTGGCATGGCGCTGAAGCTGCCCGCGCTGCCATCGGCCGGTGGCGTACCCGGATGGCCGGCCGCGACGGTGAACTGGTCAACCAGTACAGCGTGCGGCTCTACGGCTATCGCACCCGCGCATTGGCCCGCGACGCCGACGTTGCCGACAACCCAACCGGTCGAATCGCGCTCTGAACATCCAATCTTCTTGCGATGCCAACCATGAGCCCGATCTACCCGATCGTCACACCTCGCCGCCGCACCAGCTCGGTTCAGTGACCGATCCATCGGCGAATCTGTTCAACCGCCGATCATCTGGTGCGCCCAGTCCGGCAGGACGGTCGGCGCCGCGGGATCGATCATGATGGCCAGGAAGTCGCGGTGGTCGACGCCGACGCTGATGGGGATGTCACGGGTGGCCGCGCGGACGGCACCGGCGAGCAACGGACGCAACCACCTGGGCATTTTTTCACCGCTCACGCCGTCGTCGCCTGGCGCTGTGTGCGTCGTGTCGCCGCGCGGTGTCGGATCGAGTGCTATGACAGCTTTCGCGCAACGGTCATAGCGCTCGGCCGCAGTGATCCATGGGTCGCTGACGAGGATCGGGCCGATGTCGTCGCGCATCGTCGCGTGCGTGTACGGCATGATCTCGTTGGCGACGCGGTGTAGCGAGGTAGGAAGCGGGATACTCGCGACATCAGCAGGAGTCTCACCGCCCAGGACCAGCAGGGGAATGTCCCAGTCGAAACCCGTATCGGTCGCGGGCCATACGGCGGTGCTGTAGTGGATGCTCATCGCAACTTCCCTGGGTGTGGGTCCGATTTCAGTCGGCTGCCTGCTGCGTCGTCTTGCACGCCAGGACCCACGGCGAAGCCACATAGCGGTCACAGGCGATACCGATCCCAGCGGGAGCGAACCCCACTGATGTGGGGAATCCCCGCGTGTGCGGGGACGAGAGCCAACCTGGATACCCAGCGGCTGCGATTATCATGCCCTATCCCACCGACAGAGCTTGCGCGGGGTTGGTCCGTGGCGCCGTGGATTTGAGCGCGCTTGTGGATCTTCGGAGGTTCGCCTGTTTCTACCGGGTGATTAGGATCAGGGGACAGCAAGGAAGTCGGCGAGTGTCGTTGGCCTCGAGCATGTTGGTGCGTGCCGGCCGCCGGTCGCACCCGGGTCGACTCGCATGCTCGCGGCCCGGCTGACTCGGTGAATTGTCTGCGGTGGATGCCGGTGAGATGAAGGAGACCTCGATGGCGATCGACACAACGAGACTCAACGAGATCGAGGCCATGCTCGGCGAGGACATCCTCACCAAGGCCGACCTGGCCACCCGACTACACGCGGCGGGGTTTCCCGAACTCGCCCGGGTGGTTGGGCAACTCACGCGGCGATGACCGCAACAGGCAAGGCGCCGACCGCGTGGAGGGGGCTGAATCCGCGCCAGCGGCTGTACCTGTCGACGATCCTGGATTTCGACCAGGCCGCCGAGGCCGACATCCGCCGCCGATCGGCGAACTGGGAGAAGACGCCACCGGCGTCGGAATGGCGGCAGATCCTCTACGACATCAAGCTGCCGAAAGAGCTGGTCGGCTACTCGTCGGTGCAGGCGACGTTGCGTCAGGCCGGTCAGCACGACTCCGGCTCCGGATCGACGCTGGCGGCGCTGGAACGCCGCGGGCTGGTGAACGTCACTCACGATCTGGTCTGGATCCCGCTGTTGAGCGTGATGGTTCCCCGGATCCGGGTGCGGCTGAGCACTCTCGGGCGCGCGACGGCCCGTCACGGCGCGGGCGTGCGGGCTCCGGTGTCCCCGCCGCGCGGGCTGCTGTCACAGGTCTCGTTTCACGCTATGGCCAAGCTGTACGCCGCCGGCGAGGCCGGTCTGGTCCTGCATGCGAAGGGCACCCCGAGCTGGGACACCCTCCTGCGGCTGCGCAACCGTCCCTACGATCCCTGGATCGACGAATTCACCGCCCCAGGCAAGCACGGAGGGCGTTCCTGGCGGGTCCGGCTGACTCCGAATGCGCGGCGCCACTACCAGATCCACCGGGCCTGCTACGGCGAGCTGTATCCCGATATCGACGCGCCCGAGACCAGCGAGGCCGCGCACGTCACCCACTGCGGGCTGGCCGATCACCGGAGACGCACACCCACCCACCTGCTCGCCGAGGCCGATGTACGCATTCTGTCCGAGCTGGTGCGCCTGACCGGCGAGGGCAGCTGCTGGCTGCAGCAGCTTCTGCTGCGCGACTATATGGACGAGGAGGAACCAGTACCCGAGTGCGTGCGCGGAATGCGGCCGGGCTTGCTGCGCAACCAGGTCAAAGACCTCGCCCGCACCGACAAACCGATCCAGCGCCTCACTGGCTGGCCCTCCGGCCCCTTGGCGGAGATGATCGAGCTGACCGACGAGGCCGTCACTCGCCGTTGGTCGCGTGCTGCGTCGCTGCTGGTGCTCACCGAACAGGGCAGCGAGCATTACGCGCGCCATCGCGAAGAGTATCGGCAGTTCTATCCCGACCTGCACCTCGCACCAGGTCTCGTAGATGCGGGCACAAGAGCTGAGCCCGGCCCGGCCTGATTCATGCGGTAGCAGCCACGTGGCCGGGGTGCCTCCGCGGAGCCCTGGAATCCCCGGTCCCGACGATCGGCTGGCTGCCCCGGCCGTGCGGCCGCCGCCGGGCCGTGCTCAGTCAGCGATGCGGGGCGTCGGCGGCCTGCACGTGCGCCGATACGATCGCGGCCAGGGTTTCGGGTTCGGTGTCGCGGAAGGTGAGCTCGATGCACTGGCCATCGACATCGACTCGGATCAGGCCTGAGCCCCACACCGAGGCGTTGTCGAGCGAACTGCTGTCCGGCCGGTCGATCAGTGAATCTCTGGCCCATGAAGCGCGCATATGTAGCGGAGCGTCCTCGCTGATGGCCTCGAACCCGAACGGACCGCGCTCGAATCCGTGCCGGAGTAGGCAGTCGTCGATAGCGGTGATGACTGCGGCGAGCTGGTCATAGGTGGGCGGATGGAGGTCGAACCACGGCTGCCACGACAGACGGTCACCACGAAAGTTACGGTCTCGCACGAGTATGAGGATCCCAGCCGGCCGAAGTCACGATCGCGCACGGGTGCCGCGGGATGGCCGCGAGACCAGCAGCGGACAGTCCCGGGCGAGCCGGTGGTGGAAGCGCAGTGTCTCGCGGACGATCATGTATCGCCGATCCTGCACTCGGCATTCAGCAATCGCGCGGGCCGGCATGCCCGCGGTGGCGAGCACCGCCGGGTTTTCGCTTCTATGCGGCGGGAACGCAGATTGCCCGTCCGTCTGGTGTGAGCCGCGATGAAGGAGGGTCCGCTCGTATTCAACAGGACCACCACTACCGGCATCGCATCACCTGTGATCGCCCGCGCAGCCGAGGTACTGCGCGGCAGGCATTGAGGGCGACGAGCATTTTTGCAGGATCGGCAGTGGCGAAATCGGTGAGTCGCGGGCACCGAATCGCGATGATGCCCGCATGGATTCGACGATGCCGGATATGACAGCGACTCATCACCCGACAGCACTGGAGTTCTTGCATTCCACCGTGGATCGGCTCACCGCGACAGACCCGGCGGATTCCGCCGATGCGGTGCAGATCATTCACGAGGCACTGGCTCTCACCGCGACCGCGAACAGTCTGATCGACAAGGCACTGATGGAATTCGAATACGAGGTGTATTGGCCAGGTCAAGACTTCCTCACCGGCGCGCGAGAACAGTACTTGACCCGGGCCGTGGACCGGCTCGCGTCCGCGCTTCCCACCCCGATATCCGGGCTCGCCCACGACCAGGTCACTGTGCTGACAGGCCCCGAAGTAGCGCCGCAGCAGTATCAGCCACATCAGCCCGACGGCTATGACGGAGTGGTCTGTGACCCGGATGCGCCGGAGCGGGCTCGCCAGTTGCTTCTGCACCGCACACAGTCCGTCGCCTCGGCGAACACGAGAGTATGGACCCAGGTGCACAACCTCCTGGTCCAGCTCGCCGATCAGGCTTCGGACCCACAGCACCGCACAGCATGCCGGGTAACAGCCATGCTCGTCGATGCGATTCTGAATCCGGATCCGGGTAAAAACCCGGAGGACATCCACCAGCGAATCCTCACCATCGAAGCCGCCGATAAGACCGTCGGCGAGCCGCGCTCACACCCGAAACCATCGACGCGGTAACGGCACTCGCTGCCCGGGGCCGGTCGTAGCCGGGTTGCATTATGAAGGTCCTGCGGTCCCGGGGTTCTGGAGTTGGCGCGAGGTCTTCGGCGGGGGATGCTTAGGAATGTGGCTTCGCCGACTGTGTATGTCGATGTTCTCGGCTACCCGCATGTCTGCCGCAGGTGCAGCGTCCAGCAGGACTGGGTGTGGGCGGTACAGGCCCGAGCGATTCCTCGAGACGGGTTCCGGGAGGCGTTCGCCACCGATCAGGAATACCCGGTTCGAATCGCCCGGGACCTGCTGATCGCCGCCGGACACCCCGACCGGGCAGCGTTGCTGGGACAACGACGCGAACGCGGCCGGAGTTTCAACCCGAACATCTGTGGCTCGTGCCGCCACCAGGAGGATTGGTATTCCTTCGAAGGCGTGCTCACCGCTGGATATCACGAGACCAGGCACGCGATCGCCTCCGCGGCATGCCCGGTCGCGAGGCGGCGTGAACTGGTCGACCTCGCCCGCGACAACGGAGCGCACTGGGTCTGACCTCAGGAGGCCCGACGAGACGGACGTGAGGCCGCCCCGCTCAGCGCCAGCGGTGCATCGTATGAGTCCATGCCACGGGCCGCCGCCCGCGATCGGGGAAGATCACCCAGTTCGGTGAACACGCTGGTGAGCAAAGCCAGCCGGTCGAGGAATCCGGACGCGATCGCGTGGTCAGGGCGCGAACGGCGGATCCGATGGAGCGGTCCACGACGCGGAAGCCTCCCAAGCGGGTGCGGGATCCCGGCGGGTGATGCTGACAACTCCCGGAGCCTGGTCACGGCTCTTTCGGCATGGCATCGACAAGGAGGCCGCGCACAACATTCACGAGGTGGTCGAGGTGATCTTCGACCATGTCGGTGGCCCTCGGGTTGCCCTCGGTCAGGTCGGCGGGCATGCATCCCCAGATGAAGGCATCGAGCTTGGTCACGTCGGCGAGGGTGACCGGCTCGTCGCCGGGGGCGGTCAGTCGGCCGATCAGCCATTCGAGGCTGGAGTCGAACTCGGCCTTGATCTCGGTGGCCAGCGATGGATCGCCGATGGTACGAGTGACACGGGCCGGGAACTCGAGATCAGGGTCGAGCTCGAGCAACGCGATCGTGTGTGCGGGGTCCACCTCGTCATTGTCCCTCGTCCTGACCGCTGACCCCAGACGCGTATCGCCACGCCTCCGCAAGTAGAGCTGAGATCTCACGTTCCGGTGACAGCCCTCGCCTCGCTGAAACTTCGGTTTCACACTGGAGGAGTGCCCCGCGCACGCCCGAACCGCTACACCCATGCGATGCTCCGCGCCGACCTGCGCCGGATCATGCGGCGCCTGCGCGCCGACGCCACCGAGCGCGGCGAGTACCTGCGCTACCCGGCCGACGATGATCTCGCCGCGCTGCACGCGCTGGCCAGGATCGCCCACGCCACCGACTCGCTGATCGACTGGCACATCGTCGGCGCCCGCCGACGCGAACACCAGCTGCCAGACGGCACCATCGACCCAGGAAAACCGGTCTCCTGGGAACGGATCGGGGACGCGCTGAACATCACCGGCCAGGCCGCCGGGAAACGCGCCCGCGCTCGGCGGCTCGCCATCACACCGCCACCACCGATGACACCCGAGCGGTACCAGCAGCTGGTCGCCGAGGGGATCCGGCTTGTCTCACAGCGCGGCCGCGGCCGCCGGTAGAAATCAACTCAGAACGGGCACCTGCGTTAGCGCCGGATTCCGGGCAGAGTCACTACCCCCGTGACAGCCGCGCCACACAACAGCGCACGCGACGCGGTCCGCAGAACTCGACACAGCTGGTGGTGTCGAAGTCGAGCAGCCAGGACTCGAACTTCCAGCCCTCGTAGTCCGGCGTTCGGCAGCTCACGACCCAAACCAACAGCGCCTGCGTCTGCCCGATCGCCCGTATTCGCCATGGCCCGATCTTGCCCGCCCCGCGGTCCGGCGCCGGCACCGGACCGAATACCAGGTCAGGATGACAGCGGGTTTCGGCGCGGGACCGCAGCGGGCCCTCACGGCGATGTCGAGGCATTGACAGGTATCAGCATGCCTGGAACGGCATACAGGCACTGGGTGTAACCGGCGGCGGCGCCTGGTGCGGGGCAACCGGTCGCGACGGCTGAACTTGGCCGGCTGGGGATCGCGCCGGGTCACCGATGCGCGACGACGACGCTTCGCTACCACAACGGACCACCATGAGCAGCAGGAACGCCAAGACGATGATCGCCAGGACCGAGATCGCGGTATCGAGCCCCGGCCACTGGGTCCACCGGCGGGCAGCGGGCTCGGTAAAAGGCGGTGGGGCCGCCGCCGGGAAGGACGGATATCGTTCGCCGACCGGTCGACGCGGTCGTCTGGGCTGCTCGATGGAATCCGATACAGGCCGCGCGTGGAAGACGTCGTCGAGATCGTCGTCGCTCCACCGGCGGGCGTCCCGGCCGTCGGCGCGCGGCGGCGCGGTGCCGGGCGGCGCATCCGCGGCCGATCGACCGCTGATCGGTTGCGTGAGCGGGCTCAGCCTGCCCCGCGGTATCGGCGGTGACAAAGGCGGGTGCATGCCCCGGCGGGCAGTGGCCGGGACCGGGGCCGGGGCGAACGGGTCGTCCCCGGACCCGATGGGTTTCGGGGCGACGGTCGGTGGCCGCGGGACCGTGAACCCTTCGTGAGCCAGCTGGTCTGGGCTGGGTAGGTATTCGTCGAGATCGAGTAGGTCGAAGGCGCGTTGGATATCGTCTCCGCTCCAGCAGGGTTGGTCTCCCGGTTTCGGGGTGAAGTGCTCGAGTAGTGACCGGTCGTTGCCGGGTGGGGCGGCGACAACGAAGATGCCGTCGGTCAGCTTCGAGGAACGGATGGTCAGATCGGCTTTCGCAAGGGGTGCCAGGACGACCAGCAGCTCGACCCATTCCGGTAGGCGCGCGGCCTTGAAGTTGTCCTTGACCGCGTACATGTAGGGGCGGCCTTGGGCAACCGGGTTGGCAGCCGAGTCCAGAGAGTAGAGGTCCGCAGGCGCGCTCCCGACCCGCCATGTGCCGTTGATGCGTGGATCGAGCACTCCGCTCTGGGCACTGCAGAACCCCTTGACCTCGATCACGGTGCAGCCGTATGGAGTCCACACCAGCACATCGAGCCCGTAGACCCGGTTCTTCGTCATGCTCTGCACATTGCAGCCCACCACCGCAACCCCACCGACCCCGCCGCTGCCGGTCCGCCACGAGGCCAGCAAACGGCCCACCATGGCCTCGGTGGACTCGGGGTCGGCCTCGCTGCTGACAACCACGATCATCACAGACCCCCAGAACTCGACACCGCAGCCTTCAAGCCTACTGCGCCAGGCCTTCGTGGGTTCACGAAATGCGTTCGGCACCAATATAATAAGCACCGCGAGACATGCTCTGGCCGATACACCGATTGGGCCTGGCGCAGAAACCGAACCGGCCGCAGTCGATTACACCAGCGGTGGTCGAGTTTTGCTCGCCCGATGTCCATCTCGATGTCGCTGCGATCGACTACCGTGACCGGTGATCCGACCCATACTCATTCCAGAAGTGGAGACGTTGTATGCGTGGACTTTCTCGGGCCCGGGCTGGTGTGGTCGCAGCTTCGGCGGTGGTCGCCGCTCTGTTCTCGCCTGCGGTTGTGGCGGCCGAGCCTCCAGCGATCCCGGATGCCGGCACCGCGCGGTCGATGCTCGATGGCCTCGCGGTCGCCCAGGAGGACTCGGCCGGCGGGTACTCCCGGGAGAAGTTCCCGCACTGGAGCAGCACCGGGGCGTGCACCACTCGCGAGACCGTGCTGGGCCGCGACGGCACCGGCGTGACCGCAGACGCGGAATGCCGCCCCACCGGCAGTTGGTATTCGCCCTACGACGACCAGACCGTCACCGATCCCGCCAAGGTCGATATCGATCACGTCGTCCCACTGGCCGAAGCGTGGCGGTCCGGAGCCCGGGAGTGGAGCACCGAACAGAGGCAGCAGTTCGCCAACGATTTGGGCGGCCCCCAGCTGATCGCAGTCACCGCGCGGTCCAATCGATCCAAGGGCGACCAGGATCCGGCCGCGTGGCTCCCCACGAACACCACCTACCACTGTACGTATGCGCGAATGTGGATCGCGGTGAAGTCGACTTGGCACCTCAGCCTGCAACTGGCGGAGAAGGACGCACTCACCCGTGCCCTGGCGGGCTGCTGAACCGGGCGCCGCAGAGCTCGTCCCGAGTGGCGAGACCGCGGCGTGCTCTCCGCTCGCCTCGGGCTGTGGTATAGCGACCCGCCTGCGGCAATTCCGGAGGGCCGAGTGTTTTAGATGCCCTCTCCCTACCTTCCGGCTCATTCTTTTCGAACGACGCGATGGCCTTTACACAGTGCGGGGCAGTATCGCCTTCCATCGGTCCCACAAGCATGGCGCTGATCGGGTTGCGCTCGCTGTCGATCTCGGCCACCGCGCGCTCCAGTGCCGGCGGTGTCGGGTCGCGGAAGGTCAGCGCGTCGAGAAGACGGCGGCCGGCGTCGGGCGTCTTGGCCAGGGTCGGCAGGATCGCTTCGAGGTCGTGGGCGCACACCGTCGCGTTCGGCACGGTGTGCGGTCCGAGTAGGTCCTCGAAGAGGAAGGTGTCCACCAGCGGGATGGGTTCCAGGGTGACGACCAGGCCGCGGACCGGCCGATCCGTCGGGATCTGCTCCAGGCCGGGGATCCGGTCGGCGGTGGTGTCGATCTGATCGCGGGCCTTCTGGACCCGGGTGGTGAGCAGGGCCAGGCCGTCCTCGTCGCCGAGGCGCGCGGCGGCGGTCGAGCGCATGCTCTGGGTTTCGACGAGTAGTACGAGTTCGGGGAAGATGTCACCCGCGCCGACGACACCGGATGTGTCCTGCGCACACGGCTCGGTACCGGCCTGGTGCGTGGCGCTGATACCGGCGAGCAACTTCGAGTCCTCGTTCTGCACCGGGCTGTTCGGCCCGTTCGCGAGGATCCTCGGTAACTGATGGTCTCACGTCTGCGACCCGCCAGGGTTTTGGACCTGTACAGGGTCGGTGCGTTGTAGGATGGCCGCGGTACCGTGCAAACACGGGAGATTCACGGAACGTATTGCTGTAGTTCGCTTTTCGACGATCGAGGAGCAGTGATGGCGGATACCGATCTTGTCGAGTTGCCGTTGACCTTCGATGTTCCCGAGGTGTTTCAGGGAATGGATCTGACCGTTTCGGCTGAAGAGACGGTGAACGAATTGCTGAAAGAGTTGGAGGAGACGACTTCTGCTACCGAGCAGCAGAAGGCGCACGCCGTGCTGGCGCAACGCGCGTTGTTCGAATCGCTGGCCTCGGCCGGGTCGGTGTATGCGGGGACGCTGGTGACCAGAGCCGACGACGGGACGAAGTTGGCGTCGGCGTTGCTGACGGTTGCCGTGCGCCCGTCGGAACTGGCCAACGAGGGCACCGTGGAGCGTCTGGTCCGCACACTCGGCGCCATTCACGACGAGGCAGAGGTGGGCGCGATCAAACTGCCCTGCGGGCCGGCGGTAGCGCTGACCGAGGACTCGCGAGTGGACAAGCCGGTCAATCTCTTGTCCGATGGCGGTGGCCCGACCACGGTGCGAGCCTTGCACGTGTTCGTGCCGATACCGGGCCGGCTGGCCATGGCCGATTTCAGTATCTCGTCCGAGGATCGAGAGAACTGGCAGACCTACGCCGGGATACTCGCCGCTGTGCTGAAAACAGTGAAGTTCACCGAGAAGGACACGACGAAAAAGGGGTGATCGCGGTGAAGACGCTCTACTCGTCCGCAGAAGGAAACGGAAACTACCCGATGCCGGTTCTCGGGTACCAAGCAGGGCGTGACGACCTGATCGTCGGCGCGGTGCACTCCAAACTCAACCAGTACACCCGCGACCCTCGATTCATGGTCAAGATGTGGGGAATCGACCCGGCGGCCGTCCGGCCGGAAGACTATCTCCGCATCGAGAACCTCATCCGGGTCTTTGTGTTCGAGGAGGACCGTATCCTCGCGGCACTGCGCCGGCTCGACGAACGACTGGCGAAACTGAAGAAGTCCGATACCGCGTTCGCGACCGCCCTCACCAGCTACCTCGAATCACTGACCGCCGCCGCGGAGAAGCGATGCCCGCCCCCCGACCCTCCCGAAACCCCGATCGGCCATGACCCCTTCGCCACTACCCAGTACGGCGAACAGGTCGACTACGGGGACGACGACGACGACGAGGACGAGGCTGCTGTGGAGGCCGAGATCGAGGCCGACACCGCCGCCGCGGATGAAGCGAGGGCCCG
Source organism: Nocardia sp. NPDC003963 (assembly GCF_053605105.1). Taxonomy (NCBI): domain Bacteria; kingdom Bacillati; phylum Actinomycetota; class Actinomycetes; order Mycobacteriales; family Nocardiaceae; genus Nocardia; species Nocardia sp. NPDC003963. The sequence continues at coordinate 109,672 of NZ_JBSGIP010000006.1, forward strand.
CAGGCGCAGAAGGGAAGCAATCCAGCGACGCAGCTATGCCCATCCGAACAGCATCATAGATTTCACCGACCCTGAGGTCGCGCGACCGTTGGGAGACGACGAGACCCCGGTAACGCCCGAAGCCGGCTTCCAAGGCGAAATGTGGCGACTGATGGACATCGCCTACGACAGCATTCGCATTCCACACAACGATCTGCGCGAACTGGTGGATCTCGTGCTGGCCGTCCAAGCCGAATATCAGCTGCAATGCCTGCTGATCGACCGGGAGATGTCGCGGGTGATCGATACCCGCGGCCGGGAATTCGACTGGCTGACCGAGGTCGCCGTGCGCAAGTATCTCCGCGAGCAGGGCGAGAAGAACAGTCGTGAGGCCGGGAAAGTGCGATCCCTGTTCCTGATGGCCGGCGGGGTGGGCGCAGCCGCGGTACTCGTCGAGAAGGCGATCGACGATCCCCTCACCGTGCTCGGCGACCTGCTGGGAATCATCTCCGCGGTCAGCGGCGTGCTCGCGCTGATCCCCGCGCTCACACCACTGTGCGGGCCGATCGCGGTGGTTTCCATCCTGGCCAGCCTCGCCCTGCACACCGCCGACGCCATCGTGAAAGGAGACTGGGACGCCGGCACAGTCGTGGGACTGGGCGCCGACGTCATCGGTGCGATCCCCGGCATCGGCGCACTGTCGAAAGCGGTCAAGGCCGGAACCATGGCCATGCGCGCCGGCGGCACCATGCGTGTCGCCCTCCGTCACAGCGGGCAAGCCTTCCGCACCGCTGTAGCCGGAGCCTCCGCTGCCGAAGCCGGAATGCTGTCGAACTACCTCGGTTCCAAAGGAGCCGCCGTCGTTGGAGCCAGCGCCGAACGCGGCATCGTCGCGGGCAAGGTCATCCAGGGTGCCTTCGACCTCACAACCCAGGTACCCGCCGTCATCAACCTCGTCCCCGACACCAGTGCCGGTGCGGGAGCACCCGCCGCCGCGGGAGCCTATACGACCCGCGGCGTCGGCGAACTCGCCGGCGCCAAGGTCGGCAGCTTCTTCGAAGCCGGAGGCAAGGCATTCGCCAAGGGCGGCAATGGATCCCTGAAGACCCTCAGCACCATCCTTCGCGCCGCCTGACCAGCACAACGGCATCACCGGACACATCTCACATCATCGCGGCAGTACAGGAATGGTGTCATTCCAGAAACGGCCACATCGGCTACTGAAACACTGCGGCGACTACCAGCTCTCGCCCGGCAGCGACGTCCTCGCAGCTTGAGCTCCCCGCGATCGCGGGGATCTACTTCAATGGTCAGGCAAGGTCGTCGAGCAATGACGCGCTGGCGGCGGTGGTTTCCCGGATTTTGACCTCCAGCGCGTCGAGCAGATCGTCGAGTTCGTCGTGGGCCGGCCGGTCACGCCAGCGGGCGGCGACCCCTCGGTCGTAGTAGCCAGGGTCGAGGTCGATCGGTTCGACCACCGGCGGCGCGGGCACCTGCTCCGGGACCGGCGCCGTGCGGGGACGGTTGCGGTGGCGCCGCGGGTTTCCCGACAGGTGCGCGGCGGCGATGGCGGCGGCCGTGGTGGGGTGTAGTGGGTGAAGCCGTCCGATCGGGGCGTGTCCGGCGGGATAGCCGTAGGCGTCGAAAGCGGTGAGTAGCGGCTGCGTGGCCCATCGGGAGTCGAAATCGGCTGGAGCAAGGGTGTTCTCGGTGAGTTGTTCGGCAAGGATCGCGTGTCCGTAGCCGCGGGGGGCGAGGTTGGTGACCGCGGCCCAGCGGCGCAGGATCTGGACCGGGCACAGCAACGACTCGTCCGGCCGGGCCGGCAGGACCAGCATGCCGTCGTCGACGATCACCGCGGTGTCGGTGACCTGGATCTGTTCCTGACGCAACCCGGCCAGCCGCGGGAACGACAACCCAGCGGCGGCGAGAGTGAGCAGGACAGCGTCGCGGCGTCCAAACAGGCCGCGGACCCAGCCGCTCACCGGGAGTTCGGTGAGCACGGCATCGACGGCGGTGCGGGTGCGGGCCCGGCGGGCGGCGCGGGCCGGGTTGTAGAGTTCGCGGACCGCTTCGGCGCGGCCGGGCGCAGGTAGTCCGGCGCGCCGGTGCGCGGCGTTGATCGCGGTGACCCGGCCGCGTTGGGTTGCTGGGCTTTTCGGGTTGGCAACCAGGTAGGCCACGACTACGCCGGGTGGTGCGGGCCAGGACGGCAGGTGCCGGGCGGTGCACCAGTCGTCGAACTCTTCCCAGGCGGACCGGTACCGGTCGGGCAGATCGCCCGGGTTGGGGTTCGGGGTGGTCATAGGGGGATCTTGTTGGCCGCGTTGTTGCGGTAGCCGGGGTTCTGGTCGTAGCGCAGCACGGTCTCGACGCGTTTGTGCCCGGTCTGGCGCATGATGTCCGGGACCGGTACACCATCGCGGCGCAGTTGCGTGACGAACCCGCCCCGCAGGGAGTGCCCGGCGATGAGTGCGATGCGCTCGGGCGCGAAACCTGCCTGCTCGCAGCGTCTTTTCAAGACGTCCTTGATCGTCTGATCGGCGATCGGACGGCCGGTGTCGGCCGGCAGGTTGCGGGTGGCCTTGGCCAAGCCCCGCCACACCGCGGCCTTCGCGCGCTGCTGTGTCGGCAGCTCGCGCTGGCAGTGGTGGACGCCGGGATCGCGTTGCTCGAGCTCGGCCAGCAGTTCGATGACGCCCTTGCGGGACTCTCGGATCTGGTTGACGACAGGTTCTTTCCGTCGATCCGCGGCGGCGACCGCGGTGTCGTGGACGGCCAGCAGGTCGAGCCAGTCGAGCAGGGTGCACCACGGGCAGTACCGGGGATCGTCGCTGCGCGGCAGGAAGACGTATTCCATCGTGGTCCGGGAGGTCTTGGATCCGCGGATCCGCATCTGGATCCATTTCTGATCAGGATCATCTTCGTCGGCGACAATGGTCAGGTCGCGGAACTGGATAGCGGCGATCTCGGAGCGGCGGCGCCCGGAGTAGAACCCGCACACGATCAGCGCGGTATCCCGGCGCGCGGCAACCTGTGCCTTCCAATCATTTTCGGCCGCATGAGCGGTGATGGAGTCGACGAGCGTGCGCACATCGCCGGCGAGCAGCGGACTGGCGGGTCGGGCTTCTTGGCCGGCGTCGGTGCGGTGCTGATCGATCGAGGCCAAGGCCTTCCGCACCACCGGCGCGGTGGTGGGATCGGGGTATCCGGCGTCGAGGTGGGTGTCACGGATCGCGGCGGACCACACCCCCAATGTCGAGGTCGGATACCGGTAGAGATCCTCATCGCGCTCATCGCGCAGGGCTTCGGCTTCGGCGAGGAACGCCGCGATCGTGTCCGGATCCGCGGGCAGCGCCTGATACCCGTGCTCGGTGCACCACTCGCCAAATCGCATGACCGGCGAGTGGTAGGTGCGGGTGGTGTTCGCCGCGGTCCCGTCTGCCAGCAGCGCATCGACCAGCCGACGATGGTCGGCGGTGAGCAGGTCGTCGTCCGCTCGCTCCTCGGCGGTCACCGCACGTAGCGCGGTCCCGGTGCCGGTGCGCCGGATCCCGGAATCGGGGCCGGGAACCGCGGGATCGGCGGATACTGGCACCTGCCCGTGTTCTGTCACTGTGACAGACCTTTCTGGTGAGGATGGACTCGGTTGCGCGCCGGAGCTTGCTGACCGGGCGGCACGTTCACGACGTGCCGACCTCGCGCTCGGCCCCGGCGACCGGTGCGCCGCACGGCGGGGCGGGTTCCGGGGCGGCCGAGCCCTCGCGCATCTCGGCGCAGGCCCGGGTGTAGACCCGCACGCGGGTGCCGCGCTGGTTCGGATACGGGCGGCTGGTCCCGGTGAGTTCGATGCCGGCGGCGGCGAGAGTGTCGAGCAGCGCGGTGATATCGGCGGGCTCGCCGGAGAACCGCACCTCCACCGCGCCGTCGTGGTCTGCCGTGTCGGCGCGATCCGGTGTGCGCGGCCGCGCGCCGTGACGGCCGGTCATCGGGAGGTTGCCCTCGGCCGGTGGCGCAGGTCGGCAGGGCAGCGGATCCAGTACGCGCGGTCCTCGACGATCGCGGGAACGAGATCGTCGAGGGCGCCGCGGATCCCGCCGACCACGACGATCCCGCCGCGGCGCCGCTGGGAGCGCCGGGCCCGGTCACGCCACTCCCGGCCGGTCGGCAGGGTGCCGGTGTAGAGGGCACTGCCGTCGGGTGCGGTGATGGTCAGGTGATCGTCGGCGGTCAGCACCGCGTGCCAGCCGGCGCCGGGCGGCCCGGACAGATCGAGGTCGTGGCGCAACGGCCGGGCACCGGCGGCGCGGACCGCGCGGTCGAGCAGGTCGGCCGCGAGTAGCGATCCGTCGTCGCCGACCACGGTCACCGTGCCGTGCTGCACGAGCGCGATCATCGCCTCGCCGGCCATGGTGATCGTCTGCGCCGACAGTGTTTCCGCGGCTTCGGGCACCCCGGCCTCGGGGTTCACCACGTAGTCGGGTACCTGCACTCCGGTTGCCTTCCTGGTCGAACCCACGCCTGCAGGGAGTTGCCCCCCGCAGGGCCTGCGTGGTTGTGCTCCTGCGCCGACTCGGCGACGTGGGGAGAAGCGTAGCGGCCAGCACCGACATCGGAGTATCGTTGCTGGTCACGGAGAAATTGTAACCGAAAAAGAGTGTGTGAGCTGGGATTTAACCCCTTTAGTCAACGATAATGCACCCTTATCGTTCACTAAAACCCAAAATATCAATGTGAGTGGGTAGGACACGCAGAAACGGCCGAAAACGGGCCTCTGATCAGCGGATTTCGTGGGCCCGGGTGAACTGGGCCGGCAGGTCGACGGGGCCGTGCCACGCACATCACACCTGCTCACCCAGCATAACCCAGGGTCGGGCCCACGACGCGGCGAACGTCGTCATTCTCCTGTGAGAGTTCCGGCCGGATGTCGGTGGGTGATCTGCGTCCCCGCAGAATATCTCGAAGACCGCCGAGTGCTTGGCTCGCAATGCCCAGCCGTCCGGTAGCGCGATGAAGCGGACCCGAGGAGTCCAGGATCAAGGCCAGCATGATGTACGAGCCGACGCACTGGGTTCTGTTCGGAGTCTCACCGCAGGTGTTCGAGTCAGCAGGATGCCGAGAGGCCGAGCTCCCGGCAGAGGACGCCGCCACGGTCGGAGTGTTTCTACAGAAGGTTCACCAGGGCAAGGGTCTTGGCCCGAGCAGTCAGTGCCGTGACTTCGAGCTCGCGATCCATTTCTAGCCGGCGAGCTGATGGCGGCGTGTGCAAGGCGGAGTTTTGGCTTATTGGTTCCTGCGGACCACTACCGCTTCGTCGCCTGTGTCGGTGATGTCGAAGTCCGCGGGGTTGAGTTTCGTTAGATTCTGCTCTTCCCTCGCGCTTTGACCGTCCCATATTGATGGCAGATCGTCGGGGTCGACCCAGCACGGGGGCGTGCCGCGCTGTAGTGGGGAGGGAGACCAGAACACTCCGGTCTCAGTCTCGATGAACGTGGTACCACCATCACGCAGTCGTTCGACATTGACGATTCGTTCTTCGCGCATCGCTCTGCCGTCACCACGCCACAGGCGAAACGAGTCGTAGTTCCCTTCGGAGCTGACGTATATGACCGTGCCTCCGGCGGTTTGGCAGAGGTATTCGACCTGTCGACTCATGTCGCTCCATCCACGTATGTCCTGGGCTGTTCAATCATTCTGCCACCGGGAGCCAGCCGGTGGCCCGGACCGTCGCAGGGCAAATGGATCAGATTGTGATCGAGGCGCGGGCCCGGTCCGCGGCTCAAGGCTTTCGGCACCGGCGACACCGGCGCCCGCACGTGCGACTCGTCACCGGAATGTCAGTGGCTGACCTGCGGGTTCGTCACTGGGGGTCAGGAGGCCTCGTCACGACGATGTCAGTGGCCGGGCGATCCGCGTAGGTCCACAACCTGCACGTTTTCCAGGTGAGCGCATGGCGCCGAACGCTTCGTCATCAACGGTGTCAGCGGTTGTCAGAGATAACGACATCCGCACCGCCAGGCTGCTCAGCCAGCTGCTGGTCGGGGGCCGAACCGGACCTGTATACCTGTCCCGGCGGGTCGCTCCCGACGACGGCACCGCCGTGGCCGCCGACATCGACCTGGTCACACGACGTCGGTGGATGAGCTACCGCGCCGCAGAACGGCATCTCGCCGCGGCTACTGGCGGATGGGACCTGCACGAACTGCGGCATCCCGGCTCACCCACGCCGGGGAGGACGGCGCCACCAGAAGCCGATCTGATGAACCTGCCCGGACACGAAGACCGCCGGATCTTGCAGCGCTACCTCAAGCCGAGCAAGGACGGCACCCACCGCCGACTCGATGACGTCGACGCCAAACGCGGCACATGGACCGTGGGTGTTGATGAACTCACGGCACGGCTCGGCCACGTCAGCCGATAGCCGGGTCAGTCCGGGATCCGGGTCGGGAGCTCGATATCGAGGGCTGCGATAGCGTCTTCGACCGTTCCGCCGGCGGGCGGGTCCCCGTTGATGATCCACTCGATGGTGATGTCGTAGCGGTCCGACCACTGCCGGGCGTAGTCGAGGACGCCTTGTACGACGTCTGCCAGGTCGGGGTTGCCGTGATCGTCTACGCCCACGCTCTCGTCGCGCAGCCCGTATTCGCAGGACCAGTCGACCCATTCCGGGGGCTCGCCCGGTGCAGGGGGTGAATCATCGATGTTGCGCCACAATTCGGCGTCGATCACCCGCGGTCGTTTGGCAACGGTCGGCTCGGCGGGTGGTGACGAATGGTTCGGTCCGGGCCGGGAAGCTGCTTTCTGCTCAGCGCGCTCTCGGGCACGACGTTGCTGGCGCGATTCGCTCATTCCGCCATGCTGCCACTCATATGGGTTTTTGGACGCGAAAATGAGTGTGCTACATGATGTCTCGCTTCTAGACTCTAGAGGATGATACCTGCCGCGGGCGATGTCGGGGATGCGCTCAGGTTCAGTGCGTAGTGGAGGTGCCGGCGCACCCGTGGCTACGGAAACTGGATCCGCGCCGCATCCGGGCGCGGCGGCGGACGCGCCGCGCGGTCCGGTACGAGCATTACGGCCCGCCGGTCACTGCGGGCCGGGCCACCGACTTCCGGTCGATCACTTTCTGGCACCGGGACCAGCCCGGCGGCCCGGTCGGAAAGCTCAACTATCTGGTCTGTCACGAGTGCCGGATCGGTTTCATCGGCAACATCGATGTGCAGAAGAACCTGTGGGGTCGCGGAATCGCCACCGGTGCGCTGGGCTACCTGCGCGACCAGCTCCCTGGCTACAGCTGGCAGACCAGCCGCCACAGACCCACCGCGAAATCGTTCTGGCTGCTGGTCACCGAAACCAGCGGCGAGGACTATGCCGACACCACACCCGACCGCACGTGTGCCCATCTGGCACTGTTCTGGCGCGGCGGCGCGACCTCGCACCCCACGAGCGAGGAACCGCCGGCGTGGACCGCCGGTCTCGGATGATCAGCGGCGGGCCGCGAACCCCCGATACTCAGTGGAGAGAAGGACGTAGTCCCGATGGTTGATCGGACAGCCGATGTGACGCCCGCCGTCCATCTCCCGTGGGGCTATCTCCCCTCGGGCCGTAGGGTCCGCGCGGTGTGCTCGTGCGGCTTCGCCACCACGCCCCGGGCGAGCGAGGCCCGCGCCTTGGCTGCGCTGCTCGACGACCACGGCTGGACACCGCCGATCTGCGCGACGTGCGGGCACGACCACCAGGGCTACCCCGGGCGGGACTGGGAAGCGCTGCGCGACCGCGACATCCAGATCCTGACCGACCCGGCAACAGGCGGCACGTTCCTGGTATGCCGGGACCTGCCACAGTCCTGCCGCGAGGGCTCGGCACAGCGGCAGCTGCACCTCGACCGCGCCGCCTTCGACGCCTTCGGCCTCGAGCTGCCACCGCGGCTGCGTGTCATCGAGGGCGAGTCGTGACCGCCACCGTCACCGCCGCCCGAGCCGCGGCGAAAAGCAGATGCCGGCCAGGGCATCCACGCCGTCGCGGCTGCCCCCGGTACGGTCCGGCGCAGCGGTAATCACCGGTGAAGGATCGCGCGCCGTGCCGATACGGGTGAGTGCTCCGCGTGGGTAGGCAGTCCCGGCCGAACCTCAGCAAGCGCGGCGCGCGTAGCGATCTCCAAGGGGGCCCGCCGCCTGGTCAGTGAGGAATATGGTTACTGCGAGCCGGGAGTGCCCCCGACATCCTCCGCACCGGAACGGCCGGAGCGGCGGTCCAGGCGTCGGGGCCGCAGCCGCACCGGGACCGAGGCCACGACGTCCTTCGCGGCACCGGTGGCCCCGCAGATATTCAGGATCGGCGTGGGTTCTGGGATTGCAAAAGCCCGGAACACCGGGTCGTCGATGCGGCCGACGATCATGTCGAGGGAGTACTCGGCGATGCGGTAGTTGATCTCGGCGGCCAGCTCGTCGGCCTCGGCCCCACAAATATGGTCGCGCACCACGACACCGTCCCATTCCGCGGCGGGCCCCAACACCAGCAGCGTGCGAGGCGAGATCGGCATGACGATTTCGACGGCCTTCGTGATGCCGCGGGGCTGGGTCGGATACATGTGCAGGGTGCGGCGAACCTCGCGGCGCCGTCGACCCCTCTTCTTGGCGGCACGCTCGAGCTTGTGCCGGAACTGCTCCTCGGTCATCGAGCAATCGGGCAGGTGCTGGACATGGTCACCGACGATATTCACAATGACCGGCTCGTCGCCGATGAGGAACAACGGGCGGTCGATGGTCACCAAAGCCACCGGCCGGCCGGACAGCTCCTGGGCGAGCGGCTCGGTGGTCTCCTGCATGTAACCGATGTGCTCGTTCTGATGGGGTACGAACTCGAGCGTGCGCAGCTCGTCCTCGCTGACCTTCGCCGCCAACGTACCGGCCGCCATCGTCTTGCCCGACCAATCAGCCATCAACTCGTACTCACGCCGCCGCCGGGGACTACGCGTCATCTGAAAGGCAACAAAGTCGACCAACTCACCGAACTCCCGGGGAGTCAAAACGGTCTGCGTGGTGAGCGGGTTGTTCATCCGCCTCAACACCGCGGCGGCGTGCTCTTCGACGACGCTCAGGACCTCTTCCATGCGTGCATCGAGCTGATCGTCATCGGCGAGGAACGTGTAGAAGTCCGTGATCGCGAGATCACGGACGTTGCGGACGCCCTCGATGCGGTCGTGCTTCGACTTCGCCCACACCCGTTCGTTCGAGTCGGCCCACTTCTGCAACAAGAACTTCGGAACGACATGATGACGGGAACCGACCTTGCCGAAGCGGTCGAGCGTCCGGAACCACTCCTCGTCGATCATCGTCATAGCCACATTGCACCACCACGGACCGACAGAACTCGACCGTATTGTGCACTGGCTCGGCTGTTCACTGGCTCGGCGCTACCGTGCGCGCACCGCCACGTCGCCTACCGGACTTGTAGCGTGGTGACATGCCAGGCGCGACGGGTCGGCCGCCCCCTCGACGCCCGGTTCCGACAGCGCTCCGTGGGGCAGTGGTCACCCGGTCTCGCGGGTGAGTTCGGCGGCGGCCTCACCGAAGAAGGCGGCGGTCTGCGGGCAGCCGTCCTGTTCGTCGTCGCGGCCGCCGTGGATCCCGTAGAGGTCGTAGGCACAGCGACGCAACACGCTGTCTCGGGTCTCGTCGCAGTCGGCCAGCATGTCGTGGTCGTCGAGCAGCAGTGCGACCGCGGCGACTTCGCCGCCGCTCCAGGTCCAGCGGTAGTCGTCCCAACCGTGCGCGCGCACCGTGCGGGCACGCGACAGCAGGGAGGTGCGGTACGCGGCGCGCTTCTCGTCGGTGGGCGGGGCGAACGGATCGGGGAAATCCCGCTCGTCCGGGATATACAGCGGGTCAGGGATCGATGGGTCCTCGGTGGGGGGCATCGGTCAGCTCCTCGGGGCGGTGTCGTCGGAGTCCGGGCCGCGCTCGCCCAGGATCTGGCGCAGCGCCTCGTCGTCGGCGCGTTTGCGTGCGAGATAGGCCGGGGTGTCGGTGATCTCGACGTCGCCGGCCAGGCCCAGGGGCGCCACCATCGCCGTCAGCACCGCACGGGCGTGCGCGTGCCCGAGCCCGGCCAGCGACGCTTGCAGATCCACCAAGGTGCCGTGGGCGATGCTCAGCGCCAGCCGCAGCAGCCGGTCCTGCCCGCCATAGAGCCCGCCGATCTCCTCGTTCTGCACCGCGCGGGCCAACCCGGCCCAGTCGACCCAAGCGCCGTCGAGGTCGATGTCCTCCCGGTCGGGCACGGTCTCGGTCTCGATGTATCGGCGGATATCGGCGCGGTCGAGCAGGCCCGTGAAGTTCAGCATCTCGATCGCGCCGGCGTGGAACGTTCTGCCGCCCAGGGCAGCTGCGGCGGTGAGACGGCGGTACAGGTCCTCGGTGGAGACGGTGGTCATGGGGCTCTTTCTGATAGCAGCGGTACGGTGGGCCCCGGTCAGGGCTGGTCGGGGTCGAGCCAGAGGGTGTCCAGGGGGGAGGCCGCCGCCCGGGCGAGGTCACGCAGCCGGGCGGTCGCGGCGGCGAGCTCACGCAGGGCTTCGGCGGCGATCGCGGCCTGCACACCGGGCGCGTGGGCGACGGTGTCGGCGGCACACAACGCCGGGTCGGCGGCGAAGCGCTCGGCGCGGTGGGCGAGTTGGTCGCACAACTGCGGCAACCCGCCGAGCATATCGCCGAGGCGCCGCACGATCGTGGCCGCGTCCTGGGGTTCGGGAACGGCGCGGGCCGGGGCGTCGAGGGTGGCGTGGTTGGCGTAGCGGATCAGGTGCTGCAAGGCGAGCATCGCCTCACCGAGGGCATCGCCGGAGTGCGGGCCGTCGACCGGCCAGTGTGCGGCGACGGCGGCTTCCCCGTCGAGGGCAGGGCGGGTGGGCATCGGGTGGTCTCCTTCGCGGTGCCGCGGCACCAGGGGGTGTCAGTCGGTGGGTTCGGCCGGGTACCGCTCGTCGCGGGCGACCGCGGCGGCCAGCCGCGCGCGGGCCGCGGCGAGTTCGGCCAGGGCGGTGTCGAGTTCGGCCAGCGCGCGGGCCCCGGCGTCGGTGCGGACCTGCTCGGAGAATGTCGCGTAGTCGCCGTTGGCACACCACATGCCCAGCGGCATCCCGACCGCGTGCGCGGTGGCGGCGGCACGGGTGACCGCGCGGGCGATCTCGGCGCGCTCGCGGTAGACCAGGCCGGCGCGCAGCGCGCGGGCCGCCCGCTCCGCGGCTGCGGCGGCGTCCGGTCCGCGCTGAGGGACGCCGAGGTCGGCACCGTCGCCGGTCACGGCCGGTCACGCTTCGAGGTTGGGGCCGAGGCGGATTCGTCACCGTGACGGTCACCGGGTGCGACAATGATGGTGCCCTGCCCGTCCGGATCGGTCCGGCGTCGGGGGTCGGATCGACCGGGACGGGCGAGGTCGTCGAGGATCGAGTGCGCGGCCGGCTCCGCGCCGACGTGCCGGAGCGCGCCGACGGCCACCGGGCCGGGATCGGCTGGCACGGCTGCGGGTAAACGGTTCTCGGGCACGGGCGGGCCCCTCGGGGTCGGTGAGCTGGTGTTTCGGTGAGCGTAGACCCGGCCACCGACGTTTACCCCTGGTGGCCGGGTCGATTCTAACGTGCGTGCGTCGTGGCGCGTGTGGTCGTGCGTGCGTGCGTGCGTCGTGTGTGTGTGTGTGTGAAAAGCACGCGCGAGCAGGGGATCTGCGCGTTTGCAGTCCGTTATTCGACATTAGCGGACTCCGACCTGAAACCCGATCTCGGAATCGGGACACCACGGCGAAACGTGAATGTTTCACATTGTGGCGGGCTCGGCCCGGGGCGCCGGCGAGCGATGTGACACCCCGGGTCGGCACTCCTGTCCAGGTCAGCGCCCGTTTCCCCGGCTTCCCGGTGCGGCTTCCCGGCGGGAGGCCGGCCGGCAGGGACGGCGATTCCCGCCGGGCAGCAGAGGTATTCACCGGTCGGCGGCTGATAGGGTGAAGCTCACTCATCGCCCCTGTCGAGGGAACTCCCCATCTGTTGGTTGGATCGGAGTCCGGCGATGAGCGATGTCTTCTACCGCATGCACTGGCGTGACTGCCCCGAATTCTGTGCCGAGAACGCGTGGTCGGCGCTGTGGGGCTCGGTGCGTTCCGCCGACGGCGCGCAGACACGCTGCGGGTGCGACGGCGTCGATCAGGGCGAGCTCCGCGAGTGCCGACCGTGTGCGGGCACCGGCTACCGCGACACCGCCGACAATGCCGTGCGCTGCCGGTCGTGCGACGGTGACGGGTGCCTGCGGGTCGGCTGCGCCCTCTGCGACGGCACCGGTTGGCTGGATTGTGTACGTGGCTATAGCTGCTGGTCGACTCCCGAGCAGCTCATCGACTACTTCGAGGAATCGGGCCGGGACCGTCCCAGCGACGACGACGGTCGCGTCCTGGTGTTCACCGGCGTGAGCGTCGACTACGGGTTCGACGGCGAGCCGACCGTGGTGCCCGACGGTGCACCGATTGAGTCCATGACCTGGACGGAATTCCTCACCTACGCCGACCGCCAACAAGCGGAAGGACCGTGAGTTCCAGCTCGCCCACCGAACTATGCGACCGGGCGACGCGGCAACAGTGACCAGGGTTGCTGTCCGGTCTCAGGTGTAGTCGGGATCGGCGGGTAACCGTAGTAGTGCGACAGCAGCGGCGCCGCCGCCCCGCCGCCGCGGCGCACGCGTCCGCCGCCGACGGCGGAAGCCGGGCGGAACCGGGGCACTGATCAGGGGTGTGGATTTCATCGAAGATTTCAGTGCACAACGCTCTGACCTGGGCGCTGAAATGTATGGGCGCGGGATGAACTGGCTCGTCGGTAGTGCTTTGAGGACCCTCCCTAGGGGTTTGGGGCCGCCGCGGATTCGTCGCCATGACCGACTTTTTCGGATGCCTCGATCAGCGCCGCAGTGAAGAGAGCCATCGTGTCCGAGCGGCCGAGATGTACGAGACGTTCGAAATTCGAGGGCTCAGCTCGATCTGCGGCGCGGAGCGCATCCTCGGGCTGGGCGCCGTCCGCGAGGCCCGACCCAGGACGTGGTGCGGGCTGGAGGTTTTCGGGCACGAGCGGGCTCCCCTAAGTCGGTGTGATCGCGTTTTCGATGAGCGTAATGCTGGCCACCGATTCCCACAGCCGGCGCCTTGCCGATCCTATTACTTACAACAACACGAAAGGCCTGGCGTGGGTCAGCAATTCACTGGGGTTGAGGTCGCTAACACTCCTTAGCGGAAGTCATCCTGAAGCTCTGCGTGGAAGTGGGTAGGCGAAGTGATCAAGATGTACATATCAAGTTTACATATCTGGTTTACTTATCACGCTTACGCTACGCTGGCGGCATGCCCCTCGTGACCAGTGGCGAAGCCGCCGAGATCATCAGCCTCGGCACCGGATACGTGCCCGCCGATCCGAGTGGCTGGATCCGGACCCTGTGCGCAACCGGCATCCTCACCGACCACGGCACCGGCCGCCGAGCCCGCCTCGACACCACCGAACTCGCCCAGTTCGTCGCCCGCCACCCCTACCGCCACACCCTGCCGTTCGGCTACCTCGGCGTCTCGATCCTGGAGCTGGTGCCCTCCCAGGTATCGGAACTCGCCCCGCCACACCACAAGTTCCGCACCCACGGCGGCTACGACCACCGCAACACCGCCGGCCTGAGCCCGCAGCAGCGGGCCAATGCCATCGTGTCGAGCTGGCCCATCAGCCGCAGCAGCGCCCAGGACGTGGTCGACCGCGGGTGGCCGCTCATCGGCTGTGTGCGGGGCGTGGTCAACCCCGACACGATCTACTGGCCCAGCGCGGTGGTGCCGCTCGGTGGTGGTCGAATCGGGTTCCGGGTCGACCCCGACCGCCAAGGCCATCCCGAGATTGCCACCGGCGCGATCCTGGACGTCCCGCGCGGCAATATTTTCCGCTTGGTGCCGGCGGGAACAATGCCGTAGTCGGCCGCACCGCGGCCACACCGGATCACCGGTGATGCTCCCGCGCATGCTGGTCGCCGTGCCGCCATGGCGACCGACCGCCCCAACCACCACGATTCTCGATCGGAACCGCGCCATGTCGGGCCCCACCAAATCCCTGCTGTTCACCGCGATCGCGCTGACCGCCGTCATCGTCGGCGCCGCGACCGCGTTCCTGTCCAAGGCCGACGGCGCCACGGTGCCCGCCACCGTGCGCGCCGGCGCGATCGGATTCGGGGCCAGTCTGACGCTTTTCATGGCGGTTCTCACCGCCTACATGGTGGTGTGACCACCATGCTTCTGCGGTCCATCGGTCGACCCGGCACTCAGCTGCTACGGCAGCGGCTGATCGATTCTCCGGGCGCAACCAGGCCTTGTAGCGTGATGTGGTGGACAACGTGAGCTCGATCGACCAGGCGGTGGGAGCCGTCGCCGAGGAACTACTCGATGTGCATATGCACCGGCAGGATCCGACGACGGCGTCGAAGCGGGCCGCGAACGCCTTGGCAGCGCCGGTGCTGCAAACACTGAACCAACAGCACTCCGGGCTCGCGAACATTCATCTGGCGTTCGCGTTCGCTCGCCTGTTGAGCCAGGAATGCCCGCCCGCCGTCCGGGACAATCGCGGTGTGCCACAAATGACTCTGCTGGTCGGTGAGGGGGCCGAAATGCCCGGCCACGCCGAGGCACATAAGGCGGCGAGTGCAGGGTTCGGTAACCCCAGCTCGACGGCAGAGGCCAAGGCATCCAACGCGCGTTTTGCCGAAGCCATTCCGCTGGCCCAGCGATTCATCCAGGTATGGACGCTGACTCCGCGTGCGGTGCCAAACTTCGTCCAGGCTCAATCCGCCCGCTCTCCGGTGATGGTCGATGGAGTATGGGGCGTGCTGTGGCAGGCCTGTGTGACAGTGCGCTCCGGTCAGAAAGACTCGGCGGTGGGTCAGCAGCCGCACTGACGGAGTTGTTGCCATCCCCACCGACCCAAGCGGTGGCCGCCAGTACGGAATATCGCCGTCTCACCCGAAGCCGCATGGTTGGCGTTCCCGCTGTGCGCGGCGGCGATGATCAGCAGATGTGGCCGGGGTCCGGTTCCTGGCCGCGGATCCGATGTGGGCCGGCGCCGAACAGCTGCCCACCTTGAACGAAGCAGTCGCGCAGCACTGGCCGGGATTCGAGGGTCCGCACCCGGGGTGGCTGGCGGATTGGCCGACCGCTGTTCTCGGAGGTGTGCTGAAACGCCGTGACCGCTTCGACGAGGAGGTCGAGCTGATCAGTGCTCATGCGTGGGTGGTCCGGCACCCCCAGGCTGAGGGCCCGACGCAGCAGTGCCGACACTCGGCGCGCTGCCAACAGGCTGGCCGCCCTCGCCAGGCACGCTCAACATGAGCGAAAGTGGCCTCTGACCTGGGTACTGAAACCTTGCCGCCGGGTCACTGAAACCTTCGATGATGACCCACACACGACCATCGGCCAGCTGGCCTGACGACATCACCAGCGCTCGCGCCTCCCGGCTGCTCCACTACCCCGCCCCGGACCGGCGGCAGGCAGATCGCTCGCTCGTGCACCCATTGCGGCCGGGAACTCACACTTTCCCCGGTCATGCGGCGGTGGAGAACTCGCCGGCCTTGTACCGCTGCATGTAGTGCGGTGAGCAGTAGCCGCGGGCCCGGTGCGGGTTATCGCAACCCGGTTCGTCGCAGCCGCGGCGGCCGTAACTGCGGTAGGCGGGTTCGAGCCTCTGCCGGTTGTACCAGGCGTCATAGTGTTGGCGGCACATACCGCGGGCCCGGACAGGGTGCGGGCAGCCTGGCGCGAGGCAGCCGCCTGTTTCTCCGGGCTCGGGCCAGTGGAACGGCTGGATCCGCTGGAGTGTCTCGTCCATGGCGAGTCAGTCCCACATCCGGCGCAGCAGCGCCGCACGACGTTCGCTCGCGAGGTCGGCGACGAGTTCGGGGTGGCGGCGGTCGAATTCGGCCAGTTCGGTGCGGGCCGCGGCGATCGCCGCTTCGTTGGCTTCGTCGGTGCCGAAGGGGTCGGCCCAGTCGCCCTCGTCCAGGCGCTGGTTGTGCTGCGCCGACCAGGTGTGCTCGGCGGCGGCGACCTGGTCGACCAGGGCGGCGCGTTCGCTGCGCAGGTTGCGGGGCGCTTCACTGCGGACCTGGGCCCACACCGTCTCGATTTGCTCGGCCTCTTGGGCGGTGAGCAGCACCCGCCCGATCGCGGCCACATATTCGTCCGGGGTCCCCGGCTGCCGGTAGAACGCATGATGCGGGCCGCAGTGACTGCCGTACTCCTGCCCGTCGACGTGCACCACTGTGCTTCCGCCGGCCAAAACGGACACAACAGCGGATCGCCCGTCGGGCAGAGTTTTCCGCAGCGCGACAACAGATTCGGTCACAAGAACCTCCACCAGAATTTCGGATGCGACAGCACAGGCC
Source organism: Nocardia sp. NPDC003963 (assembly GCF_053605105.1). Taxonomy (NCBI): domain Bacteria; kingdom Bacillati; phylum Actinomycetota; class Actinomycetes; order Mycobacteriales; family Nocardiaceae; genus Nocardia; species Nocardia sp. NPDC003963. The sequence goes on from NZ_JBSGIP010000006.1 coordinate 126,090, forward strand.
CCGGCCGATAGGCCGACGCCGTCTCCGAACGAGGTTTGTTGTCGTTGAGATTCTCGCGCCCGGTGAGCGCGCTGGCCACCTCATCGAGGTGCGTTCGGTCAAGGTAGCACAGCGCTACGACAGTGTCCGGGTCTCGTGCTGCATGTTTCGCGATTCCGCTGGCCGACCACTCCGCGCCTACGCCGGTGCCGAGCCGCTGTTCTGCTCCAGCTCCGGCGCAGGCGTCGATGTCGGAGGCTGGTGCGATCATCAGCAGCACGTCGATGCGTGTCCGGATCCGTTAGGGCAGCGACACAGTCAATCCAGTGTGTGGAAAATTTTCTTCCACCGACCACGCCAATGCTTGAAATGTGTAACACTTATTTCCATGCGATGTGACGGAGTGTTCAGTCGGCGTGTGGTGCGTGTGACGGATCCGGAAGCGCTGTGGCCGGATCTTCGTTTCGCCGACCGTGAGCACGCACCGGAGTGGTTCGACCTCGAGACGGGTGAGCACCGGCCACCGCCGGCGGTCGTCGAATTGTTCGTGCCCGACCCGGATTCCGGAGAGCTCCCGGTACTGACCGCTCGGTGTGAGGGCCCGGCGCGAACAGATGAGGAGCGGGCACGGACGGTGCGCTGGCCCATCCCGCGCGTCGTACTCGACGACGAGTTTTTCACCATGCTGGCCGAACAGATCGACCCTTTGGCCGCCGACGTCGCGGACGGTTTGACCGTGACCGAGTCCCCACACGGTTGGCACCAGCGTCTCGCGCCCGACGCTGCGGCCGCCCGCGACGAGATCGGTCGCCGGCTGTCCGAGCTGCTGGCCGACTGGCCGATCCTCGAAATCCACGAGATCGATGACGCCGACCGCAGATTGCTCGTCCAGCTGGTCGATGCCGACCTGCCGGACAAGGAGCTGCCCGCGGTCGTGGACAAGGTACGGGAGCGGATCACGCCCCGCCGGGCCGGGAACCGGGTCGTGATCGACGGCGGCGTGGAGTACGTGACCGAGTTGCGTGATGCCGCGCGTGCCCGAGTACGTGATCACCTGGAGATCGTGGCAGGGCTGATGAGCGCTGACCGCAGCGAACGTGACGAGCTACTGCGCCGGATCGCGTCGTGGGACGGCGGTGGCGACAGCTATCGCTCGCTGGGCAACCTCGTCGGGCTCTCGCATACCACGGTCCGCACTATCGTCATGGAGGCCACCGTCGAACACGACCTCGCCCTGACCCACCTGCCGGCGACCCTGCGCTCTCTGGCTCTGGCTTGGAATCCGCCGGGACTCCCCGAAGCACACAGCGACCGCTACGACGACTATTACGAGCCCGACGACGATGAATTCGGTATCGGGGAATCACGACGCCTCGAACATCTGCGTTTGAAGAGCTGCGCGGTGTGTGGGGAACCGCCGCATAAGATCGTGCGCCGCTGGACCATCGGCACCGGTGAGGCACTCGACCGCCACGACCCGCATCGGGAACAGCCGGGCTATCCACGCACGCTCGGACAGAAGCCTCGCTACGACACCGGGGCGCGCTGGGCGGTGTGCGGGACCGTGTGCGCGCGAGAGGCCATCAACACAGACCGCGCCCGGCCGGCCCGGCACGTCGGCACCGACGAGTACTACGAGGTCGAGCGTTTCCGCTACACACCGCACGACAGCGAGTTGCCGGAACCGCTCCTGGATCTGCGCAGTCTTCTCCGCACCCTCGACAGCAACTGGAACTGGCTCGCCGAGGCCACGACCACCGACGACACCGAACAGGCCGCGCGCAACGTCAACGAGTTCCGGCGGGCAATCACCCGCAGCGCCGAAGCGGTGGCGCAGTTCCGCACCTACACCACAGCGCCGCGACAGTTCCTGCCCGGCGACGCCGAACCCGCCAACGTCGCCCGAGTCCGCCACGGCGACGACATCTACACCAACGGCAACGACCCCTGGATTTTCGGGCCCCCGGGATGGCACATTCCGGGCACCGATACCACCCTCACCTGGGACGAGCTCGCCTCGATGGCCGACGGCGACCTGTACGAGATACCCGTCGAACGACTCGACTTCACCAGCCTGACAGGCCAAGGCGTTCCACGGTGAAAGCGACGCCCGACAATGCCGATGCGCTGAACTCGGTGTGTCGGTGGTGGGCGGTAGTCTCGGCGGGCTGGATCGATGCCGCACAACTCTTGAAGGAATCGGAGCGCACCGTGGGAATTTCGACTCATGTGATGGTTCAGGATCCGGTGGACCCTTACGAGTTGTTCGCCGCCGCTCGCTCCGCAGTCGGGCTGCCTGGCGATGCGGCCTGGAGCCTGTTCGACATCGACAACATCCACCTGTTGCGAGCTCGGTCTGACCAGGGTGCCCGGGCCCTGGTCAGCGTGCACTTCGCGCCCGAGGGTGGGCCGTACCCGTCCGAAGACGAGGTCGGTGAGCCCGACGGCTACGCCCTCGTCTCGTTATCGAGCACGGCCGGCGACAGCGCAACCGACCGTGCAGACCATGAACAGATCGTCACTGTTCTTGGACAATGGCTGAGCGAACACGGACAGCGCTGGTCCTGGCAGTACGGCGAGGACGAAGTGTGGGTAGCAGGACACTTCCTGCGCCCGGCCACGAGCTGAGGAGAGCAAGTACCAACCCGGGCAGGATTTCTCGGCGCTGGTTAACCTCAACCCGTGGCCTCGCTCCGACCGGGCGCCCAGGGCAACGAGTGTCCTACAAATCGACTTGCAGGCCTTCATATGCTGGAGAGTTGCGAAGCTCAACACGCTGGAGGAAGCCGTGCTGATCGTTCCCGCAGAATATGAACTACCGCATCACCTCTGGGTCGACTATGACGTGCTGGGTTCTCGTTTCGAGACCAACATCGGCCCGGTCCGCGCCACGGTTGTCACCCCGCCGGATCCCCGCACGAGCACCTATGCGGAGCTGCAGTCTCCCGACCTGCCCGGGGTTCCGCCCTCGGCGTGGGAGCCGGACACACCCTGGACGACGAAATACGCCAGCAGCGGGACACGCAACGCAACGGCCTTGCGCCGCATCGGGCTGGAGTTGCGCGAAGACGGGCATCGATTGTCGCCGATGGCCGGCTACGCGCAAGACGAGAAGATCTTCTACCACGCCACGAATTGGATCGCGTATTGGTTTGCCCAAGTAGAAAACTGGGCTTCGGTGATCACCGGCGACGACATCAATCACCGCCAGCCCACCTACTCGGCCAACACGAACGGGCCAGGCCTACGAATGTGGCGGAGCGGCCAGTGGCAGGACGGTGGCTTCCGGCTGACTACCCCGCACCACACTCCGATACCCGCAGAGTTCTTCCGGGCCATCCTCGAGCGGGTGGCAGACGGGGAACAGCCACCGGTAGAGCATCAGCTCTGGCGCGACAGCCGTGCTGCGCTCATCCGAGGTGACCACCGCAAGGCCGTTCTCGACGCGGCAACCGCTGTGGAGTCGTGCCTAATCGCCGAGATCGCTGAAGTCGAATCACAGACCGGGCTGAACTATCCCGTGAAGCGGGGACGAGGATTGAAGAGCCGATCGGAATGGCTTGAGAAGCAGACCTCCCATTACCATCCGCATCCCGATCTGCCGCTGCTGGCGGACTGCCGTAATGAGGTGATCCATGCCGGTGGCCCCGTCGAGTACGAAGCTGCCTCCACGGCCGTCGAGGTGGCGATAACAACCGTGCTCGCCTATGGCAGGTCCTATGACCCCCGAAGGCCGCTGGCGACGACAGCCGCCACTCCCCATCCGCAGCAGTGAACCGCCGACCCAGCTGGAAGTGCTCCGAGGCTAGGACCCCGGGATCTGGTTCAACCGGCTCGGCGAAGGCACAGCACACCACCACCACGCCCCACATATCGAGCGAATATGGCCGTCTGCCCACGTCGGAGGAGGGAACTATCGGCAACTGCTGGCGCACTACTACTGCTGCCTCTACGTGGCTGGATTGCCGAGCACCCGAAAACCGTCCTGACGAGCGCACAGCGCAGTAAAATTAGCAGCGCGGCAGTATTCCGCCACTTCTGGCACTCTGCCCGACTACCGCCGCCAGCCCGGTTGCCACCACAACTCAACGGGCTGGCGGCATTCTGTGAATCGACAACCGGCAACTGTGACCTGACGGACCTAATCCTGACCGGCCCTGCGGCAGAGCGATTCGAGCCGGGCCGAAGCGAGACCAGCACTGACGCTCCGGGCCTGTGACAACCGATCTGCGAACGTGTAGGTGTGGCTTCAGCGGGGCTAGGCCGCTCGGTCTGGGGGTACCGTGGAGCGCGGATTGCCGGACCCGGGTGCAATGTTGGTGCCGGCCGACCTGCCGATGATGGTCCGAACGGAATGCTGGTGCACACCGTGGGTTACTGGGATCATGACTATTCACATCTTTCGGTCGACTCGCTGACTCGTCACCTGGAGCATGCGCTGTTCGACTTGATCGGAAAGGTCGCCGACGATCCCGGATTCGGTGACCTGCTCGCCGACATCTACCGCAGATGGTCTGAAACCATCGCGGAGCACCCGGACCCAGTCGCCGCACTCCTGCGGGAAGCCGAGGAACTCGGTGGTATTCCCCGAGGGATCGAGGTGTTCGATGAAGCCAGCGGCGACATAGACCTCGTCAGCCTGCTCGTCGTGGTCAATATGCTCCGCCAAGGCCACCTCCGCAGTCAAGGTGGTCCGTGACTCGCCACTCACCCGAGATATTCGGCCGCTTCCGTGTGTGGGAGCACTGCACGCACCTAACGTGGCCGCCGGTTCGAGCCGTCCCGGCCCGAGGTCGGCGACCGCCGCGGCTGTTCACGGGCCTCGGCGCATCATTTTGATAGGACATCAAGATGATGCGTTGAAGATCAGAAGCAATCAAAATGATGCCTTCCACGGTCCGAACAGGACCTTCTTCGTCCCTGTCCAGGCGCCGGACTCCGATCCGTGGCAAGGTGCGCTGGTCGACGCGGCCTTCTGGCTGGCCGGTCGTGCCGCCGTGTGATAACTACTTGGTCCTAAACGGTCGGCGGATGGCTTCCTGTGCGGCAAGGAATAGATAAATTTGCAGGACAGCGCCGATTATTTCCAGTAATAGCAGATGTGCCAACCGTATGCTCACTGCGTGTCCCTGCCTTCGGTGTGGCCGATGTTGGCTTCTCCTGGTGAGCCTCCGGACGGCTTCGCGTTGGAATGGAAGTGGGACGGCGCGAGAACGGCGATCCAGATCACCGATGGTTCGTGCAGGATTTTCGCGCGTTCTCGCCATGAGATCACCGAGATCTTTCCCGAGCTTGCTGAGGCTGTGCTCGAGCTGGCACCGAACCGGAAGATGGTGTTGGACGGTGAGATCGTCGTTGCCGACCGGTCCGGGGTGCCACGATTCCAGCGGCTGCAACACCGACTCCATGTCAACAAGCCCTCGCGATCTCTGCTCACCAGGTTCCCCGCCCAGCTCATCGTGTTCGACCTGCTCACACTCGGGGCCACGGATCTGACTCACATGCCGTATCTCGCCCGTCGAGAGCAGCTGATGGCGATGGAGCTGTCGAGCACCGCGGTCAGCACTCCCCCGCACTACCTCGATGTTCCGGCGGAGAGAATGCTCCAGGTGGCAGCGGACGCCGGGATGGAAGGTCTGGTCGGCAAAGCCCCGGACTCGATCTACACCGGCGGCCGGTCCCGGCGATGGATCAAACGGACCATCAGGCGTGCGGCGGACTTGGCCGTGGTGGGAACCCTGCGAAGCCGAAACTCCGGCCACGACTGGCGTTCATTGATCGTGGCCGGATATTCCAATGGCATGTTGACCTACGCCGGCTGCGTCGGCAGCGGCCTCAGCGCCGCGGAACGGCGTACCCTCCAACCCTTGATCGACCGGCTCGCTATCACCGAATGCCCACTGGACACACCACCTCCCCCGCCGGTGGCTGCCGCTTCGACATGGCTCCGCCCCTACCTTGTCGGCGAAGTGGAATATCGCGAGTTCACAGGAACTGCCTTACGGAACCCGGTATGGCGTGGCCTGCGCGACCGCAGAGTGGAAGAGGCCCAGCTGCCCACCACATCCGTCTGACGGGTCGCGAACCCGGGCCATAAGCGACCCAAGGCTGTGGCGCGTGTCGGCGCCGTTGATTCACAACGGCCCACCGATCCCGAGGCCGTGCCCACTGAGTGTGACCGGAACCCCGCGGCGAACCCTCGTAGTTGAGCGGAGATATTAGTCAGCCGCGTGCTCGCCTGGCTTAGGGCATTGTGTCGGCGTCGACGGTTGGGTCCATACGGGAGAGCAGTTCGGCACGCCCGGTAGCGATCGGCCACCTTCGGCCGACGCCCTCCGCTGTCGCCTGGGCGGCGGATACGCGTGCTCGATCAGCGGCATCCAAGCGCGTGAGCAACGTTCCACAGCGGCGGGCTGCATCACGGTCCAAGCCGACCACCACGGTGTTGGGGAGGTCGAGGATGACCGCCAGTACGTCGTGCTGCGACGGCGGGATATCGGCGTGGGCTTCAGCCAATACCGCGGCGGGAATCGCGATGACTCCGTCTTCCTGGACGATTCCCCAGACAACGGCTTCTGGGTAGGGCTCGCGCGTACAGGCACCGACGAGTGCGGCCACGTCCAGGACGTAGCCGCTGATCATTGCGGGCATCAGGCAGCGCCGGGGCTGGCCTCGGATCGGCCAGTCATCCGCCGGACTACGGCATCGATCATGCCGGGGTCGGGTCGGCGCCCGAAAGCTGTCTCGAGCTTCTGCAGCGAAGTGTCACGTGACATTCGCTGCTGGACCGACTCGGAGACGTACGCCGAAACAGATGGGATACTCCCGCTCTTCGTCCAGCCCTCGAGGGTAGCGGCGACGTCTTTAGGGACCGTGACGGTCACCTTCTTCGTCTTTGCCATACCAAAATGATAATCGATACATACCAACGGTGCGCCAGCGATCCTGTGGCGGGAGGCGGACATACACGCAAGGCATTTCGTGGTGACCGGAACAGCGAAAATAGGCGATGTCACGACATCTGCCCTGTCATCGTCCGGTAGCGGGCGCTTATCTCGCAGAGCCTATCGATCCGGGAGGCTGCGGCATGGCATGATATCGAACAAATGTTCGATATCGGGATGGTTGGCGAGGGTGATGAGGCAGCCGAGGGCGCGCCTTCATCCACGGCTTCACCTGCAAAAGGTGCAGACACGATCGCTGAACTCCGAGCCAAGATGGCAGCGATCCCCAGCCGCGTCGGCGCCGTTGAATCGCAGTGTCCGCCGGATCCCGGAACGACACCCACAGCCGACATCGCCACCCGGCTCACCGGCCAGCTCGGACAAGTACTGCCAGGAGGCGGCATGGAAGCCGGCACTGTACTCGAATGCAGCGGTAGCAGGTACCTACTGCTCGGACTGCTCGCCGCGGTCACCGAAACCGGACGATGGGCAGCAGTCCTGGGCACCCCCGGACTCGGACTACTCGCCGTCGCCGAGCTGGGCGGCCGACTCGACCGGCTCGCCCACATTCGCGACCCGGGCCCCGACCCCGTGGCGACCGCGGCTGTTCTACTCGACGGGATCGGGCTCGTCGTACTCGATGCACCCGGGTCTGCAACACCCGCCCGCACCCGCGCAGTAGTCTCGCGGGTCCGCAGTCAGCAGGCGGTTCTCATCGTCACCAGCCCCGGCGCGATCAGCGCTGATGTGAAACTCCAGGCTCAAGTGACCGGCTACACCGGCCTCGGTGAGGGACGCGGTCGTGTGCGCGAGATCCACCTCGACGTCCAGACATCAGGTCGTCGGATACACCGTCCGTGGGAAACAAGCCTCACACTCAGACCCGGGCCGCACCACCGCACGGAATGGGCTACCAGCGCCGTCGACGCCCAGAACCACCTCACGGTGATCACGGAGCGCACCGGATGACCGAAGGCGAATACTCGCCGGTCCGGTGGCTGCACCGGCCCCGCAAGGTCTACATCGACCCTCGCAGGATATGGACACTCCCCGCGCGGCCGGCTCACCGTGAGGGCCCACCAACGCTCGGCCAGCGCGCTATCGCCCTCAACACGCGCCTGGACCAAGACTGGATCGAGGGCACGCAGTACGCGTGGTGCCTTTTCGCCTTCGGCCGGAACCTCGAGTGGATGGCCGAGGTAGCGGTAGATCTCAGCACCAGATCAGGCACGGCAACAATCTCGGTCCGCCAGTGGGTCCCCTGGGACGCCATCAGACTCCCCGAAAACACGGACTGACATTCTCCCCCATTCCCCGAGCACGGACACACAGTTGCTCCCCAGCGACGGAGTGTGGGGCGTGCTGCGTCCGGCATGCGTGACGATGCGACTCATTCAGAGGTAGCAGGGCTCTATGCGGCTCTCGACTGTCGGCGACCAGACTCGCGAAGCGGGCAGGTCGAGATTGACGAGCGGCGCACCCAGCAGTCGGCTCTCCTGATTCCTGCGGGCCGATATCCGGCCGGATCTTGACCGTCACCTCGCGAATCGCATTCCCGGATGCATCCGGCGACGCTCCTCGAAGGCCTGGTCGCCCTCAGCCGACCAGCCGACGCCCGCCGCCATCCGCGGTGGCTTGTCGGTGGTCCGCACTACGGTCGGCACCGTGTCCGTGAATATCGAACTCGCACTCACCATTCGGGAGATGAAAAACGAGGGCGAACGCGCCGCGATGGCAAGGCTGCTGACCGACATACTCGAGAGCCTGGATTTGGCTCAGCAGGTGTCCGTCACGTTGGGAGAGAACGGACCGGATCTGTTCGTCCGCGCGCACTCTGCGTATCCGGTCGTCTCCAGTGGGTATCGCTGGCTCGACGACTTCGAGGCCGACCTCACACGCCAGGCCACCGCTCTCGTGTCCCACGCCCAGATAGATTTCACCTGGGCGGACACCGACACCGAGCTGGAAGGCATCGATGACGGCTGGTGAGAACACGGTATGGCCAGGCCCGACACTCTGCCCGTGGAGGCGTCGGCGATGCACCGGAATCTGACGGTGACCGCCTGGGTCAGGGAGCCGACGACACGACGGCGATATTACTCTGCCCAACCAGGTACACCCTGAGCCGAGCACAGCGTGCTGGACCATTCGACGGCCGCAGCCAGGACCTCGTGGGCGCCGTCGACGATGATCTCGCGGAGGAACTCGGCCAGTGCCGCGACCAACGTCTCGGCCGGGGGTGATCGTGTCGAGTGCTTCGTGCAGGGACCGGCATCCGATACCGCGGCGTTGCAGATCGGTAGGGTCTAGTCTCGCGCCGGCGATCTTGCGTCTCGGTTCGGAGGATCGTCTGGTCGGACTGAGTCAGGCGTCGATGCGATTCAGACAGAACGATATCGGCGGATGTTGGTGCCGGATCGCGGTAGTCTCCGCATACTTGGCGATCGCATCGTCACAGATGCCGTATTCGTCTTTCTCAACTCGCGCATTCACCTGGTAGGCCCCCGGCGCACACGGTACTTTCCGCAAACGGTCGAGATGGAAGTGGTTGTATTCCGGGTCATTGAAGCAGTCACCGATCTGGGCATTGACGTGGGTGCAGACATGCATGTTCTTTCCCGGTTTTCCGCTGGAGGTCCAGCTGTAAGAAGGGTCAGGGCACCGTTCTTTGGCGGCTCCGCGCACGATGACCAGTGCGGCTTCGGGGTCGTTGCAGGCACGGTGCTGCAGGTCCCAGGACCGGTTCCCTTCCGTGAAGTAGCCGCAGTCACCGGTCTTCATGGTCTCCGATTTCGGTGCCCCGCACCCCGCAGCGGCCACCGCGGCGCAGGCGAGGACGGCGGCGGTTGCGGCTGCGCGCAGGCGAAACCCGCGGCGCGGGGCAATATTTCGGAGCGGGTGCTTCATGGATTTCACAGTGCCACATTCGGGCGGTACACCGTACATCGTCCAGGAACCGCAGACCCGGAACTGTTCCGGGCGGGAGTGTTGTTCGGGCGAGAAGATTTGATGGCAGGGCACGCCGGCTGCGCGAGATCAGGGCCGCTCGAAGCGGCCGCACGGTTCAATCGTGGATATGGAACAGGGCAAGCTTGAGCCACACTGTACCGGCATGTGGGGTCCAACCGGCCGGAATCCGGCGTTAGCCGGAACGACTTCGCGCCTGACCAGGCGGTTTTGGTGGCGCCGAAACCCTGAGATCCGGCGCTAACGGTTTGGCCCCCTCGTGCCGATCCCACCATGCGACAGCAAATCAATCCAACGCTGGCGGCCGCCGACGCCGCCTCGACCCGCCGCGTCTACGACCAGGGCCGCCGGTTCTTCACCGACTGGTGCGTGGCCAAGGGGTACCCGGCCTGGCCCGGCTCGGTGACGACGGTGCAGCGGTTCCTCGGCGCACCGGGGCGCCGGTGACCGTGGGCACGATAGCGGTATGCCGGGCCGCGATCGGCCGCGCCCACATCGATGCCAGCCTGCCCGACCCCACGCAGGACCCCGCGGTGGCCAAGCTCATCACCACCAGCATCCGCGCCACCCGCACCGAGGCCGGAGAGACCGAGAACCGGGCCCCGGCCGTGAGTCTGGAGGACTTGCGCCGCGCCGTGACCGCAGCGCGCACCACCGCCGTCACCTGGCGCGAGCAGATCGCCGTCCGCCGCGACATCGCGGTCCTGCTGCTCGGCTGGGCCAATACCGGCCGCCGCAGCGAACTCGCGAGACTTTGCAAATCGGACCTCACCCTTGTCCCTCACCACGACGGCGACCTCCGGCTGCAGGTTCGGCTGCGCGGAACCAAGACCACCCGCACCAGGTCACCCACCGGCCCGTCCGCCGCGGCAGCAGCGACGGTGCCCTGTGTGCTGCCCATGGTGCGCGCTGCTGCGCTGGCTCGCAGTGATCGACGCCGCCGACACCGAGCGGGGCGCCAGCGCCGCACCCACCCCGGCCGGGCTTCCGACCTTCACCGGATTGCCGACGTGGTCTCGATCGCCGTCCAGGAGCTGCTCGACAATCCGGCAGAACAGGATCCCCACAGCCATCGCTGTGGTTGCGCGTGGGCCGAGTCCGAGCACGCGGCGATGGCGGTCTTCCGACCGCTGTCTCGCCCGCTCGGCGGAATTCCCTACTCCCCCAACTCGATCACCGGCCATGGGATCGCCGATCACATCATCGTCCCTCGCTTCGCGGCTGTCGGCGTCGCCGCCCGCGGGCACAGCCTCCGTGCTGGTCGCGCCATCCGTATGTACTACGACGGCGCCAGCGACAGCGAGGTGATGGCCGCCGGAGGCTGGAGAAGCGTTAAGACAGCTCAGCGTTACGACCGGCACCTCGAACAGCGCAGCTGCGACGCGCGCAGTGGCTTATGGCGATCCCCCTCGTGCCTGGCATGGCCGGCGAACGTGCCCGTGAATGGCGGCAGTTCGCCCGCTGGGCCACGCCAAACGGTATCCCGTGCTTCCCACCGATGCGGCGGTCGTGGTCGCGTAGATCACCGCGAACCTCGCCCGGATCGCGACACAGCGTGCCCGGGTCGGCGCCATCAACGCCGCCCACCGCCGCAGCCACGACCCCCTCATCGGCCTCCCCTACCCCGAACCCGGCACGGCGGAGGCCGTGCGCCAGATCCTCAATCCTCGCGTCGGCACGAAACCTGGTCGCGCCGAGCGCATGGCCGACCTCCGCGCCCGTGTCGGCACCATCCTTCCCCGGCTGCCCGTCGACGGCTGGACCGCCAGACTGTCCGGCCGCCGCGACGCGGCGATCCTGCTCCTTGCCGCCGCGGGCGGTCCTGGCGGCAGATCGCGACACTCCCCCAGCGCGACGTCCACATCGATGACCACGCCGTCATCATCGGCAGCCTGATCCGGCGCGACGGCCGCGAGGTCGTGCCGGTGCCGCTGGCCGTACTGCCCGCCACCGGCGACCCCGCTACGTGCCCCGTCGCGGTGTGCCGACGGTGGGCCGCACTGCTCGCCGTTGCGCCCCGGCCACGGGCACTAGTGACATCGCCCATGATTGCAGGTCCGGGTCGCGTCTGCGCAGACTGCCCGGAGGGCAGGCCGGGCAACTATTCCAATGGAATAATTCGCAGGATCGATAGTGCGGCGTCAGACCGACGAGGCTGCCACGTCAGCTCAGTTATTCCATTGGAATAGTCCTTTGGCTGCCCCCCCTAACACTCCGTGCGGTCGCGGTACCATCCGGGTCCGGCTTGGCGCAGAGATATTCCATTGGAATATTCGCCGAGTCGGCATGTCGTGCTGCCGTTATCGCGTAGGTGTGGCATGCTTGCTCTCGACCCCCACTGCTGCGCAGTCCACTTCGATGCCTCCGGCCGTCAACCGACCGAGTTCATAGGCCGGGGGACTGGCACGCTAGGCGCGGGGGAACTCCCATTGGTGACTCTGCCCAGCGGAAACGAATGATGCGACTCCTCGCCATCCACTGGCTCCAAGTAATTCTGGTGGGAATTCATTAACTATAGTATTCTAACAATCTCGGTGGTATCCGAGAGATGCCCAACAACAGGAGGTGTTATGGGCCGCCGCAGGGGTGCCGCAGGAAGTGCCGCGACAGCCACAGTGCCCCAGTCCACGCGTAGGGCTGTGAGCCCCACTATCGGCGCAAGCGCCGGGTTGATCGACGAAGCCCGGAAACAAGCCGCCGCGATGACCGCAGCGGAAGTGGCGAGCTTGCCTCGACTTCCGCTGAGTGCGTTCGGCGGATACCCGCACAACCCGGATCATCGATCGTACGACGAAGACGAGCTTCGTCCGCTCGCCGAGAATCTCAAGATCCACGGCGTCCTCGCGCCCGTCATCGCCGCCGAGCGCGCGGAGATTGTCCGCCTTGATCCGGACATCGAGCCCCAGCTCGACGAGCTGGACCGTCAGGCCGCGGAGCGCGGCGAAGTCGAGCCCGGCGCGCACCCACAGGTCATCTTCATCGACGGCCACCGCCGCCATGGCGCTTCCCGTCTCGCCGGTTTGGAGGACCTGCCCTATATCCTCCGCAACGACCTTGCAGATCCGGCGACCCTCGCCGAGATCTTTCTGTCCTCCAACATCCACGCCTTGCGGCTTACTCCGATTGAGGAGGCTGAAGGCTATGCGCGGGTGAAGAAGCTCCGGGGGGTGAGTCAAGCCGACATCGGTGCCCTTGTCGGGTCCCAACAGTCGACGGTCAGTAAGTCGCTGCAGCTGTTGAAGTTGCCCAAGGCGGCTCAGCTCGCCGTCCATAAGAGCCATGTCAGCCCCCACGCCAGCCGCCAGTTACTCAGCCTGCCAGCGGAACTTCGCGAGCAGACCTTCATGGAGGCGATCGATTCGCTGCCTGAAGAGGATCGCACTTCCCAGGAGTCGACGTCGGCGGCGCTTCGCGCGGCAATCAACCGCGTGAACATGGAAGCGGAGAAGGCTGCTGCGGTTGCCGCTGCCCGCGCGGCCCTGAAAGCTGATGGCGTCGGGGAAATTGACCCAGTGGAACGTTTCGGTGCTGACGGATGGCGTCACCAGCTTATGGACAACGAAATCGACGAAGTCCGTAAGGCGGGGGAGTTGGCCGGTGTCGTAGTTGCTCCGACAGGACGCATTACCTACTACTCGGATCCGCCGGCACCTCGCCACAGGGTCCGCGGTGACGCAGACGCTGATGCGTCCGAGTCACCTGAGCCGGACCCAAATTATTCCAATGGAATATCAGGAGACGTCGCTCCAGAGGCTCCTGCGGAATATTCCAATGGAATGAGTCATGAGCCTGATGCCCCAGATGTGACGAAGCCAGAGCTGGCCGCGCCCGCCACGCCACCGCGGACTCGCGAAGAGGTTGAGAAGGCTCTCAGCGCTGCGGCGACTTCGCACCATGAGCGTGTAGCTGCGATGCGTCAGGTTGTCACCAACTGCGATGCCCCCACGATCGTCGATGTGCTCGCTGATGCCTTTCTGTTCGTCGGGATGTCTTGGCTCGATGACGTTGACGCGGGTGAACTGTTCACGTCCGAGACAGGCACGGAGATGACCCCCATAGCCATCGAAAGCCTTCTGTTGACCGGTTCCAGGACTGACGTTCACAAGACGGCGCTAACGCGGGCACTCAGCGTGCTGGAGGCTGAAGCGGCTCGAAAGAAGTACGCCACGAACGGGCCATGGCCACTCCTGATCCAGCGTCACGTTCAGCGACTCACGACGTTGGGCGTGTATTCGCTCACCGACTACGACAAAGCTCGACTCAGCGGAACGGAGTAGTGCTCATGGGCACAACCAAAACCCCGACACGGCTCGTCTTCTTAGGAATTGGCGGATCCACAGGCAAGACCACTGCTGCGACCGGCCTGGCATGCGTGTTGGCGAAACGTGGGAAGGAGATCCGCTACCACGATGGCGACGACCAAGGTGACGGAAGCCGACTCATGCGCTACGAAGATGCGCCGCTCGTACTCTCTGACGTGCTGGGGGAGGAGGCGGTAGTCGACGACCCGTCAGCTCCGCAGGGTAAGCGCGCGCCTTCTCTGCGGGAGATTGAGCAGCCGTTGCTCCGGGAGACAGACGAGGAAGCCGAAGAAATCGGTGGCTTCGGTCCGGGCTACGCCGACGGCAGCGCGATCGAATGGATGAGCCGGATAACCGTGATGCCATCAGGAATTGGTTCCACGGGATCCAACTTGGCCGAAGCGATCAAAAAGATGGACCAGCTTCCCGCCGGAATAGGTGCCAAGAAGGTTATGGCCGCATACGAGTCGCTCGACGCCGACTTGCCGGACGACCAGATTCCCGACCTTGAGATCATGGACCTGTCCGGCTTCAAGACAACGATGACCTACCTAGGAATGGAATGGGCCTCCCGTGGCGGCAACATGCATGGGAAGTCTGGCGTCATCCTTGTTGCCACCCCTGACGAGAAGGGTATGGGCAAGCATCTGAACAACGCGTTCAATCTGGTCGAGGAAGTCGCTACTTTCTACCCCGGCGTGGAGGTCCGGGCGCTGATTCCGATTCGCACCCGTAACAAGAACCAAGGGGCCTTTTACGACCAGATGCTGACAGCGTTGCGAACCAATGACGCTCGTGGGCACCTGGTTACCCCGCCGATCCGGGAAGCCGTATTCGCCGCCGAAGCCTTCCGGAAGGCGGAGCCGCTCCTGACCTACGCACCCGACGAGGGAGTGACTGCTGACCAGGAAGCAGTTATCGACTGGATGGTGGAGCAAGGAGCGGTCAAGATTTGACCCGACCCGAGGATCAAGCAGAGGAGTCACGCGCCAGCTCCGACCGTAGAGGGCTGGTGCACCTCCAAAGCGACATCTCACCCGACCTCTATCGAGATGTCGTTGGCGTGGTCATCGGTATGCAAGACAACGTCGAAAACACCTACAGCACAAGGCAGCTACTCGAAGAGGCGCTCGTCGCCTACTGTTCGGACCTGGAACTTCACTACAACAAGGGGCGTCCGTGGACTCCCTCGACCCAGATCGAACGCGGCGGCGTCGATCCCACCGGCCGCGCGGTCGGAAAGGCCTTTCAATCTTGGATTGACGCCACCATCCGCAATCGGTCTTACGGCACGGTCAACGGCATGAAGAAGGTCGCGAGCCCAACATTCACCCTTCGGGACCTGACCGAGTCTGCGCTCAACCGACACATCGACCACCTCAGGCGTATCCACAAAGGGGACGACTGGGAACCCCACGACCAATTGCGCCGAGGCCGGCGCGGTCGCCCAACTATTCCAATGGAATAACGAGCGTCTCGTGTGGCTTCTGCGGTGGTCGCACTTCATCAAGTCCGGCCACGGAATCTATTCCGCTGCAGCTAACTTCGCCTCAGACACCCAATCACCCTGTACTGCCGCAGGATTCACCTAGAAACGCCACTTTCGGGGGTTCAAATGACCATTTCCAATCAGTCCCTCCCACCTAACCACCACAGAGCAACCGAACGCCCGCACACCCTGCCGCAGAGGCGACCAGATCCCGTGCAGGAATCGCTGGACAAGGCACGAAAATTCTGGTGGTGGGTGCTCGGATGTTCGGCCGGCGTCAGCGTCATCGGCAATGCCATCCACGCCTACCTGCGTGTGGACGCTGCGCCGCCGGAGCTCCTGCACCCAAAGGCTGGTATGACGGTCACCCTGCTGCCACCACTCGCAGCCGCAGGATTGGCCGCACTGGTACCAATCGCGCTCCTGGTCCATACTCACGGCCTCGCGCTTTTGCTTCAGGCACCTTCGAAGTACGGCTGGCTCTCACGCATCTTCATCGTCGCGATCATCCTGCTGCTGGGCATCGGCGGGTTCGTGCTGTCCTTCGCCGCAATGACCGAACTGGCCATGATGGCTGGCATCGACGCCACATTCGCGTGGCTGTACTCGGTCTTGGTCGATGGTTCCATCGCGGGCGCAACCATCGCCCTGCTTTCCCTGCCGCACACCGCGGCCGCCATCAAGACCGAAGAGGCCAGCAACCAGCACCAGCCTGACATCGAGGAGTCGGGTCATTCCGACATCGAGGCCGAAGCGCAGGTGATTTCGCTCCCCGGCTACGAGTTCGACGCTAGCCCATCGAGTCAGGAACACCTCGCCGAGCACGCCCCGGAACTGTCTGCTCCGAAGGCAGAACTGGCAACCGAGTCTGCTGTCGATTCGGAAGGAGCAGGTGCAGACCAATGGGCGCAGGTCGCAAACGAACTGTGCGAGAACACCACTCGTGACTCCGGCCAGGTTGCCAAGATCTTGCATCTGGCGTTCCATCGAGGCCTTGAAGCGACGGAGATCGCGACGCAGGTCGGCATGCGGGAACGTGCAGTGCGCAGCCTGCTTGAGGACGCACAGCCGTATCACCTTATTGCCCAGCAGAACATCGCACGTGTGAGCTGAAAGCGACGCGCATACAACACATTCGACGGGAAGCTTCATCGGGTAGCACGGTCGAGGGCGGCGCGGTCATGGCTCGCAACCGCCGCGAAGGCGAAACGGCTACGCGCCATGCGGAAACTGGGCATCCGCGCGACCCAGCTGACCCGCATCCGCTCCACTGATTGCCGCATCGACGGATTCGGTCTGCCGTATCACCTATCCGCCGTCCACCCCGCCGTCGGCCGGGTGCAGCTGGCTCGCTTCGGCCTCGTAGCGGATCGGCGAACGGGCCTGTTGCACAGCTACGCTCGCGCGCTGGCTGAGGTCGAGGGGGTGCGGCTCGTCAACCTCGATATCGACAACACGGTGCCGCTCGGCGCGAGGGGGCCAAACGGCCGGAATCCGACGGTAAGCCATCTATCGCAGATAATTCGCGGAGTTGGCACCCCTTGGCGGGAACATTCGCCCAGTTCAGCACCAGACCTACTGTCGGCACTTATCTGCGGCAACCCGTTAGCGCCGGATTTCAGGGTTTCGGCGCCCACCAAAACCGCCTGGTCAGGCGCGAAGTCGTTCCGGCTAGCGCCGGATTCCGGCCGGTTGGACCCCACATGCAGGATCGCCACCATCGGCACATTGAGAAACCCCGTGGACGTATAAGCACCGCCACTGGTCGGTCCAAGGACATCGAGGGTTCGTTCCGCCGCAAGCGCGACTAGCCGCCCACCCTGCCCTGATTCATCACTGTGACGAATTGGGGCAGGGGTTCTGGCGAGGTTCTTGATGCTGGCAGCCGGGTTCGGATAGCGCCGCGACGTCGCGTTCGACCACGGCCAGGCTTCGTCGCGAGTGGCCAAGCGCAGGGGAGATTTTCGACAACAAGACGACCACGCAACCATCAATCGAATCCACCGAAATCCTGCCGATAACATAGATTACGTCAACCGAAGGCGTGCATATCTCATCTGATGAATCATCCACGCTCCCCTCACCCTGGGCTTGGCGGCCACACTGCGGCATGGTTTTCTGCTTCTACCTGCGCATATCTGAAGTGGGCACGGGCCGCGGAGTTGTCAGTGGACAGCGGCGCGAGTTCATGGGCTCCGACTTGTGGTGACGGGTGTTTTGCTCGGCTTGCCCAGGGCCGGGCCCCCTGCCTACGGTTTCGGCGTCGGAAGCACCCACACCCACCACCCGTGGGTTGCAACATCAACTGAATCCGGGCGAACCACCCCGGCTCTACTACCGGGTTGATCGCATCGTCGGGGACCGGTCAGGCTGACTGCGGGATTACGCTGCTGCGCCCGGCCTGCAAACAGGAGAAGCGGCGTGACGGAGAACCGATGCTGAAGAAGGTGCGGCAGCTGATCGAGTCGGTAAACGACATCCTGACAGGGCAGCTCGTCCTGGAAGACCAAGGTGGCCGCGCAGCTTCGCTGGCGTCGTAATCCGGGTCGATCAGCGCAACCTCACGATGGCCGCCGCGATCTGGCACAACAACCTCACCGGAGTCCCGATCACCCGGTCTCTGATCGCCTACGATCACTGACCGGGCTTCGGACTTACTTGTCTTGGATGATCATGGGTGGCAGCGGGTCAAAAGTGACTGGCAATGCCACCAGGCCGCGGGTGAATGGCCCTGGCCGCCACTTCAAGTCATAGGCAGGTACGGCAACCGACATATCAGGGATCGCGGTGAGCAGTTCGTCGATGGCCTGCTGCGCGATCAGATACGCCAGAGGCTTCGCGGGGCAGGCGTGCGGTCCGACGCTCCATGCGAGGTGTGACCGGTTGCCTATATGCGCACCGCCCGGATCAAGGTTGGCACTACGGATTGAAGGGTCGTTGTTGCAGGCTGCAAGGCTGATGACGACGGGTTGATGAGCTGGCAGCCAAGCGCCGTCAATGGGTGTGGGTTGGCGCGGATAGGTGGTGCAGAAGTTCGCCATCGGTGGGTCGTTGAACAACATCTCGTCGAGCGCGGTTTGGGTTGACAGATTTCCGCCGAGGTTGTCTTCGTAGCCGGTGTACCGAGAGTCAGTGAGCATCATCTTCAAGGTGTTGACGATCAAGTTCCTCTGTAGTTCGAAGCCGGCACCGTAGAACGACATCAACTGAGCGAAGACCTCGAAGTCGTCGAGGTTGGAGTCGTGGTCAACGAGCCGCGAGGTGGCGTCCTTACCAGGGCTGACTCGTTTGAGGTGGATTAGCTCCATCAACGCGTCCTTGAGTATCGCCATGCCCGCTTGCGCTGAAGCCGTGGTGCCCTGGTCGAATCGCAGCGCCATGCCCTGTACGACCCGTTCCCCGATATCTGCTGGACAACCACATATAGAATTGAGGACCTCCAGTACCAGCGGAAACGCGTAATCACCCATCAAGTCAGCGGAGCCGGTCTCGCAGAACTGATTAACCAGCGGGATGGCGGCGCGTTCGATCATTGGCATCACACTGGGCATATCGACTCCGTCAATACTGTAGACGGAGGCCCCCCGGTAACGAGCGTGCTCGGCGCCGGTGTTGTATCGGGCGGCTGGGTACCACTCCATCATCGCTCGGACGGGTGTGTCTTTGGGCGCGGTGGCCTGCCATTCTCGAGGGTCAGAAGGGAAATGGTCTGGATCGTTGAGGATCTTCACCGCGGTTGAATGGCTGATCACCAGCATTGCCGGCACTCCTGGCGCCAAGTCTACCGGGACCAACGACGGGTAGGCGCGCCGCATTGCCCTGTAGGCGTCGTGTGGATTGGCAGCGAACTCCGGGGTGTAGAGAGGATACCGGCTCGTTTCCTGGAACGAAATCGGACCGGTCAAGGAGGGTATTGAAGGCTGTGTGGTCAAGATAGAACTCCAGACGATTGGACAAGGCTCGAACCGCGCACGGGTTGGAGCTGCTCACACCGTCACAACTACGTTGCTCCTGGACGGTGTTGAGATGGGCGGCGACATGGCTTTCGGTTGTCCCACACCGGTCGAAAGGCTGTGGAGCCGAGGAAAGCCGCGCCGCCTCACATTGATGAAAACGCCACGGCTATAGCCGGATTCATGCACCCCTCTCGTCAGCTCGGTCGAGAACTATAGCCTTCATCCGTGAGGCGCGCCGGTCTTCATCGCGGGCAGGCTGCCCTCAGCGGGTGTTTCTCCTGTTAACGTGCGCGGGGTCACCGATCGGCGGAGACGAACCCGCGCATTCATCACACGAACTGTCCGGAATCCTTGGTCGTGCCACGACAGAGCGCTTCGGCCATGCCTTGGCCGAAGGGTCACAGGTAGCGCCACAGGCGCGGTGTGCTCGGCCACGTCGCCCTCACTAGTAGATAGTCGTGTTCGACCGCTTGACTCAGGATGGAAGAAGGAAGCTGAGCCGAAGAGCGGCCTTGGCACGCCTGTAGCCGACGCCGCCCAGCATCACCCCGCTCCGCCAGCAGACGCAAGCCGCTCGGACAGATCCGACCGGCCACCGCTCCCCTTGATTTTCACTAGGCTAGGCCGGATGGGATGTGCGCATACAACTATCCCACCCATGGAGAGAGACTGGTTCGAGACTCGAACATTGCTGCCAGCTTCTGGATGGCATGTGCAGGAATTTGTCTCTCTTTGTTGAGCTCCTCGATACGACCATCCGGTATGTGGGCGACGATTTCGTGTCGGTCGGCGATCTTCAGCTTCTTGAAGACTCGAGCCAATTGGGTCTCAATAGTCCTGCCAGATCTTTCTCGTAGAGAGGCGATCGACGAAGTGGGAAGCCCTGCGGCCGCCAGAACCGCAACCATCTCCTCTGCTGGGGTCAATGCATTCCAGGGGAAGCTGGGCGCCAGGTCGTCGATCGGTGCACCCAGCGCAAGCCGTTGGACTTGGTGGAATTCCGGGCTGAGTTGACCGCCGCGGGTTTCCGCGGCCTGAAAGTCGGCTGGCCCGAGTATCCGTCGGGCTATAGCGGTTGCTTTGTTCGATTCGACGGCGAATGTACCCATAGCCGCGATGTTGATACCAAGGCTACGCCGAAGTGTCTTGACTCCGCCGGCAAGGTGGGCTATTTCGATAGCTCTCGGTCGGTATACTTCTCGGACGTCGGGCCGTCCTTGTCGTATGAGATAAGCTAGGGCCCAGGTTCGCAGCTCTACTGACCACGTCATGCCCCACTGATCACCAACAGTCATCTGCTGCTCCAGCGCCGAGCGAAGGATGCCTGCCGCTTCTGCGGGGTTACCGTGTTTGATCTCGGTGATCGCCCAGCTCAGTTGAGCCCACGACTTCGCCCATGGTGCTCCAGCCTGGGTGGCCTCATCGAGGCATCGGCCAGCGATCTCGAATGCTTGTTCGTTCGTTCCGAGCAGGGCCGCCGCCATGCCGGCGAACATGCCGGCGAACATTGTGCTGCCTGACTCGCCGCTTCGGGCGAACTTATCGCGTGCGCGGGTCAGCACGTGTATAGCACTAGGTTCCTGCTTTGCCATGAATAACGCCGTGCCCCAAGCGAGTTCGAAGTGCGGTGGGAAACCATGGTCGATATTGGGATTGTCTCTCCAGGTTTCCTGTGTGGCACTGCTCAACGATTGTGCGGCCACGCATTCGTCCATGAGCCTCTCTGCATCCGCGGTCTCGCCCTGTCTGACTGCGAGCCACGCCATGACCGCCGTAGCTGTCACATGGAGTTCAATAGGTCCCCCAGCTCTACGGCTTGCTTCGAGACATCCCTCGGTCCAGCGCCGGATGTCTCGCATCGTGCCGCGGACGAACGGAACGCGCAGCGCCACCAGTCCAAGGCACAGCTCAAGGCCAGCCTCTGCATCGCCATGCTGTGTGGTGCTTGTCTCGATGGCCGTTAGAATATTGTCCCAGGCTGCGCGTGCCCAAGCCAGCACTTCCTGCTCGGCCGAGCCGAACCAGCGGCGCGCCGCGTAAGTTACCTCGTCGCGGTAATAGTAGAGGTGTCGTTGCGAAAGCTCCTGGGCCGATGCGCCCCGTCTCACTCCCAGCTGGCGTGACGCAAACACCCTAACGCTTTCCAGCAGATAGTACCGAGCGGTGGTGGAGGAAAGATGGATTGAGATCAGTGAATGGTCGGCAAGGCCTTCTAGTAGAGGCTCGATCTCCTCGCTGGTGAGGTGTTGATCATGTTCGTCCGTGGGCTTCTCGGCAACGACATTCGGGTCGCTACATACGGCCCGGATCGCGTGAAGCTCCGCGCCCACTTCAGACTCCCTGTCTGCACCTCCCGTCTGCCCCGTATCGTGGCCGGCCGCGAACACCGACATCCTCTCTAGGAGCAGCTGCTCTTTTGGTGTGCAAAGGTCGAACGACCAAGTTAGGACATCGACAACACCACTGTGCCTTTCGTCAGCACCGATTTGGCTGCCGTGCGACCAACCCATTCTTGCGTCGTCGGAAGGTCGACCAGTGAGGCCTTTGAGCAAGGAGATGAGTGGCTGGCGGCGCAGGCGTGCAGCAGCAAGCTGGATGAAGAGGGGGCTGCAGTCGATGTGGCTGCAGATCTCGGCAGCAAGCTTTGATTGCGTCGGGCCCACCACAGGGTAGCCAACAAGTTCTGCACGCTGCCGGAAGAGCGACAGGGCATGCCTCGGCTGGAGAGGCGAAACTTCGAGAAGATGCTCGTCGAGCCAGCCAATCGGTGCTCGGCTGGTGGCAACTATGGTGATGGTCGGATCGGTGTCGAGAAGCGTGCCAACCAAGGCCTTGACAGGGGCGAGTACGTGCTCGCAGTTGTCCATCAGGATCACTGTGCGGCTACTCCCCTGCTCTTGCCTTGCGCGTCGTACAAGGTGCTCGACGAGAGCGTCCTTCGCAGCAGTGGCCGAGAAGTCGGAACCGATCACCTCGCGCGCTGTTTCTTGCTCCACCTCGGCTGGATCTACGCCTGCGACCAATCTGGCCAGCCATACGTTATGAGCATGAACACTGCGATCGACTTCGGAGATGAACTCGCGGATGGCACCTGCAGCTAGACGGGTCTTGCCCATCCCCCCTGCGCCGTGGAGCGTGATCAGGCGGGCTCGGCCCTCGTGAAGCCAGCCCTTTATCTGCTCCAACTCGCCACTTCGTCCGACCAGAGCCTGGTTCGGAGCCGCGTGAGTGGGAACTGGACTCGCCCCGGCGTCGTTGTGAGGCATTGGCATTCCTGTTCATCTCCCCCTCGTCAAGTCTTCAGGTTGTGAAAGCCACCCTATCGAATTCGCCGCGCTGCGCGCCGAGTAAAAATGCATGGAGTTCCTCTTCGGTGAACAGGAGTCGGACTTTTGGGTATGGTTGGCGGTCGGGATCTGCAGCACTGAATTGGTATAGCTTGTCGCCGATATGCTCGATCTTCAAACAGGTAGGAGCCCTGTCGACATCATGAAGACCGGCGATGAATTCGTCGAACTCGTGGTGTGGGAAATAGAGGCATTGATTCGGTGGCACGGATGTTTCAGGCTTCGCGGATGGAGGCGCCAGCTTGTCGTCCCACAGCACCGTCTCTGCCCCAGCTCGACCGACCCGAACGCATGCACCCCCCTCCGGTGAGCTCGCGGATGATTTGCGGAAATGACTTATACGCAACGTCGATAGCAAGGTGTGGTCCTTTCCGGGGGAGGTCATCCGGCTCTAAGTGTGGCGGGATGTCAGGCGGGTATTCTCAGCGGCTGTGATCAGTTTTGAATCGGCTCGTTAGCGCCGGTGCGACTCAATCGCAGACCGGTTCTAAACAGGCTGTGTCAGAAACGATTTTGTGCATGAAGGCACGAGATGCGCTCTGCGACAAGGCTGCGCCGCTGAGGCGCGCGAAGACCCGTTCACGTCTATCTATCGCATCCTTGTCGTCGATATAGCGAATCTCCCCCTGTGCTTCCACTATTGCCATATCCAGCGCGCCGGCCCGCCCGGGCGACGGGACCCGGAGTAAGACGAACCGGTCCTCCATTCCAGCTCGCGGCAGGGCATGGCTGAACGGCATGACTTGGAGGTGGACGTTGTCCCTCCGGGACAGTTCGATTAGGTGGTTGAGCTGGGTGCACATCACAGCAGTGCTGCCATAGGTCCGGCGGAGGCAAGATTCTGACAAGATCGCGTGATACTTGGTAGCTCGCTCGGTCATTGCCGACTGTCGGGCAATCCGAGCCTCTACGTAGTCGTGGGCTTTGGACATACCATCGGGAGGTATCTGCTCGGACGAGCTGTGCAATGCCCAGATGTAGTCAGGGTGTTGGAGGAGACCGGGTATTATCTCGGAAGCAGTCTCTCTCAGGCTCTCGGCCTGGCACTCCAGATCGACGTATAAGCGGAGTTCGGACAAGTATCCGCGGCGATGCCCTGTACTCCAAAACCCGCGCCTGTGGTTGTCGCGGCGCAGCTCTAGCAGGCTTGCCAGGTATTCTTCATTGTCGAAACCCAGCCCACGCGCTAGTTCTTTCAGGTCCCCTACGGAGATGGTGCCGATCCCCTGGACGATGGCGTTGATCCGCTGCTGGCCAACCTCGATGATCCTTCCTGCCTCCGTCTGACTGATACCGCGAGTCCGGATCATGTAGTCGATCTCGCGCCCCAGGAGAAGCCTTCGGGCGTTGGCGGTTCGCGTCTCCATGGGCTCTCCAGCGGGTCGGGCACCAGTTCCACGTAACCCTCGCGGCCCATGAATCCCGGTAACTGTGTTGCAGTTACGGAACCACGGTAACCGCGATAGGGTTGCGAGCGAAAGGTACCACGACAGAGTCGATGTCGACCCAGCTGTGACGTGGTCGAGAAGAGCGAATTGGTTCGAGATTTTAGGTCGAGAAGCCAGGAGGCGGTGTGATCAATGGCCGGGAGATCAAGGAAGCTCGTGATGAGCTTGGCTGGTCCCAAACAAGGCTGATCGCCGAGCTACGGGCCCTTGCAGCGCAGCGTGGCTTCCATATGCCGGGCGCGGAGAGCTTGCGAGTCATGGTCTCGCGGTGGGAGAACGGCCATTGTCGCCCTGACGAGTTCAACGGGCATCTACTGTGTGCAGCGCTGCACCTGCCTTGTCGTGAGGCCGCCGCAGGAGAAGAGACCTCGATACGGACAGACGAGTCAGCGGTGGGTCCCTCTTCAGGTGACGGTGCACTCGCTGATGCGCTGCTGAATATCACAAACCGGCTCCGCGCGGTCGATCGCGCGTTCGGCGCCCGCGCCGCACGGCCGAAGACCTCTGAATTCGTCTCGAAGTTGGCTCGGCGGCGACAGGAGTCTTCGGGCGCTGATCGGAGATTGCTGGCGCGCGCAGAGTCGGACACGGCAGCGTTGGCGGCCTGGCAGGCATTAGACCTCGGTGACATTCGCTCCGCCAACGCACTTTACTTGCAATCCTGGCAAGCGGCAGAAGAATCCAAGGACTCCGCGCTCATCGCGCATGCGATGGGCGAACACAGCATCATGCTCGCCGAGATAGGAGACGCCGAACTAGGACTCAAGCGCGCGCACGCGGCAAGTGAGCTGTCACAGCTGCCTCCCCTACTCCGTTCCTGGCTGGCCGCTACCCAAGCGCAAGTTGCTTCGCACTGTCGCGGCGAGGAAGAGACAGCTTACCGGTCGTTGAGACGCGCGGAGCTGTGGATGAAGCGCGCGACCGTTGCCGAGCACGCCGATATCCCATTCATCATCCACTCACCTGCACACCTGAGCCGGTGGACAGGTCATATATTGGCTCGGCTTCGTGACCCGACCGCCGGCATGATTTCTGCTACAGCGCTGCAAGAATTGCCACCCGACTTCGCTCGTGCGCGCGCCGGTCAGTACCTGGACCTCGCCGAGGCAGCGGTTAACTGCAGGCAGGCCGACGAAGTGCGGCAACGGTTACAGAAGGCCGAGAAGCAGATATCACAGGTGGGTTCAGTACGGCTCAGGAAGCGTTATCAGTTGCTGACCCGGAGAGCTCAAGCGATGTAGGCTGCCGTACAGTTGTGCAGCTGTCAATAGGCCGATAGCAGTACCGACTCCCAGCAGCTCTCCGTCCGCTAAAAGGCGTGCTGAGTCAGTCAGCGGCACCCACATCAGGTGGGCTGCCTCCTCCGCGTCGGTGGGAGGGCCGACTCGGCGCGGCCCCGTGCCAACAAAAACCCAGTGTCGTGTCCTGACCAGGCCAGGCATTGGCTCAAGATCCGCGACCAAGACCATCTCGCCGACTTCGAAACCGGTCTCTTCGCGCAGTTCGCGCCTTGCGCATGCACCTGGCTCTTCGCCGGCCTCGACAATCCCTCCAGGGGCCTCTAGGCCCACTTGACCGACGATCCAACGATGGCGTCGCAGAAGCAATGCGCGGCCGTGCTGATCGACAACGGTGACCATCGCGACAGGGTTGAGTGTGACAGCGTGATGACTACGCTGCGTCAAGTCCGGTGTGGTAATTCGGTGTTTCGACACCTTCAACCACGGCGAGGCTTCATAGATCACCTCGCTTGACTGCACGGTAGTTCGGGGTGGGTCGATCACTACCTCACGCTACAACGTTCCGCCTTACGGTGTTACTAGCTGCTACGTTCCGCATGCCCCAGGTCCGGCCCATTCTGAACACATGAAGTGGATCAACTCCGCGTTCCCGAGCCACCGTATTCATCCTGAGGCATCGCCGACTGCCCCGAGAGGCGGAGCGGCGGTAGGTGCGCAAAGACCGCCAAACCTGGCCGCTATCGGCACCGGCGCCTGCGCTGTCGTCCGGTCGCTGCGGGGCGATTCCGTGCCTCGCCAGTGAGGAGTTGTCCTATGCCGTCGGTTAAGCACAGTCGTGCGAAGTTATCTGCGCCACCGCATGCTACTTGGGATCCAGAGGTTCAGGTGACGGTGCGATTCGATCTGTTCCCCCGGGCTGCGTTGCATTTTAGGACGCCGGCATCCGTTGCTGAGGCATTTGCAGAATCGGCGGCGGCTCAGGGTCTGGCGCATGTGAGTATCCATGTTCTGACCAGTCTTTCACTGCCTCGGCTGCCATGCGAGGCGCTATGGCCGTGACTGGATATGCTGGGGACGCTATCGCGGCAACAACCAGTGTGGGCGGAGGCCAGCGGCGGGTTGTGAAGTTTCTGCTCATATGCCACGGTGAAACAGCGTGCAGTGCTGACGGTGCTCGCTCTGATGACCCGAACTTTTGGTGGTTGACAGCTCGCGGAATTCAGCAGTCCGAAGCATTGGCGGCGAAGCTCGCGCTCGAGCCCTGTGCAGCGCAGATCAGAGCCGTGTATGCGACCACGAGGTGTGGCGCCTTGCAAACGGCCGAGTTAATCGCTGACCAGTTGGGCTTGACTGTCCAGATTCCGGCACCGAATGACGATCGGGCAGGGGGGCAGGACCGTGGACCGATTGCGGCGCTGGGTCGTCGTCCCGAAACGCCGACCCTTTCGACAAATGGCAAAGGAACTGCGGTCGTCGGGTATGGATCCAGGACACTGGACCTCATCGAACGGCAGTACCCGGGCATGGCCGTTATCGTAGTGGGCGAGTGTGATGCGCTCCTGGAAGTAGAGAGCTACCTGAACCATGCCGGAGACGACAACCCTCCAAAGTCCCGCGTGGATGCTGGTTCGGTGACCGAATGGGAGCGGCTGCCACTCAGCAGTAGCTGGTCGTTGTGGAGATGCAATCGCCGTAATGACACCGCTCATTTCCCCCCTCACCTATCCCGCGTCACGGACTGATTTTCCGCGGCACACCATAATGCACGAAAACTGTGGTAAAACCGTTGTGGCGCAGCAAGAGTCACTTACCGAAAGGCGGTTTGCCGGGGCGCATCCCTGCGGCTTCAGTGGAGGGCAGAGGCAAGTCCCATCCTCCGAGATGGATCATGTAGAAGCTGATAACACTACGGGCGAGAGGATCTGCCATCGAAAGTATCTCCAACCAACCGGCCCGGCGCGTTGCTTTGTTGAGAAGGGGGAG
This sequence comes from Nocardia sp. NPDC003963, assembly GCF_053605105.1. Taxonomy (NCBI): domain Bacteria; kingdom Bacillati; phylum Actinomycetota; class Actinomycetes; order Mycobacteriales; family Nocardiaceae; genus Nocardia; species Nocardia sp. NPDC003963. Next base: position 153,745 of record NZ_JBSGIP010000006.1, read on the forward strand.
AACCGGTTTCCTCGACGGAATTGCCGCCAACTCAAGCCGGTCAGCACCGCCCGAACCGAGTGCGGTGCGACCATCGAACCCAGCGCGAAAGGCCGCCTGGCGCTCGACAGCGTATACCAGGTACTCCAGAGTTCTATGAGCATCGCTTCCCGCGATCATCCGTGCGGCAAGCTCCCTGACAAGGGCTACTTCCGTCGGCAATACCGGCGTAACCCTTACCGGCGGGTCTCCGGCCCGCCAGAAGCGCATCGCCTCGGCAACCCGGAGGTTGGTCGGCCAGTACGGAGCTCGACCTCCCAGCACGAGAGCCAAATCAACCCACTGCACTGACCCAGTCAACGTACCGGTAGGGCTGAAGACATCAAGTATGGGACCGGTCTTCCCGTATCTCGTCGAACGACGCTCGTCGAGCTTTGTGCTGATGGCATACAGGAGTGGCGCCGGCGGATCCAAGCGAGCCGCGGCTTCCATGTCAGGCCCCTTGTTCCCTGCCAGAGGCCAGACCAGCCGGACCAACAGCCCGTCTATCGTCCAATCTTGGACGACGCCCTGTGGAATCGGACGAACAGCCGTGTTTCGAGGATCGCCAGTAGGGGCCCAGTGCCGTAGCGGCGCAGCTACGGCGGCACTGGGCGCATGGATGGCTAGCCAGCTCCAGACCTCTGAGCCATCCCAGTAAGGACAGGCGTCAAGGATCCGTGGCTCCGGAAACCCAGGCCGGTCCAACTCATGGTCCGGTACAGAAAACTCGGCGCCGATTTGCTCGCGGTTCAAAAGCTTCTGTGAACGCACGTCTTCACTCAGGCCGATCCCCACCATTTCTCCTGTTGCCGAACTACCTCGAGGTCGGATGACCGCGAGACGATTCACCTACACGGGTGATGTGTTTCTCTCCAAATCCGGAGCGCTGACTGCTATTTCCGAATTGCACCGCTAAGTCTGGCACCGCGCTCGCACCTAGCAGCACCACGTTGGGCGTGAAGTCGCCTGCCGCCCTACGCCACGGTATCCAAGCTCTCGTCGCTGACTCTTAGGCCAGCACTTCGGAGAGGCTTGCAAAGACGTCATCCTGGTCTCTCATCAGGCACCGCGCTGCCACATAGCCGTCCGGACGCACCAGTACCAAACCGTCCAATTCACCGAAACCATAATGCTGGTGCACGTCGTTACTATCTGCAAAAATCGCGCCCGGATATCTCGCCGCCCCAGCGCTCGGTGGGATCACTACCGCGTTACGCACGTGAGCCCCGTAGCGCCGCGTGATCCGTTCTGCCAGAGTAGATACTTCCCTCTCCGGTCGGGTTCGTGGGAGGTACATCAATGTGTAACCAGGGTGAGCGAACAGGTCTCGTGCAGCGACATCTTGATTGACCATTATGTCTAGAGCGCTGTCTCCAGCTCTGAGGCCGGTCGACTTCTCCACACCCGAAGGGGTCGAAACGACGTCGCGGTAGCTGTAACTGCGGCCCGAAATGCGTCCCACAGCAGTTTGATTGAATCCCGGCGCTCGTACGATACTCATCCGATCGTTTATGGAATCGCCATGGGCCAGAATCACCTGGTGGAGCAGGTCGGCGCCCTCCTTGACTTGAGAGTCGACTGGGCGGCGCTCATCTGGATAGGTTTCGATCAGCGACTTCTTAGCGGTTCCGTTGATTACCCATGCCAGCTTCCAACCCAGATTGAACGCATCTTGAACACAGCAATTCATGCCCATACCCCCGGCTGGCGAATGAATGTGCGCGGCATCCCCACATAGAACTACGTTTCCCTTTATGTACAGGTCGCTGAGCCGATGGCGAACGTCGAACTGGGAGCCCCAGTTGGGTTTCCCAAGGGTCACTCCGCGGAAATGCTGGTCCATTACGGCTTGGAAAGCCTCCACTGTGAGGCTCGATTCGGGAGTATCCCCCTTATCGCTGATAAGGAGGCGGTAATTATCACTGGGGAGGCGCGTAACAAGTACCATTCGGTTTTTGCCGATAAGGTAGTGAATACTCGAGTCGCCCAGGGGGAGATTGTGGATCGGCAGATCCATCATCCTCATAGTCGTGCCGGTGTAGTCGCTACCTGCATATTCGGCGCCGATAAGTCGGCGCACAGTGCTCCGGACCCCATCGCAACCGACTACCCAGTCGTATGCCAGCACTTCCACTGCATTGTCATGTGCCAAGGTGGTAGTAACGCTGCCAGTGGGATCTACGGAAAGGTCTACCAACCTTGTGCCCCATTCCACCGTCACCCCGAGGGAAGCGAGATGGTCTCGCAGGATGGCCTCAGTGCGGTTCTGGTTGAGGATCAGAATATACGGGAATCGGCCTCCGAGCGCCCGAAAATCCAATTGCGCGGACTCGCTATGGTCGAGGAAGTGATAGTCCATCGAGTAACTCTCCAAGCCCTCACGCAGAAAATCGGTGGCAATTCCGAGCTGCTGCAACTGGAGGAGCGTTTGAGAATGTACCGTGAAAGATCGAGAGGTCTTGAGAGGGCCGTCTGCGGCATCTATTATCCTGCAAGGAATATTCCGGCGGCGTAGCTCGATAGCCAGCGTCATGCCGCTCGGGCCGGCGCCAACGATCAAGACCGGCGAAGCGGGGTGCGCGGCGTCAACTGACATGCGAATGCCTTTCCTGGTTACTTTTTCTGTTCGACCGGAATTGAAAAGATAACCCGTGGGATTTCTGTTGCCGATCGGGTTGGTGACCGAGGTTCTCGCTTACCAAGCGAAACTGGATGAACTAATTCCGTAGGTCACTCGGCATTGCATGGCTTCTCCTGATTAGGTTTGCGCTGACCAGCAGGTCTAATCGGCTACGCATGCCGGGAGCGCAGAGGGTGCGCTGCAACGTGCCATCTCGATCTTTACCTCCGCTCTCGGGCGCTATCAACCTATCCAAGGTCTCACACATGCGATCGCGTGGAAATACAGAATGCTACGTACGTCGGCTACGTATAGCAGGTCTTCATCTACGGTTCGGCCCGCGACGTGCCTTTGCAGCCGACCGTCATCAATTTTCGTACTGACCGGTTGGTGCGGGAAAGTCCCAGAACGTGCAGTGTCGCGGTGCTCAGCTCCAAATGATTTCCTGCCACAAGCCTGTGAGTGTGCAGAAACATTGAGCCAAGCGCCGACGGGGAGGAGCTGACAACGCCTGCGCTTGATGGCCAACTATGGTTCGAAAACCTCCTGTACGTATCCGACGTACGTAATCCTTCGGATTTCTATCGGGTCACAGATGTGGAAGGTTCGTCGTCAGCACGATGCCGTGCCCAACATCGGTGACTCCGCTCGCTTGGCCACTGGAATGACGATGGGTGTGCGGGTTAGAGAGCCGTGGGGCGGTTGCGAATCAGCGGCGGGGCAATCTGCCAGACAGCTGGCGCGTCAGCGGCAACGAAGCCGTTCGTCAACGTGCAGACACCGATATCCCGACCTGGAGAAGCCCTTGACCACATCATCGCCTCCGGCCATGCCACACGGATGCGGGACCGGTCCGGTCCCCTCGCAGCTGGAGCCGAAACCGCGTGATCCGAGTGACATTACCAACTTGTATTCTCAGGCATTCGCGGATGATCCCCATGGCCGGTATGAGATGCTGCGGCAGCGCTACGGCGCGATGGCTCCGGTCGAGATCGCGCCAGGTGTGCCGGCCACCTTAGTGCTGTCTCACCCTCTGGCTGTTCAGATACTGAACGACCCAGATCGTTTCCCGGCTGATCCGCGGATGTGGCAAGCTACCGTCCCCGAAGACTCACCGGTGTTGCCAATGATGCGGCACCGCCAGGCGGCGCGGTACTCCACTGGCGGCGCGCACGATCGCTATCGAAGAGCCTGCAGGGAATGCCTGGACAAGGTCGACCTCCATGACGTGATCGGCACCGTGGAGACCGTCGCAGATGTCCTCATCGACGACTTCTGTGTGAACGGTGTTGCCGACTTGGTAACGCAGTATGCCTTTCCCCTGGTCATGCGGGTTCTCAACGACATCGTGGGTTGCTCTCCAGACCTCGGGCAGGTCATAGCTGCGGGCATGGCCGCTCGTTTCGACGCGGTGGACGCCGACAATCGGATCCAGCCAGTAGACGCTGCGGAGGGAACGCAGATGGTCAATCGTGCACTTGCGGAGCTGGTCGCGTCGAAACGCGCAGAGCCAGGCGAAGATGTCACATCGTGGTTGCTGCATCACTCGGAACGGTTGGACGACAACGAGGTACTGGCCAACATCATGAGTTTCTACGCGGCCGGCGTCGAGGCTCAGCGCAACCTGGTAGTGAACACCATTCTGTCTATGCTGACGGACGACGGGCTAGGGGGCCGCCTTCTCGGAGGCAGCCTGTCCACTCGCGACGCGCTCGACGCCGTGCTTTTTCATGATCCGCCGATGGGGAATTTCTGTACGACGTATCCTTCCCGGCCGGTCATGATCGACGATAAGTGGTTTCCACCGCATCAACCAGTTCTCATAAGTCTCGCCGCCTGTAACAACGACCCGGAAACGATGCGGCACGGCGATAGCCATGTCGGGAACCGCTCACACCTCGCCTGGAGTGTAGGGTCGCATGCTTGCCCGGCGAAAGACCTTGGCTACCTAGTGGCAAAGCATTCAGTTGATCAGTTGCTCGATCGTCTACCTGACATGGAGCTGGCAGTGTCGACAGGTGACCTGCGGTGGCGTCCCGGGCCGTTCCACCGTGCGTTGTCAGTGTTGCCGGTGCGTTGGTCAGTCTGAATGGAGCACGTGCGGCTTCCATCCAGCTGTCGACGGCTTCCGAACGTGCGCGACGATTCCAAACTGCGGGTCTGGCCCTGCGGTTCGTCGAGCTGGCCACTTCGTGATCTGGTGGTAGGTGGTGTCGTTCATTTGGGCTCGCAGTTGCTGAACCTATGAAATGATGATCTTGGATTTACCGTTTTTGCTGTGCGAGTCGGAAAGGGGGCAGGGGTCTGCCCCTCGATCCGGGGTGAACCCCGTCCGCCATATGCTGAAATCCATCGTCGGAAAACACCTGCGCCTCTTCCTTCCCAACGGCTGGGTCTTCGAACCCTGGTTCACCGGGCCTGATTTCATCGAGTACCACCTCAAAGCGGGCCCGCACGAGGGCCGTCACGCTGTCCAGATCCCGACTCTCCGTCAGATAACGGAGGGCGTCGAGATCTTGCACTGGGTCGAAGAGACCGGCACACATGTCAACCTCACCTGGTACCTCGAAACAGGCAAGGTGGAACGCTACGCTTCGGTGCCGCGCTGGCTGGCCGAGCACGATATGGCTGTTACCACGGGGGAGAATTGGGACCCGGAGTACCTGAAGAAGATCGAGGAGATGGCGGCCGAGGGCCCCGACATGCCGCGGCATGTGTACGCCGACCGCGGGTACTTCGAGATCCTCGACGATCACACGATCGCGGAGCACAAGTCCTACTTCGGCAAGCAGCGCAAGACCCCGAAGCTCAACGCCCATCCATACGCGCACACTCCCCGGTAACCTCCGCTGAATGTCACATCGGAATCGGCCGGCCCCGCCTGTAGGGGCCGGTTTATCGGCGCTAGACATCGGTCAGACCAGGCCAGTGCTTACCACGGCCTCCGGGCCTCCGGCCTTAACGCCGGGCGACGTGCGATCGAGCGTATGTACGAGACCGGGGGTTATCCGGTTCGGGACGTAGCAGCGCCGTCTCTTCGCATTACTCGCCGATAATTGGCCATTTGCCGCCAAGCGTGCGGTAATAGTTGATGAACAGCAAACATTCAGATTGCTGCCAATGTGCTGTAGTTGTGTAAGTGGCGCCTACCTGGGCTATGTTGGCGTCCGCGGTGACCTGACGGACGACTGGCCAGCTGGACTGCACCACTGCACAGTCACACGGCCCCGCCGCTGCCACTGGCTTGAACTGCTCTGTGCTAAGGCATTGCTGTTCGGGCTCCCCGATGCGCGGGCAGCCAAGGTGATATGTAGATATATGCATCAAACGCAAGTCCAGATCGGGCCGCCCCTGGGTCGTCGCGTAATTCGGATTACCGCGGGGTGTTGGTGGCCCATGGGTAGGGGGTGAGCACGGCTTTGATGGCGTGGGTGGGGTCGGTGTATTTGTCGGCGTCGGCGGTGATCAGGGTGTGGATGCCGCTGATATGGGCGGCGGTGCGGCATTCGCCGAGGTGGTCTCGTGCGGCGATGACGCCCATGCTCTGTTGGAGTTCTGAGTCGACGGGGTGTGTCGTGCACAGGTCCAGCCACTGTGGGTATCCGAGCAGTCTCGCTTCGATGCTGCCGCGGTTGCGGAGCAGGAATTGCTGTCCCGCGGCGGCGTCTTTGACGTAGCCGGGGAAGCCGGCGCGGGCTTGGTTGGCGCTGAGGACCACGGCGTCGGCTGGGGTGCTTTCGGGCTCAGTGGTTGCCGCCCCGGCGGGGGTGGTGTGGTCGGGCTCGGCGATGGGCCCGCCGACGTCGAGTGCCTCGATTACCCAGGGGTGGGGCGCGAGAACGGCGCTGGGCTCGGTGGGGTCTTTCCGGTTTCCGGCGTGGACCGTCAGAAGGGTGTGAACGCCGTCGTCACGGGCGGCTGTGCGGCATTCACTAAGGTGGTTGCGCGCATGGATCGCCGACATGGTTTGCCGCAGCTCCTCGGCGACAGGCAAGTGTTTGGCGCCTTCGGTCCAGTCGGTGTAGCCGATGAGGACGGCTTCGATCTTGCCGTGGTGGGTGAGTACGTAGTACTGCTGGCCTGCTGCGGCGTCCTTGACGAGAGCGGTGAATCGTCCCCGCGCTCTGGTCGTTTCGATGGCTTGCACCTATGGAATGTACCAAACGTACCGGTTGATCTTGGCGACACCCGAAAAGTGTTGCGCTGCAGTAGGTTCGGCTTGTGTTCAATGCGTACGTTTGGTACGTTATAAGTGTCGGCGGGGAAGTCTGATCCCCCGGAAACCATCTCCGACACTCCCCTCGCACCCGAAAGAGCCTTGCCATGCGCGCTGCGCTGCCCCCATCCCTGCCCGAGTCCGCTGATACCGGCGGCCACCCCTCTTGTATCGCCATCGAGCTCCTCAAGTCGCTCGAACGGGAGCGTTACCGGATCTGGTCCGGCGAGATCCGCCGCCTGGGTTATGCCACCCCTTTCAGCGTGCGGCCCGCAGCCAACCACACGCACCGAGCCCGCACCGAGCCCACCGAACCCGATGTGCTGTGGGGTGCCCCGCCTCCGTGTCCTGCGCATTACTCCGCTGCTGGACCCCGCGTGCGCAATTCGGCCGCTCCGATACCGCCTGCCTGGGTGTGGCCGGTGAGCCCCCTGCGGCTGCGGCCGTGCGCCGAGTCCTGAACCCTCTCGCCGATCCGACGAGTCGGCGCGGCCCGGACGGCTGTCATCCGCCCGGCCCGCGCCAACTCTTCAGCTTACAAGGAACGCAACGAGATGACGTTGACGGTTATGGATTGGTTCTGCGGGGCAGGTGGGACCAGTCAAGGGCTGCATGTGATTCCGGACCTGGAGGTGGGCTGGGCGGCCAACCACTGGGACCTGGCGATCGAATCGCATGCCGCGAACTTTCCCACCACCGATCATTGGATCGGAGATATCCGCGACGAACCCGTCGGCCGCTGGCCGATGGCCGATCTGTTCTGGGCGAGCCCGGAATGCCCTCAGTGGTCGGCGGCGCGGGGCAAGAAGCAGACCTACCAGCACAGCCTGCAAGCCGAGCTGTTCGACACGGTCACCGATCCACGTGAGAAGGCCAAACGCGACGAGGCCGAGCGCAGCCGCGCTCTGATGGAAGAGGTCCCGCTCTACCTCGAAGGTGTGATCGCACGCGGCGGCCTGGTATTGGCCGGGGCGGTCGAGAACGTGGTCGATGTCCGGCGCTGGGACCAGTGGGACCGCTGGATCTCCCGGATCCGCCGCCTGGGCTACCAGGTCCGGCTGATCGCGTTGAACTCGATGCACGCCCAGCCCGCGCGTTCGCGGTGGGTGCCGCAGAGCCGCGACCGGCTGTATCTGGCCTATTGGCATGAAAGCCTGGACCGGACTCCGGATTTCGACAAGTGGCTGCGCCCGACGGCCTACTGCCCGTCGTGTGACGAGTGGATCCAGGCGGTGCAGTCGTGGAAGAAGCCGGGCAACGATATGGGCCGCTACCGCGCCCAGTACGTCTACCGGTGCCCGCACGTGTCCTGCGGAAACACGGTCGTGGAGCCACCGGCGGTCCCGGCGGCCGCCGCGATCGACTGGAGCCTGCCGGGCACCCGCATCGGTGACCGCAAGACCCCGCTGGCCGACAAGACCATGGAGCGGATCCGGGTCGGGCTGCGCCGGTACGGCGCTCAGGTGCCGATGACGGTGCCGACCGGCGGCACGTGGCGTGAGGGCGCGGTCGGGGTCGATGGGCCGATGCCTGCCCGCACCACCCGGGAGAACGACGGGATCGCGGTCTCGGAGTCGTTCCTGGCGCTGCTGCGCTCGGGCCGCCCGCGCACCATCGGCCTGCACCAGCAGCTGACCACGATCGTGGCCGACGGCAGCGGGCACGGGCCGGGCACTCCGCCGCTGGTGGTGCCGATGGAAGGCCGCGAGGGCAAGGAAGCCCGGCTCGCGTCCATGCCGTTGCGGACCCAGACCGCCCGCGCCGAAACCGGGTTGGCGTTCTGGCCGTTCGTGGCCGAGCTGCGTGGCGGCAGCTCCGATGCCCGCTCGGCGGCCGAGTCCCTGGCCACGGTCACCGCCAGCGGCAACCACCACGGCCTGGTCACACCCGCGCACATGCCCAACGAGGTGTGGCAGTCGATGTTGGTGCCCTACTACGGCACCGGCCGCGCCCGCCCGACCGCCGAACCGGTCGGGACGCTGTCGACCCGCGACCGCTTCGCCCTCGTCGATGTCATCAGCGAACGCGATATCGACAACGTGCGGTTCCGGATGCTCACCCCCGAGGAAATCCGGGACGCCATGGCGTTCGGCCGCGACTACATCCTTGTCGGCAACAAACGCCAGAAGGTCCGCCAGCTCGGCAACGCCGTCACCCCCGCCTGCGCGGAAGTGATCGTTTCCGCGCTGATGGAGGCCGTCACCGGCGAGGACATCGAGCGCTGGCCCTCACACTCGGGCGCCGACCGGCTACTGATCCCGGCCTGATCCAGGCCGACCCGGGTGGGGCTCGGCCCGCCGGGCCCCACCCGCCGTCCAACCCCCTCACCCCCATCCAGAAGGAGAAACCTGTCATGGCTCACAAGATCACCGTCACCCGCGACGCCCACGGCGCCAGTGTGGTCACCGCCCGCTGCAAGATAGGCGAAGGCCATGTCCACGTGCTGCCCAACGGCACAGCATCCCTCGGCGGCGATTTCGCCGCCCCGCTGCCGATCGCCATGATCGGCCCGCTGCGCGCTGCGCTGAACCGGGCCAAGAAGATCGCGCCACAGCAACCGGCGATCCCCGACGGCGCGAAGTTCACCGCCCGCATCGTCACCGACGACACCATCGACTGTGACCAGGACCTGATGCCCGCCGACATCGTCATCACCGTCGACAACTGCCCGGGCAGCCCACCGATCGCCACCTACTCCTGCAGCAGGCCCGCCGATCCCATCGGCAAAGACCCCGATGATGTTCTCGAACAGAACGGGTGGCGGCCCTACGGTCCCGACCAGCTCGACACCGAGTTCTATCGGGTCGTCAAGGTCGAACGCATCTGGCCGCTCGACGCCCCCAGCTCCCCCGCGCCCGAGTACGACCTCTACGAGTACCTGCCCGAGACCTATGACCGGGTCGTGGCCAAACTCGCCGACGACCCGGACGCGCCCCTGGGCGGGCTGGAAGCCCGCTCCATCCCGCAACGCTGGTTCGCCGGGCTGAGCCAGGCCGTATGGGGCAGCGGGGAGCCCTTCGTCACCCTCTACGAGTGGGCCACCAACGGCGAGAAGGCCGATTGGATCCGCTCCGAGAGCCTGATCGAGGAAGCACAGCGGATGCGCTCCGAGATCCTCGACCCGGCCTATCAGACCGGGTGGCAGATCTGGGACGAGGGCGGCACACCGGACGCGGCGGCCGCCGTCGTGGACGTGTTGATCGGCTACCTGCGCCAGCACCACACATCACAGACCGTGGCGCAGTGGCTGTATGCCAACACCGACCTGCGCGACTATCCGGACAACGCCGGGATCACCGACAACGAAGCCCGGCTCATCGCCCTCGGCTGGGCCGAGGACCGCACGACGCTGCAGCACTGGGGCGGCCACTTCATCGACACCGACGAGGTCTCGCGTGAGGAGCTGCTCACCCAGGCCCGCCACGTGCGCGCCATGCACCAACTCAACGACGCCGAGACCTGGCCGCACGCAGGCGAACGCGGATCGACCCTCGTGGCCATGGCCGCCCTCATCCGCTACCTCGAACGCCTCCGCTGACAGACCGCTCCCGGGGCCGGGGCACTCTTCCCGGCCCCCGGGGCGCCGCCGCGCGCCCCTACCTCACGGAAGGAACACGCACTCATGTCCGGACCCGACGTCGGCCACGTCTACGACCAGGTGGTGGCCATGCTGGCCCACACCCCCTCGACCGCACTGCTGGAGGTGGAAGCGAAAGCGATCGCGCGCCGCTTCCTGTACCGGTCCGGCCACCCGATATGGCCGCACCGCAACGGCAGTCCTTTCCCCGCACTCCATCTGTGGGCCACCACCGACGCGCCCCGCCCCCCGGCTACGCTCGGCGAGGCCCGGCGCCTGCTCGACGAGATCACCGACCCTGCACGGGCCGCCGACTGGCACACCTGGGATTCCCACGGCAGCCCGGAGGCCGCCGCCGCAGCGGTCCGCGCGCTGATCGGCTACCTGGACCCTCCCGCCACCCCGCCCGCCGCGAGCGCCGGCGCCGGGGCGAAACCCGCGCGCCGCCGGCGCACGCCCCGCGAGACCGGCCCGCCGGCGAGCTGTGCCTGCGGCTGCGGGAAAACCGTCGCCGCGGGCCGCGATTACGCCCCCGGCCACCAGCAGCGCGCGGTCGCCGCCCTCGCCGACCACTACTTCGGAGGCTCCACCAAAAACATGCTGGCCTACGTCAACCGTATGGCCCGCGAACACGGCACACCGCACCCGGTCACCGGCGCGCTGCGCCGCGTCATCCCGCCGGGCCCCGCACCACTGATCGAGGTCCTGACCATCCCGGACGAGGAGGACTTCTGATGACGCGTCTCGAATCCACCCCGGGCCCGCTGCCCGCCCTGCCCGCCAGCGCCGACAGCGATTACGCCGAGTACTGCCTGTTCGCATGCCGCACCCCCGGATGTGGCTGGCGCTCGGACTGGTTCGACCCCTCCGACCGCTCTGTGCCCGCCCTGGACGCCGAGCACACCGCCGCCACCGGCCACCAAAACATCTACCTCTACCGGCTGTCGCGCACCCCCGCCACGATCGCCACCGTCGGCCGCCCCCGCACCCCGCACCGGGAAGGACCTCGCCCATGAACCACGACACCCTGTGGCACGTCGATTTCGCCGACGGAGACACCGAAGAGATCATCGCCGCCACCCTCACCGACGCCGCGGCCCGCGCCCGCGCTCTGGACCGGCGGCCCGGCTCCGGCGAGATCGTCGCGGTCCGGACGATATCGGTCGCCGAAGCCCTGACCCGATATTTCGGCACCGAAACCGACCACGGCTACGACCCCGTCCGCCGCGACGCGATCGCCGCCGATCACCCCTGGCACCACGACAGCGACGAATGGCTCGTTCTCACCTTCACCACCGCGATCGACCCGGAAGGCCGCATCGATCCGGTCGCGCTCGCCAATTTCCGCACCCTGCACCGCGAGTGGGCGGGCATGGCCTCGGTGCGCTCGGATGGCGGCCGCATCAGCGTGCACGCCAGCCGACCCGCCCCCGCCGACCTCACCCGCTATGTGGAGTGCTGGCTCGGTGACGGGGCGATCAACCCGCACGATATCCGCGCCGTCCGCGAAGAGCTGGGACTCGAGACCCGCACGACCCGCGTCGCCGCCCGCCCACACGACCGCGACAACTGGGACATCTTCGAGATCCCGGTGGTCGCACTCGGTTACCGCGAGGTCGAAGCCGAGGCCATCGCGGGCCTGGGTGAGGGTCCGGTCATCGTCGTCGACGCGGTGCCCGGCTTCGCGGCCGGATGCGCCACCTACTCCGAGCTCGACCACCCCGACCGCCCGGACGCCCGCAGCGACCACAGCCACTGCGAGCACGCCCTCCCGGCCGCGCTCACCACCCCCGCCATGGCAAGCCCCCGCACCGACGCGCCCGCACCCCCGCCCAGGCGCGCGCTGCGGGCCGCTCTGCGCGCACTACGGCGCGCACCGGCCCGCCGCGCCGACCCGCACTGACCCCAACCACCCCTCATCACCACGCCGGGTGGGCGGCACGCCGCCCACCCGGCACAGGAGACATCATGTTCACCGACGACGACCTGACCCGGCACTATGGCACCGAACTGGCCGCCCTCACCGCCCTGTGCCGGTGGCCCGCGCACGTGGCCTGCATCGGCGGCGCGCAGCGCGCCCTGTGCGGAGAACTTCGCAACGGCCTGCGCATCGAACTCGGCAGTGACCTGCTGACCGGCCACGGCCCCGACACACAACTGACCGTGTTCCTCTTCGACGACGAAGGCCAGCTCGCCTACCTCGACGCGACCGCCGGGCCGCTGGCCGACCGGCTCGTGGCGGCCACCGCACTCACCGCCGTCGACATCGCCGCGCTGCGCGCCGGACGAAGTGTCCCGGGCCTGGATCCCGCGATCACGCTCAGCCGGCCCGCCCCGGCCCCCCACGAGTCGCTGCGCGAGCTGGGCGCCGCGCTGGCCTCGTTCCGTCGCGCCGCCGGGCGCGGCCCCGACGCCGAAGCCGCCGCCGCATCCGAGCTGGCGGCCGCCGCCCAAGACCTCCTCGACCAGCACACACCCGCCGACAGCGGCGCCCGCCGGTGACCACGCCACCCGCCATCCCAGGACCAGGAATGCCGATGACACACCACGCGCTCGACATCACCACGACCACGACTACGCCCACTTCTCTTCGCCGCCGACCCGAACAGCTCGTCATCCCCGAGGTCCTCATCCCGCTGCGGGTGCTGTCGCTGGGTGCGGGGGTGCAGTCGACCACGTTGCTGCTGCTCTCGGCGCACGGCCGGTTGCCGAAACTGGACGCCGCAGTGTTCGCCGACACCGGATGGGAATCGGCAGCGGTGTATGCCCACCTCGACCGCCTGGAACGGGAAGTAGCGGCGCCCGCGGGCATTCCGATCTTCCGGGTGAGCCGGGGCAACATCCGCAACGACGCCCTCGACGCCGCCGCCCGCTACGCACAGATGCCGCTCTACATCCGAGGCCACGACGGCTCACAGGGGATGCTGCGACGCCAGTGCACCGCCGAATACAAGATTGCCGCACTTAAACCGCAAGTCCGTCATTTGCTGGGCTACGAGCACCCCCGACCCGTGCCTGTCGGGGTCTACACCGATCAGTGGATCGGGATCTCCTCCGACGAGAGCTCGCGCGCGGCCCGCATCACCGAGGATGTCTCCTACATGAAACACCGCTTCCCGCTGCTGTTCCTGCCCGGGGGCACTGCCCGCGCCCGCGTCGGGTGGACCCGCACCGACTGCGAACGCTACCTCGCTGCCCACGGTTTCGAGTCCACCCCGCGCAGCGTCTGCGTCGGCTGCCCGCGCCACTCCAACGCCTACTGGCGCGAGATGCGCGACCATCGCCCTGATGATTGGGCCGATGCTCTCGATTTCGATCGTCGCATCCGCCACGGTGCGGCCCGCGCTCTGCACAACGGGGATGTCCTGCGTGGAGAAGCGTTCCTGCACTCCTCGCGTGTCCCCTTGGACCAGGCCCCCATCGACCACGTGACCGGCCCCGAATGGAAATCCCGCCAGATCGACCTGTTCGACGCCCTCGCCGACGAACAGGTCCGACGCGGATGCTCCCCGTGGGGATGCTCCGGTGAGGACGACGAAACCGACGACGGCTGGGCGGGCACCTGGGAACCGGCACCCACGTCGTAGCCGCCGGATCGCGGCCGCGACCGGCGAGCCGACCGACGCGGCGACGCGGCCGGATCGGCTCACCGGTCGGGTTCCTGTCGGCACCGCACCCCAACTAGACATCAATACGTACGTTTGGTACGTTTTCTGGGAAGGGGAAATCAAACGAAAGGCATTGCGCCACATGGTATCTCGCGGATACATCACGGTCGAACTTTTCGGCGACAGGGCCAGTTACCAGACCGAGGAGGGCCGTCCCGCCTCCGTGCTCCCACGGCTCGGAATGACCTGGATGGACCTCGTGCTGGCTCACGAACAGCCGACCACCGGGCAGTGGGCCGACCACTTCGACAAGGACCGCCACATCCTCGAACCCCGTACCTCCGACGCGATGTGGGTCCCTGCCCACCACTATGAGTTCATCCTCGGCGGCGACCCGCTGTTCCGGTTCCGCTACCTGCACCTCGACCCCGGCACCGGAAAATGGCAGACCGTCTTCGACACCGACGCCCCGGCCCGCCTGCTCGAGGAAGCGTTCACCGCCGCCGTGGTGGTGCGTGACCAGACCACCCAGTTGCGCCGCGCGCAGGGCTGGACCGATGACGAGCCCGTCCTCGGCATCCCGACCGTCAGCGCCCTCAACAGCCGGGCCGAACTGCTGCACCGCGCCCTCGAACTGTTCGTCAGCGTGGTCTCGCCGTGTCGGCGCTACACCGAGCCGGACCCGGCCTCGATCCGCCCGCGCGACGAATCGATGAGCGAGATCGACCACTACACAACGCTGCTGGACTGGTTCGAGACCCAGGCCATGGTCCATCACGACATCGGTGTGATGGCCCGCGAGTGCGAAGACCACGCCCGGGCCGACGACGCCGACGCCCGCGTGTGCGGATTCCTGGTCGCCGCCTACAAGACCCGCGCCACCCTCGAACGGCTCTGATCACCGATCCCACCGCAAGGCCCCGGCGGTCCGGACAGCTGTCATCTGCCCGGACCGCTGCGGCCCCCCGCACGCAACGACACCGAGGAATCCTCATGGACCCGACAACCACACCCGCGCCCGGTGACCACCCCACCGCGCACTCCGACACCTTCGGTCTGGGCCCGTGGCCGGCGAGGCTCGCGGCCGCACTCGCCCGCCACCGCATCGGCCGCGACGTCCGCCGCATGGCACCCCATCTCGCCTACGACGGACCCGACACCGACCCCCGCCAGCTCACGCGGCTGTTTCTGCGCTGGCACTCACCCAGCGGCGACGACAACGGCCGACTCGACGCCATCGCCGCACACGCCGTGAAGCAGGCCGCCGACCGTGGCCTCGTCGCCACCGCCGACGTCGACCTGCGGCTCACCACCCACAAGGCCACGGCCGAGAACGCCCGGATCGAGGTGTATCTGTATGCCGCGCACCCGCCGGGCGCCGGTCGCTGACCGGCCGCCGACGCGCCACTGCCGCCGCAGCCGACCACCCCGGCGAACCCCCGGCCGGATTCGGTCACGCAGCCCCCTTGCCCGCCTCTCCCCTCGCCCCACATCACACCAGGAAGAACACACACCGATGCCCGACACCACCGCCCCGGCCAACCCCTTCCTCCACCTCGAACGCATCGCGAACTACTGCTGGAGCTTCGATGCATCCGACGACGAGGAATACCCCGACGGCCCGTTCCTCGACTACGACGGAACACCGGGAGACTCGTTCGACGACACCTTGTGGCTGCTGACCGAAGCCATGTCCGAGATCGGCCTCACCCTCGAACCCGCCTTCGCTGAGGACTTCAATCCCGAAGAACCCCAGGCCGGATACGACCTGCTGGAAAACGGCACCCGCATCGGCTGCGCCGTCATCACCGGCTACCCCGCCGCCCAGCCGCCCGGCACACGCGTCTGACCCCGGCTCCGGCCAGCCGGAGCCAGCCGAGCCCGACACCAGGAATCTCCGGTGCCGGGCTCGGCATCACGCGCTCAGGTCCAACGACAACTGCCCGGAAGACACCAACGCCCGATCCCGTGCTGGATTGGGCCACCGGCGGCCCATCAACGCATCCACCGCCGCCGCGCTCAGCCCGGAACACCGCAAACGGCGTTGGCACGTATTGCGCAAGGTCCCCGGCGAAATTTCCATCCCCGCCTCCCGGCCCGCCATGCGGATGATGTGATCCACCGTCCGCACTGCCAAACGGCCGCTCCGGTCCTCGGTGATGAACAACTCGCCCGGCCGGTTCCCACCCAGACGCGAGCGTCGATCGGCGCACCACAACATCAGCACCGCCCGGCATGCCGGACCCAACGGAACCCGCCGGTCGCGTACCCGGACCTCACCACGCTCGGCCATTTCATCCAGGAACAGATCATCGACATCGAGCGCGGCCAGCTCGGACTCGAGCAGACCGGCATCCAAGGCCAAGGTCACCAACGCATAGTCCCGCAACCCGCGCCGACTGGCCGCCTTGAGCAACATGCTCTGCTGCTGCACATCCAGCGTGTCGGGCACGATCTGGGCCAGCACCGCCCGCGGCAACTTCACCCGCCCCAGCCCCAACCAGCGGTAGAAGGTGTCCAACGCCGCCAGCGACACATTCACCGTCGACGGCTCCACCTCCCGGTCGGTCAACTTCTCGCAATACGCGGTCACCGCCGCATCACGGCCCGCCCCGGTGGTGAACGCGTCCTCGAACCCGTCGCTGCCGCGCCACCACCGCAGGAAATCGTTCACCCGCTCGAGGTAGGTGACCTTGGTTTTCTGGGCCAGCGCCAGCCGCCACAACCCCGCGCGGAACGCCTCCAACGCCGGTGCACCGAGACCGGAGAACACGAGCCGCTCCACCCCATCGGCACCCGCTTCCGCAGGCCACAACCCCGCCTGATCCTCCATCACCACCTCCACAGCTCGGTGACCACAAGGATCTCAGAACGCGCCGACAAATTGCAGCGCGACAGATTAGTAGCAACCCGCCGCCCTCGATTGCCACTAATCCGCCACTACGCTGCACCCGGTCGAGTACCCGCCCGCAGCCACGGCCCGATCCGACGAGCACGGGAAGGCGCGGTGGGTCCGCCTGCCCGGATGCTCGCATCCTAGGTGTCCCGGCCGATATCCGGCACCCGCCGCACCGCGCCGCCGCGAACCGACCTCGCCGGTGACGAGCGGGACCTGCCAGCCGGCCGTCCATCGGCCACGGCGCCGACGGAGTCGACGCCACCGCGCGCGCCGACAATCAAGAACCGCTGCCGGATGACGTAAAGCGCTGCCGCGCAGCGGTTTACAGTTTGAATCCAATACGTACGTTTGGTACATTATGGGGGTCGGGTTGGTCGCCTGAACGGCGCCCCGGCTTCTGCTCCCCGCTCGCTCATGGGCGGAATTCCGCGCAGCCACCGTCCTGTCACCCCCTCGGAAGGAACTCCACCGCGATGGTCGATTCGATCACCGAACCCGTCCGCACCGCCGCCGACGGCCCTCACGCCCGCCCTGCATTCGCCGGGGAACAGCGCTCGCGCACGCTCACCTGGCGCGTCGGCGCGCCCGGTGCCGCCGCGAACCCACGCGCCCGCCTCTGCATCGACCACCACAACTGCGCCGGATACTTCGCAACCCTGCGTGCGCTCGCTGCCACACCCGGGTCGGATCATCGCAGCGACCCGATCGCCAACCGTGGCACCCGGATCCTGGTCCTGCACACCACCAAACCGTTCAGCGCCAAGGAAATGAAACGCGCTCAGCGACTCGCTCTCACAGAGCTGCGACGGCTCTACGACGAGAACACCCCCGAAATCCTGGCCTATTTCGATCGCGCCTCCGAGCATCACCACCCCTGACACCCCACCGGCTCGCCCCGCCGGTGGGAGGCGAGCCGCCAGCCCCCGTTTGCCCTGCCCTCGAAAGGCATACCTGTGTCCGAATACTTCCTGCTCTCCGAGGTCCACGGCCCGGAGGCAGACCAGCTCTGCTACCGCCATTTCCACACTTCCGTCGACGGCAGGGAGGCCACCATCCTCGAGGACGGTCCCCGGCCGACCGAGACCAGCAAGGTGCTCGAACACGCACTCGGGTTCCCCGCCGATGCCCTGGGTGGATCGCCGGTCGATATCCGGGTCGAACTCGCCGTTGGCGCGCTGGTCTTTCCGGTGCAGGTCCGGGCGCGACTGTGCACGCTGCCGTCGTGCCTGGCCTACTGCGATGACGCCGAATGCCGCGCCATGGTCCCTGCCGTCCGCGAACCCGAACCCGGCGATCGCTGCCCCCAATGCCGCAACAGCGAACTCGTGCCCTGGAACGAATGCGGCTGGCTCGACGTTGCCCACGACCAGCGCTGGAGCTACGACTACGAACAGATCGTCGCCTGCATCTACCGCGACGAGCAACGCGAGGTCCGCATAGGCGAATACCACGGCCGTGTCATCGCGGGGGCATGGGCCAACCCCCACGACTATCCCGAGCTGTACCGATGGGTCGACGGCGCCACCGACTGCGCCCCGGAAACGCTGCGAGCCGAAGCCGAGAAGCTCGGCGGATCACTGCGCGGCTGCAAGGACCGCTGGAAGGAAGTCGGCCGCCCCGACCCGCAGATCGCCGCCGCCTACGCCCTGGAGAACTACCTGACCGACCTGGCCAACCCCCCGGCCTGACCGCCAAACCCGGGGCGCCGCACACCCAGCCGACGCCCCGGGCCCGCCACCGCACCGCCACGAAAGCCGCCGATGTCCTCACCGCTGTATCTCACCCCACCGTGCACCCCGGCCGTCCGCGCCGCGATCCGTGCCGGGCAGCTCGGTATGATCGCCAGCCCGCCGCAGGGCAACCGGATCGAAGACGGCTACACCTGGTGTGCCGACAATGCGGTCTTCGGCGGCAAATACCCCGGGGATGACCAGTATCTCGCGTGGCTGCGCAAACACCGCCGCCACGCCGAGCGCTGCCTGTTCGCCGTCGCGCCCGACGTCGTGGGCGACCACGTCGCCACCCTCGCCCGGTCCCGCGACATGCTCCGGCGCATCCGCGATCTCGGATACCCCGCCGCCCTGGCCGCCCAAAACGGTATGGAGCTGTGCAGCTGGGACCCCTGGGACGAGATCGACGCCCTGTTCATCGCAGGCGACACCGACTGGAAACTGAGCCGCCACGCCGCCGAACTCGCCGCAGTCGCCTCCAGCCTCGGGCTCTGGGTCCACATGGGCCGCGTCAACTCCGCCCGCCGCTACACCACCGCCACCGCATTCGGCTGCGACTCCGTCGACGGCACCTACATCACCCAGGCCCCCGACAAAAACCTGCCCACCCTGCTCTCCTGGACCCGCCCCACCGCCGACAACGAGACCCCACACACCACCGACGCGTAACCCCGCGCGCACCGGGCCGGCGCCCGCCCCACGGCCGCCGAGTGTCCGGACGATGGGCGGCCACAGACCGGCACACCTGAGCATATTCACCAAATCTATTGCCACGCAACGTATTACACGTTGCCTGTAATACGTACGTTTGGTACATTTCAAGAGCTGGGGCGTACGTCCTCGAGCGAATCCCCCTCGATCAGCACCCCACATGTGCCGACCGACTCCGAAATCCCCATTCCGAGGAGAACTTTCATGAACGCCGAGATTCTGACCGCCACCCGGAAACTGTGCGCGGACCTGACCGCCGACGGACTGAACGCCCAGCTCGACGACGGAATCGACAGTGTCGGCGACCGGCAGCCGCTCATCGACATCTGCCTGCCCGGCGGCGACCGCTACGAAATCTGGGCCCGCATCGTCACCGGGACCTACGCGATCCGCAAACCCCAGGACGACGGCTCCGGCACCTCCGAGGCACTGGCCTCCTCCGTCGGCCCCCTCTTCGTCCGGGCGATCTTCCTCGGCCTCGCCGCCCTCGAACAGGACAGGAACAACCCCGACACCGACACCGACGACTCCGGCACTCCCGCCGCCGCCAGCGGCCCCGAGCGCGACCGGCCCTGACTCCGCGCACACCGCCGGTATCGGCTCCACTCCCTCGCGCCCGGTCCGGGCGCGGGGCCTGGGGTGCCGATCCCCGAACCCGACACGAAAGCGAGACACCATGAACAGCAAAGACGAACGCGGCAAGGTGGTCGAGGTCCTGCGCGGCCACACGACCGCCGAAACTTCGGTCAGCGTGGACGACTACCCGTACGCCAGCACGTGGACCACGAGGCGGTACTGGGTCGAAACCGCCGAGAAAGGCGCGAAGAAGGGCCAGCAACGGCGGGTGGCCCAGACCCTGAACCCGAAGACCGGCCGATGGAACAAACCCCGCCTCAGCGGGTACGTGCACGGAATGCACCTGGTCCGGTACGAGAACGGCCAAATCGACGCCATTACCGAGCCGCACTGGGACTACATCGAGTGGGTGCGGTTCTGGCTCACCGGTATCTGGGACCACCTCAACGAATCCGAACGCAAGGTCAACGGGATCCTCCAAGACCTCCTGCCGCGCCGCGATCCCAAAGGCTGGCAGAACTGGTTCACGCTGGCCGACCGGATGACCGCTCGAGACCTGCCGCCCTACGACCAGTTCGACCGCGGCGACCTCACGGTGTACCTGGACGAGTCCCGCTACACCGACCTGCGTCAATACCTCGAACTCGGCGGACCCGACCTGCGGGTCGAAGGCTGGTTCAAACCCAGCAAGACCGCGATTGCCTGACACCCTCCGCTGCCCTCGGATCCCGGCATCGGCCCGCCCGTGCCGGGAGACCGGGTGGAGGTCACCACGCCGCACCGGCACCCGCCACGGGCGCCGGTGCGACGGACGAGGCAGCCACCCGCCTCACTCTCAAGCAGAAAGGCACACACCCCTCATGGGCGTACCAGAGATCACCGAGACCGACTACGAGGCCGCCCGCATCGGCCAGAACGCCGGACCGATCGACGAACTGTCGGAGCACACCCTCGCCAGCTGGCGGCGAGCGCACCCCGGATGGGACGGCCGGTACTGGGCAGTTCTCAACGACATCGAATTTCCGGTCAACGTCCTCACCGTCAGCGATCCACCCGGACCACACGGGCAGACCAGCCGAGACTCACCCCTCGGACGCAGCACCGTGATGTGGAACGTCGGAGTCGTCCCCGGTCGCGGTTTCGCCAAGGCGGAACTGACCGCAATGGAGAGCTACCAGGACGATTGCTTCCGCGCGACCCTCCACGCGGTAGTGGTCAAAGGGCCCTCGCTCCTCTTCCACCCACCTCGGTTCCTCGATATCTACACCGTTCCCGCCGAGGGCCCCCGCGCCACCGCGCTCGACGAACTCCTCGATGTCGCCGTCGCCGAGGTACAGCGCCGCTACGACGCCGCAGATCCCGAAGTGTGCCAATACTTCGACCCCACCTCCGACTGCTACACCACCCCGTAGAACCGCCAGCGCACTCGCGCTACGGGTCAGCCGGCAGCCGACACCCCGGTTCCAGTTCCGGACGTGTCGGCCGCCCGCCCGCCGCGACTGATGCCGCACGGCGCACGGAACGACTCTCCGTCAGGCCGGAGTCTGCACGAAAAGTGTTGCGGCACAGAACGATACGATTTGCACACAATGCGTACGTTTGGTACATTTTTGGTGTGGGGCCGACTGGCTCCCCGCACCAAATCCTCCCGCTGGCACCCGATAGTGCCCATTCATCGCGCCCACCCATCCCCGCGCCCCCGTGTGGGGCGCCGGGGTGATGCGCACGCAATCCGTGACGAAAGCGAGAAGCCATGGACAGCCACACCAACCACCAGGTCGCCGAAGTACTGCGAGGACACGACACCCTCGACAACGCACTGGTCGCACCCGATCAGCCCTATAACCGTGGCGGCAGCATCCGGACCACCTTCCGGTACTGGCACGAGACCACCGGCCGAGGACAACAGCAGCTGTTCACCCAGGCCCAGGACCCGCAGACCGGGATATGGAACCTGCACCGCTATGGCCCACCCGCCGCCGCCGTGTTCCTCGTCCGCTACCACAACGGGCGATTCGGCGGCATCGAAATCCCGGTGGTGTGGTGGCCCGCTGGCTGGGTTGCGTTCTGGCTCACCGGCATCTGGACGCATCTCACCGCCGATGAACGCAGCCGGATCGCACAGCGGCTGGGCCTCATGAAGGCACGCAACGAAATGCACTGGAGTGCGTGGAGTTCGCTCGTCGATCACATGCGCCAGCATCAGCTGCCCGCCTTCGAGCAGATGCTCGACATCCGAACGCATCTGCGTCCCGACGAATACGCGGCCCTGGCCCGATACATCCGACTCGGTGGCCCGGACCTGCGCGATGAGCACTGGTTCACCATCCCCACCGACTCCGGTCCGGCGGAGATCGAATCCCGCCCCGCCGACCAGTAGGTGCCCCGGGCGCGTGGAGGCCACCCCGCCGCACCGGCTCGCACTGCGGGCGCGCCGGTGCGGCGTACGAGGCAGCTACTCGCCTCACCCCTCTCGACAGAAAGACACCCCCGCTCATGCCCATTCATGAACTCACCCGCACCGAGTACCGGGCCGCCCGCAAACACGACAACGCCGGTCCCGCAACGCACCTGCGCGACAGCACCATCAACGCCTGGAGGCAGAGCTGCCCCGCCTGGAAGGGCAAGCATTGGGCCCTCATAGAAGGCACCGCCCTCGTCCCCGCCAACGTCGTCGCGGACCCGCCGACCGAGTCCCCCGAAACTGCTGCGGAGCGCGGAGACCTACCTCAGGCGCCCGAGCACATCGACCAGAGTGCTGGCACCGACGCGGTGGCCGAGGACAAACCCTTCCGAATCGAGATCCGCACCGACTTCTACGGCACCGAAGCTCAGGCATGGATTCACGCTCAGCAGCTCGCGAACCAGTGCTTCGGCGAGATCACCGCAATGTTCGACGTTGAGAACGACTTCGAGGAACTCCCCTACGACGACGAGCACGTGTGAACCGGGCATCGGCCCGTCGCGGACCTCGCCCCGCCGCCACCCCGGTGCCGGTGCGGCCGTCACCCCGGGCACGCAACCTCCATCCAACGATCCGGAAGGTCACTATGACCACGCTCGATCTCATCGCCCCGACCGGTGCGCTCACCGATCACATCGCACGCCGCCTGTGCACCGAATATCTGACCACCCTGGTCGAACTGGCCACCGAAGTAACCACCTGGTCGACCTCGTGGACCGAACTGCTGTGTTGCGCAGTCGATATCACCAACACCGAGGAACTGATCGTCTGCGGATGCTGCAATCGCCCGGTCGTCCTCACCGTCGCCGACGACGAAGAGCCCGACAGGCCCGGTACCGCCACGGTCGACATCATCCGAGTGCTCAACCACCAGGACCGCATCCTCACCGAGCACCGCTACCACCGGCCGCCCTCCGAGCCCCCGCGCGGGCCCCAACTCGATCTGCCCGCGCAAGCCCTGTAGGCGCTGCGCATCGTGCTCGACGACCTCAGCGCCTCAGGAACCCTGTCCACATGCCGGGCCGCCGCCGAGGCCCACCCCGGCGACGGGGACACATGATGAGCCTCGCCATCGGACACCGCGATCTGCCGCCACGCCACGGTTTCGACCCGGGTGCCGCGACCGCCCCCGCACTGTCCGGACTGCACAGCACGTAACCGACCGGCGGCCGGTCTCGACATGGCCGCGCCGCCCGGCAGGCCGCCGACTTCCGATACCGGTCGCGGCGCATGCCACGCCGAAACCGCACATCCTGCGCCCTCCCGGCTGTGAGCCGGGAGGGCCCCATCAATCGCTTCGCGAGAGGAGCCCCGCCCATGCCCAGCCTCGAACTCGTCATCGACGCTGCCGACCTCACACCACATATCGCCGAATGTCTGCGAACCGACTACCAGCACACCACACGCGATCTGACCGCGGACCCGACCAGATGGCCCGAGCTGTGGACAGAAGCTTTCCGGGCCGCCACCGAAGCCACCAACGATCGCGGCTGGGTCGTCAGCTCGTGCTGCCGCCACCCGATCGCACTCTGGGTCGAGAACGTCAAAGACGTCGACGAGACCGGCGGCCACAACGTCGAACTCGTCGAAGCCTGCACCCCGTCGGGACGCGTCCTGGCGCAGCAGGTCTACCACGACCCGCTGCCCCCGCGTCCCGGCCGCGACCAATGCACCGACATCACCGCTGACGCCCTGCATGCCCTGCACGCCGTAATCGCCGACCTCCGCATTCCCGAGTGCAGTCCGCAGTGCCCATCGGCCCAAGTGCCTCCCTGGGGCGACAAACCGGCTACCTGGATCGACGAACCACCGTTCTGATCGCTGCGGAGCCCTCACGCCGCTGCACCGGCCGAAACAGCCGGTGCAGCGTATGAGGCTTCCGCCTCGCCACGGACAACCCAGCAAGGACCACCGATGCATCACCCCCGACCCCGACCGCGACACCTGCCCGACTTTGCTCACCGCCACGGACAGCCCCGGCCGGCGACGCGGCACCCCGATCCCGGCGCCGGCGCGCGCCCCACAGCGGCCGCGCCGCGCGTCGTCACGGTGCGCGCCGACCCCCGCAGCATCCACCACAGCATCACCGACCTCCTCGCCCGCGACCCCGCACGCTTCGAAGGCGCCTGGACCGACGCCTGGCCGGACCTGCTGGAGGCTGCCTTGCGCGCCACCTGGCGCGACGCGCTCATCGCCTGTGCCTGCTGCCACGTTCCGCTGCTGGTGGCCCTGCAACACCGCAGCGCCGACAACGACCACCACCGATCGGTCTCGGTCGAAGCCCGCAACCTCGCCGGGCACGTGCTGTCACAACGCCCGCTCTCCCCGCCGATCCCACCGCCCGCCGGGACCGCAGACGTATCCGCCGCCATGCACGCACTGGACGCAGCACTGGACGCCCTCAATCAGCGGCCCCAGGCCACCCTGTGCAACGGCCTCGCTCCCACCGCGCCCGACGACCGAGCCAGCAGCGGCCGACCGGCCGCCGAGACGGTCCGGGTAGCGGTCATCACCACCGACGAGGACGACCGCGAATTCTGGAAGATCACCACCTGCCCGGTCGATGTGCTCGGCTACTACGACGGAGAAGCCTACGAGATCCCGTACACGATCAAAGGCGATGTCGTAGTCCTCGACGCCGTACCGGGCTTCCCCGCCGGTTGCGCGACCTGGTCGCAATTCAGCGACAGCGAGCCCGATCACGAACAGCCCCATCTCAGCGAACTCGCCCGCGCCCGCGCCGAGCATTTGAACTGCGAGCACGCCCTGTTCGGTGGCACACCACTCGATGGCTGGGTCCAGGACCCGGCCCCGACCGGCGGGCTGATCGAAGGCTGGACCTTCAACGCACTCACCTGGACAGCGACGATCACCCGAAGTTACGCCGACCCCGACACCGCCCACCTGTCGCTGTCCCCCCGCGACCGCCCGACCGTCACCGACACGATCACCTGCCGTGACACCGACGACGCGAAGCGGACCGCAATCGGCCTCCTGCGCAGCCACATCCTCGCCGAAGCCGACGTAGACCACACCCAGCCATAGAACCCCGAAAGCGAGAGACATCATGAACGCCTCGATGCCGACCATCACTGCCGACCAGATCAGCCGACCCGGCGACGGCACCGCCACCATTGCCATCTTGTCCGAGCTGGATGGTGTGCGCCTGCGCTACCACCTCTACTTCACCGATTCCATCAGCTATTGCGTCTTCACCGTCAAGGCATTCCACGCACCGGAGCTGGAGTGGAAGCTGCTGTGGGCGATCCCTTCCGGGCGGTACCGCTACCCGCAAGGCCCCATAGACAACGCGGCACTCCTCGATCCGGCGTCACCGGTGATCGCCCGACCGCGCGAGCGCGACGCTGCGAGCCTCGCGGCCAGCTGGAACAAAATCGTGCAGGACCTCGCCTCGCACGCCGAACAAATCCTCAGCCCGGGTCAGTGACCCACCGAGCACCCTCTGATACCCCGAAGGACACCTTCATGCCACTGCCACAGCAGGCCATCGCACGCGCCGAATGCGTCGCGGCGGACTTCGCAGCGCTGTACCACGACGGTTCACCCGTCGATGACCGCGACTACCTCGAGCGCGTCGCCGACCAGCTGACCATCGCCTACCTCCGCTCCGAAATCCTTTTCGCGAAGCAGTCGTTCAGGCATATCGCCCGGCACCTCCACGCCAACCCCGACCTGCTCACCTCCGCCCCGTACGAACGTGCCGAGAGGCGCCGACAGCGGATCAAGGAAGCGCAGGAGTTGCGCTCGCGGGCCGCGACCCTCGATGACGCGGCCGAGGCCGGGAGGCTGCGGGCGGCCGCAGCCGCCGCCACCCCATGCTGGAGGCTCATCGTTCGCGCGGACCGACCCGACACCACCGATATCTGGGACGCGCTCATCCTGCTCGATCTGCTCACCGGATTCACCACCGCCGCCGGGCCGATCCTGCGAGACCTCGTTCTGAGTCGCAGTTTCGAACTCACGACCACGATGCGCGATCAGATCCAGCAGATCACCGAAATGTATGTGATGCGAGCGAGCATCAACGCGGGGGAGGTCAGCGCCGACGCCGAGTTCGTGCGGCGCGCCTACCGGGCATGCGGCTACTGGCAGCAGGTGATGCCCCGCCTTACCCCCGCCGACCCGATCCACGACGACCACGCCGCGATCGGCGCGGCCGCAGTCGCGGCCCTGTCCTGGTGCCTCATCCGGCACGGTGTGGCACAAACCGAGCTGCACCTGAGCAACCTCACCCACAACCCGAAGCTGGCACCAGCCGCCGACGCGCCACACTGAATCCGATCCGAACAACCGACAGCCCCGGCCGACCATCGTCGGCCGGGGCTCTCTGCGCTCCGCGACGCGACCTCTACTGAGCCGTCATCGCTTCGGCTTGCCCGTCATCGCGCACGCCGTCCTCAGCCGGCCCCGGCCCGGGCGAGATCCGTTCGCCGCCCGGGAGCAGATCCACGTCGGGCTCGCTCGACTCTGCGCGCGGGGCGCCGGACTGGTCTGCGCTCGCGATCTTGAGCAACACGGCCACCTGCCGTGCGCTCTGACCGGTCGCCTCACCGATGTCTGCGACGCTCATCCCCCGCTCACGGATGCGGGCGAGCGCGCCCGCCTGGCGCCGACGCACACCGTGAACCGTGGTGTGGCACCCTCTGGCAGCGGCCAGCGCGGCGGCGCGGAACTCGGCAGCAGCGGTATCGAGGGCCGCCTCCAGCTCACCGAATCCCTCGACCTGCCCGCCGGGCTCATCGGCCGAGATCCGTTCCACCTGAGTCCGGAACGCGGCCACAGCCCCCGCGATCGACCGATCCCGGACTGTTCCCGCCCGCCGAAGTTCGGCGTCGAGTGTCTCCGCGGCCGCGGCCGCGGTACGGCTGTGTTCCAGGAACTCCGCGAGATCATCGGTGGTGGCTTGCATCGCCGCCTGCATCTGCGCCGCGCGCTGCGCCATAATGCGCTTCGCATCGGCACGGGCACGAACAGCGGATTTCCGACCTGTTGACATGTGCGCTCCTCCGTATCGCACCACCCGGATTCCACCGTACGCGTGGTGATGAGCCCGGCGCGCTCACCCGAGACGGCAGCGTCGGCCCCCCGCGCGGCGCGCGTTCATCAGCCGCCGGTCCCCGGGGCTACGCGACGACCCATCGGTTCGTGTCGCTCGCGACCGATCGCCTCCGTTCCCGTTTCTTCCTCGCTCCCTCAATCTGCCCCTCCGCGTCTCCTTCACGCCGCTCGCCCCTCGATGCCCTTGACCCGTCTTCCCGCATCGCTGCAACAGCCCTCTTCCAAACCCCCTCACTCACATCAAATCTCTTGCATTCTGGCCGTTAACTTCCCGTACCCTCGAAGATATGGGCGCCAACCTGCACAAGCTTTCAGCTGGTGACGGGTACACCTACCTCACAAAACAGGTCGCCGCGATGGACTCCAGCGAGCTCGGCGCGGCCACCCTGGCCGACTACTACTCCATGAAGGGTGAGGCCCCCGGGCGCTGGCTCGGTTCGGGACTGCGGGGCCTGCAGACGGTTACGGTCGGCGATATCGTCACCGAGGCCCAAATGAAGAGCCTGTTCGGTCTCGGACGCCACCCCAACGCCGACGCCATGGAAGCCGAAAAGATCGGTGAGTTGGTCGAGAAGTACTTCACGATCTACCGCCGCCGCGGACTCAGTGTCCGCAGCGCCCAGGCCAAAGCCCGGGACCGGGCGGCAGATGAGGCGTTGAAGGTGAGCCGGCTGGGCACGCCGTTCAAGGTCTTCAGTCAGGCCTCGGAGTTCCGGCAAGCGGTCGGCGCCGCGTTCAGCGAGTACAACACCACCCGCGGCCTGAAATGGAACGAACCCGTTCCAGAATCCGAGCGGTCTCGAATACGCACCGCGATCGGCCACCAGATGTTCGCGGCCGAGTTTGGCCGCGCACCGCTCGACGACCGCGAGCTATCAGGCTTCATCGCGCGCAACTCCCGCCAAACGACCCAGGCCTGTGCAGGCTACGACGTTACGGTGTTCCCGTTCGGCAAGAGCGTGTCCACGATGAAAGCGCTCGCCCCCGAGGAAGTCTCGGACGAGATCCTGTTTTGCCACCTCGCCGCCGCTGCCGATGCTGTCCGCTTCCTCGAACAGCGCGGCGTGTACACGCGCACCGGCGCCAACGGCGTCGCGCAGATCGACACCACCGGCGTGGTCGCGACGCTGTTCACCCACCGCGATTCCCGCGCCGGCGACCCGTACCTGCACTCCCACATCGCGATCTCGAACAAAGTGCAAACCGCCGACGGGCGGTGGCTGGCCCTCGACGGCCGCGCACTGCACAAGTTCGCGGTCTGGGCATCGGAGTACTACAACACACGCCTCGAGGTCTACCTCCGTCAGCGCCTCGGCCTGCGGTTCGAAGACCGCCCGAACAAAGATCCGAACAAGCGAGGGACCCGCGAAATCGTCGGGATCGACCTCGGACTGTGCGACCTGTGGTCCTCCCGCGATGCCGCCATCGAAAAACGTCGTGGCGAACTCGCCCGCCAGTTCCAGGCGAAATACGGGAGGGAGCCTTCACCACGCGAGGCATATGCACTCGCCCAACGCGCATCGGTGGAAACCCGCCAACGCAAACACGAACCCCGCTCCGAAGCCGAGCAGCGTGCGACGTGGTACGCCGAGGCCGTGCAATTCCTCGGCTCCGAGCGTGCGGTGTCGGACATGCTGCACGCCGCAATGAACCCCGCCCCAAGCGACACCGCACCGGTGGCGCCGCATGAACTCGACGCCTGGATCGAAGCAGCCGCTGACACCGTGGTCGAGCGCGTCTCTCGCGATCGTTCCACCTGGCAGGTCAACCACATCGGCGCCGAAGTCGAACGCACCGTACGCGCCGCCGCCCTCGACCCCGCCCTCGTCGCCGATGTCGCCGAACGCGTGCTCGATGCGGCACTGCACTCTTCGCGCAGCGTCGCACTGCCGCTGCCCGATGCCTTCGACGAACCCGCCGCACTGCGCCGCCGCGACG
Source organism: Nocardia sp. NPDC003963 (assembly GCF_053605105.1). Lineage (NCBI taxonomy): Bacteria > Bacillati > Actinomycetota > Actinomycetes > Mycobacteriales > Nocardiaceae > Nocardia > Nocardia sp. NPDC003963. Next base: position 183,184 of record NZ_JBSGIP010000006.1, read on the forward strand.
GCAGCAGCGTCTACATCACCGCCGGGACCCAGTCCTACACCAGCGAACCGATCATGGCCGCCGAACAACGCATCCTCGCCGCGGCCGCGCGGCGCGACGGCCGCCGTGTCGGTGAGGTCGGCGTCGGTGTCGCACTGCTCGAGCACGCAGCCAACAACCCCGACACCGTCCTCAACGACGGACAGGTAGCGCTCGTGCGCGGCTTCGCCACCAGCGGCGCCCGGGTGGACCTTGCGCTGTCGCCGGCCGGGACCGGAAAGACCACCGCCATGGCGGTGTTCGCCCGCGCCTGGGAGAACGACGGCGGCACCGTCATCGGGCTCGCCTCCACCGCCAACGCCGCCGCGGTCCTGCGCGATGAAATCGGCGCCACCTGCGACACCATCGACAAACTCCTCAGCAGCCTGCAACTCGCCGAGTTCGGCGCCGCCACCGGGACCGCGGTGCGCATCCCCGACTGGGTCCGCGCCATCGACGCGACCACGGTGGTGATCATCGACGAGGCCGCGCTCGCCTCGACCCACCAACTCGACCAGGTCATCGACTACACGCTCTCGCGTGGTGGCAGCGTGCGGGTGGTCGCCGACGACAAGCAACTCGCCGCGATCTCCGCCGGCGGGATCGTGCGCGCGCTGGCCGACGAATACGGCGCCTACACCCTCGAACACGTCGTCCGATTCCGCGACGCCGACGGCAACCCCCGCCACGACGAAGGCGCGGCCTCGCTGGCCCTGCGCGACGGCGAAACCGCCGCGATCGGCTACTACATCGACAACGGCCGCGTGCACACCGGCGACGAAGCCGGGATCGCCGACGCTGCCTACAGCGCCTGGGCCCAGGACATACGCGCCGGTCTCGACGCGGTGATGATGGCGCCCACCCACGAGATCACCCGCGGCCTCAACGAACGCGCCCGCACCGACCGCCTCGCCACCTGCGGACCCACCGGACCCGAAGCCGTACTGCGGGACGGGACCGCGGTCTCTGCCGGTGATGTCATCCGCACCATGCGCAACAACCGGCGATTGGCGATGTCGGGCACCGACTGGGTCCGCAACGGCTACCGGTGGCGCGTCGAGCACGTCCACCACGACGGCGCGCTGACCGTCCGGCACCTACGCACCGACCTGTCGATCACCCTGCCCACCTGGTACACCAGCGAACACGTGATGCTCGGCTACGCCTCGACGATCATGAGCTCCCAAGGCATCACCAGCGACACCAGCCATACCGTGCTGTCGGGCAACGAAACCCGCAACGACATCTACATGGCGCTCACCCGCGGCGCACGCCGCAACGACGTGTACTTCCCGACCGCCCTGTCCGGCGACGAACACTCGGTCATCAGCGACGACGCCATGAACCCGGTCACCGCAGTCGACCAGTTCACGAGGATGCTCGCCCGCGACGGCTCGCAGAAGGCCGCGACCACGATGATCCGGGAGCTGGCCGAACCCCGCACCCGGCTGGCTCCGGCGGTGGATGCCTACGTCCACGCCGTCGGCGCGGCCGCGGAATCCCTGCTCGCCCCCGAGGTCCTGCAGCGCATCGACGCCGGCGCCGAGCAACTGCATGCCGGGCTCACCGACGAACCCGCGTGGGCGACCCTGCGCGGTCACCTCGCTGTCATCGCCTTGTCCGGCGCCGATGCGATGGAGGTGCTGACCGCCGCCTACACCCGCCGCGAAGTCACCACCGCCGGTGACGTCGCGGCGGTGCTGGACTGGCGCCTCGACGCCTCCGGCAACCACTCCACCGGCCACGGCCCGCTGCCCTGGCTGACTGGCATCCCTCACACGCTGCGCGAACACGCCACCTTCGGCCCCTATCTGAGCGCGCGCGCCGATCTCGTGCGCGATCTCGCCGACCGGATCACCGCGGCGGCCGCCGAATGGGAACCGGGCAGCGCACCAGTGTGGGCGCGGCCGCTGTGCTCTCAGGACTCCCGCGCTCTACTCGGCGAGGTCGCGGTGTGGCGCGCGGCCGCTGCGGTGGCCGAGGAGGACCGGCGCCCCACCGGCGGTCCCCGGTTCTCGATCCGCGAAGGCCGCTATCAACGCAGACTGGACGAGCGTGTGGCCGCGCTACTGGGCAGCCCCCACCGCGCGGCCGCGCGGTGGACGCCGCTGGCCGAACGCATCGAACCCCGGCTACTGACAGACCCGTATTGGCCGGTGCTCGCCGACCAGCTCACCACCGCCGCCCGCGACGGCATCGACATCGCCGAGCTGACCGAAACAGTCGCCGCGCAACGCCCGCTGCCCGATGAACTGCCCGCCGCCGCGCTGTGGTGGCGCCTGACCCGGCACCTGGGCTCCCTCGAACGTGAGCAGACCGGTGAACGGCCACGGCCGGACTGGTTCCCGACCCTGCAACAGATCCTGGGCACGGAACTGGCCGAACAACTACTCGATGATGCCGCGTGGCCCGCGCTGGTCGCCGCGATCGAGGACGCCGAACACCGGTGGCTGGCCTCCGACATCCTGCGGCTGGCCGCCGACACCCTGCACGACCGGACCGACGACGACAGCCTCGATCCCGCGCGCCTGGCCGCCGCGCTGGCCACCCGCATCCACACCCTGCTCGACGCGCCCGCCCCCGACACCAGACCCGAACCGGATCCCCACACCTGGGCCGACGAGGAGCCGGTACCCGCCGACCAGGCTCCACCCGATCCCGCCGACTACCCCGCCGCAGACGCGACCAGCCCGGGCGAAGCCTCCGCCGATGCCGAGCCGGACGCGGACTACCTCGCCGCGGTCATGGCCGAGGAACCACCCGAACCCCGGTTCGCTGTGGCCGACGAACCACCACCGATCACGGTCGCCGCGGGCCCGGCCCGGCCCGGCACCCACATCGACTGGGATCTGCTCGGTGTTGGCGCAGACCCCGATCCACTGCCCTATCCAGACCTGCCGCCCCCGCAGCGTGTGGCACGGCTGCGCACGGATCTGGACGCCGCGCGGCGCACCGCCGCGCGACTGTGGTCGGCGCACCTGGCCGGCCAAGGCGAACGTCAACGCGAGGCCGCACTAATGCTCGCTGCGTTGCGCCGCCGCGCCGACGCCCAAACCCCCTACCGCGTCGCAGCGATGGATGCCCACCACGCGTGGGTGCTCGCCGACCGCGCCGCCACCACCGCCCGCGAAGCACACGCCAACCAGGTCCGGGCGGCGGCCGCCGCCCGGACAGGCGGCGACGAACTCGACGCAATGGGACTCGAGCTGGAGGCCAGCGTCCTGGAAACCGAGGCCCAGCTCACCGCCGCCGACGCCACGGCCGCCAAAGATGCTGCCGACCACGCCCATCAGCAATGGCGGGACGCCGCCGGCGCCGAAGGCACCCTCACCCCCGACTACGTCGACATCGTCGCCGACACCATCGACACCGCCGACCTCGATACCGTCACCGCCGCGCGCACCGAAGTCGAACTACTCGAAGCCCAGCTCCTGCGCGCCGAGAACGCCGCCGCACACGCCGCCGCCGAAGACGACGACCTCGACACCGACCTCACCGACGACCGGCCACTGTCCCCGGCCGGCGGACCGGTCGCGACACTGCCGCGGCCCGACACCGCCGCGCGGCGGCGCAAACTCATCGACCGCGCCAACACTGTCGCCGAACGACTACGCGGCCACCGGCTCACGATGCTCACCGACGCCGCCCTCGCCACCGAAATCGACACGCTGCGTGAACACCTGCGCCGCGCCCGCCGCCAACCCGACACCACCCTGTCGCCGACCGCGGTCGCCGACCAGGTCCGCGACCACCAACAGCGCCTCCACACCCAAGCCGACGCCATCACCACCGCCCGCACCGCCCACACCACCGCCGAGACCCGCGCCGAAGCGTTGACGCGGGCCCGCGAAGAACTCGCCGCACTGATCGATCGCCGCGACACCACCAAGGTCCGCGGCCGCGCCCGCCGAGAACTCGACGCCGCCATCACCGACCTGAACAACACACTCCCGAACCTGCTCGAACAGCACCGCGCCGCACAGGACGAAGCCACACGCGCTCAGACCGCGGCGATGGACCTGGGCACTGTTCCTCAGCAGTGGGACATCATCGTGGCCCGCGCCACCGACCACGACGGCCTGGAAACCGAACTCGGCGCCGCCGTCGAAGAAGACCGGCAACGCAACGAACGCAGCGCACAACGCCGAACCGAGATCGACGACTACACAGGCGCACTCGACGAAGCCCTCGCCGAAGCGCAGCGCCGCGCAGACCTCGACGACACCACACGCGAACTGGAACAACACATTCGCCACGAGCAACACCACAGCCGCCCGGTCAGCGAGGACCCGCACGACATCCACGACCGCACACCGCAGCCCGACACCGAGCCCGGCCTCGCCGATGAACCAGCAACCGAACCCGAGACCGACTTCCTCACCGCCCGGCCCGCACGCCGCCGCGACCGGCGCCCACCTCCGACCGGCCGCGACAGCCGGCATCGCCGCGGCCCCGCCCTATAGCTCATGAACGGAGGCCTCGCGGGCGCCCGCCGCATCGCAGCGCGGCGCGCCCCCGGCCGGGATGCGGCGTCCGACGGCATGGCGCATTCTCTGCTCCCGAATTGAGCGGATCGCGCGGCCAGTGGCTGATATCGTCGCCTCATACCCCGCCGATCGCGGGGGCGGAAAGGCCCTGTCCCCTTCGGGGCCTTCCTTTTTCCTCCGCGCGCCTCCCCTACCAGCATCGATAGGCAGGTTGGCCGCTAGGATTTCTGCGTGAGTGACGACCCTGCCCTATGCCAGATATGTCGCGAAGCCCCGGCCGGCCCCGGCGGCTTCTTGTGCCCGGGCTGCCGGACCTTGCTCGAGGAGCGGGCCCAAGACCCCTTTGGCGAGTGGTTCGAGCAGGCACGGCAGAGGGCTCACGAGCAGTAGGCCGAAAGCGCTCGTCGGTTCGTCGTGGGGGCCCCGACGCCTTGTGGCGCTGAGCCTTTGGTGTTGATACCGTCGAATCAGTCCCACCACCTGAATCCTCGGTGGTGGATGAGGTACTCGCGTTTCCGTTGTCGTCTGGGTACCGCTCGACCGGCTCGCATCGCGGACCTGGCACCATCCACCCAGATCAGGAATCCGCGGAAGCCACAAAGCCGGATCGCCGCATGAATCCGCAGCTCGCGGACATCCAGTGTTGCCCACATCCAGCCAGAGACAGCGACGCGCGATGGGAATGAGCTATCCCGGGCGACACCAGCTACGCCATTCGACCAGAGGAGAGCGATTCCAGTCATGACCCGATTTCACCGCACCCTTATCGAACGACTCCGGGGAGCCAAACTGCCCCAGGACTGGACGCTGGAGCAGCGCGAAGAGCACTTCGCCGCGCTGGAACCTTTGATCGCCTCACAGGTCGCCCGTGAGACCGACTTGGACTACCACGCCAGACTGGCCCGGTTCGGCACTGATCACGGTCGCCCGCCGAACGATGCCGAGAAGAACGGGATGCGTGACAGCGCCCGCGACACAGCCTACGAGATAGCCATTCTCGAACTCGACGACTACTACGACGAGGAGGAGGATCTCCAGGAGGAACCGGTCGAGGAGCTGGCTGATCTGGCCCTGGAACTGTGGGACGACCACGACACGGCGACCCAGAAAGCAGGCGCACAGCTGTTGCTGACTCGCTACAGGGCCAACCTGCCGATCCCGGCCTCCAACGACCACCCACTCTTCGAACAGATCCACCAGACCCTCCTACGGGAGATGTCCGCCGAAGAACGCCGCTCCGATCCGCTTCACTCGAGCAGCACGTAGACGCGGCGTTGCCCGGCCACTGGCCATCGATTCCATGCGGATGGAAGGGCACGGCCACTTCGCCGGCGGCGCGCGGACGTGACCGCGATCGCGGCCGCTCATGACCGCCGCAATCAGCCGTCAGCGTGCAACCGCCGCAGCGCGCTGACATACCCAGTCCCGCGTTCCACGGGGCGCAGACCGAGGCCGACGCCCTGCACGCTTCCATGGTCCCCCGGGACCGATTCGTGCACGGGTCTGGTACACGGCTCGTAACACGCTGGCGGAGCGCCTCATACGCTGATACCGTCGAAACAGCCCCACCACCTGGGTTCTCGGTGATGGATGAGGCGCTTACGACATTCCCTTTGTTGCCGCGCCGCCCGATCGTCTCGACCGTGGACCCAGCACACACACCACCACCCATTGCTGGGTTACCGGCATGGGGCCCCGTAGTTCGGTTCCTGCAACCCCTTCCCGGATCGAGAGGAGATCGGTGATGCCCACATCACGACAGAGGCAGTGCCTCACGATGCGGAGGGGCTACCGTTGCCGGAAGACACCGAACCCGCCCTATTCGAAAGCGGTGCTGGCCATGACCAAAGGGCTGCGCGAGCACGTCGAGCTGACCCAGCTGGATCAGCTGCGGCCGGAATGGACCCCGGCGCAGCGCGAGCAGCACCTTACCGAACTGACCGCGGAGATCAGCGTGCAGATAGCCCAGGCGGCGAAAACGCTGTATCACCACAACCTGGCAGAGTTCCGCCAGGTCCTGGGCCGCGACCCGAGCCCCGAGCAGAAGAGCGGGCTGCGCAACAACTCCCGCGATCAGGCTTACGAGCTGGCCTTGCGCGAGCTGTACGAGGGCTACGAGGACCCCTACGAGGACGAGGAACCCGACGAGGCGACCGAGATCGGGAACCAGATCGAAGCCCAGTGGATGACCCGCCCGCCGATGCAGCGGTGGGCGACTCCCTGGGCGGAAGACCCGGACGAGGACCTGTTCGACCTGGCCTTCGACCTGTGGGAGAACCACAGCATCGAGACCCAGATCGCGGCCGCGCACCTGCTGCACGCCCGCCGCACCGAGAACCTTCCGATCCCGGCCTCTCCCGAGGGCCCGCTGTTCGCCCAGATCCACCAGGCGCTGCTGCAGGGGATGGCCGAAGAAGAAACCCGCCGCGACCGCCTGCACTACAGCAGCACGGCCTAGAGCACCCGCCTCGACGCCCAGCATTCGCCGCGCTGGCCGAACGGCCCGCCCTCACCGACGTCCAGCCCGGCGATCTGCTGCTGATCACCACCGAAGCCCGCTCCCTGCTCGCCCGCGTCACCCAGCCCGCGCGCCTGTTCGAAGCCCCCCTGATCGTCGAGGAGCCGGCCACCGGCACCCGCCACGAATTCGGCTGGGGCGAGATGCCACGGGACTGGCGGGCTCTCACCTCCCTCGAACACCAGGCTCTCGCCGCCGCCGGCGACCCGATCACCGACATCACCGATCTGCACGCCGGCGACATCCTCATCAGCACCACCCCCGGTCACCCCGAACCCGAAATCGTGCGAGTTGTCGACCTGTCGACCGCCCAACTCAGCGAACATCGCACCATCGGCCGCGCCGTACTGGAACGCCTGGACACCGGCGCCCGCTACACCCGCACCGGCGCAGGCATAGGCCCGCACTGGCGCCGCACCCACCTACCCGACCACCACATCCGCACGTTCCCGCCCGCCCGCACCAGTGCGATCGCCCTCGCCAAACCCGCCCCGGAGTCCCCCGCCGCTGCCCCACCGCCGCGGCCTCCGAGGCCCGCGCCAGCCGCAGATGACCCGGCCACCGACGACACCGCGCCCGGAACCGACTCCGCAACCACGAGCGCCGATCCCGCCTCCGGTGATGGTGACCCGGCTCTGCAGGGTTGGCGCCAGCTCGGCGCCGAGTTGTTCGAACCCGCGCACCTGCTGACCGTGCCGGATCCCGCACGCCACCCCGACCTCGCCGCCGTACTGGCCGCAACCGGCACCACCGCGGCCGCGCAACGCATCCGGGATGCCTTCCTCGATGGCTGGCACGAGGCAAGCTCCACCGTCACCACCCCGGTGTGGACCACGCTGCGCACCCATATCGCCACCGCCCCCGAGGTCGACGACGCGGTGCGCCGCCTCGGCTACGACGCCCAGACGCTTTCGCGCACAACGGAGTTCCAGCAGCTGATCGCCGACCAGCTCAACGCGGTGCCCACCGCGGACCTCGGCGACGCTGCCCTGCGTGACGCCCGTTACCGCCACGCCCGCACCGGCGACCCCTTGCACGGTCTCGCGCACGAGATCGCCGCCGACGCGATCGTTCACACCCGCCGAAACTGGCGCGCCTCACTGCGCTCGGACGCCGATATCGCGCGGTGGCGAAGCTGGGCCGCCCAGGAACTACGCTCCGATCCGCTGCTGGCCGCCGACCTGAGCGCGGCCGGCCCGACCCGGCCGCGGGTCGTCGACGCGATCGCGGACACGCTGCTGGCCGAGGTCACCGACCAACTCCCCGACCTCGGTCTCGACACCGGCGAGGAAGACACCGCCCACTGGCTGCGCGCCGATATCCACCAGCACCTGGTGCCCACCCTCGACGACCACGACAGCACCGACTCCGCCTTCGGGCCCACCGCCCGGGGCTGGACCGTGCCCGGCAGCGGCGTCGAGGTCGCCCGCCACCGCGACGCCTGGTGGGTGGTGACCCAGGACGGCGATCGATGGGACTGCTGGGGGCGCGACCACCGCGCCGCCGTCGCCGAAGCCCTGCGCATCTGCGGCCGCGACGAGGAGATCCGGCCCACCGACCACGCCGTGCGTGCCCGCGTCGACGGGATCCGGCGAGCCCTCGACGACCGCGCCCGCCCCCACCTCGCCGCCAACGAACTGCTGCACGCCGCCGCCCGCTCGGAGCTGATGAACGCCCCCGCAGCCCCCGGCGCCACCGTGCCCGCCGCCCACACCTCGGTGGCCACCCGCGAGGCCGTCCGCGCCGCCGTCGCTGCGATCACCGACATCGAACCGGTCCTCATCGCCGAAGCGCGGCGCCTCGGATTGGCGCCGGAGCCGTTCCTGCGCGACACCGCGGCCGCCGAAGTCCTGACCGAGCTGCACCAGCAGGCCCAACACCCGGCCACCCTCGACGAGCCTGCGCTGTTCACCCCCCAGCTGCCGGGCGAGGATCTGGACCTGGACCCCGCCGATCCCACCACGGTGACCGTCACCACCCCCGACGGCGCCCGCATCCCCGTGAGCGAAGACCGCGACGGATGGAGCGCCCCGGCGCACGAAACCGGGGACACCATCACCGAACTCACCCTCACCGCCGCGATCACCCGGGCCCGCACCCCCTCCCAGCCCGCAACGACCGGAACCGTCCACGAACCCCGCCCCACCCCGGCAGTATCGGGCGCGGACGCCACCAGCACCGGAGCCGAGCCCACACGGTCACCGACCTCGCGGCCGCAGGAGGCGGCACCGACTGCCGACGCGGCGCCGGACGGGCCCACGCCGGCACCCGAGGCGGTGAGCGCGGCGGCAGAACCCGCGGTGACCGACCGTGCGCTCGGGGTGCCGTGTGTGGGTTTGTCCGGCATCGACCGGGCGGTGATCCGCTGCACGACACAGGACATGGCCGGAAACCACTACGGTGGTGTGCTCGACATCGACCGCATCGCCTTCTCCGTCGCCACCGTTCAGCTCCCGAAGCTGATCGGCCGCTACGGGTTACGCCAAGTCGTCGCCGAGACCGCAGGCGTCCTGCGGGCCGATCCCGAGATCCCTACCCGCTCGTGGCCACGCCGCTCCAAGATCACCGAAGACCGCCGCCTTGCCGCCGAACAGCTGCGCGCCGCCGCCCTCCAACATTGCGACACCGGCGACTACGACACCGCCCTGGCCACCCTGCACCAGGCGCAACTCACCGACCCCCTCTGGAACGGCGCCGGGCCCGACAGCTACCCGCAACTGCTGTCCCGCATCCGCGACGAACGCCAGATCGCCGAAGGCGGCCCCGGACACGACCCCTACACCAGCGAATGGCAGCCGCACCCGTTCCGCGACGCCGCAACCTTGCGGCAGTGGCGGGACTGGGCGACCACAGAACTGGCCTTCGACCCCGTCCTCGGCCTCGTCGAGCCCAATAGTTGGCGCACGCACCAGGGTCGCTTGGTCGACGAACTCACCGACCGCCTGATCGACGATCTCCCGCGCCGAGCACCGGAGCTGTTGACCGGTCTGCGCCGCGACGAGACCACCGACTGGCTCACCGCCGATGTCCACCACACGATCCTGCCCGCACTGCTGGCTCCCGCCAGTTCGGTGTGGACCAGCTCCACACACGGCTGGGCCATCGAATCCCGCGAGATCAGCGTCCACTGGTACACCGACAGCTGGATCGTGGAGACCGGCCCACGCGAGACACGGCAGAAACAGCAGTGGGGCAACGATCACCGCGCCGCCCGCGCCCAAGCCTTGCACCTGGCCGGCTGCGCCGACCTCCTCACCCCCGACGACGCCCGCATCCACGCCGCAGTCCGCACAGCCCGCACCGCGCTCATCGACCGAGCCCGCGTACCGCTGCACGCCCACGAGATGATGCACGCCTACGCCCGCTCGCCGGTGCTCATGCCCGACAACCTCGGCGACGCCCCGTTCATCGCACTGGTATACACCGCGATCGGTGACGTGATCGCCGATATCGAAGCCAGCGAACCCCACCTGCTCACCGCCCTGACCGAGCGCGCGATCAACCCACAGCAGTTGTTGCACGAAACGCTGGTCCCCGACACCCTGCAGACCCTGCACCGCGAGATCGCCGCCGACCCGCAACACCCGGCCTGGGCCACCGACCTGCGACCCGTGTCCTACCACACAATCCTCGTCGGAGACCCCGACGGCGCGCACGTCATCCTCGAACAACGCATCCAACCCCGCCTGCCCGGACAGAAAGAAGGCGACTACTGCTGGGTCGACATCACCGAAACCAACCCACGCATCCGCGAACAGGTTTTCCGTGACGCGCTCGCTCACGCCCGCCGCGAACTGGCCACCACCCCAACCCCTCCCGCACCGACCACCGTCGCACCAGAGATCGCGGAGTCGGCTCCCGATCCGCCGACGACCACCCCGCCTTCCCGCGCCGCGCAACCGCGGCCGCGCGCCCCGGCGGACCCGGCCCCTGACGACTTGCTCCTGTTCGAGCAGACCAGCAGCTCATTCGGCGACCACACAGTCAGCGCAACCCCATCCGGTTCGGCGCCGCCACCGCCGCGACCGCCCCGCGAGGAGCCCGCCACCGCCGCGCCAGTGGACTGGAGCCGAATTCGCGACACGATCGCCGCCGACCCCACCGTGCGCAAGGCGATCCAGCGACACCCCTACCCGGCCCACTATCTGGCCCGGCATCGCGGATTCAGCGAAATCGTGGACGCGCGCCTGTCGGAGCAACGACGCCTCAGCGGCGCCCACAACGTCACCATCGCCGCAGAAGGACGCGCGGCGCGCGGCGCGCAGGTGTATGAGCAGATCGCCGTCGCCGCACTGCGCGAGCGCGAGCAGTGGTGGGAGCCACCTTTCGCCGACGCCGCGCAGGTCAGCGCTTGGCGGGCGGCGGCCGCCGACGCGTTGCATGCCGACCCGGTGACCAGCACCTGGACGGGCATGCCGCTCACCGCGGCCCGGGTCGCCCCGCTCGACGAGGTCATCGAGGACCTGATCAGCGACCTGCCGCGGCTGCTGCCCGAGGCGAACCTCGATATCTCCGATTCCGATACCCGCGCCTGGCTCATCGGCGACGTCCGCATCCACGTCCAGCCGAACCTGCCTCTCCCCGACATCAACCGCGACACCGGCTGGCACGAGATCGACTTCGGTTACTCACCGATCCCGGTCGATCCCCGCAAGCCCTCCACCCGCCGGGTCCTGATCCGGCCTGGCTGGGAACTGACCCGCAACGCAGGACAGACCTGGGAGCAATGGGGCAGCGACCGCCGCGCCGCACTGGTCGAAGCCCGATGCGAACACCGCCTCCCCGACGGCGACCTGCCCGGTCATAACGCACCCGAGGTGCACCGCCGGGTCACCGCGGTCCGCGCCGAGCTGGCCGAGTCCGCCCGTACCCTACTGCACGGCGATGTACGGGTGCGCGCCGCCGCGAGCTCGGAAAGGTTGTGGAAGTACGACGTTGGCCGCGATGTATCCTTCAACGCGCTGAATTCGGCTCTGGTCGGCGACCCCCTCGACGAGATCACCGCCGCCCTGGCTCGCACACACACCGACCTGGTACACCGCGCCCACCACGCCGGCATCGACATCCGCCGATACCTTCACGACGAAGTCGCCCCCGAGGTCCTGCGCGAACTACACACCAGCACCGAGACGGCTCCGAGCTACCAGGTCATCGTCGGCGCTCTCGACCGCCGCCACATCGTGATGACCGCGGTCGCTTCCGACGACCGCACCGACGAACAGATCCACCCCGACCAGCTCGCCGAGGCGATCACCGCCGCACGCGAGCAACTCGACCCGGCCGCAGACCGAGGTGGGCATTCCACCCCCGCGAACATTCAATCCCTGGACCGGCTGCCGTCTCAGCTCACCGCGCTCATCGACCGCGCGACCGCCACCGGCTGGAACCCTGGACCGGGGTATCGCACCATCGGAGACGACACCCCGGTGTTCGAGGTGCGGCTGCACACCGAAACCGACTACGGCGCCTGGGACCTCACGCTGGCCTGGGAACACCCTGACCGGCGCACCTACAACTACAGCGAAACCCACTCCCACATCCGCTGGCGCCGAAGCGACGGCACCACCGAGGACTTCCATCCCCGCCAGAGCTTCGCCACCAGCCTCCTCCGAGCCCACACCACACCACTGGCCTGGTCGGAGATCAGCAGCCTCACCGACACGCGGCCCGCACCGAGCACCGAGCGTGACCCCGATGTCATCGACATCGACACGCCGGCCTACCCGCCGCCGCGCGCGGCCATCGACAAAGCCTCGGTCGCGCGCAGCCTCGGATGGCGACCCGCCACCACCCACCTCACCTACGACGGGATTCCCGGCTATGAACTGCGCCTGACCCCGCCCAGCGGCGACCACGACCGCAGCCTGGTGCTGACCTGGCTGCTCGACGCAGCAACCGGGCACTACAACTACGACCGCTGGCGTTCGGGAACTGCAACGGCCGCAGGCGATCTGGACCGCGGGTTGACCCTGTCCGCGGTCACCACACTGTTCGATGATCTGGCAGCGCAGTCGGATATGCCGACGCTGTTCGAGGCCGACGGACAGATCTCGGCGGAGCTCGCCGCCGGCGACTGGTCGCAACTGCTGCCTCCCACGCCGCCGGTGCAGCTGAGCCCTGAGCAGCAGCGGCTGCTGTGGGCCGGATGCCACGGCGCCACACTCCCCCGGATCGCCGCCGCGCTGGCCGACCCCGACCACGCCATCGCGGCCTTGTTCGCCACCACTACCCGCACCCCGCCACGCCCCGACGCCGCACTGCCCGACACCCCATGGCCCGATTCGGCGCTGTGGGAGATCGATGCCGCCGCCCAGCTCATCACCATCCACGACCCCGCCCACGCCGACACCGCAGCCGCGCGCTTGACCCGCGACGACCTGACCGCCACCGCCTACCAGCTGCCCCCCGAAACCCGCGCCGCACTGACCGAGACGACCGATCCCGCAGCGCTGACAGACCTCATCGGCCGAGACGTCCTGGGCTTGCCCATCACCGAACCCCAGCCCGAACCGTCGCCGCCGAGCCTCACCACTGCCCAGGCAACCGAGCCTCGGCCGGGACAGCCGCCCACAGCTGCCGACCAGCCACAACCTGATCCCCTCGATCCGGTGCCAGCCGACGGGCCGGCTTCGCCACCCGTGCCGCAGGACGCCACCACCAGCGGCGACATTTTCGGCACGCCCGTGCATCCGCAGCTGTGGCAGGCGCTGCGACACGAGCTGACCGTACGCGACGCAGCCGCCGACCGCGGGAGCAATCGCGCCGGCGTCGAGGACCGCGAACTCGCCTATCACGACGCGGTAGTGCAGCGGCTCACGATCGAGGTCGATATCGCGACCGGCCATCGCACCAAAACCGTGCTCGCCCGCCAGCTCACCCGAGCCCGCGCCGCGCTCGACACCCACCAGCGGCTCACCGCGATCCGCGACGCCGCAGAAACCGCCGCCACCCCGGCCCGCCGACGGCTCGATGCGGCCGCCGCCGACCGGCTCGGCGACCTCCTCGACACAGCTGCCCGCACCGCCGCCACCGACGGACAGCACACCGACCTCGTCGCCGCACTGGATGCCCTCGCGGTGTCGGCCACCGACATCGACGCCATCACCAGCGCACTCACCCAGGCCGCCCACGCCCACACCATCGCCTTCGCCGATACTTCCTCCGCACCACTCGATCCCGGGCCACGATGGCAACTTCCTACCGCGTCTCCCCGCAGCTTGCCCACCAAGAAAAAGCTGGCCGAAATACTGGGCACCGCCGAACAGGCCAGCGACAGCGCGGCCGACCGTGCAGCACTCGAAATCGCCCGCACCGCCTTGACCTCCACCCGCTGGAACAAATACGGCGGAACACAGGAGCAAGCCCGCCGATTGGCCGACACCGACGATCGCGTGCTGGTGGGCCAAGACCTCGACCGCAGCGATATCGACGCGCAAGTCGACGCGATCGCGGACCTGGCCGACGAACTCGAACGGCGCGGCTATGGGCGCGTCGAGGTCGCCAAAGACCACGCCAGCCACCCCGAAATCAGGAACTATCTCCACGAATACGCCCACGCCTACCGCACGCGCCGCGCCCAAACCCACCCCCGGGACCACACCGTCTTACCCTTGGCTGCCGGTCAATCCGCGGTGGAACCGTACTCACCGATCGCCGCCGCGGCGCGCGCGTTCGGCTATCGCGTCGAGGAACTCGACGATATCGGCAACCACGTGCTCCACGTGGCCCGAGACCACGACAGCGACCGCCGCGAACACCGGCTGGTCTGGACAAACCCACCACCCGGCAGGCGGCCGGTGTTCCGGCGGTCGCTGTCGTGGAGCCGGCCGCTGGCCGACTCCGATCAGATCACCCGCCACGCCCTGCCGGCGGTGGTGTTCGCGCAGCTGCTGCTCAACCCCGACGCGGACGCCGCTGACGAGGACCCCCTGGATTCGCTGCGTGCCGCCGAGTCGCATGCCGAAACCGCGGTGAGGCTGACCGGTGACCTCGGCCCCGCATTTCTCGGAGCCACCAGCCTGCAACGCACCTGGCGCCGAGCCCAGCTCGCCCGCGCCGAAGCCGAACTCGCCGAAGACGAAACGTCGGCCGAACTGCGCACCCAGTGCGACAACTACCGGCGCGCACTCACCGACCTCGACCAGATCACCGAGGTCGAACAACAACTACGACCCCACATCGAATCCGAAACGCTCACCTTCGGTGCCCTCACCGACCGCCAGATCAACGAATTCCTGCACGGCATCGCCACCAACCCGCAAGGCAGCACCGGCTCCGGGGACCTGCGCCCGCCGCTGGCCGCCTACCTCGACGTCGCCGGGCTCTCGGAAACCGAACGCGACGCCTGGCTGACCTTTGTGCCCGCCCTGTCCACCACTTCAGCACCCTCACTCCCGGACACCTCAGCCGGTCCGACCCCCGCGCAGCCGGACTATGACCGCGACGCGATTCAGGAACTGGTGCGGGCGCACTACGCGCCGCGATGGTGGATGACTCCACGCGAACAGCAATGGATCAACACCGAAACCACCGTGCCCGCCGACGTCATCACCTGGGACAACGATCGACCCCAAGTGCGCTACCGCTACGTCGCCGCCGGAACATACTGCGAAGTCACCGGCATCAACTCCCGGCGCGAGCCCACCACCGCCCGCGGATACCTCGTCAACTCCGGTCCACTTCGCGGCGGCTGGGGCTCACCGGAAACCGTCGGACGTGTCACTCTCGCCGAGCACCCCACCACACCCACGGCCCAGCGAACCACCATCGAAACCGACCCCGACCACGCGCGGGTCACCATCCTCGACCCGCCCACCGGCATGCCTGCGGGCGCGGCCGCGCCCTGGCTGCGGATGCCCACCGAACATCAAGTGCTGCATGCCCGCCCGATCCTGGGGCTGGCCATCGACATCGATCAGCACTTCGTCCGCGTGCAAGGTTGCGACGAGCGCCACGCCAGCGAAGTCGCGTGGTGGCTGTTCGGTGGAAATTACGGCGCATGGGAACCCCGCGCGTTCCCCACCTTCGCCCAGAACCGCATCGACGCCGCCCTCGCCGAGGACCGCTACACACCCGACGTCATCCGCGATCAGCCCGCACCCGACACCGGCTCCCAATTCACCACCGCGACGTCGACCACCGAACTCGCCTCACCCGACCACGATCCCGAGACCGGAACAGACACCTCCGCCGAACTCACCCCGCCACCCGCCACCTCGGGCTCCGGCGCCGAGACCGCGACCAGTGACAGCACAACCTCGGTCGACGACATCGCGGCCGCACTGGCCCGGCGTGCGGTATCACCACGGTGGCTTAGCGCGCTGCTGCGCCACCGCGGCTACCGGCCATTCGCCGAAACCACCCACCCGAGCCCCACCTGGATCCGCGTCGAGAACACCACCCACACCAGCACCATTCGAGATGTTCCCGAACGTGCCTCGGAATCCGGCTACACCGACCGAGTGGCCGCAGTCCTCACCGCACTGGCCGGAGGCCCGCTCGCCGGCGCCGAACCGCAGCTTCGCGCCCGCTGGGACAGCGTGCTCGACGACCTTGACACGACCGCGGAATTCGACACCGTGGAGCTGGCGCGGCTGCGCTGCGTGATCAACGACGAAGCGCACCGCTTCGCCCACCTGCCCACCCCCGCCCGTTACCTGAGCGAACTGCCCGCCTTGCAGCCGCTGCGCGACCGGCACGACCCGGCCCGGGTGCAGCACGCGGTGACGCAGTACCTTACCCGCAACCCGCATCGTCTCGACGACACCAGCGCGGTTGCCGCGCAGCGGCGCAGCGCCCGCGAGGAATCGGCAGCGGGCTACCGTCAGCTGGCCGAGGAGGCCATCAACGAACTCGACTTCACCGCCGCCCTCGACCGTCTCGGCGTCGCCGAAGTCACCGACCCGTTATGGCACACCACAGACCTGATCCACGCCGAACTGCGCCAGCGCTACACCGCACTGTCCCGCGAAACCAGCGCACTCATCGACGCCGCGGCCGCCGACCCGATGCTGACCCGCTTCGCCGCCGAAGCACCGCCCGCACTGTATGGCGCCCTCGGTATCACCGCCGCCCGACAGGCCATCGAAGATCAACTTGCCACCCCGGAACCGGACCCCAGCCTCAGCCGCCGGGCACTACGCGAGATCGTCTTCCACTCCCTTCCCGGCACCGACCAGCGTGAGACACGGATGCTTCTGGCCGGCCGCACGGCCCAGAAGGCATGGCGAGCCCACTACGGCTCGGCTCTGCAGCACCTCGGCGGCGGACTGGAATTGGATCCGCAGTACGAGAGATTCACCGGGGTCATCGGCGCCCGCGACGAAGACATACCGATCGTGGGCGTGCACGCCGGCGGCCAGGTCTATCCCCTCATCCACCACCCCAGCAATGGTGGCACAGGGGTGTATCACAGCGAGAACCAGCAACTCGACTACCTGGGGTTTGTGGGCAACCACCCACTGACCGAGGTGATGGGCGCGGTGCGCGAGCGCGCGGCCCGCTTCGCGGTGGACGACGCCGATATCGAAGCCAGCCAGCGCGCCGGACATCCGGCCGAGTACTCCCCGCTGCCGGCCCCTGCGGTCTACGAACATCGCCGCGACTTCGCCGCCCTGCCCTACCCGGTGCGCGCAGTGGCCGCGGCCGCAGCCGCCACCGGGTGGAGCACCGCGGTACACCACCGTGACGACCAGATACATCTCGTCGTCGAAAACGACCTCGACGACAGGCATATCACCGTCGCGATGGCCTGGCCCGTCGACCGCCTCGGCCGCTCCTGCGCCCCGCGATCGGGCTGGACCAGCACGACCTATCAAGGAACCTCGGACACCGACCCCCGGACACCGGAACTCGATGTCGTATTCGGCCTGTTTCAGCAGACCGCCGTCCACCAGGATCTGGGTAGCCACTTCGCCGACAAGCACGCCGCCACCTCCGCCCGCAGCCTGCCCACCGAAGAAAACGCCCGCCGCCGACGCCGCAACAGCGACGCCTTCGATATCGAATACTGGCAAACACTGGCACTGACCGCCTACGCCGACATCGCCTTCAGCGATGACCCGGACGAGGCCCGCGAACGCGCCGCCATCGCCGAAACCGAACTGTCGCACACACACCACATCGCTGCGGCCCGCGCCGCCGTGCTTGAGCTGGTCCCCATGCGGAGCATCACAGCCGAAGGCTATCTCGACGCCACGCTGGACCGCGCCATCCAGCAACTGGTGCGCCAGGGCGAATCCGCTCCCGCTGCCGAGGCAGCGCTGAGCGAGGCACTGACCACCGAACTCGTGCCCGGCGATCGCCTCGACGCCATCGACGCAATCCTCGACCGCCTGCGCAGCACCAGCACTGACGGCGCCTCGTCCGACGAAGATCCCGGTACCGCGGCCGACGAGCCGGCCCCCGTGGCCACCCACGAGATCCCCGATCCGCCCGCCGGAATCGACGCGGCCAATGCCGCGACCGCAACACGGCCTGAGCCCACCCCTACCGGCGGTAGTCCTGCGACCGAGCGCGTCACCGTGGCCGTGCCGGAGCACCCCATCGCCACGCAGATCCTCGACAGGGAGAAGTTCGCGCCCACCGCGCAGCAGGCCGCGATCTACAACGCGGTGCTGGCCGGTCTGGACGTGAAAGTGCAAGCCGGAGCGGGTGCGGGCAAAACCAGCACGCTCGAAGGCCTGTCCCGCCGCATCGGGCAGGTCGATCCCAGCGCACGCATCGTCTACATCGCGTTCAACCGGTCGGTGCGTGAGGAAGCCGACGAGCGGATGCCGGCGAATGTGGAATCGCGCACCGGTCATTCCATCGCCTACACGTGGTCGTCCAGGGCGATGCAGAAGCGTTCGAAAAAGACCGACGCCTTGCGGCGCCCTGACGAGGTCGCGCGGCATTTGGGCATCCGGCGCGCTGCGGAGTCCGCAGCGGAGCAGGCTGTGGCCGCGATGGCAGCCGTCGACACCTACGCCACCAGCGCCGAGGACGACATCAGTCACCGCCACCTACCGCCTCGAGCGCGTGAGTGGCCCGCTCCTCAGCAAGACCGCGTAGTCGAGTACGCAAGGGCTGCTTGGGCGGATTTGTGCACCGAAAACGGGAAGCTTCGCCTCACTCTCGATCATCTCCGCAAGCAGTGGGCGCTGTCGCGACCCGATCTGACCAAACCTGGGGCGGGGCTTCGCCGACCGGCCACCGTGCTGATGCTCGACGAAGGGCAAGACACCCCGCCGGTGCTGGCCAAGGTGGTTGCCGACCAGGCGATGCGCAAGATCCTGGTCGGTGACCAGAACCAGGCCATATACGGATTCACCGGAGCCGTGGACTTTCTCGACACTGCCACCGCCGACACCATCTTGCCGTTGACCGTGTCATTCCGGTTCGGCCCGGAAGTTGCCTCGATGGGCAATCGGTTCCTACAACTGCTCGACTCTCCACTACGCATCGCCGGCGGCGGCCCAGCCTCGGAAATCATCGCCTCGGGCACGATGGCCGACCCTGATGCGATACTGGTGCGCTCCAACGGCGGCGCTCTGAAAGAGATCGCCCGCGAACTCGACGCCGGCCGTCGCGTCGGCGTACCGAAAGGGACGAAAGCCGACCTGCTATCGGTCGTGGAC
Organism: Nocardia sp. NPDC003963; assembly: GCF_053605105.1. NCBI lineage: Bacteria > Bacillati > Actinomycetota > Actinomycetes > Mycobacteriales > Nocardiaceae > Nocardia > Nocardia sp. NPDC003963. The sequence continues at coordinate 202,824 of NZ_JBSGIP010000006.1, forward strand.
ACCGCACGGTATCTGAAGGGGCAGGGCTCGCGCCCACCGCAACTCCACGACGACCTGGCAACTTACCGGACCTGGGCCGAGGCCGCCGACCGCGCCGAACGCGGCGAGGACGCGAAACTGAGCATGCTGGTCCGCATTGTCGATACCAACGGCGTCGATGACCTCGAAGGCTTGGTCCGGCAAGTCCACGAACTCGGCGAAAACCCCCTCGCAGACCTGGCATTCCCCGAGACCGACGTCGGGATCGTCGCCGAAGGCCGCACCTACAACGCCACCTATGCGGCCCGATTCTTACTCGCAAAAGCCCGATTCACTCGCAGAGAGCTGCCAGGCGCCGGTGTCTACAAGTTCGGAAAGAACAAGGGCCTACCTGTCCGCGCCTGGATCGCGGAGGGAAGTGCGCAGGAGCGCGAAGCGAAGTTGGCGCGTTTGCGGGAGTTGGCCACCGTGCCGCCCCCGGATGTGGTGGTCTCCACCGCCCACAAAGCCAAAGGACTCGAATGGAACAACGTCCGGATCGGTGACGATTTCAAAGGCCCAGAACTCGACAACGCCACCGGCGAACTCTCCATGCCGTCGGAGGAGGAACTGCGCCTGGCTTACGTCGCGGTCACCCGCGCCAAGAAGAAACTCGACCTCGGCTCACTGACCTACGTCCTCGACCACACCGAACCCAACGGCGGCGTGGCACCGGCCACCCCGCAACCCCCGCAGCTCTCCCCCACCGCCACAGACGGCGACACGACGCATATCGCCTCCGAGCCCGTCACGGCGGCGGAGAACCGGCGCGCTGAGCAGGTGCTATCGCCAGACCAGCGGCTCCTGCTCTACGCGGTGGCGGCCTCGACATCAGGTGCCCAACGGCTCATGTCGAGCCTCAAGTCCCGCAACGAGGGATCACCTCTTCTGACCACCGACCTGTTGGCTTCGCTGCCGTTGCCGGTGCGCTCACTGCGCCCCGCATGGGAACAGTGCTCGGTGCAGGTGGCCGACCACGAGATCCGGTTGACACACCAGCGCGGCACGCTCCCGCACACGATCGCGGCGGTCACCATCACCGCACAGGAGTTCGACGCCTTCGCGTCCTCGGTGACGATCCCCGCCCCGGCGCCCACCACGCTGGACGAGATCGACGCCCTGATCCACGAACTGCTCGCCATCACCGCCATAGCGCCCGCACCCGACCCGACCGACCACAACGCCACCGCCACCACGGCCCCGCGGCCTGCAGAGCCCACACCGACAGGTGAGGACACTCCCCGCGAAGAGCGCGCCACACTGCTCACAGCCGAGCTTGAGGGCGACGCCGGCCCGGACCGAACTCCAGAACCTGCGGCAGCCGCCAGCGCGGTCGAACCGCGTACCGGGTTGCCCGAACCAGGCACCACGGCCGCGGAGTTGGAACGCCTGGCCGCGCCGCTGCTGCGCAGCAACCCCGTGCTGCGTGTACTGGCAGCCTCGAACAGCGGAGTCACGGCCGCAGAGGAGCAGCCGGCCTCTGTCGCGTTCGGTGATCAGCCGTCGATCCCCGAGGAGCGGATGCCGATCACCGCGCAATCGGTTTCCCGGAAACTGACCCGGCTGGGTTTCTCGGTCCGCCCCAACACCAGACTCGACTGGAACGGAATCCGCGTAGGGAAACACCCCATCCAGAATGTGGTGTCGGTCTATGCCGTCCACGAGCTTTCCAACCATCAAACGCAGATGGCCGAGGAAGCCGCCGAAGCGCTGGTCGAGCAAGGCTATTACGTCCATCGCCGCGACACGGGATCGGCCCACATGACCGTGAGCCGGCCCGCCGCACCCACCACCGCACCGACCGCGGCACCCGCGCCGACGCTGGCGCCCGAGATGCTGCACTCGCCGCTGACCCGCTCGGCGGCCGAAGACGTCTACTCCGCGCTCATCGCCTCCGCCGACAACAACGCTCTGATCAGCGCCGTGACGAAAGCCGGGGTCGATCCGATCGACCACCTCCATCAGCAGGCGGTGCCCACCGCGCTGGCGGCAATGGCAGCCGAACAACCCGTTGAGTCGGCGGCCGACACCGCCGACGATATCGCCGATCTGCAGGTGATCGACCCCCGGACTCTGGTGGTCGGCGACCCGGCGGCGGTCCATGTCCGCCTGATCCACGGTGCCACCGACACCGGGAAGCTGCGGCGCTGGACCGCGCAGCCCAGCCAGTACACCCGCACCTTCGAAAGCCGGTCCCTACTCGCCGCAATCGAACGCGCCCGCGGCGTCGTCACACAACACCACGATTCGCTTGACCCCTCGCCTGCCGAACACACCGGCGACGATCCCCTCGGGCTCATCGCGCCCTACGAACGCGATGCAGGGGTAGACGGACACCACCAAATCCTGGAAGCGGGCGGGCACCACTACATCATCAAACGCCGCCGCAGCGGCCCGGAATCGCTGTCGCTGTGGAGGGCTCGCCCCGCCGACACCGACAGCGACCTGGGCTGGGCGCCCGACCGGATGGTCGACCACGACCTGGGCAGCGTCGGCGAGGCCGTCGATCGGCTGCGCGAGGATCTGGTGGTTCAGGCCGAAGACGATGCACACGACGAGGAACGACAGCGGCTGTTCGACGAGGCCGCCCAGACCGCACCACTGTTCGCGGACCTGCACGGCCAGCGGCTGCGACTCGAACTCCTCGACCCCGCCGAGCGTTACCTGGGCGTCCTGCCGGAGACCGAGCCCGCCGGCCGGCGGCTGTTGCTCGCCCTCGGTGACCGGCACTACATCGTGCACCAAGTGCTCGCCGGTCCGCACGTCGTCTCTGGTCTACCGGGCGATCACTCCTCGCTGGAGCCCTACCGCTACGAGCTGCACACCGCGGAGCCCGAGGCCGGGGGCCCGGATCCCACGGCCGTCGCACCCGGTGCTCATCTGGGAACCACCGACCGCACCGAAACCCTCATGCAGGGTTTGCGGCACTTCCACCTCCTACAGATCCTTGACGAGGCATACCAGGCCAACGAGCGGCCCGCCTCCAGCGCCCCGGGTATCGAGGCCGCCGGGGAAGCCGTGGCGGCCCATTGGGAGATCAGGCAATTCGCCGACACACACGACCTGGGCGACGAACGCATCCGGCAGGCGGCTCGCGTGCTGGCGATGCGGCTGGTCACCGCGCATCTCAACGGCATCCTGCTCGACCCCGACCAGGACACGCGCCACGAACAGGCGCGGGCCTTGTATAACCACCACCGCGGTGACCTCGTAGACCGGGTTCTGTCCCAGTTCACCAGCACAGATCACAGCGGCAGCGCTGCCGAGAACGCCGCGTTCGCGACGGTGCTGGGATCACCGGTCACCGGCACGGTGCCCGAACAGCTGCGTCAGCGGCTGACCGCCGAGAGCACCGCGCGCGACAGCGTCCTCGCCTCCGAGGACGCCGATATCCCCTGGCGCCAGCAGTTGCGCCGCCAAAGGATCTACACCCAGGCCAGAATTGAACGCCTGCACACCGAACTCGGGCTGGATCCGGCCGAATGGCCCCGAAGCGCGGACCGCGCAGCGCTGGAACGGGAAATCCTCGGTGCACGCCACGATTTCGACTCCGCCCTCAGCGACTTTCCCGAACTATCCGACAACGAACGCCGTGGCCATCGCGACGACATCACTGCGCTCAGCGCATCGGCTCACGGGGCCGATGACGCTGAGCGCGACGACGAGTCCGGGTTCACCGACTGGGAAATCGCGGTCATCCACAGCCTGACCGACGACAACGCTGCCTTCTTCAACCACCCGGCCGCGGGCGGTGACGCCGCACGCTACGTCGCCGAAGTCGCTCTTAAACACCTCCCCGGACGCTCGCACGCCGACTCCTACACCGACATCAAGGCCGTCGCGGCAGCCCGCATCACTGACCAGGGCGAGACCATCCTCACCCTCACCCGAGCCCAAGTGAAACAGCGCCAACAGCAACGCCGCGACGCCGCCGAACAGCTGCTCAACACCGAGGCCTTCGAAGCGTTCCGCCGAGAAGACTTCGACACCGCGCTGGCCCTGGTGGACCGGGCACAGCTGACCGATCCGCTGTGGACCGGCCCCGACAGCAACAGTTTCGCGTTCATCCGCGACCGCATCACCGCCGCACGCGACGACTCCACGGCCGTCGACACCGACAGCGACGCGATGGACCTGTCGGGGGAACCGGCACCTGCCACGGAATCAGCCGAGACCGGCACCGAATCGGGCCCACTTGATGAAATCGATCGCAGCGGGGATTGGCGGCACCCGGGCACGGTCACCGTCCCCAGCGGGAAACGCTCCCGGGCCCGGGCGAACATGACCGCGATCGAGATCGTCCAGCGGCTCAACGACGAGGATCGGCCCGCCACCACCGCGGAACAGGAACAGTTGGCCCAGTGGTCGGGATGGGGCGCGGTCCCCGAGATATTCGATGCCCGGCAAGCCGACTGGGACAACGATCGCGAACGGCTGTACGGGCTGCTCGATGACAACGCCCGGGAGGCCGCACTCGACTCGGTACTCAGCGCCTACTACACCGATCCCGCGATCGTCGCCGCGATGTGGTCGGCGCTGGGGGCCGCTGGGTTCAGCGGCGGCCGCGTCCTGGAACCCGGGGCCGGAACAGGAACCTTCGCCGGCCTCGCGCCACGCAGTGCCGAGATGGTGTGCGTCGAGAACGAGCCGATCTCAGCGAGAATCGCCCACCACCTGTACCCGAGCGCGCTGGTACGCCTCGAAGGTTTCGAGCACACCAAACTTCCCCCCGATTCCTTTGTCGCCACGGTGGGAAACGTCCCGTTCGGCAAATTTGAGGTGCGCGATCCCACCTACAACCCGCGCGGGCATTCCATCCACAACGCGTTCATCCTGAAATCGCTGGCCATGACCGCGCCCGGCGGATATGTCGCAGTGGTCACCTCGTCGTGGACGATGGACGCCGAGAACGACCTCGCCCGTCGGGACATGCACGCGGTCGCCGATTTCGTCGGCGCTGTCCGGCTACCGAGCAAAGCGTTCTCCCGCGTCGCCGGAACCTCGGTGGTCTGCGACATCGTGATCCTGCGCAAACGAGACCCGACCATCAACCCATTCGAGCGCGACGCGCTGCCACCCGAACTCGTCACACGCAACTATCAATTCCGGCGGACCGAACCCGCCGAGATGGTCGACAAGGCGACCGGCGAACCCGTCACGCTGCCCGTGAACGCATGGTTCACCGAAAACCCCCAGTACGTGCTCGGCAAGATCTCCGCCGGTGGCGGAACACAGCGATCCGGACACCTCCACGTCGACCACACCGACCTCGACAACCTGCCGAGCGAAGTCTCTGCCGCCCTGCGCGACATCATCACAGGCGCCCGCATCGATGGCCTGGAGCTCTACGCCCGCGCCGAGTACCTGGTCGAGAGCTCCGAACCAATCTCGGGCCTACTGATCCACGACCCGGACCAAAGGTTCAAAGAGCCGATCGGCACAATGCGCTTTCACGCCAGCGGCTTCGAAGCGGTCACCGAATTCGGAACCTGGGAACCTGTCACTGTCTACGACAGCCGCAGCGTCGAGACCCGAGCCTTGCTCCGACTGCGAGACCTGGCGCAGCGAGTCGTCACGACGCAGCGAGAGGACCACGAGCCGCACGAACGCGAAGACGCTCGTAGCAGACTCAATGCCGAGTACGACGCCTACCTCGCAAAATATGGGGCCCTGAACCGCTTCACGTGGCAGGGCGGCCGGGAACGCACTGAAGAAGAGCGCGACAAGCGATACGCCGAGCTAGAGCGGAAGTGGCGAACAAAACACGCAGACCCCGACGGGAAGCCGTACGACGATGAGCTTCCCTACGAGATCTTCGAAGAACTCGACGAGAAAGCTTGGACCGCCGTCCCTCGGTCCAAGCGGCGCACCCATCTCGAAGGCGCGATCAGCCGGGACCCGGCGATCGCGGTCGTCCTCGCCTTGGAAGAGTACGACGAAAACACAGGTGAAACGCGCAAAGCCCCGATCTTCACCACCGATGTCGCCGCGGTCGCGGATCCTGTCACTTCCGTGGACGACCCCGGAGATGCGTTGTCGATCAGCTTGGCCAACGGCCGCGGCGTGGACCTGGCCCACATCGCGGACCTGCTGGGGGTTGACGAACAGGCAGCACGTAAGCAACTGACCGGACAGGTTTTCCGTGACCCTGATCAGCCCGAACGACTGCTGCCAGCGCCGAAATACCTCAGCGGCGACGTCCGCGAGAAACTGTTCCGCGCCCGCCTCGCCGCGATCGACGATGCCCAGTACGAGGAGAACGTCGAGGCACTGGAGGCCGTTCAGCCGAAGTGGATGGAAGCTGCCCGAATCACCGCCAAACCAGGCAGTATTTGGCTTCCTGCCTCGGATCATGTGGTGTTTGCCCGAGAGACCTTTGGGCTTTCAGACGCGAAAGGCGACCGCCTCAGCGGCCGGTGGCGCTTCGAGTCCGACAAGATCAGCTCGCGCGCCAAGGAGTGGGGAACGCGCGACTGGCCCGCACTGTCGCTGTTCGAGACCATGTGCAACAGCGAAAAGATTGTGGTCCACCACAGCGAAGAGGAGCGGGAGAACGGCGCACCGCTGGTCAACGTGAAAGCCACCGCGCATGCCCAAGCCCAGGCGGATCGCATCAAAGGCGAGTTCCAACGCTGGCTGTGGGCCGACGATGAGCGCCGCGACCGATTGGTCACGCTGTTCAACACGACGATGAACTGCTGGGTCGAGCCCCGCCATGACGGGAGCCGACTCACGATCCCCGGCCTCACAGGTGTGACCCCGTACTCCTACCAACTCGATGCCACCGCCAGGGCACTCAATGAGCCGACCGTGCTGCTCGACCACGTTGTCGGCGCAGGCAAGACCCTCACGATGCTGATGACCGCCTGGGAGTTCCGTCGCCGCGGGATGGCCCGGCAGCCGTGGATCGTTCTGCCCAACAACATCGTCGAAGATGTCGTCGCCGATGCCACACGGTGGTTTCCCACAGCGAGCATCTTGGCCGGCCCCCCAGGCATGGAGGGTCCCGATCGGCGCCGATTCATCGCGCAGACAGCCACCAGCGACTGGGATTTCGTCATCGTCGGGATGACGACCTTCGAACGCATCGGCGTAAAACCGGCCCGCCGCGCCCGCTACGTCAAAGATCAGATCGCCGAGATCACTGAGACCCTCACAGACGCCAAGGACGATCCGGAGATCACCCGCGGCAGCATCAAACAGCTCGTTCGTGCGCAGAAGGCGGCGGCGAGACGCCTGGAAAAGCTGCTGGCCGCAGAGAAAGAGCCGGGCCTCACCATCGAAGACAGCGGCCTGGACTACCTTCTGCTCGACGAATTCCACCTCTACAAGAACCGACACCGAGCCTCCCCCGTCCCCGAACTCGCGTTGTCCCCGGGATCGCAACGCGGCGCGAACGCCCACATGGTCAAGCAACTGCTGTTCGAGCGCGCCGGCACCCGGGCGCTGATGCGCGGCGCGGAACCCGATATCGAGGACATGCGGATCAACACGGGGGCCACCGGCACCAGGGTCGCGAACGCGCTCGCAGAGGAATACGGCAACCAGGAGTTCATGCGCCCTGACCTGCTCGAGGCGAAAGGAATCTACAACGTCACGGACTGGGGGTCGTCCTTCGCGGAAACCAAATCGGTGATCACCACCAACGCGTCGGGCAGCAGGATCACCGCATCCGAGAAACTGGTCTCGTATGCGAATGTCAGGCAGCTGTTGGCATTGACCCGCGTATTCACCGACATTGTCACCCGAGACCAAGTCCCGGTCGATCTACCGCGACCCAAACGCGTCATCATCACCATCAAGCCAGGACAAGAGGTCCGGGACTTCATCGCCGATCTGGATGTACGGCTGGACATGTTGGATCCCGCCACACCGTGGCTCGACAACCAGCTGAAAATTCTCAATGACGGGCGCAACGCTGCCCTGGACCCGCAACTGGTCGGACTGGAAGCCGCCGATCCCACCCAGACCCGCAGCTACGCGGTCGCCCGGGAAATGCTGACCCGGTATCACCAGCACAAGAACAATCGCTACCGCCGACCCGACGGATCACTACATCCGGTCCCCGGAGCGCTGCAGATCGGGTTCTGCGACCGCGGCACACCCGACGGCGCCAGCAGAAAGAACTCGCTCTACGACGCCATCAAGGCGCGGCTCATCGCTGGTATTCCCGAACTCGGCTTGGCGGGGATGCCCGAAGACAAGATCCGCTTCCGCCACGAAGCCCGGAAGCCGTCCCAAGTGCGGCAGCTCAGCAAAGACGCCAACAACGGCCACATCGCGGTACTGCTGGGCAGTACAGGCCTGATGGGCCATGGAATGAACATCCAGACCCGGGCCGTCGCCGAGCACCACATCGACGTGGCATGGCGGCCGGCCGATCTCGAACAGCGAGAGGGCCGCGTCTACCGTCAAGGCAATCAGAACGAGGAAGTGGAGCTGATCAACTACGCCGCCGAGGGCACCGTCGATGTGATGATGTACTCGACGGTCAAAACCAAGGGCGGATACATAAGCCAAATCCGAACCGGTGAATTCGAAGGCGACGAACTCGAGCATTTCGCCGAGGACGACCTGACGCAAGCTGCCGCGATGACCCGGGCGGCCGCGACCGGAGACCCACGCCACGTTCGGCTGGTCGATCTCGAACCCATCGTCGGACGACTCAGCGCTCTGGATGAAGCACACTCGGAAGCACGAGCCCGCGCCGCCGGGGACGTAAAGACGCTGCCTGGCCGAATCCGCGAACAACAGGCGCGGATAGATGGCCTGACAGAGCACATCGCAGCGGCGGAGGCATGGGCCAACGAACCCGGGCTCATTACGATCGGAAACAGAACCTTCGACGACCGCGGCACGGCGAACAGAGCATTGCTGGAGACCGTCCGGAGGACATATCGCAGCCTGTATGCCCAGCAGACGCAAGGAGATCGCACCTACCCACGAGCAATCGGCGCAATCGACGGACACACCCTCACCGCCGATCTGGGCTGGGTCGACAAGAAGCTCACGATCTGGATCGGCGACCTACCTGCTCACGTCGAGATCAAACGGGAACAACTGTTCAAGACGGTAGCCAAGACCACGAAACCCCGAGGCAACGCCACCTCCAGCGCAGCATCCGACGACGCGGCCATCGCACGCGGCCTGAATCAGCGCATTACCAACGCCTACGTAGGGTTCCCCGAAGCGATACCGGCGCTCTACGTGAAACTCGCAGAGGCTCGGGCCGACATCGAGCACGCGGAAAAGATCGTAGACGCACCGTTTGAGCATGCCGAGGAACTCCTCGCCGCCAGGGCCGAGCTCACAGAGATCCGGATCGCGCTGCGGCAGGCTCAAGACAGTCCCGAAGCACGCGCCGAAGAAGAAGCACGCAGACAGCGCATGGCCGAACAGGGTCGGTACCCCGGCTGGTCGCGCGAACTGAACCCCACCAAAAGGATGGTGGAAGAGTCAGGCCTACTCACCAAGGAACGATACGTTGCGGTCAAGAAGGCCGAAATGGCCGAATATGCCGCCGAATACGCCCAAATGAACAACGACGCTGCAGCCACCGAACACGAGCAGGAACCCGCCGGTCCGCCGGCCGCCGATGACCCATTGCAGGCTGCCAGCACATCAGATCCGTCGCCGAAGCCTGCCGAGGGTTCACCCGATGCCGCCCCAGCCGCGGGAGAAAACTCCACGTCGGCTGCCGACGGCGCGACGCAACATGCTGTCACGGAAACTCTCGATCCAGCCGGAAGGAGACGAAATATGTTGCACCGCAACAATACTCGAAAATCGGCAGGCCCCCGGATCTGAGTTGACCAGCGCAGGCCCGGCTCCTATCCTCCTCGTAGGACCGCTACCGGCGCAGTATCCGGTCCGCCACTCGTCACACCCAACCCTCGGGGGCCACCAATCATGTTCGAGTTCTTTGTCTTCGCCGCACTGGTGCTGATCTCCGTCGCCGTAATGCTCCTGGTTACCGCACCTGTTGCCGGGCTTCTGTTGGTCGTGGACTCGCTGCTCGGGCTGATGTTCGGTATGGAGCCGTTTTTCGCGCTGCTGTGGCTGGTAGTCGGTTCCGGCCTGTGGCTGTTCAGCCATCTCGCGATCGCGCACTTCAACGATGGCTTCTGGCGTTCCACGTTCGCCGAGCTGGTATTCCGGCTGCCGGGGCTTCGGGCGCTGCGGCCCACCTGGTGAGTGCTTACCGGTTCACAGGCGAGGTCGTCTCGGCCCGCTGGTCTGTGCAGCAGACCTGATGATCCGTCTTCGGCCGGGTGCGGCCGACGACGATGAAGCGGTCGATGTCGAGGCAGACGGTGGCGCGACGCTGGAGGCGTGAGGTGAGTGCGCGGCCAGCAGTGTCCGGCGTCTTTGCTCGATATCGCTGATCGACATCGTGAGCTCGCTGAATCGGTGCGGGTCATGCTGCGGGGAACAGCTCTTCAGCTCCGCGCGCAGTGTCTCCTTGCGATCGGCCAGATACTGGTCGGTGAGTTTGACCAGCAGGGACCCGACATGTCGGCCCGGTTCGGTGTCGGGAAGGCGCAGCGGTTCGGCCGCCAGCGCCGCCGCGGTGTCGGCGTGCGCGCCGAGATGATCGAGCACGGCGTGAGCCCAGCGGCCGGCGTCGGCGGGTGCGCCCGCGACGCCACCGAGGTCGGTGATCGCGGCGTGGATCCGTGCGCAGTCCGGATCGGTGAACACCTCGGGATCCAGGTCGTCGAATCCGTGGGCGGCGGCAAGCTGAGGGTGTTGCAGTGCCGCCTGCAGGGCGCCGTGCTGCCAGCGCAGCGGCCCCGGGGACCGGGCACGCTCGGTCGGTGACACCGGAGCGTCCCGGCTCGGCGCGGGGCCGGACTCGCGCAGCAGGGATACGGCGGCGGTGGGGTCGACACCGACGAGCTCGGCGAGTTTGCGGCCGTATTCGGTGCGCATCATCGGATCGGGCAGTTCGGCGAGTATCGATATCCCGTGGTGCATGGCCGCGACCCGGCCATCGATATCCTCGAGGTTGTGCTCGGCGATTGCGGCCTTGAGCACGAACCCCAGGAGCGAACTGCGCCGGGCGAGCAGGTCGTGCAACCCGTGCTCACCGTCGCGCTGCCACAGCTCGCACGGGTCGAGATCGCCCGGGGCGATCGCGACCGTGGCACGTCCTGGTATCGCTTTGACATGGGCGAATGCGCGGGTCGCGGCGGTGCGTCCGGCCTTGTCGCCGTCGAACAGGTAGCAGATTTCACCACGCCAGGTGCTGTCGTCGAGCAGGATCCGCCGCAGTGCGTTCAGGTGTGGTTCACCGAAAGCGGTGCCGCAGGTGGCGACCGCGTGCGGGATGCCGGCGGCGTGCATCGCCATCACGTCGGTGTAGCCCTCCACCACGATGGCCATGTGCCGGTTGCCGATCTGGCGGCGCGCCAGATCGAGGCCGAACAGCACCTGCGATTTCTTGTACAGCGGCGTCTCGCGGGTGTTGAGGTATTTCACCTCGATCGGGTCATCATCGAAGATGCGGCGGGCCCCGAACCCCAGGACCTCTCCGGCCGGGTTGCGGATCGGCCACATCAACCGGCCGCGGAACCGGTCGATGAGCCCAAGGCGTCCGGGCTGGGACAGGCCCGCGGTGGTGAGTTCTTCTTCGGTGTAGCCCTTGGAGCGCAGGTGTTTGGTCAGGCCGTCCCAGGATTTGGGCGCGAACCCGCAGCCGAAGGTGGTGATGACCGTGTCGTCGAATCCGCGGTCGGTGAGGAACCGCAGGGCACTGGCGCCGGCGTGGGTGCCGAGGTGCTCGCTGTAGTACTGGGCGGCGTCGGTGTTCGCGGCGACCAGTCGGGCGCGAGTGTCGCGCTGGCGTTGGGCGGTCAGTGAGGTGCCGCCGCCTTCGTAGCGGATGGTGTAGCCGATCCGGTCGGCGGCCATCTGCACGGCTTCGGGAAACCCGATCTGCTGGTGTTTTTGGAGGAATCCGAAAACGTCCCCG
>NZ_JBSGIP010000007.1:0-214017 GCF_053605105.1 Nocardia sp. NPDC003963
TCATTCGCGATATCCGAGAACGTCGCCGTCCCCTTATCCGCCGCCACCACCAGATACGTATCATCACCGTCCCGGCGCACCACCCGCTCCGGCGGCAGCACCTGCCCGCCGGCGAGATCGACATTATCGGTGATATCCAGCAGACCGGAGATGAAAGTGCGGTAGCACTCGATACCTTCCGACATGAGGGCCTGCCGGTCGGCGGCGGGATCACCGGATACGGCGGGCGGGCGTTTCACCACGAAACCACCCTTCGCACCCACCGGCACGATCACCGCGTTCTTCACCGCCTGCGCCTTCACCAGACCCAGGATCTCGGTTCGGAAATCCTCCAACCGATCCGACCACCGCAAACCACCACGCGCCACCGCACCGAACCGCAGATGCACACCCTCCACCCGCGGCGAATACACGAAGATCTCGTACTTCGGCCGCGGCTGCGGCAGTTCGGCGATCTCCTGCGGTTCCACCTTCACCGAGATGAAGTCGCGCGGCGCGCCGTCGGAATCGGTGACGTAGTAGTTGGTACGCAGGGTCGCGCGGATCAACCCGAGTACGGCCCGCAGGATCCGGTCCGCGTCCAGGCTCACCACCTGGTCGATACGTTCACGCAACCGCTCTTCGAGTTCGCCCGCCTGCTCGGTGGAATGACTGTCCGGATCGAATCGGGCGGTGAAGAGTTGCGCGAACAGTTTCGCCGTATCGGGATAGGTGTGCAGGACCCGTCCGATGTTGACCTGGCTGTACGGGAAGCCCGCCTGCTGCAGGTACTTCGCGTAGGTCCGCAATACGGCGACCGCGCGCCAGGACAGTCCGGCCCGCAGCACCAATTCGTTCAGGCCGTCGGCCTCGGCCCGGCCGTACCAGAGTGCGTCGAACGCCGCGGTGAAACGATCGCGCACCCGCTCGGCGGCCACGGCCCCGATCTTCGGTGTCGCTAGGGTATCCGGCGCCACTTCGAGCAGTTCGGCGTCGAGATCCTGATCGAGCGCGCCGCGCAGCAGTTCGTTGCTCGCCAGCAGGCCGAAATCGTAGATCCAGCGTTCCTCGGCCGCCGCGCCACCGTCGCGTTCGCGCCGGATCCGGTACGGCCGCTCGTCGAGCACCTCGACACCCAGGCTCTGCAGCACCGGCAGCACCTGGCTGAGCGAGATCCCGGAACCTCCGATGTACAGGGTGAAGCGCCAATATCCCGCGGGGGCACCGGCCACCCGGTACAGGTGCTGATCGATACTGCCCGGCCGCAACCGCTCCAGACGATCGATATCGGCGAGTGCGCGCCGCGCGCTGAAATCCTGTTTGTACCCCTCGGGAAACGCTTCGCAATAGCGCCGGACGACCTGCGGATCGAGCACGGTCGAGGCGTTCACCGCGTCGTTGAGGTGATCGTCCCAGGTGCGGCTCGCCTCCGCGAGCAGATTCTGGATCCGCACCCGTTCGGATTCGGAGATCTCCTCGGCCGAGGACACCCGCACCTCGGTGGTATCCGCGTCCGGCATCCGGATCGTGAAATACACGCTCGCGAGTTCGCTTTCGCTCACCCGGGCCGAATAGTCGATCGAAGCACCACCGAGTTCACGGACCAGGATGTCCTGCATCTCCAGACGGACGGCGGTGGTGTAGCGGTCCCGCGGCAGATACACCATGGCCGCGACGAACCGGCCGTACGGGTCGACCCGGAGGAACAACCGGACCTGCCGGCGCAGCCCGACATTGAGCACCGCCGTGGCCGTGCGGCGCAGCGTCGTGGCATCGGAGGAGAACAGCTCCGTACGCGGAAATCCCTGCATCACTTCGAGCATGGCCTGACCCGAGAACGAGTCCAGGTCGAAGCCGCTGCCCTTGATGGCGGCCCGAACCCGCTGTCCCACCACCGGGATATCGAGCACGTTCTCGTGCAGCGCGGTGACGGTGAAGACGCCGACGAACAGATGCTCGCCGCGGACCTCGCCCGAGCTGTCCAGATCGGCGACGCCGATGTAGTACGGGTACACCGCGCGCTGCATGGTGACCGGGATGAGCCCCTGGGTCATCCGCAGCAGTGGCCGGGCACCGGTCGTGACCGGCACCTGGAATCCGGTCGCCGTCCCCGGATGCAGCACTCCCAGCTCGGAATCCGGCACGGGCACGGGCACTTCCGCATCCGGTTCGCGACGATAGCGGGCGTAACCCAGCATCGTGAAATTATCGTCGGCCAGCCAGCGCAGCAACCGCGCGCAGTCGGCCGGTTCGATATCGGCATCCGCCGCGACCGCGGAATCACCCGCTCGTTCGAGCCGGGTCGCCACCTCGTCGAGGATGGTGTGGATTGCCCCGGTATCACTGCTCACCTGTCGCACATCCTTGATGACGTCCGGTACAGCGGCGGCGATCTCGTCGAGCAGCCGGGCGCTGGTCGCCGGGTGCAGTTGGAGATGGATCCAGGATTCGCGGCCCTCGGCGTTACCGTCGCGGCGCAGGCCGGCCTCGTGCAGGCGGGCCGCGGTGAGAGTACCGCCGGAATCCCGTTCGACCGAGAAGATGGGGTGGATGACTTCGCTGATGGTGGCGCCCATCCGGCCGAAGAGCGCGGTCACCGAATCGACCAGCATCGGCATATCGTCGGTGACGAGTTGTACCGCCGCACCCACACCCGAGCCGTCGTCCGGATGGTGGACGCGGACGAGGCCCTGACCCGGTTCGCGGGTCAGGGCCAGGGTCAAATGAGCCCGGAAGGTCAGTGTGGGTGCGGTGATCTCACAATCGGTGTCGTCGGTCTCGACGTGCCGGAAATATCCGTTCTCCAGATTGCCGAGATCGGCGCGTAGCGTGTCCGGCAGCTCGGCAGCCCATGCCTCGCTGGACAATTCGGACGAGACCGTCATTTCCCACTCCCTTGAATGCGGTTTTTCTCGGACACACCGACACCGATCCCGAGGGTAGACCCGAACCCGGGCAGCGGGAAAAGCCCCGCGGCGTTACCCGCGGGTCAGCTTGCGATGTGTCACTCGATGCGGCCGTGCGGCTTCCGGACCGAGGCGTTCGATCTTGTTGGCCTCGTAGGCTTCGAAGTTGCCCTCGAACCAGAACCATGCGGCCTCGTTGTCGGCGTCACCTTCCCAAGCGAGGATATGCGTACAGGTGCGGTCCAGGAACCACCTGTCATGGGAAATGACCACCGCACAGCCCGGGAACTGCTCCAATGCGTTCTCCAGTGACCCGAGGGTTTCCACATCGAGATCGTTGGTGGGCTCGTCGAGCAGGATCAGGTTGCCGCCCTGCTTCAGAGTGAGCGCCAGATTCAACCGGTTGCGCTCACCACCGGAGAGCACCCCGGCCGGCTTCTGCTGATCCGGGCCCTTGAACCCGAAGGCACTCACGTAGGCGCGAGAGGGCATCTCCTGCTGGCCGACCTCGATGTAATCGAGCCCGTCCGAAACCACCTGCCATACCGTCTTGCTCGGATCGATACCGGCCCGGGACTGGTCGACATAGCTCAGTTTGACGGTATCGCCGACCTTCACCGTGCCGCTGTCCGGTTCCTCCAGGCCCACGATGGTCTTGAAGAGGGTGGTCTTACCGACACCGTTCGGGCCGATCACACCGACGATGCCGTTACGCGGCAGGGTGAACGACAGATCCTTGATCAACTGGCGGTCGCCGAAACCCTTGTCCAGGTGCTCGACCTCGACCACGACGCTGCCCAATCGCGGGCCGGCGGGGATCTGGATCTCTTCGAAGTCCAACTTCCGCATCTTCTCGGCCTCGGCGGCCATCTCCTCGTAGCGGCCCAGACGCGCCTTGTTCTTCGCCTGGCGCGCCTTGGCACCCGAGCGCACCCAGGCCAGTTCGTCCTTGAGTCGCTTCTGCAGTTTCTGGTCCTTCTTGCCCTGAACCGCGAGGCGTTCCGCCTTCTTCTCCAGATAGGTGGAGTAGTTGCCCTCGTAGCCGATGGCCCGGCCGCGGTCGAGCTCGAGGATCCAGCCGGCCACGTTGTCGAGGAAGTACCGGTCGTGGGTGACCGCCAGGACGGCCCCCGGATACTGCGCGAGGAACTGTTCGAGCCAGAGCACACTCTCGGCATCGAGATGGTTGGTGGGCTCGTCGAGCAGGAGCAGATCGGGTTTGCTCAGCAGCAGTTTGCACAGGGCCACCCGGCGGCGCTCGCCACCGGACAGGTTGGTCACCGGTTCGTCCGGCGGCGGGCAACGCAGCGCGTCCATCGCCTGTTCGAGCTGGGAGTCCAGATCCCAGGCATCGGCGTGGTCGAGCTCCTCCTGCAGTTTGCCCATTTCGTCCATGAGCTCGTCGGAGTAGTCGGTGGCCATGAGTTCGGCGATCTCGTTGAACCGGTCGAGGGCGACCTTGATCTCGCCGAGGCCCTCCTCGACATTGCCGCGAACGGTCTTCTCCTCGTTCAGCGGCGGTTCCTGCTGCAGGATCCCCACGCTGGCGCCCGGCGCGAGAAAGGCCTCGCCGTTGTTCGGCTGGTCCAATCCGGCCATGATCTTCAAGACGCTGGATTTACCGGCGCCGTTCGGACCGACAACGCCGATCTTGGCGCCGGGAAGGAAGTTCAAGGTGACATCGTCGAGCACGACCTTGTCGCCGTGCGCCTTGCGAACCTTCTTCATTTGGTAGATGAACTCAGCCATAGCGATCACCCTATCCGTCAAACATCGGTGCGGTTTCACACGTCGGCGTTCACGGGCATATCGCCGTGCGCCGACCGCTCCACCATCGGATCGTCCTGTTCCCCCGCCACCCCGGTTTCGGCAGACGTAGCGTCCGGACCGGCGGATATATTCCCGGTCGTGACCGGTTCCCCGGCCCGCCGGCGCTCCACCCGAGCGGTGCAGCGGGTGAGGTCCGGCCCCAGGGTATGCGCCCGCATCTCCAGATCGCGTCGTTGCGCCCCGTCCCGGGTGCGGTACTCGTTGGAGCGGAGTTGCCCCTGCACGATCACCGGATCGCCCCGGTGGATCGATGCTTCCACGCCCGTCACGAGCCGCCGCCAGCAGCTGACGGTGAGGAACAGCATGCCATTGTCCACCCATTCACCGGTTTCACGATCCAGCCGCCGCGCGGTACTCGCCAACCGGAAACTCACCATCTTCTCGCCACTGGGCAGATCGCGTTTCACGGGCTCGGTCACCACGGTACCGACCACGGTCGCCACTGCTTCGTACATGTCCACCCCTCCGTTCGCCCGGCAGTTCCGCCGCACGTGTCCATCGTCATCCGCCGGGCGGCGGCGCGCCGGGAGCGCATCGAATCTGTGGACAACTCCGGCGCGACGGCGCACCTGTGGAAAGAGCTCCTACCGGATTCACCCGGTCACCGCGGGTCTGACCGCGGCGATCTCCCGCCGGGAGCGCACGCCGAGTTTGGCGAGAATGCTGGACACGTGTGATTGGACGGTTCGGCGCGACAGGAACATCTGAGCCGCGATATCGGCGTTCGAACAGCCGTCGGCCACCTGGGCGGCCACCGCGCGCTCGGTCTCGGTCAGCGACGCCCAGCCCGTTTTCGGACGGTTGCGCGGCCCGCGCACGCCCCGGCGGATTCCGTAGCGGCGGACCCGGGCCACCGCTCGGGCGGTATCCCACGACGCGCCCAGCCGGGTGTACAGCCCTACCGCGGTCTCCAGCGCGTCCCGCGCGGCGGCACCACGATCACCCGCGGCGAGTACGACCGCGACATCCTCATAGGCCTGCGCCTCGTAGAGCGGCCAGCCACAGCGCGCGAACTCGTGCGCGGCGGCGAAGATCGCGTCCGGGTCCTGCTCCGCCAGCCCGCGACACAACTGCGCGATGCCGGACCGGGACGCGGTCCACTGCTTCGACACCAGTTCCTCCGCCGCCGCCCGCGCCGCGCGCAGGGCCTCCTCGTCACCGGCGTCGAAGGCCAGCCGGGCGATATCGGGAAGTATGTAGTGCAGGGTCGAGGAACTCATACCGCCGGCCAGGTCCGCATAGGTCGCGAGCAACAGCCGCAATGCCGGTACCGGGTTCCCGCGAGTCTCGTGTACGAGGGCTGTGACCCACGGGTGCATGTACCCGTAGCCCGCGGTCCCCAGGCGATCGTCGGGGTCGAGTGTGCCGCCGGGCGGCGGCGCGCCGCGGTGGAGCCCGATCAGCGCCACGACACTGTCGGCGACCGGCGCGTAACCGAGCACATCGGGCACCTCCGCACAGGCTCGGCAGACTTCGATCGCCTCGTCCCAGCGGCCGCTCAGTAGCAACAGCCGCGCTTCGGCCAGGAGATTGGGCGCCAGATAGACCCCGCGCGTCCGGCGATTGTGGCCGATGGCGGTTTCCAGTGCCGCCCGGGCGTCGGCCGGCCGGTCGAGTTCGATGAGACAGTGCGCGTAGAGCACATAGGGATCGATCTGGTCCGATCCGGCCCCGTCCTGCAGGACCGCCAGCGATTCGGTACTGATCTCCAGCGCTTCATCGAGAAATCCCTGGGTGTATCGCACCGCACCGAGCGCCATCAGCCCGTATCCGGTCGCCAGTGCGTTGTCCGATCGGCGACCCAGGTCCACCGCACGACGACCTGCCTGTTCGGCCGCGGTGAACCGTTCCAGGAAGAAGTTGTCCAGCGCGCACAGCCCCAAGAGGCGGGCCGCGTCGGTGTCGCCGAGATCCAAAGTGCGCAGCGCGGTCTCGACGACTTCGACGGCCTCGGCCAACCTTCCCTGAGCGTGGCATACATGGGCGAGCAGCCAGCGCAAGCCCGGATCGTCGGCGTGCTCGGGCCGGTGCCGCAACGCGACCCGCAGCGTGGCCTCGGCCTGTTCGGCTTTGCCGTTCCACAGCAGTGCGCGGGTCCGCATCCGGATCAGAGCCGCGCGGGTCGCCGTATCGAGCCCGCCGGTATCGACTATCCGGGTCAGCAACCGCATCGCCAGTTCCGGGGCGCGCACGATCAGCGCGTCGGAAACCGAGAGCAGCCATTGCAGGCTCGCCGGGTCGAGGTCCCGCCCCCCGATCGTCAGATAGTAGGCAACGCGTTCGATCGGTGCGCCCGTCGTCTGCAGGACCAGCCCGGCGCGGCGCAACAGATCCGAACGCAGCGAGGCCGGTAAGCGGTCCGCCAGGACATGCCGGATGAGATCGTGCCGGAAGGCGAGTTCGGAATCGACCATAGCGAGCAGTCCGGCGTCGGTCGCCTCGCTGACGGCGCTCCAGACTTCCATGAGGTGACCGTCCAGGACAGCCGCCAGTTCCGCGACATCGACCTTCGGTCCGAGCGCGGCGGCCATGGGCAGCAGATCACGTGTCGGACGCGAAAGCGATTCGACGCGACGCCAGATCGCTTCCGACAGTGAGCCCGCCGGCCGGGCGGTGGCACCGGCGCTCGCACCGGCCGGGTCGAGCAGCGAGGTGGCGACCAGTTCCGTGATGTGCAGTGGATGACCGGACGCGCCGGCGATCTGGCGCAGCAGCGCCGCCGGTGGTGCCGAGCCCACCATCTCCCGGACCATGGTCGCCGTCGCCGCGTCGGGCAGTGCGCCGAGCCGGATGGTGGAAGCCGCGCGAGTGGACAACGTGGCCGCGAAGGCCGGGTCCGGGGGGAACGGACGGGCCGCGAGTACCAGCACCAGGGGCAACCGATCGGCGAGCGCGGACAACCGGTGCAGCACGGCCAGACTGGAGCGATCCGCCCAGTGGACGTCGTCGAGCAGCAGTGCGACCGGCTGGTCGGCACACCAGGCGGCGACCTGTTCGAGCAGTAGTTCGGCGAGGGCGAATTCGTGTGTGGCCGCGGCGTCTCCGGCCTGATCCGCACCGTCGAGCAGCATCCGGATCGGATCGGGCCCGGTGCCCGGCGGTACCTCTCCGGCGAGCCATCCCACCGTCGCCGCGAATGGCACATCCTGCTGGAGTTCGCTTGCCGAACTGGTGCGCACCTGCAGGCCGAGCTGTGAGAACCGTTGCGCCGCCACCCCGAGCAGCATCGTCTTGCCGATTCCGGCTTCACCTTCCACCAGCACCACGGCCCCAGCTCCCGCCATCGCGGTACGCCCGCACGAGACCAGGGCCGCAACCTCGGCGTCGCGACCGACGAACACTGTCGCGAGAGATTGCCGCACCCGCACGATTTTAGGCACCCGGCCCCCCGCCCGCAGGAGCGGGCGATACGGCTACGGTGTGATCTTCCTCCGGTTCACCGGCGGGAAACCGCCGCCGACCGATACTCCGGATTCCGGGTTGCCGAGGTGACAGCGCAGGCAGGTCCCCGAAACTGTCCGGCCCCGCCGGATCCGGTCACCGCTCCGGCGAGTCGATCCGCCGCACAGACGTGGTATCTGCCGCGACCCGGCCGACCGTCCGCCGGGGAGTTGCCCGCGAGGGCACCCTGGGCCACCGGGCGGATCGGCTCGTCAGAGCACCGGCAGTTCGGTATTCGCCCCACACAGCACCACCACCGGCCGCTCCCCCTCGCGCGGTACGTAGGCTCCGCTCAGAATCGCCGCCAGCGCCACCGCGCCCGACAGTTCCACGACGATCCGGAACTCGCGCCACAGATAGTCCCGGGCGTCGGTGATCACATCATCGGTCACCAACGTGGACCGCACGCCGTAGCGCCGGGCCACGTCGAGGGCGATCTCACCGATCCGCGATGCGCCCAGCGCGTCCGCCGTGATGCTGGAAACCTCCACATCCACCGGCTTCCCGGCGGCCAGCGCGGAGTTCAGGGTCGGAATCCCCTCGGGCTCGACGCCCACGATCTCGCGGCGCCGTCCGCCGGCCGCCGCGATCCCACCGATCAGTCCGCCGCCTCCGACGGCGACGAGGATCGGCGGCCGCCCGCGCACCTGCTCCTCGATCTCGAGTTCGATCACGCCGGCGCCGGCCACGACGGCCGGCAGATCGTAGGCGTGCAGTTGCAGTGCGCCTCGTTCGGCGGTGATCTCGCAGGCGTGATCGTAGGCTTCGGCATACGTGGTCCCGTGCCAGCGCACCTCGGCACCGTGCGACCACATGGCGGCGACCTTCGTATGCGGTGCCGATTCCGGGACGACCACTGTGCAGGTCTTGCCCATCCCGGCCGCGGCCAGCGCCGCCGCGATTCCCGCGTTCCCGCCCGAGGCGATCACGATATGTTCGGGACATACGCGTTCCGACAGCAGCGCGTTGTAACTGCCCCGCACCTTGAACGTGCCGCCGTGCTGCAGATACTCGAGCTTCAGAGTGACCGGAACGGGCCCCGAGGGCCCCGGTACCGCGGTATGGAAGACCGGAGTCTTGCGAATACGGCCGGTCAGGCGCCGCCGCGCCGCCCGCACATCCGAGCGGTAGATACGCCGGAGCGGTTGCACAGGTGTCAGCGGGATTTTCTGCTCGGTCATCTACCTACTTGCCCGATCTCGCTTGGCCAATTCGGCGAACATGGCGTTGTGCGCGGCGAGTTCCGCGTTGTCGTCGCGTTCCGCGGCGCGGTCGGTACGGCGAGCCAGCCGCGCGTCACTACGTGACCACTGGATCAGCAACGCCAGCATCACCACGACCAGGGGGATCTCACCGGTCGCCCACGCCAGGCTCCCGCCGGTCCGCTGATCGTCCAGCAGATCGATATGCCAGCCCAGGTCGAGACTGCGATAGAACCAACCGGCGAGCACCGTACTCGTCCCCATGAGCACGACACCGAAGAACGCGTGGAACGGCAGCGATCCGAACACCATGGCCAGTCTGGTGAGCGGCTCCACCCGGCGCGGTTTCGGATCGATCCCGATCACCACCCAGTAGAAGAGGTATCCGCTGAGCAGGAAGTGCAGGTTCATCAGCAGATGCGCGGTATGGGAATCGGCGTAGGTGTCGAAGATCCCACCCAGGTACAGGGCATAGAAACCGGCCACGAAGAGCACCGAGGCCACGATCGGATGGGTGAGGAAGCGAGAGACCGGGTTGTGCACGGCCGCGAGGATCCATTCCCGTGGGCCCGGAGCACCGTCGCGGCCGGCCGGTGGCAGGGCGCGGAGGGCGAGGGTCACCACACCCCCCAGGGCCAGCAGGATCGGTACGAGCATCGACAGCGCCATATGCGCGCCCATATGCACGCTGAACATGGCGGGCGCGTACCGGCCGACACCCGACGAGGTCGTGAACAGCAGGACCGCGCAACCGAGCAGCCACGCGGCGGTCCGGCCGATCGGCCAGACGTCACCACGTGCCCGCAGCCGCCGGACGCCCAGCAGGTACAGCACCGCCAGCACGATGGCGAGCGTGCCGAATATCAGATCGAATCGCCAGTCGAAGAGCAGTCGCGCCACGGTGGGCGGCCCGTCCAGGTTGTAGCCGAGCTCCACCTCCATCGGGGTGGGCACGCTGGTCGGGGCCGGTGGCGGGGTACGGCCGAGACCGGCGGCCAGGCCCATGGTCGCGGCGAAGACCAGCAGCTCCACACTCGCGAACCGGGCCAGCGCCCGTCGATCGTCCGGATCGGCGGCCAGTGCCGGAAGCGCCGCACGGCGCTGGAACCAGCCGAATACCCCGAGCACCACCAACGCGCCGGCCTTGGCCAGCACGAGCCGGCCGTAGGTGCTGGTGAACAGCTCGTCCAGCGGTACCCGTACCCAGGAGTTGGCCACGCCGCTGACCGCGAGTACCACGAACGACACCAAGGCCACCACGGAGAACCGCCGGGCAGCGAGGGCGGTATGAGTACCGTCGCGCAACGCGTGCACGAGCAATGCCACGAGCCCGCCGACCCAGACCGCCGCCGCTATCAGATGCAGGATCAGGCTGTTGGTGGCCACATCGTGGGCACCGCCGGACGCGGAATGCCCGGTCAGCGCCAGCGGCATCAGCACCGCGACCGAACCGGCGAACAACACCGGCGTCCAACCCCAGCGCAGCACGAGCCGGCACGCGATCGCCAGGACCAGCGCCGCGATAGCGGTCAGCCGCCAGGTGCCGGCCAGTTCGATCTCGTCGGCGACACCCCACAGGTCCTGTGGAGCGAGGATCGCGGTAACCGGCCGGCCGGTGTTGTCGGACACGGTCAGCGGTACGAGCAGCGCGGCGCATACCGCCCACGCCACCGCCAGCCCCGACGCCCGGCGCACCGCCCGATAGCCACCGACATCGAGGAGCCCGCCGCGCTGCGGGGGCGTCAGGAAAGCCGCGAACAGCAGGGACCCGACGGTGAACGCCGCGAACAGATCGGACAGCGCCCGGATCGCGGGCAGCCCGTAGGTGGTCAGCGCGCCGGGGTCCGGGATACCCAGCAAGCTCAGCGCCTGAGCAGCCGACAGGCCCACCACCAGCATCGACACCACCGCCGCGAGCGCTGCGGCGAGTACGGTCAGCACGGCCGGAACGACTGCCGAACCGCCGGGCCGACCGGCCTCGGTATCGGGTTCGGCGGCGGGGGCCTGGGCTGACGACATAAGTTCGAGAGTAGTTCGGTGGGCGCTGTCCGGCCCGGCGGGGCTGTTTCCGGGCAGGCCAAAACAAACGATCAGGTCGATCGCTACACTTTTCAGCTGGACAGCGCGGCCGTTGTCCGCCATGGTGGAACCACTGCCTCCGTAGCTCAGTTGGATAGAGCAAGGGCCTTCTAATCCCTAGGTCGCAGGTTCGATTCCTGCCGGGGGCGCTCCACCCACCCGACTGAGCTGTTCGGGCCAGTCGGAGTGGGTGTACCCCCTGGGACGAGCCCCAAACACATAATCCCGGTGCGGCGTACCTCCACATCCGTTCCGGCCGTGCGCATCCGCAGCGACCTCTCCACCCACAACACCCACCACCCCGAACCTCGGCCCACCTCGGCAATCGCTCCGGTTGGACGGGCCGGGGGCGGTGGCGCCATCTAGGGTGTCGGGAATGGGTTTGCCTTCGCCTACCGCCGACAGTCGCGCCGTGGTCACCGGAGCATCGTCCGGAATCGGAACCGCACTGGCCGCCGAACTGGCCCGGCGGGGTCATTCACTCATCCTCGTCGCCCGCCGGGGCGAGATCCTCGACGAACTGGCCGGCCGGCTGACCCGCGAGCACGGCATCACCGCCGAGGTCCGTGCCGTCGACCTCGCGGACCGGGAACAACGGGCACCGCTCACCGAAGAGCTGGCCGGACGCGATATCTCCGTCCTCTGCAACAACGCGGGTATCGCGACGTTCGGCCCCATCTCCGGCCTGGATCCGGCCTATGAACGCGATCAGCTGGAGCTGAACGCCGTAGCCGTCCACGATCTGACCCTGGCCGTCCTTCCGGCGATGCTGGCGCGGCGTGCCGGGGGCATCCTGGTCAGCGGATCCGCCGCCGGGAACATGCCCATACCGAACAACGCCACCTACGCGGCGAGCAAAGCGTTCGCCAATACGTTCGCCGAATCGCTGCGCGGTGAGCTGAAAGGGTCCGGCGTGCATATCACCTTGCTCGCCCCTGGACCCGTACGCACCGAAACGCCCGACCCGGCCGATGCCTCCCTGGTCGACCGGATGGTCCCGGACTTCCTGTGGGTGTCCTCCGAGTACACAGCCCGGATCTCGATCGACGCGCTCGCCCGGAACAAGATGCGCGTGGTACCGGGACTGATCGGCAAGGGTATGAGCACCGCGGGCAACTACGGCCCCCGGGCGGTGACGGCGCCGATCGCGGGCGCGTTCTACAAGAAGCTCGGCGGCTGATACCGCCTGTTCGGGTCACCTTTCCACACGGCGGGGACGGCGATTGCGCCGGACAGGTAGCGCGGCTGATTAGGGTGGTGCGAGTGTCGGACAAATTAGTGGTGTGGATGGATTGCGAGATGACCGGGCTCGACCTGGTCACCGACAAGCTGATCGAGGTGGCCGCCCTGGTGACGGACAGCGATCTGAACGTCCTCGGCGATGGGGTGGATATCGTCATCCACGCCGACGACGCGGCGCTCGCCGCGATGCCCGAGGTGGTCGCCGATATGCACGCGCGATCCGGCCTCACCGAGGAGGTGCGGCAGTCCACGGTCACGCTCGCCGAGGCAGAGCAGCAGGTGCTCGATTATGTGAAGCAGTACGCCCCGACCGCCCGTGTGGTGCCGCTGGCCGGTAATTCCATCGCCACCGACCGTGGTTTCATCGCCCGGGACATGCCGGAGCTGGACGCGCACCTGCACTATCGGATGATCGATGTCAGCTCGATCAAAGAACTGTGCCGCCGCTGGTATCCGCGTATCTATTTCGGCCAGCCCGAGAAGGGTCTGGCCCACCGCGCCCTCGCCGATATCAAGGAATCGATCCGGGAGCTGGAGTACTACCGGCGCACCGCGTTCGTGCCCGCACCCGGACCTTCGACAGCGGAGATCTCGGCGATCGCCGCCGAGGTCAGCGCAGGTTCCGGCGGCGCCTCTACGCTGGACGGGGACGATCCGGCGTAGTTCGTGGCCAGCGGCACACCGATAACCGATTGGCTTGCGGAGGGGTGGACGCGCTACTATCTAGGCCGCCGGTGCGAACCGGTGATGGTGAGTGTAGTTCAGTTGGTAGAGCACCAGGTTGTGATCCTGGCTGTCGCGGGTTCGAGTCCCGTCACTCACCCCGAAGAGCCCGAGGACCATCGGTCCTCGGGCTCTCTTGTTCCGGCGATACGGTCTCAGACCTCCGGTTTACTCGTATCGACCGCCGGCGCGGCTTCGTCCCGGGCACCCTGATCCAACCGGAACGGCGGGTACTCGTCATGCAGCAGCGAGGTGTAGGTCTGCACCCGCAGCATCCACCGGTTGACTCCCATCACGAAGTCGAACAAGCCCTGTGAATACCGCGCGGCGAAGAGCAGGCCGACCAGCGCGACGAAGGTGAGGACACCGATCAGCGGGATACCCGCCGCACTGGCAGTACTGTCCGCGTCGTCGAAATCGACCAGCCAGGCGGCACCGGTCATACCGCCGATGATCAGATAGTGCGGTATCGCGAGCAGCCACCATTTCACCAGCACCAGGCCGCGATGCAGGGTCGGCGGGTAATCGACGGCCAGATCCGCCGGATAATCGTCATCGGACGACAGGGAGAACGGCGGATACCTGTCGGTACCGGCCGGAGACCACGCGTAGTAGCCCACGCGCCAGGTCCACCGGATGACACCGACGCTGTAGTCGAAAAGGCCGCGGGGGTACTTGCCGGTGAACAGGATCGCGAAGAACGCGATCACGGTGACCACCGCGTAACCGATGTGCAGGAAGAACAGAACAATGTAGTGCGGAATGGCGAGCAGCCATTTCACGATCCACATCCAGCGCGACAGCGCGGGGTCCAGATCGCCGCGGACTCGGACCGGGTAACCGGCGGGAGCAGGCATCGTGATCAACGCTCCTTCGAGGGTGCTGGTCCGGCCGACCCAACCGGCTCGGCCGCCCCTCAATTGTGAGCTATCACACACCTATTCGTGCTCGTCCCACCCGGACCGACACGGCATCGATATCAACCGGCCCCGGAACACCCGGCGGCCTATCCGCGAAAGGCCTACCGGACCGGGGCCTTCTCGAGGCCGTCCAGCGCGGCCAGGCGCGGCAACGCACCCGGGTGCTGGCTGTTCAGCCAGTTGATCAGCTCTTCACGCACAGCACAGCGCAATGACCACACCGCGTCCGAATCACGTCCGGTCATCGATGCCCGGACCTCGATTCCGGTGGGGGTGCTGTCGGTGACCAGCAGGTTCCAGCTGCGGCCGTCCCAATCGGGGTGCTCGCTCAGATAGGCGTAGAGATGTTCGCGCAGCGCCGACACCGGAGTGCTGTGGTCCAGGTAGAGGAATACGGTGCCGGTGAGCTGCGGACCGCCGCGCGACCAGTTCTCGTAGGGCTTGCTGTTGAAGTACGACACCGGCATGGTCAGCCGACGATCGTCCCAGATACGGACAGTGAGGAAGGACAGGGAGATCTCCTCGACCGTCCCCATCTCCCCCTCGACGACGACCGTGTCACCGATTTTCACCGAATCGCCGAAGGCGATCTGCAGACCGGCCATGAGATTGCTCAGGGTGGACTGGGCCGCCACACCGGCGATGATGCCGATGATGCCGGCCGAGGCGAGCAGCGAGGTGCCCAGCACGCGCAGCCCCGGGAACAGGATCAGCATGGCGATCGCCGCGGTCGCGACGGCCAGGATCGCGGTCGTGATCCGGCGGATCAGGGTGAACTGGGTGTTCAGCTGACGCACCCGGCGGGGGTCGCGGGCGCGGCGGGAATAGCTGTTGAGCAGGCCGTCGGCGACGGCGTCGGCGATCCGGACGACCAGCCAGACCGCCGACATGGTGACCATGGTCGCCAGCACGCTGAGGATGACCACATCCTGCCGGAGTTCCAGGTCGGCCAGCGGGTAGGTGATACGGAGGGCCGCGAACCCGAGGAACAGCTGCAGTGGCAGCTGGATGCGGCGCAGCAGGCTCGGAATGGTGGTCTTCGGGTGCCGGGCCGACCAGTAGCGGAGACCGCGGTCGATGGCCCAGCCGATCGCGATCGTCACTACCAGCGTGCCCCCGAATACGATCAGCAGCCGTATCACGTTCTCCACTGCGTCCACTCCTTAGTCACCCATCGCTCGATCAGGGAACCCCGGAACAAGGCTACAGTTCGGTAACGACTGATCACCACCAGTCACGGGGATCTCGCGACACTCACGGACGGAGAACGCCTCGACGGGCTGCTGAGCCGGCGGGCTACTGGGGAGCCTGCCCCTGCGACGAGTACAACCGCACTTCCCCGGCGTCGCCGAGGAAGGCGTTGACGAGCATCACCCGTTCGGCCCGCAGTTCCGCCGCATCGGGGGCGGCGGTGGTGACGGATATCTGCGGAATCGCCGACCAGTTCACGACATAGCGTTCCGGCGGCCCGTCGTCGTCGGACAACCGGGCCAGCCGGAAGACCGATACGGTCTTGCGCTCCATGAGGTCGCGCACCACCTCGGCGATCCGCTCGGGATCCTCCAGCGCGAAGAGGAAACCGAAGGTCAGCTCCGGCGAGGAGATGTAGGCGGGCACGCCCAGAGGTTAGCCGATGGATAACCGCTCGGTGTGAGTTGTCCCACCGAGCGGTTCCGGACCGGAATCAGTACCGCTTACCGGAGGGTCCGGGATCGGCGGTCTCGGCGTCGACGATATCGGCGTCCAGCACCACGCCGGATTCGTGTACCGGCGCGGCGTCGGAGACGATATCGCGATCCGCGGCGGCCTCGCGCACACCGGCGTGATCCTCGCGCCCCTCGGCCGCGGCGGCATCACGCCGGGCCGCCGCGGCGGCCTCGTTCATCTCGATGGCGTCGGTGATCCACTCGCCGATCTCGCGGGTGACCTCCGAGACCGTGCCGGTGATGATGCCCGCGATATTGCCGACCCGGCGCGCTCCCGACGACGTGAGTTCCTGGATCAGATCCTTGTTGGCCTCGAATTTGCCGATCATCACACGCCCGCTTCGGTTGGACTCTGCTGACGCATCACGATAACACCGGCAGCGGGCTGTTTCCGCAGCGCAGCGGGCAGGAACCTGGCCAGCCGGGACTCCTGCACCCGGGGCGGGAGAGCGAGCTGGAAGATCTTCGCCCATACCGATCCGATCTGCTTACCCAGCGGTCCGGTGTTGTAGGGCAGCCCGAACTTCTCGCACAACGCGCGGACCTCCGGCGCGATCTGCGGGTACCGGTTGGCCGGCAGATCCGGGAACAGGTGGTGCTCGATCTGGTGCGACAGATTCCCGGACATGATGTGGAACAGCGGGCCACCGGAGATATTGGCCGACCCGAGCATCTGCCGGACGTACCATTCGCCGCGGGTCTCCTCGGCGGTCTCCTCTTCGGTGAACGTCTGCACACCGGACGGGAAATGCCCGCAGAAGATGATCGAGTAGGCCCATACGTTGCGCACCAGGTTGGCCGTCACGTTCCCGGCCAGGGTGGACAGGAACAGCGGGCCGGTCAGCAGCGGGAACGCCACATAGTCCTTGAGGACCTGCCGGCCCGATTTCCGGAGCTGTCCCTTGATCAGCGGTTTGAGGTCCGACCAGCTGCGCTTGCCCTTGACGATGTTGTCCGCCTCGAGGTCGTGCAGCATCACGCCCCATTCGAAGAACACCATCAACAGGAACGCGTACACCGGATTGCCCAGGTAGTACGGGTTCCAGTCCTGCCCCTCGTCGATCCGCAGCACGCCGTAGCCGATATCCCGGTCGCGGCCGTGGATGTTGGTGTAGGTGTGGTGCATGTAGTTGTGCGAATGCTTCCACTGGTCTCCTGGGCATACGTTGTCCCATTCGAAGACCCGTGAATTGAGGCCCGGCTCCCGCATCCAGTCGTACTGACCGTGC
The DNA here is from genome assembly GCF_053605105.1 of Nocardia sp. NPDC003963. Classification (NCBI taxonomy): domain Bacteria; kingdom Bacillati; phylum Actinomycetota; class Actinomycetes; order Mycobacteriales; family Nocardiaceae; genus Nocardia; species Nocardia sp. NPDC003963. The sequence goes on from NZ_JBSGIP010000007.1 coordinate 17,258, forward strand.
ATGACGTTGTGGCCGATCTCCATATTGTCGAGGATCTTCGACACGCTCAGCGCCGCCACACCGGCCAGCCAGAACGGCGGCAGGAATCCCAGGTACATCAGGCCGCGCCCGGCGATCTCGAATCCGCGCTGCGCCTTGATGATGTCGTAGATGTACTGGCGATCGCGTTCGCCGAGGTCGGCGACGATACGGTCGCGCAGTTCGTCGAGGGTGCGGCCGATCTCCTCGACCTGATCGGGCGATAGGACCAGCGGTCCGTCCGTGGTCTCGGTGAGGATGGTCATCTCTTTCTCCCCTTCGTCTCAGCTGTCAGATTTCGATGTCCACGTCGCCGACGGCGGCCTGGACGCAGAGTTGGATGGGCTGGTCGGGGTCGGCCTCGAGCTCTCCGGTGCGGAGATTGCGGGTGCATCCGCTGCGCCGGACCGAGGTGCAGGAGAAGCAGATCCCCATCCGGCAGCCGAACTCCGGGCGCAGACCGGCGCCCTCGGCCTGCTCCAGCAACGAGGCCCCGGTGTTCTCCGCGGTGACACCGCTGGCGGAGAAGGTGGTGGCCCCGTCCACCTCGGCGCTGTCCACCGCGACGGTGGAGGCGACGAACTCCTCGGTGTGCAGTCGTTCACTCAGACCGGCGCCGGTATAGACCTCGCGCACCGACTCCATCAACGGCGGCGGTCCGCACAGATAGGTCTGCGCTTCGGCGAACCAGGGCGCCACCCGGACGAGTTCGTCGCGATCGAAACCGCGACCGTCCCGTTCCGGGTACCGCACAGCCACAGTGATATTCGGGTGGACCGCAGCGATTTCGGCGAGTTCCGCGTGATGCGGCACCAGTTCGGGCGAGCGCGCGTAGTGCAGGAACACCACCGCACCGGAGTACCGCTCGTCGACGAGGGTCCGCAGCATGGACAGCACCGGCGTGATGCCGCTGCCACCACTGATCAGCAGCACTCGACCGGGCCGCCGGTCCGGGAGATGGAATACCCCGGACGCCGGCTCGAGGTCCACGATCATGCCAGGACGGGCATGTTCGTGCAGATACCGCGACACCAGGCCGTGCGGATGGACGCGGAGCGTGAGATCGAGCCGCCGGCGCCGGTCGTGCTGGGAGTTCACCGGCGAATAGCAACGCAGGTGCCGCACCCCGTCGATCACCACGCCCAGCTGCAGGAACTGACCGGCGCGCAGCCCGTCCCACTGCCGGGTCGGGCGCAGGCTCAGCGAGATCGTGCCCGGGACCGACCGGTCCACGTCGACGATCCGGGCCCGCATATCGCGAACGGTCAGCATGGGGCGCACCAGTTCCAGGTACCGGTCCACCGGATGCGGCGTGGTCAGGGTCTGCACCAGATCGAGGAGGGCCACCATGGGAGTTCTCCGTCCCTGTCTGTCGGTCATATCACGGGCTTGAATCAATTTCGGTGTACGCCTGTACACTCAACCAGTGTGCCGGATACCCCGCCGGGACTGTCAACCAGGAATAGGTGTGACGCGGACGACATGAGAGAGCAGGGTGAATGGTGAACGGCTGTATGCTCACTGAAATGACGGATCAGGGAGCGAGCCGCGTCGAGCGCAAGGAGCGCACCCGGCAGGCCCTACTCGTCGGCACGCTGGCATTGGCCGCCGAACGCGGCTTCGGCGCGCTGAGCCTGCGCGAGATCGCCCGCTCGGCCGGTATCGTCCCGACCGCCTTCTATCGGCATTTCGACTCATTGGACGACCTCGGCGCCACCCTGGTGGACGAAGGCGTCCAGGCCCTGCGCTTGGCGCTGCGGCAACTGCGCCGGACACCCGACGCCCGGCTCTCGGAGACGGTGCGCTTCGTCTTCGGCGAGGTCGGCCAGAAGCGGGAGCTGTACGGGTTCCTGATCCGCGAGCAGCGCGGCGGCAGTCCGGCGCTGCGTTCGGCCATCGCCTTGGAACTACAGCTGATCGTGCGCGAACTGGTGGCCGATCTGTCCCGCATCACGGCGCTGGACGAATGGTCCCCGAGTGATCTGGAGGTGGCGGCCGATCTGCTGGTCGCCACGGTGATCGAGGGAATCGCCGACTATGTGGGCGCCACCCCGCGCACCGAACAACCGGTCATCGATCGCACCATCCAGCAGATCCGCCTCATCGCCCTGGGCATGGGCGCCTGGAAACCCTGACTACGTATCCCGCCGGGCTCACCCGACGGACGTCTGCGCTGGTTCCTTGCTGCCCGAGGCATCCGGAGCGGGCACGAACAGCAGCGCGACCAGCCCGGCACTCAGCACCACCAACAGGCCCCCGATACCGGCGCGGTCGGCCCCGAAGGCCCAGACGAACAGACCGAACAGGGTGGGTGCCAGGAACGAGGCGGCCCGCCCGGTGGTGGTGTAGAGCCCGAACAACTGCCCCTCCCGCCCCGGTGGCGTCAGCCGGGCGAGGAACGAGCGCGCCGACGCCTGCGCCGGGCCGACGAACAGCGTCAGCGCCAGGCCGAAGACCCAGAACATCGCGGGACCCGATACGACCAGTAGGACCGTGCCGCAGACGACCGCGGACAACAGCGATACCGCGATCACTCGTTTCGGTCCGACCGTATCGTCGAACCGGCCGGCCACGATCGCGCCGAGCGCCGCGACGACATTGGCCGCGATACCGAACAGCAGCACATCGGATTCGGTGATCCCGTACACCTGCACCGCCAGCACCGCGCCGAATGCGAAAACGCCGGCCAGTCCGTCCCGGAAGACGGCGCTGGCGAGCAGGAACCAGATGACGGTCCGATCCAGCGCCCACAGCTCGCGCAGGTCCCGCCAGAGCACCCGGTAGGAGCCGAGCAGGCCCGCGCTCGCCGCCCCGGGATCGACCCGGCTACGGGGCACTTCGGGGACGGCGAACAGCACCGGCAGGGCGAATACGCCGAACCAGACCGCGGCCAGCAGCACGACCAGCCGGATGTTCAACCCGCCCTCGGTGGGGATACCGAGCAGCCCCCGCTCCGGACCGTCACCGGCGATGAACCCGAAATAGCAGATCAGCAGCAGGAAGATCCCACCGAAGTAGCCCATGGCCCAACCGAATCCGGAGACCCGGCCCAGCGTGGCGGGTGTGGATACCTGACGCAGCATCGCGTTGTAGGGCACGGTCGCGAGCTCGAGGAAGACCGACCCCAGGGCGAGCAGTACCAACCCGAGCCACAGATACGAGTACTCGTCCCGGACGAAGAACATCGCCGCCGTCAGAACCACGACGACCGCGGTCATGATCCCCAGCGAACGTTTGCGGTTGGCGGTCGCGTCGAAACGCTGCCCGGTGACCGGTGCGGTCACCGCGACGATCAGACCGGCGAATCCCAGGGCCCATCCCAGCCAGGCGCTGGCGGAGATATCACCCGGCAGATCGGCGCCCACCGAGTCGGTGAGGTACACCGCGAAGACGAAAGTGGTGATGACCGCGTTGAACGCGGCGGACCCCCAGTCCCACATCCCCCATGCGACCACCTGCCCGCGCCCCGCCCGCGCGTTCGCCTCGCTCATACCGCGCACACTAATGGATCCGGGGCGGCCGGGGCGGGCTACGGCCGAGGGGCCGGTGACCGGGCCGGAGCCACGGTCGAAATACGACAAGATAGCGGGTTGATCACGTCTGGGGCCGTCGAATGTACGGGCGCCGAACGCAAACCCTATAGTCGGAAATGTCTTTCAACTCGAAGTGCGCCATCAGGGACTCGAACCCCGAACCCGCTGATTAAGAGTCAGCTGCTCTGCCAATTGAGCTAATGGCGCATGCCCCGTCGATCGGTGCGGGACAGACATTAACAGGCTCGGGCCGCAGAAGTGAAATCGATAGTGGGTCGGACGGGTGTGAGCCGGCCGACACGGTAACGGAAGGCGAGCGGAAGCCTATGTCCAGGTGTGCCAGTGGCGCCGGTGGTGATCCCCGGCGATTGGGATCACCCCAGCACGACTGGCAGAATAGTTGGACGTGGTCTCGACCGATCCCGCCGCCGTGGGTCGAGGTGAGCTGGTAATCGGTCGGATCCGAAGCCATCGGCGCGTAGCGGGTGCGCCGGGACTTGAAACGGGGTTGATATGCGTACAGGTGATCGGCGTGGGCCGGTCCGTTGGATACTCGGACCGCTGGTCCTGGTCACTTTGGTCGCGATGGTGCTGACCGGTTGTTCGTCGGCGAAGCCCTCGGACGGGACCGTCGCCATCGACCGCAATCCCATCACCGAGCTGATCAAGCCCAAGCTCGTGGCTCCCGTCAAGGACGGCGATATCGGTGTTTCACCGGCCGCGGGGATGAAATTCGAGATCACCGACGGCCTGTTCACCGAGGTGGCCCTGCTCAACCCGGATGATCAGCCGGTGGCCGGGCAGCTCGCGGCCGACGGCCGCAGCTGGTCCACCAGCGAGCCCCTGGGCTACAGCAAGACCTACCGGCTGCAGGCCCGGGCCAACGGACTGGGCGGTGCGTCCACCGCCGGTATGAGTTTCACCACAACGGCGCCGGGCAATGTCACCAAGCCGTACCTGGTTCCGGGCGAGGGCGAGGTCGTCGGGATCGGCCAGCCGGTGGCGGTCCAGTTCGACGAGAACATCCCCGACCGCAAGGCCGCGCAGGACGCCATCACCATCAAGACCGATCCGCCGGTGGAGGGTGCCTTCTACTGGGTGAACAACCGTGAGGTCCGCTGGCGGCCCGAACATTTCTGGAATGCCGGCACCAAGGTGACGATCGATGTGAACGTCTACGGCAAGGACCTCGGCAACGGGCTCTACGGCCAGGACGACATCCACTCGAATTTCGTCATCGGCGACGCGGTGGTCTTCAAGGCCGACGACAATACGAAAATGGTCACGGTCGAGAAGAACGGCCAGGTCATCCGCACGATGCCGACCTCGATGGGTAAGGACGACACACCCACCAACAACGGTGTGTACATCCTGGCCGACCGGCACGAGCACATCGTCATGGACTCCTCCACCTACGGTGTCGCGGTGAACTCGCCGTCCGGGTACCGCACCGACGTGGACTGGGCCACCCGGATGTCCTACAGCGGGATCTTCTTCCACTCGGCCCCCTGGTCGCTGGGCGCGCAGGGCAATACCAACACCAGCCACGGGTGTCTGAATCTCAGCCCCGAGGACGCCCAGTGGGTCTACAACACGGCCAAGCGCGGCGATATCGCCATCGTGACCAATACGGTCGGTCCGGTGCTGTCCGGAGTCGACGGCCTGGGTGACTGGAACGTCCCGTGGTCGGAGTGGAAAGCGGGCAACGCCCAGATGTGACGCGCGTTCGAGACGAATCGGTGCCGGGTCCCCCCGCTGGGGCCCGGCACCGTGCTTTCAGCGGACCGTCTCGTAGAGCCGACGCACGATGTCCTCGATATCGGGTTCCTCGATCGAGAGGTCACGTACCTCGGCCCGCGCCGACACCTCGGCCAGCAACTGCGCGGCGGTGGTCGTATCGGCGTCGAAGGCCAGCCGCTGCCGCATGCCGTCCGCCTCGTAGGAGACCAGCTCCGCATCGGCCAGATCGTCGAGGGCCGGGGCGGGCCCGGTGAGGTCCACGACCAGCATCCGCTGCGCGCCGACCGTGGCGCCCAGGCCCGGCAGCGATCCGTCGTAGGCCAACCGCCCGTGGTCCACCACCAGCACGCGATCACAGAGACGCTCGATATCACCCACATCGTGTGTTGTCAGGACGAGAGTGGTGCCGCGTTCGGATCGCTCCGTGCGCAGGAACTCGCGCAGCCGCTGTTTGGAGAGCACATCCAGTCCGATGGTCGGTTCGTCCAGGATGATCAACTCCGGGGAATGCAGCAGGGCCGCGGCGACCTCGGCGCGCATCCGCTGTCCCAGCGACAGCTGGCGGACCGGGGTGTCCAGCGTATCGGCCATTTCCAACTGCTCGACCAACTCGGCGGTGCGCGACCGCCCGGCCGCCGGTTCCAGCCGGTGGACAGCGGCCAGGATCGTGAACGATTCCCGCAGCGGCAGATCCCACCACAGCTGGGAGCGTTGCCCGAAGACGACCCCGATCCGGCTCGCCAGCTCCCGGCGCTGCCGGATGGGCTCCAGACCGCAGGTGCGCACCGATCCCGACGTCGGGACCAGGATGCCGGTGAGCATCTTGATGGTGGTGGACTTACCGGCCCCGTTGGCGCCGATATAACCGACCGCCGCGCCCCGCTCGACCCGGAAGGACATGGCGTCGACCGCGGTGACCACCTCCCGCCGCGAACGCAGTCCTTTCCCGGTCCGGCGGGTGAAACACCGGGTCAGCCTGTCGACCTCGATGATCGAATCGTCCTGCGTGATCTCGTATCCCACGTCAGCCTCCGCCGCTCTGATAGTGCCTCGTCCCGATCCGCCACATCGCCCACGCCAGTAACCATGTCCACGCCGCCGCCAACGGCGCGCACCAGGCGAGCCGGGACGGCATCCCGGCCGGACCCGGGAGATCCAGCAGTGCCAGCGTCGGAAGGTAGGCGGTGAACGCCACCGGTATCGCGACGCAGAACAGCAGCTTCAACGGGGTGGGGAAGATCGATGCGGGCTGGGTCGCCGCGAAGGAGCCGCCGTAGGTGAAGCTGTTGGTCAGCTCCGCCCCGTCGATGAGGAAGAACTGGCAGCCCGCCGCCACCACGAACAGTCCGCCGAACAGGACGGTCCCGCTCAGCACCGTCAACCCGATCAGCGCCGCCGTCGCGGCCGACCAGTCGATATCGTTACGGATCAACCCCACGGTCAGCACCACCAGCGCGACCGAGGCCCGGGCCAGCCGGCGCAGCGAGAAATCGCTGGTCACCAATTGCAGCAGTACCGGTTGGGGGCGCAGATGGTAGATATCGAGCATGCCGAGGCGGATCAGACCCGGCAGTTTGTCGAGATGCCCGAATACCAGCTGGGCCAGCGCGAAGGCCAGGTTGCTCAACCCGAACAGCAGCAGGGCGGCATCCAGATCCAGGCCGCCGAGCACCTTCGCCTGGTGGAACACCACCCACACCTCGGCGAACTCGACCAGCCCGACCATGGTCGCCCCTGCCATATCGCTGGCGAAGGACAGCCGATAGGCGCGCTGGGCCCGGATGCGGGAACTCAGCACCGCCGCATAGGGACCGAATCGGCCCCCGGCGGGGACGCGCCGGCGCTCCGGCGGTCGGACGGTCGTCTCAACCACCCTGTACCTCCAGTTTGCGCCGCCCGGCGGCCAGCAGGACCCGGCCCAGCACCAGGACGACCAGCAGCCAGACGATCTGCATACCCACCGATTGCGCCGCGTCCCAGCCGCCGACCCGCCCGGAGAGCACATCCACCGGCACCTGCAGCATGGACGGGAACGGCGTACATCCGGCGATCACCTGCAGCCAGTCCGGGAAGACGTGCACCGGGACGAACAGACCGGCCAGGAAGGGACCGCAGGTCTGATAGAGCGTCCGCAGTCCGCGGGTCTCCACGACCCAGAACCCGACAGTGGTGAGCACGAACAGCGACAGGAACGAGATCGCCGCGGCGAGAACCACACTGAGGAGACCGAGCAGGTAGGACTCCGGGGTACCGGGCAGGACCAGCCCGAAGGTGAGCGCACCGACCAGCAGGCTCGGGATGCCGCGTGGGATCAGCGTGCACAGCGCGCGGCCGAGATCGGACGCGAGATTGCCCAGTTGCACATCCACCGGTCGCAGGAAGTCGATCGCGATATCACCGGTGCGGATCCGTTCGGCCAGTTCGAGTTCCGCGGCCATGAACTGCAGGGCACCGAGCAGACCCTGGGAGATCCAGACGTAGGCGCCGATACTGCCCGCGTCGTACCCGCCGAACCCGCCCGTGGCGTCTATCGCGGCGACCATCACCGCCGCGCGGACGAAGCCGAATACGCAGTTGGTGAACAGACCGGCGAACATGGCCAGCTTGTACCGCCATTGACGGCGGAATCCCGCCACCAGCAGCCGCCGGTAGACGCCGGCCGTACCCCGGAGATCGACCGCAGTCGCCGGCACGGTCACCCCCTGTTTCGCGCGGACACAGGGGCGCCACCCTACCGCGCGCCGCGCAGCCGGAAAAGCGGATTCACCGGTGCACCGGGCGGGCCCGCGCGGATCGTCGCGCGCGGGCCCGCCCGGTGCGTCACAGTCGAGCCGCCAGCCGAGTGCCCTGCTCGATGGCACGTTTCGCGTCGAGTTCGGCGGCCAGTTCCGCGCCGCCGATCAGATGAGTCGACATCCCCACGGCGGTGAGCTCCGCTTCGAGTTCGCGTACCGATTCCTGTCCGGCACAGACGATCACATTGTCGACCCGGAGCACCCGGGGCCGCTCGTGCTGCGGGCCGAAGCTGATGTGCAGACCCTCGTCGTCGATCCGCTCGTAGTTCACGCCGCCGATCTGCTCCACCCCCTTGGCCTTCAGCGCCGCCCGGTGGACCCAGCCGGATGTTTTGCCGAGCCCCTTCCCGAACGACGTGTCCTTGCGTTGCAGCAGCACGACCTCACGCGCCGCGGGCGAGGGACGGGCTTCTCGTAACTGACCGCGCACTTGTTCGTCGTCGGGATCCACACCCCATTCCTGTCGCCACTCGTCCGGTTTCAGCGTGGGGTGCCCCTCGACGACCAGATACTCGCTCACATCGAATCCGATACCACCCGCACCGATCACCGCGACCCGTTCACCCACCGGTTTCCCGTCCCGCACCAGTTCCGCGTACGAGAGCACCATCGGATGGTCGATTCCCGGAATATCGGGGATCCGCGGCCGGACCCCGGTCGCCAGGACGACCTCGTCGAACCGCCGGTCGATCAACTCGGCGGCAGTGACGCGGGTATTCAGGTGCACGTGCACACCGGTGAGTTCGAGCTTGCGGGTGAAGTAACGGATCGACTCGTCGAATTCCTCTTTCCCCGGAATCCGGCGCGCGATATCGAACTGCCCGCCGATCCGGTCCAGGGCCTCGAACAGATCCACCCGATGACCGCGCTCGGCGAGGTTCACCGCCGCCGACAGCCCGGCCGGACCGGCGCCGACCACCGCGACGGACTTCGCGCGCCGGGTGGGCAGCAGTACGAGTTCGGTTTCCCGGCCGGCCCGGGGATTCAGCAGGCACGACACCGTACGGTGCTGGAAGGCGTGATCGAGGCAGGCCTGATTGCAGGCGATACACGTATTGATCTCGTCGGTGCGGCCGGTGGCGGCCTTGTCCGCCCATTCCGGATCGGCGAGCAGCGGCCTGGCCAGGGAGATCAGCTGGGCATCACCGCGGGTGAGGATCTCCTCGGCGGTCTCGGGCATATTGATGCGGTTCGACGCGCACACCGGAATACCCACCGCCGCGGTGACTTTCGCGGTGAATTCGACGAACGCCGCGCGCGGTACCGAGGTCACGATCGTCGGCACCCGTGCCTCGTGCCAGCCGATATCCGTATTGATGATGCTGACACCCGCGGTTTCCAGTTCCCGGGCCAGTTCGATGATCTCTGCGAAGGTCTGGCCGTTCTCCACCAATTCCGCCATCGACAGGCGGAATACGATCAGGAAATCGGGCCCGACCCTCGCGCGGGTACGCCGGACGATCTCCACCGCGAGCCGCCGGCGATTCTCCGCGGAACCGCCCCAGCGGTCTTTTCTTTTATTCGTACGCGGGGCGAGGAATTGATTGATGAAATAACCCTCACCGCCCATTATTTCGACGCCGTCGTATCCGGCGAGCCGGGCGAGTTCGGCGCAGCGAACGTAATCGTCGATGGTTCGCCGGATACCGCGATCCGATAGCGCGCGCGGACGGAACGGATTGATCGGTGCCTTGATCGACGAGGCGGACACACTGCCGGGAACATAGGCATAGCGTCCGGCGTGCAGGATCTGCAGCGCGATCTTTCCGCCGGCGTCGTGGACCGCGCGGGTGATGGTCCGGTGCCGGTAGGCCTCGGTCCGATTGGTCAGTTTCGCACCGAAGGGCAGCAGCCAGCCGGTGCGATTCGGGGCGTAACCACCGGTGATGATCAGTCCGACGCCGCCACGCGCACGTTCGGCGAAGTACGCGGCCAGCCGGTTGGCGTCCCAGGCCCGGTCCTCCAGACCGGTGTGCATCGATCCCATGACCACCCTGTTGCGCAGGGTGGTGCTCCCGACTTCGAGCGGGGTGAACAGCTGCGGATAACTCGTCGTCGAGTACATCGCGGGCTCTCTTTCCGATATCGATCCGGCCCGGCGGCGACCCGGCCGCTGGGCCTGCAGGACCTCATCACACCATTCCGCCACGGCACGCTTCCACCCCCGAGCCGTGTTCGAGACCGGAAAAGCGGTCGCGACCGGGAGTATCGAACCGGCGTGGTGCGACCTCGGCCATCGGGTCCTCGAATCACGGAAGCATCACGGGCAGCTGAATCCACCGTTACCGGACAGAAATTTTGTGGCCTCCGCCACAAGATGTTTAGGTACATTTCCCCAGGTCGCAACGGTGGTGCAACGCGTTCATTTCGGAATTCAAGATCGCACTTAGTCTTTTCTAAGGCTGCGTTCACCTTCTGTTAACCTGTTGTGACCATTCTGAGATCCGGTCCGAAAAGACCTGAAGTTCGGCTAGTCCGCGATGTTGTGGACACAGGGTTGGAAACAACCGCGAAAACTCGCCGGCGCGACAACCACAAACGGTATCGCGATAGCCGAACCCGAGTCCACTCGACTTCACCACAGCGTGGAGTTCCTGCGGGCGCGACGGACCGGGAAACCACCCGGTAACCGCACTGTGCGCCATCCGGACCCGAACCGGCCTGCGTTCGGAGTCACACAAAAGAACCCGACAACAGCACAGCCATGTTTTTCCGGTCGCGAGCCATTCGCCCGCACCGAAGATCCCTGCTGCCCGCACCGGGCCGGATCCCGAGACCCGACAAGGAACCGAATCCGATCATGTCTTCGCACAGTTTCACCAGCCTGCGCCGCCGTACCAAGCGTGAAGTCCTGGGCTTCGCCCTCGCCACGGCCGGCATCGTCGCCGTGACCGCCTCCTCCGCGGTCTCCATGGCCGACGACAGCGCCCCCAGCAAGGCCGCCGTGGTCGCCGAGCAGGCTCCCGCCGCCGCTGCCACCATCGAGGCGGCCGCCATCGCGGCTCCCGCGCCGGAACTCCAGATCATCCCGGCCCCCGCGCCCGCCCCCGAAGCGGCACCTGCACCGGCGCCTGCTCCCGAAGCCGCGCCCGCGCCCGCTCCGGCCCCGGTCTACCCCAACAACCTGGACGGCTGGATCCAGGAAGCCATGGACATCATGGCCGCGAACGGTATCCCCGGCAGCTACGACGGAATCAAGCGCAACATCCTGCGCGAATCCTCGGGTGACCCGGCGGCCATCAACCTGTGGGACTCCAACGCCGTAATGGGCATCCCGTCCAAGGGCCTGCTCCAGGTGATCGATCCCACCTTCGCCGCCTACCACGTGCCTGGCACCGCGTTCGATGTATGGAACCCGGTCTCCAACATCGCGGCGGCCTGCAACTACGCCTTCCACCGGTACGGCGGCATGGACAACGTCAACGGCGCGTACTGAGTTTTCTGCCCCGCCTCCGGCGGGGCGGGGTGGAGCCCTATCAACCCCGGTTCTTCACTCCGCCGCTCAGTCGCTTCGCTCCTTCGCTCTGTCGCTCCAGAACCGGGGCGGGCCCCACCGGCGGATGTGGACCATCCGGAGGGTCGGGGAAGGCATGGGGCGGGGATACGGCGACAGGGCCCAGCGGAGACGCGGGAACTGATCCTGGAGCGCTTCCGGGGGCAATGCGGCCGCCGGTGGAGTCCAGCAGGGCCCCCGGGTCGCGACCTCGGTCGGGGTCGACGGCCGGTGATCGTGCGGAGCCGGTCGGCTTCCCCGGAAGCCTGGACCGGACTCCCGGATCGGCAGGGCGGCGCAATGGTGCGCCGGACGCAGCGGAGTACCGGATGACGAGACCGCGGTGAGGGGTCCCGGACATCCGGGCCGGGACGGCGTTGTCCCGGGCGACAGCCGCGAAACCCTGCAGATCGTCCGCGCCGCGCAACGACGCACGGTGACGGAGGCTCGCTGATTCAGCGGGTACCACAATGAGGTGGGTGCGCGGTGCCGTCCGATCCGGGCGGCACCGCGCATTTCTGTCCGGTGCACCCCCGGCCGCGTCCGGTGCGGTGGGGATGAATATTGTTCTCCGGGTACCGATTCCCGACGACCTTCTACACTTGCTCATGGCCGATTACGCGCATTCCCCGGCTGCGGAGGCCGGTCGGGCCGCCAAGGCGCGGCAGCTGGCCGGATATCTGTGGGACCGGGACATCTCGGGTTCCGAACTCCTCGGCATGGCGGCCGCGGCGCGGCGCAAGCTGGCCCGGGCGGCGGGAGCCAACCCGCCGAGCACCGAGGAGACCTGGCGTTCGGTGGCACAGCTCCTGGACGAAAAGGATCGTTGGGCGGCCCGCCGGCCCGGACATCCGGCAGCCGCTCGCCGGCACACCGACGAGAAGCTGCTCTGGGTGAAACCTCCGGTCACCCCCTGGTGAACCCGCTCCTCCCCCGCAACCAGAGCAGCCCACGTGACCGCGAAGGTCACGTGGGCTGTGTCGTTTCCGGGCCGGCGCATCGCACCGGCCCGGTACTCACCACCAGCCGGTGGACGTGCCGATCTGACGCTCCAGCTCGGGGGCCAGGGTGCGGGCGTAGCTGGCGCTGAGATGGTGCTCGTCGTGGTAGACGAGCACGTTGCCCTCGACCACCCGGCAGATCTGGGGCCCGCAGACGGAATCGGTGAGGTCCAGCAGCCGCATATTGGGGAACGCGGCCGCGTGCACCAGCGCGGGGTTCACCGGCGCCAGCGCGGTCGCTCGCTGCATTCCGCAGGTATCGCTGTCACCACCGGCGGCCAGACAGTCCACCGCGCTGTAGCGGATCCCGGTGGGGCTGCGCAACCAGGGCGTATCGCGGATGGCCAGCACATTCAGATTCCGTTCGGCCAGCGCTGCCCACACATCCAGGTACTCGGCCGGGACCACATCGCCACCACTGGGCCAGACGGGCGCGGTAGCGGTGGTGAACACCCAATCCGGCGGGTCGGCGGCGAGCGTATCGATGACCTGCCGGGACCAGTCACGGCAATCCGAGATATCCAGGCCGCGGTACTGCGCGTCGTCGCGGATATTCAGCGAACACCCCATCTTCAGATAGACGACGACCTTGATGTCGTGTACCTGGGCCAGCGCGTCCATAGCGGGCATCCAGTGCTCGGCGTGCGAATTGCCGACCATGGCGATGGTGCGCGAGCCGTTCGGATCGCCGTAGGTGCAGGTGACGATTTCCTTGTTGAACCAGTCGGAGATACAGCCGTCGCGGGTGGGCGCCGGTAGATCGTTCGACGCCTCGAGGATGGACGGTCGCAGTTTCGCCGTCGGCACCGCCGCCCCGGCGAACAGCGCCTCGGCACCCGGATATTCGTTCACCGGCAACGCTTCCACCGGTTGCGACGGTGTGCGCGCCATCACCACCTGCCACGAGATGCAGGAGCCGAGTACGAGCATCCCGACCACACTCACCGCCACAGCGGGGATACGGCGCTGCCACACCGGTGTCACGATCGTGCGCCCGGAGCGCAGACGCAGCGGCTCCTCGACGAATTTGTTGGTCAGCACCGCCAGCACCAGCGATACCGCGATGACCATGAGTCCACCGCTGAGCCCGGCATGCGGTTTACCGGTCTGCACCAGGTAGTAGATGAGCAGCGGCCAGTGCCACAGGTACAGCGAATAGGCGATCGAACCCAGTTCGACCATCGGGCGGGAGGCGAGCAGCCGCGATACGACCGACCGCCAGCCGCTCTCGGTCCGGACACCCGCGACGATCAGCAGCACCGCCGCGCCCACCGGGAACAACGCGGCCGGGCCCGGGAACTGGCGGGCGCCGTCGAAGAGCAGCCCGCAGACCAGCACCGCCGCGAGTCCGGCCGATGCCAGCACGGTGAGCACGACGCGCGCGACCCGGCTCGCGGTGATCCGCACCCACGGGAGCACCGCGGCCAGCAGCGCACCGGTCAGCAACTCCCAGGCGCGGGCGCCGCTGTCGTAGTAGGTCCATTCCTGCGATTTCGTCATCCACACGGCGGCGTAGACGAAGGAACCGGTACCCAGTACCAGTGCCAGCACCACGATGGTCGGACGGACCGCCGAGATCCGGCCCAGCCGGGTGCACACCCAGCCCACCACGGCCAGCAGCACGGCGATGGCGAGATAGAACTGGCCCTGGACGGCCATCGACCACATGTGCTGGAGCGGGCTGACCGAGGGGTCCGCGGCCAGATAGCTTTCCGCGGCGCCGGCCAGATACCAGTTCTGGTAGTAGAAGGCGGTGGCGATCGTCTGACCGGACATATTGCCCCAGGTCGAGTACGGCCGGGTCAGCACGGTGACCACCGCCACCACGGCCAGTACCACCATCAGCGCGGGGAGCAGGCGCCGCGCGGTCCGTACCGCCGTCTGCCGCAGCCCCACCGAGCCGGTCCGTTCCACCTGACGCAGGAGCATGCCGGTGTAGAAGAAGCCCGACAGCACCAGGAAGATGTCGACACCGCCGGAAACCTTGCCGTACCAGACGTGGAAGGCGACGACGAGCGCGATCGCTATACCGCGGAGGCCGTCCAGATCCAGCCGGTAATCGGCCGAACGCGCCGCGGCGGCCGGGGGTGGCGCGGATGGGCCACCAGCGACGTCACTGTCCTTGATTCGCAACAACTGCTTTCCCCGACCTATCGCTTTCTCCGGCCGGCCCGGTGTGGGTCGAGTAACAGCAGCGGAGTACGAGCCTCGGACATAGCATGCATCCCTATCACAATGTGTTGTCTCCGGCGAAACCTCCCCGTACTGCGCGAGAGCTTCGCCACTGCGTCGTGGTGCGTCACAGCATCCGGGGAGTACCCAACCGGGTGCCCATTTTCTCCTGTCTTATCCAGGCCATACGAGTTGACAATCGACCCGGCCCTTAGAACAGTGGGAGCCGCGCGTTCTCTTGTCGAACGCAGATCCACTCCCCAGCAGACATAGAGGAATTCATGAACGTACGCCAGCTCTATGTCAGCGCCGCCGCCGCGGGGCTGACCCTTCTGGCCGCTCCCGCCACCGCGAGCGCCGGACCGATCGGACTCCCGCTGCCCTCCCTGGCGGGCACCGGTTCCTCCGCGGCCGACGCCGTCCTGGGTGCCACCGGATCGGCGCAGCTGACGCAGACCGGTTCGGCCGGCGGTGCCTTCAAGAACTGTGACGAAGCACGCGCCGCGGGCCGGGCGCCGATCTTCCGCGGTGAGCCCGGTTTCGGCCCCCACCTGGATCCGGACGGCGACGGGTTCGCTTGCCCCACCGTCTGATCCACGGTTACTGCGCACGAACACCCGGTGACAGAGTTTTCCGTCACCGGGTGTTCTGTATTCCGGGCCGGTACCCGGATCAGCGCAGGATCTTGAACAGCAGCGCGCCCACCGCCAGGACACCCACACCGATCAGGGTGTACTTCACCTTCGGCTCGTTCACCTTGGCCAGCGCCAGCTGTTTGGTTCCCTCGGCGATCCGCTGCGGATCGGCCCGTACGGCGATCTCGTCCAGGGTGCCGGCCAACCGCTCCCGCGCGGCCTCGATCTCCTGCTCGATCCGCTCGGTATCCTTCGCCACTTCATGCCTCCTGTAACTGGTCTGCCGCGCTCGTAGGCGGCCGATGATCACCCCCGGACCGCGTTGTCACCGGATCGCGCCGGGGTTCGGGCTCGAGTGTATCCGCGCTCACGACGACCGCTACCGCATCGCCCCCGCCCCGCCCGGATCAGTGGCGTGCCACCTCGCGCATCCGGATTCGGGAGCCGATCGGTTCGGATACGGTAGCGAGGGTGACCGACAACCAGCGACTCTCCCCCGGCGACCCGGCACCCGATTTCACTCTCCCCGACGCCGACGGCAACGAGGTCTCGCTCGCCGGCTATCGCGGCCGCAAGGTCGTGGTGTACTTCTACCCGGCCGCGAGCACACCCGGCTGTACGAAACAGGCCTGCGATTTCCGCGACAGCCTCGGCGAACTGAACTCCGCGGGCCTCGAGGTGATCGGTATCTCCCCCGACAAGCCCGCGAAGCTCGCCAAATTCCGCGACGCGGAGAAGCTGAACTTTCCGCTGCTGTCCGACCCGGACCGCGCGGTGCTCACCGAATGGGGCGCGTTCGGCGAGAAGACCATGTACGGCAAGAAGGTGACCGGTGTCATCCGCTCGACCTTCCTGGTCGACGCCGCGGGCAGAATCGAAGTGGCGCAGTACAACGTGCGCGCCACCGGACATGTCGCGAAACTGCGCCGCGATCTGTCGGTATGAGCCGATACCACCCGGGCGCGCCCCGGGTGGTCACTCGTAGGACGCGATGAGTCGCTCGTAGCCGTCCAGCAGCAGCGTCAGCCCGTTGTCGAAGAACAGATCACCCCACGAATCCTGGTCCTGTTCGAATGCCTGGGCGCGTACGGCCGTCGTGAGCGCGGGAAAACGTTCCGGATCCAGGACCCGGTCGATGATCGCCCAGTCCCCTTCGGATTCCTCGTTGCCGGCATCGATTTCGACCGCGAGCCGAGCTCGGCCGATCACGTAGAGCGACAGATTCATCACCAGCTGTAGTTTCATGGGCTCGGGCACGCGGGTCTGCCCCAGCGCGGCCAGCCCGGACTCCAGCCAGGCCATATTGTTGGGCCCGAGCGGCGGCGCACTCATCGGCGCGCCGAGCCAGCCCGGGTGCCGGCTGATCAACCGGTATTCCTCGTGCGCCCATTGCTCCAGCGCCGCCCGCCAGGGAGTGCCCGGCGCGATAACGGGCGGTGTCCCGACGACTCGGTCGAACGCGACCTCCAGGAGGGTCGCCTTGCTGTCGACATAGCGGTAGAGCGACATCGCAGTGAAGCCGAGTCGTTCGGCGACCTTGTTCATCGACAGCGCGGCGAAACCGTCTTCGTCGGCCAGTTCGATCGCGGCATCGACGATCTGTTCCAGACTCAGGCCACGGCGGGGCCCGCGGGTGCCCGCGGGCGTGAGACCCCACATCAGCTCGACTGATTTCGGCAGCGGCCGTTCGTCGCCGGCCGGCCGCGCCGCATTCGGGCCGGAGGCGGTCTCCCCGGCCGGTCGCTGCTGCCGGTCCGGCCCGGGGCCTGCTGCGCTCGACATCCTTATCGACCTCTTCCGTCCTGATGGCTGTGCCCGGAGGTCCGGGCGCGGGCGTCGTGGCTTCCGGCGCCGGCATCTCCATTCCTATACCTGGTCCCGCGCGGGTCTTGCGCCCCGCCTTGAACTGTGTACTCTTTAAGCAGAATATATGCCATATACAGTTTATGTTGCATACAGTTCCTGGAACGGAGTCGAACGACCATGACCGCCCTTCCCGCCATCTCCCTCACCGGACTCGGCAAAACCTTCGGCGAGCACCGCGTACTCGCCGGCATCGACCTCGATATCGCCCGCGGGTCGGTGTTCTCCCTGCTCGGGCCCAATGGCGCCGGGAAAACCACGGTGGTGCGTATCCTCGCGACGCTGACCGACCCGGACGCCGGCACCGCCCGGGTCGCCGGGCACGATGTGGTCCGCGAAGCCGACCGGGTACGCGCCGCCATCGGGGTGACCGGCCAGCACGCCGCCCTCGACAAGGTGCTCACCGGTACCGAGAATCTGCATATGGTCGGCCGTCTGCTGCACCTGGGCCGAGCCGAAACCCGGCGCCGCACCACCGAACTACTCGAACGCTTCGATCTCGCCGCGGCGGCGAACCGTCCCGCGAGCACCTATTCCGGCGGGATGAGCCGGCGTCTCGATCTGGCCATGAGCCTGATGGGACGCCCGGAGGTGGTCTTCTTCGACGAACCCACCACCGGCCTCGATCCGCGTAGCCGCCGCGAACTGTGGACGGTGATCCGGGAACTGGTGACCGACGGTGTCACCGTCTTCCTCACCACCCAGTACCTCGAAGAGGCCGATCAGCTGGCCGACCGGATCGCGGTTCTGCACGAGGGCCGGATCGTCGCGGACGGCACCCCGGCCGAACTCAAACGCCTGACCCCCGGTGGCCATATCCTCTTCCGGTTCGCCGACCGCGCGGATCTGGCGGCCGCGGCCCGGGTCACCGGCCACCCCGAGACCGACCCGGACGAACTCACCCTGCAGATCCCCTCCGACGGCTCGGTCGCCCATCTCAAACATCTGCTCGACGAGTTCACCGAACTCGACCTCACTGTCGAGGAACTCGGCGTACACACGCCGGATCTCGACGATGTGTTCTTCGCTCTCACCAGCCGGCCCGCCGAACCGCTCCCGGCAGCCTCCTGACCCACCCGATATCGCACAGAAAGCCACGCGCGTGACCACACTCGCCGGTACCGCCCAGGACGCGGCCACCATGACCGCCCGAAATATCCGCCACACCCTGCGCAGCCCGGACTCGCTGATCAGCACGCTCGCCCTGCCGATCATGATCCTGCTGATGTTCGTCTACGTCTTCGGTGGCGCCATGAACGTCGGCGACAGCGCCTTCGTCGACTACGTGGTGCCCGGAATCATCCTGCTGTGCGCCAGTTTCGGCGCCTCGACCACCGCGGTCGGTGTCTCGGTCGATATCACCGAGGGCATCGTGGACCGCTTCCACAGCATGGCCATCAGCCGGTCGGCCTTCCTCACCGGTCACATCACCGAAAGCCTGCTACGCAATATGGCGGCCACCGCGATCGTGATCGGCGTCGCGCTGGCCATCGGCTTCCGGCCCACCGCCGACCCGCTGCGCTGGCTCGCCGCGGCCGGAGTGCTCGCCCTGGTGGTGCTGGCGCTGTCGTGGATGTCGGCCTGTTTCGGACTGATCGCCAGTAGCCCGGAGGCCGCCAACGGATTCACCATCTTCGCGATGTTCATCCCCTACATCAGCAGCGCGTTCGTCCCCCCGGAGACCATGCCGACCTGGCTGCGCGGATTCGCCGAACACCAGCCGGTGACACCGGTGATCGAAACCCTGCGCGGGCTCCTGGTCGGTACTCCGATCGGCCACAGCGCCGTCCTCGCGCTCGCCTGGTGGGGTGGTATCGCCGTGGTGTCCTACTTCACCGCCCTGATCCTGTTCCGGCGACGCACCCGCCGCTGACGGCGATTCCGACCGGTCCGGGCGCTCGCGCGCAGTGTTGCGCGGCCCGGATCGGCGGTATTTCCGTGGTGAGACATGACAGACTCGCCGTCACAGTTCCACACTCTGCACCACGGGTTTCCCCCAACCGCTAGCCTGGGACAGGTGAACGTACGGACGGAGGCCAGGGCCAAACGGCGTCCGGACCCTGCGCTGGAACTCCAGGACGACCCGCAGGAGCTGATGCCGCGCCGGCGTCCGACTCAGGAACGCAGTAAGCGCAAATTCGACGCACTACTGCAGGCCTCACGCGAACTGCTGGTGGAAGTCGGTTTCGAATCGTTCACCTGTGAAGAGGTCGCCGCCCGCGCGGAAGTACCCATCGGCACCCTGTACCAGTTCTTCGCCAACAAATATGTGATCGTCTGTGAACTGAACCGGCAGGACCTGGTGGCCGTCTCACAGGAACTGGCCGATTTCCACGGCGAGATCCCGTCGCTGGACTGGTTACGACATATGAACCAGTTCGTCGACCACCTGGCCAGCCTGTGGATGACCGACCCCTCCCGCCGCGAGGTGTGGCTGGCCATGCAGTCCACCCCGTCCACCCGGGCAACCGGCGCCATCCACGAAAAGGAGTTCGCCGAGGTCGTCTCGCAGATGCTGCGACCGCTCACGCCGCGGACACCGCGGGCCCGGCGCACCATGATGGCCGAGGTCCTGGTGCACGTGGTGTATTCGATGATGAACTTCTCGGTACAGGACGAACAGAGTCACGCCGACGCGGTCGCCGAACTCAAACGGCTCATGGTGGCCTACCTCCTGGTCGCGGAGAAGGAATCCCGCACCGCCAGCCAACGCTGACCCGCCACCAGTCCGGCACCACCGCATCCGCGGTAATACCCCGGCTTCGCAACCGGAAGTACGGCGAAGCTTTCCAATACGCTGCCGGTCCCGGAACGAGATACGGCCCGGAGCGGGCGGGCGGGAGACCGACGAGCTGCCGCTCCCGGTCATCGTCCAGGAATAACCCGGCGCGGATCGCCCCGGTAGTTCTCCTCGTCGAACAACACCCATTCGGTGACAGAGATCTCGTACAAGCGCGACGCGCCCTCCGGCATAGCATCCAGAGTGGGAGCCGCATTCGGCCAACGCACACCGAATGCCTGCGCCCGTTCCTCGATCCCCTCGCCGGGCAGTTCCACCGCGCGACCCGAAAACGACACACCGCGCGCAGTCTGCCCGAGTTCGTACAACGGAATATCGACAATTGCGCCGGCTATTGCGGGATTGCGGCGGATGTTCTGCGAGTGCTCGCGATCTTGGCGCGATAAGAACCACAACCGGTCCGGGCCGAACGCAGCGAGATACCAGACGTTGCACACGCGCGGAGTTCCGTCCGCGTATACCGTGGATAGCTGCATGAGCTTTCCGCCGGCGACGTACTCCTCCAGTAGGCCGCGTTCGTTCACGCCTTCACCGCTTCCAATGCTGGCCGAGCCTGCTCCCGCCACGCGGATACAGCCCGACTGTTTACCCCTCGTAGGTCCGCGTCGAACCGCCGTGCTCGACCTATGACACTGGTCGCCAGATAAGTTCGGTCGCTGGTGACAGCTCGCGTCGCGACCGCGCATGCCTCGTCCACCTCGCCAGTTGCGAGCAGGGCGGATGCGTATTCCAGGCGAACCAGGCAAGGTTCGGTGGTCTCTGTGGGGTCGTACATGGACAGCGCCCGGTGAGCTGCGACGGATGTCTGATCGGAGCGTCCGAAAAGGGAATGGCCGACCGCTTCGTAAAACGCCAACTTCTCCGGCCGGAAGGAGAAGATCCCCAGCTCGATCTCGTCAGGGCTCGCGCTGTCCAGGGCGGTCGCAGCAGTGGCAATACACCGCCGGAACTCGTCCTCGTCACCCATCACTGCATGTGCTCTGGCAGCCATACCCCACAACCACGCCGCCGCGGCGCCCGATGTCGGCTTCTGATCCAGCCGGGGGGACAGCACAGCCAGAGCCCCGACCGGGTCGGCGCTGTACGTCGGCAGGTAGGACAGCCCAGCCAGGGCAATGTCCTCCGATTTACGGTCGCCGATGTCCTGAAAGGCGTGCATCGCCGTCATGTACCAGTGACGTGCCTCGTCGAAATATCCGTCGTTGAACAGGATCTCGCCCACCACATTGGACAGGCGGCCCGCCACACGCACCAGCCGTATCTGGTTGTAGGTGGCTTGCCGCTCCGACAGGCACGCCCGTACAGCCCGGAAATTGTCTACTGCCGACGCAAGGAGTGTCCGCGGCGGAACCTGCACAACCTGTCTTCCGAGATCTGATTCGGTCAGCTCCGGCCCCTCGATCGCGCCTTCCATTCGGCTGTCGTCGCAGTGCCGCTGATGTGGATGCAGCATCAGCGTGGCGAGACAGAACTGGTCGACAAGTTCGCGGGGTCGCTGCGGGAGTGCTGCGACGGTTTGAGCAATAAGCGGGACCTGTTCACCCCTTACGGTCAGCTGCTCGTGCACCAGCTTGCAGAGTTCGCGTTCACCCTCGATTGGGATTACGTCGAGGAGTCGATTTCCGGCGACAGGTTCTCTACCTACGCAGTCGCGGCCTGAGTCACCAGGACACGTCTATGCCGACCTCTCGGGCCAAGCTCCCCGCCAGCCCGAGCAGGTCGTCACCGCGTACCTGTGCGCCTTTCAACCCGCGCACCCCGCGCACGTCTATCAGTCGACAGTCCACGAACACCGTGTTGTGCTCGATATTCGCCTGCGAGAATTGCGCGCCGGTGAGGTCGCATCCCTCGAACCGGACACTGCGGAACCTGACTCTCTGGAAGTCCGCGCCCGCCAGATTGCAGCCGGTGAAAACGACCTTCTGGAACTTGCTGCCGCGGAATGACGCCAGGTCGGCGCGAGTATCATCCACGGTCACATCCCGCAGTACACCATCGCTCAGCGATAGGCCGGTCAGCCTTGACTGTGTAATCTCCGACTCCAGAAGCGACGTCTCGTCCGCGCGCAGGTTCGACAGGTCGCATGAGTCGAACCGGCAGCTATCGAACGTGGTCCGAGCGAGCGTGCCGACGATCCTCGCTCCGGAGAATTCCGACGCGCTTATCGCAATGGCTTCTCCGCCCTCGAGGCCGACATCAGTCCCCGTGTACCGGACACCGCTCACAGTCAAGTCGTCGGCGAATTCCTCACCCGGTCCGGCGTCGCGTAAGGCACTCGCAGTCCGCGGTTTCGCCGGTGCGACCTGTACACGTGTGACGCCCATGACTCCCCTGTCCGACGCGGAATTGGCACCGAACCTAGCATGCCGATGCTGTTCCATCGCGGAGGGTGGGGAGCGGCCCGGTATCGCTCGGGTGCCCCCGCTTCTGGCTCTGGGTGAGCGGCCGCCGAATCCTGCTTCCAACCCTCACTTATCAGAGGCCGGGATCCGGGCAAATCTGCCGCCCAGCAAGCCGATTCGGAGAAGGTGCGGGCACGAGAAAAGCCACGGAACGGGGTTCCGGGCCGTTCGTCGTTCTCACTCAGTTCTCCGGGGGCCGTCCGTCGATCAGGTCGGCCAGTTCGCCCGGGTCCTCCAGCACCACCATCGCGGCCGCCGTATCACCGTCGTGGGTGAGCGACAGGTGCACCCGCACCCGCGGCAGGAATTCCGCGGCCAGGCCGTGCAATTTGATGCTCGGCCGGCCCCAGGCGTCGTTGACGACCTCGATCAGTGGATACGGGTTGTCCCCGATCTGCGGGCGGCGAGCGAAGCGGGACGATGCCCAGGCCTTGAGCACCGCCTCCTTCGCCGCCCACCGCGCCGCGTAACTACGGGCCGGATCGGTGGCCTTGCTCTGGCAGTAGCGCCGCTCACCGGCGGTGAAACTCTCCCTGAGCATGGTCGTTCCGGCACGGTCCAGTTGTTCGGCGAACTCGGAGATGGTCACCAGGTCCAAGCCGATTCCGAGGATGGTCACAGTCGCGCAGCCTACGGTGTACCGGCGGTATCGGCACCGCCACCGATGAACTGTCCGGTCTCACAACCGGCTCCGTCGACCTGGTAGACCCCGCCGGCACCGAGCCGGGCGTCCTCGGACAGCAGCATCTCGGCTTCGAGACCGCGCACCCGTGCCGCCGGAGTGCCGTCGCCACCGAGCCGCCGGTCGGCCGGACGCTCGTAGAGCGCCGCGCCACCGCACATGGCCTCGACGATCCGCTGCCGGCCCGCGAGCAGGCGTTCCTGCGCCCGGCGCTGGTACTCCGCACGCCGCTCCGGTTCGATCGCCTGGACGAACGCCTCGGGATGGACGATCGCGAGCAGGCCGGACACATGCCCGAAGCCGAGCGAGGTGACCAGACCGGCCTTGAGCGGGAACCGATCGCCGAAGCGCAACGCCTCGCGCACCCAGACCAGATGCGGGTAGTCCGCCATCTTCTCGTCCACGCAGTCCAGGCTCCGGTTCGGCGGCACCACACCGTTTTCCAGCACCTGGCACAGGCCGATCAGCTGGAACGCGGCGGCACCACCCTTGGCGTGCCCGGTCAGGCTCTTCTGCGAGACCACGAACAACGGTGCGCCCGTCGAGCGGCCGACGGCCGTGGCCAACCGCTCGTGCAGTTCGGATTCGTTCGGATCGTTGGCCGCGGTGGAGGTGTCGTGCTTGGACACCACCGCGATATCGTCCGGGCCCACACCGAGTTTGCGCAGTTCCGCGGCGAACCGGGATTCCCGGCCACCCCGGCCCGCCCCCAGGGCACCCAGGCCGGGCGCCGGAATGGAGGTGTGCACGCCGTCGGCGAAGGACTGGGCGTAGGCGACCACGCCGAGCACCGGCAGACCCAGTTCGAGCGCGACGTCACCGCGGGCCAGCAGTACGGTGCCACCACCCTGCGATTCCACGAACCCGCCGCGGCGGCGGTCGTTGGCCCGGGAGAAGTAGCGGTCGCCGATACCCTTGGCACTCATCGCCGCCGAATCCGCGGTGGCCGACATATCGCCGAAGCCGACGATGCCCTCGATACCCAGATCGTCGAAGCCACCGGCCACGACCACCTCGGCCTTACCGAGCTTGATCTTGTCGACGCCCTCTTCCACCGATACCGCGGCGGTGGCGCACGCCGCGACCGGATGCACCATGGCGCCGTAGCTGCCGACGTAGGACTGCACCACATGCGCCAGCGCCACGTTGGGCAGCGCCTCCTGCAGGATGTCGTTGGGCCGCGGTTCGCCGAGCAGATTGTCGACGTAGAGCGACCGCATCGACGACATACCGCCCATACCGGTGCCCTGGGTATTGGCCACCAGACTCGGATGCACCCAGCTCATCAGCTCCGTCGGGCTGAAACCGGATCCGACGAACGCGTCCACGGTGCAGGCGATGTTCCACAGCGCGACCCGGTCGATCGAGGACGCCATATCCGCGGAGATACCCCACACGGTGGGGTCCCAGCCGGTCGGGATCTGGCCACCCACGGTCCGCGACAGGTTCGCCCGGCGCGGCACCCGGATCTCGGTGCCGGCCTTACGGGTCACGGTCCAGTCGCCGGAATCGGCGACCGGGGTGATCACAGTGTGCTCGGGGCCGGCCGCGTAGAAGGCCCGCGCCTCGGCTTCGCCGCCGACCGTGAAGGACAGATCCTGGTCCAGGAACACCGATGTCATCAGCGGGCTGCTGTTGTCGATCATGGCACCGTCATCGGCGTAGCGGCGGATACCGCACCGCTCGACGACCGCGTCGTGGTAGCGCTCGGCCAGTTCGTGCTCCGGTACGAGATCGCCGGATTCGGCGTCGTACCAGCCCGGCTTCGGATCGTTCTCCCAGGTCACCATGCCGGTGGTCCAGGCGAGTTCCAGGACACCGCCCGCCGACAGTTCGTCGGAGACCTCCATCTCGAACCGGGTCCGCGCGGATCCGTACGGTCCGATTTCACCGGCGCCGACGATAACGACCATATCGGCGAGATCGGCGGTCACCGCGCCCCATTCGGGGACGGGCAGCGCCGAGCTCAGCGCCGGCGGCGCGGGCAGCGCGGCGATCCGCGGCGCACCCTGCTCATCGGACACCGCGGGCTCCTCGGCATCCGCGGCCTCCTGGGCCTGCTTCGCCAGCGCGGCCAGGTCCAGATCGGCCTCGGCCAGCCCGCCGGTGAGATCGACCTGCTGCGGAGCGGTCGCGGTGATCTCGCGGGCCTGGGCGGTCGCCCATTTCAGCAGCTCGTCGGCGATCTCGGTGGTGGACCAGGTCTGCACACCGGCCTGCTCGACCGCGTCGACCATGGGATCGTTGTGGCCCATGAGCCCGGTACCCCGGACCCAGCCGATCAGCGCGTGCACCAGGGTGACCCGGCTCGACCACGACTTCTCGGCCCGCCACTTGGCGACCACGGCGTCCAGCGCGGCCTTGGCCTCACCGTAGGCGCCGTCACCGCCGAACAGACCGCGGTTGGGCGAACCCGGCAGCACCACATGCAGTTTCGCGTCGACATCGTGGTCCGCGCCCAGCGTGGACAGACCACCGATCAGCCGCTCGACCGACCACAGCAGCACCCGCATCTCCATCTCGGCGCGGGCACCCGCGTCGGAGAGGTAGCCGGAGACCCGCGGCGCCGCGAACGGCAGCAGCAGGGTGGGGGTCAGCGCGTCCTTGGTCTTGATCTTGGCGCCACCAGCATTGTCCACCTGCTCGGTACCGACCCACTCGATGAGCGCGTCGATATCGGTGTAGGAGGCCATATTCACCGGAACCACCCACAGCGCCGCACCGTGGCGGGCGTTGGCGCGGTAGAGGTCGCGGTAGAAGCCGAGCCGGGTGTCGTCCAGCCGCGAGGTGGTGACCACCACGGTCGCCCCGCCACCGAGCAACCGGCCGGCCAGCGCGGCCGCGATGGAACCCTTGCTCGCACCGGTGATCACCGCGATCTCCGCGGACCATTCGCCGGCTTCGGCGTCGTCGCGCGCCGCCGTGGTGATCCGCTCGTAGTGTCCGGCGAGCACCGAACGCGCTTCGTGCACGGCCCGCTGCCGCCACCAGTCGGCCTGCGCGGCGACCGCTTCACCCGCACCGGCGAATCCGGTGACCGGCAGCTGCGCGGTCGCGGCGTCGTCGTCCAACCACAGCCGGGCCAGATCCTCCCGCGCGCTGGCCCACCGGTCGTCGATGAGCACCGCCTTGCGGGCATCGAATGCGGGGGCGACCAGTCGCGGCCAGTCCGAACCCAGTTCGGCGGACACCAGATCGACCAGACCGTCCTCGGTGGCCTCCGGCGCGGAGGTCTGCTCGCTCAGGCCGAGCTGTTCCAGCACCAGGCGGGCAGCCGAAGCCAGCACACCGTCCTTACCGGTGATCTGCTCGGTGAACTCGCCGAGCGCCGCGGCATCCACGGTGCCGCCACCGGACCCACCGGCCGAGGGCAGCGATACCGCCACCCCGCGCCGGGCCGCCACCGACTGCACGGCGGCGTCGATCGCGGCATCCACGGATGCCGCGTCGGTGAGCGCACCGGCGACCAGACCGCCCAGGTCACCACCGCGCACGCTGGTGCCCTCGCGAGTACCGAGCGAGACCTCGGCGGTGATGTGGCTGGCCCAGCCGTCACCCAGTTCCCAGACCTTCTTCACGCGTTCCGCGATCGCGGCCGGCCGTTTACCGGACGGTCCGAAGACCTTGCGCAGATGGTCGTTGATCGAATCGCTGAGCACCGAACCGAACGGCTTGTAGGTGCGGGCGAGACGTTCCACGGTCGCCGAGAGGGCGCCCATATCGGCATCGGCCGCGCCGTCGATCGCGCCCAGGGACAGTTCGGATCCGAGGTCGACGAGCAGCTGGTTACGGCGCGAGGACACGCCGTCGCAGAGGCCCTCGATCGTATCCACCGGACCGATCTGGTCGATACGGAGTTTGGTCCACAGCGCGATCAGCACCCGGGTCGCGTCGGCCGCGGTGAAGGTGATGTCGTCGGGCCGCGGGCCGCCGGACGCGGCGGGCGCCGGAGCCGCGGGTGCGGCAGCCGGGGCGGCCGCGGCGGCGGGCGCCTCGGCGACCTCCTCCACCGGCTCGTCCACCGGAGCCGGATCGGTATCGGTGGAGTACACCACCGCCGCCTCGCGCTCGATATTGAGCACCTCCACCGTGGTGGTGGCGAAATCGGGCAGTTTCAGGGTCTGGCTCGCCAGGTTCGCCACGGTGGGGGTGGCGCCCAGGCCGACCTCCACGAAACGTTCCACGTCCAGATCGCCGAACAGCAGATCCTGGGTTTCGATCCAGCGCACCGGGCTGGCGAACTGCCAGGCCAGCAGCTCGATCAGCACTACGCGGCACAGTTCGCTCGGACGCTGCGCCCAGGAGTCGAATTCGGCGAGCACGGCGGCGAGCGGTTCGGACGGCACCAGATCGGCGATCTCGGCGACGAACTCACGCTCCAGCGAGAACGGCTTCGGCACCAGGTTCGGGATGTAGCGCCCGACCAGTACCTCCGGCTGCAGTTCCTCGGGCAGCAGCTGCTCGAGTTTGCCCCGGAACTCCGGAACACCCTTGCGCAGCACGGTCGAATGGAACGGGACATCGATACCCGGGACCAGGATGAAGGCCCGC
The DNA here is from genome assembly GCF_053605105.1 of Nocardia sp. NPDC003963. Classification (NCBI taxonomy): domain Bacteria; kingdom Bacillati; phylum Actinomycetota; class Actinomycetes; order Mycobacteriales; family Nocardiaceae; genus Nocardia; species Nocardia sp. NPDC003963. The sequence continues at coordinate 44,943 of NZ_JBSGIP010000007.1, forward strand.
TTACCGCCGAATTCCTCGCGGCGGCGTTCGATCTCGGCCTCCAGCGCTTCCAGGCCGGCGACGGTACCCGCGATGGCGTACTGCGAACCCCGCAGGTTCAGGTTCACCACTTCCAGGAATTCCCCGGCCTGCGCGCCGACTCCGGAGACGAACGCGATCACCTCGTCGTCGGGCAGCCCGATCTGCGAGGGACGGATCGCGGCCATCCGGTAGTCGCTGCGGCCCTGCGCGTCACGCGGGACCAGTTCGTGCATGGCCGAACCACGCTGGAACACCACCTCGAGGACGGCCTCGAGCGGCAGCACACCGGCCACGGCGGCCAGGGCGTTGTATTCACCCACCGAATGCCCGGCCAGCAGCGAACCCTCCACGAACGCACCGGCTTCGCGGAGCTCCGCGACCTGCGCGACACCGAGGGTCGCCATGGCGACCTGGGTGAACTGGGTCAGATGCAGAACACCGTCCGGGTGCCGGTGCTCGACGCCGCGCGCCCTCAGATAGGTCGGATTGTCCCGCACCACGGCCAGGATGGAGAAGCCCAACACCTCCCTGGTGTGCTTATCGGCCCGATCCCAGATGGCCTTGGCCGCCTTGGAGCGCGACCGCGCGTCCAGGCCCATCCCCTTGCGCTGGATGCCCTGGCCCGGGAACGCGTAGACGGTCTTCGGCGCGGCGGTCCGGCCGGTCGCGGTCATCACCAGATCCCCACCGGCACGGCAGGAGACCTCGACGATCTCGTCACCCGCGTCGACCGCGATCCGTTCCACCCGCACATCGATATCGGCGCCCGGCCGCACCATGCCGAGGAACCGGGTGGTCCACGCGGTCAGGGTGCGCGCCGGCACGGTCGCCTGCGGATCCACCGCCGAGACCGCGTGCTGCGCGGCGGCCGACAGCCACATCCCGTGCACGATCGGGCTGCCCAGGCCCGCGAGCTTCGCTGCGGCATCACTGGTGTGGATGGGGTTGTGGTCACCGGAGACCGCGGCGAACGCGGCCATGCTCCGGGGCGCGACCATGGTGACATCGCGGCGCCGGCGGCGCGGGGTCTCGGTGGCGTCGCCGCTCACCGTGCCCGCGGCCCGCGGCGGATCGGTCAGTTCGCCCGCGCCGGTGCGGCCGCGGATCGCGAATCGTTCGGCCAGCCGGGCCAGCGGCACCACGTCCAGGCCCTGGTCACGCATCTCACCGACGGTGACCTCCACCTCGACCACTCGGCCGAGGTCGGTATCGATCACCGAGCCGGATTCGGCCCGCACGACGAGAATGCTGGTCTCGTCGGGGAGTTCGCGCAGCAGCTCGATCCGATGGTCGAGGTGCACCAGATCCAGCATGCCCTCGATAACGCTGGTGTCGGCCCCGGTACGCGCCGCGCCGAGCACCGCGAACACCGCGGGCCAGCAGGCACCCACCAGCACGTCCGGTACGGTGCGGCCCAGGGTGCTCAGGTTCGCGGGCAGCCCGGCCCCGGTGACCCCGCCGTGATCGGCGACCAGATCCGGCGTCCAGGCCAGATTGAGGTGCGCGACAGTGCCCTTCACCTCGGGCAGCGCCTGTCCGGCGGCCACGCCCAGCAATGCGGACATGGCCACATCGGCATCGGCTTCGGTCACCACCGGCGCGCCGCCGTTGTACACCGTCACCGGCACCGTGATGCGGATACGCACCACCTGTCCCGCGTACAGCGGAACGGTGAGTTCCACGTAGCTGTGCTCGGGCTCGGGACCGTCGGTTTCGACGAGGGTGGCTCCGGTCGGCGGGTGCACCGCACCCTTCTCGTCCACCGTCCACTCCTGCAGATCACCGAGCCGGTGCACCGGGTTCACGGTCGCCCGGCCCGACCAGTTCACGTCCGGCGCGGCCAGCACGATATCGATCGGGCCGCTGGTCACCGCCGCGACCCGGCGGGCGTCGACCGCGGTCGGCGCCACGCCGTCGCGGACCAGTGTGTAGGCGGTGTCCTGTTCGAACCGGTCCAGCAGTTCACCGACCGGCTCGTCCACCCGGGTGATCCCGGCGACCGAGACGGTGCCCGGGATGACGCAGACCTGATCGGCGGAGTACCGCGGATCATGGGCCTGCCACAGCGAATCCGAGCGCCACCAGCGCCGCACGTCCTGGTCCACCACCGGCACGAAATTGACCGGCTTGCCCGGGGTTTTGCACAGAGTGACGAAGAACGGCACATCCGCGGGGTGCAGCACGGTCTGCGCCGCCGCGGGGTAGCGCTCGCTCAAGGCGGCGAGCGCGGCAGCCGGATCTTCCAGATCCTCGTCGCGGAACAGCGAGTCGATCTCGCCGCGGTCGGCCGGCGCGAGCCGGGCCTCGGCACGGCGCAGCATCTCGGCGAACCGGTCCCGCCAGCTGATGTCCAGCCACACCGTCTGCGTCGCCGCGGCGATCGCATCCCCCAGATCGCTACCGCAATCGAAGTCCTGACGGCGTTCCTGCCCGATCGCGAGGTCCACATAGCGTTCGAGCCAGGCCAGGTAGGTCATGGTCGCCACATCGCCGAAGTACGGCTTGGCGGTCGCGTTCAACGCGGCGATGATCTCGGCGCGGCGCTCGGCCACCGCGTCGGCGTCGCCGGCCACATCGTCGAGCAGGCGACCGGTACGCGAGGCCGCGTTGTCGATCTCGTGGATATCGGCACCCAGCTGGCTACGGCCCGAGGCCATCCCGCCGTTCGCGGTACCGGCGCCCACCCAGTCGGGGGTGCCGGGTGTATCGACCAGCAGCTGTTTCACCTCGGGCGCGGTGGTGGCCTCCAGCGCGGCCATCGCCGCGGTGCCCACCAGCACACCGTCCAGCGGCATGGCCGGGTAACCGTGCGGCGCCGACCAGGCACCCGTCAGGTATTCGGTGGCCCGCTCCGGGGTGCCGATCCCACCGCCGACACAGACCACGACGTTTCCGTGGGTGCGCAGTTCGGCATAGGTTTCGAGCAGGAGATCGTCGAGGTCCTCCCAGGAATGGTGCCCACCGGCCTTACCACCCTCGATGTGCACGATCACCGGGTAGTCCGGCACCGCGTCGGCGATCCGGAGCACCGCGCGGATCTGCGCGACCGTGCCCGGTTTGAACGCGACGTGGCTGATCCCCGCCTCGGTCAGCTCCTCGATCAGCGCGACGGCTTCCTCGAGCTCCGGGATACCGGCGGTGACGATCACACCGTCGAACGGAGCGCCCGCCGCGCGTGCCCGCTGAACCAGCCGCTTACCGCCCAGCTGCAGTTTCCACAGGTACGGGTCCAGGAACAGCGAATTGAACTGCACCTGCCGTCCCGGGTGCAGCAGTTTCTGCAGATCCGCGACGCGGTCGGCGAAGATCTGCTCGGTCACCTGACCGCCACCGGCCAGTTCCGCCCAGTGCCCGGCATTGGCCGCGGCCGCGACGATCTTCGCGTCCACCGTGGTCGGGGTCATCCCCGCCAGCAGCACGGGCGAGCGTCCGGTGAGCTTGGTGAACGCGGTCTCCACCACGATGCGGCCGTTGGGCAACCGCACCGGACGCGGCGCGAACGCGGTCCACGGCTGCGCGACCTCCGGGGTGGCGCCCGGGGTCAGCAGACTGCGCTGGCCGGCCCGGGTGGCCGCCGCGATGATGCCGACACCGCTGCCCTTCAGCGAATTTCCGCTGACCCGGGAGAGCAGATCGCCGGGACCGAGGTCCAGGATCCACTCCGCGCCGGTGGTCACCACTTCGTCCACGGTCGCCACCCAGTCCACGGGCTCGACCAGGATGTCGCGTGCCAGCTGTCCGGCGAGTTCGGTATCGAGTTCGCACTGCCCGGCCCAGCCGGAGACCAGTTCGACGGTATCGGAGAGCGCCGGGTGATGGAACGCGACATCGATCTCGAGATCCTCGAAGACCGGGGCGAACACCGCCCCGCCGCGCTGTTTGGCCGAACGCTCGCGGTCCTGCTCGGCGTGCAGCTGCGCACAGCGCTGCTGCACCCGGCGCAACTGGTCGGGGGTACCGGACAGCACCACCCGGCGCCGCCCGTTACGGATCGACAGCACCGCGGCCGCCATCGGGTCCACCCCGGCCGAGATCTCGGCGAGCACGGCGCGCAGTTCGTCGGGGTCGACATTGGAGACCGCGACCATGGACGACCGATCCCCGACCGGCATGAGTCCACGCCGCCGCGCGACCAGTCCGGCAGCGGCGCCGACCAGCTGGGCGATCGCGAGAATCTCCGCGTCCCGCTCCCCGGCCGCCCGCACCGCGGCGGCAGCCAGCAGTCCCTGTGAATGGCCGACCACCGCCACCGGTGCGATCTCGGCCGGATCCAGCCCCTGCAACCGCAGCGCGCGCAAGGCGGCCAGCTGGGTCAGCAGCACACCCGGCATGGATACCGCGGCCGACCGCAGCACGCGTTCCGGCGGCGCGTCCGAGGTATCGGTCTCGTCGTCGGCGAGATCGTCCTCGAGCATCCAGGCGACGGGGTCGAATCCCACGGGCCGCACCGTCAGCAGCTGGTCCGCGACGGGCTCCAGCAGGGTGGCCGCGTCGTTGACCAGTGCGGTGAGGTCGGGCTCCAGAGCGGCGTCACGACCGATCTCGGCCAGCTCGCCCAGCCAGCTGGCACCCTGCCCACCGAAGGCGAGCGCGTACGGCGCCCCCTCCCGCAGCCGGTCCAGCAGCGGCGTGCGATTCGTCTCGGTCACGTTCCCGCCCGCGGCCGAATCCACCCGGTGTCCGGCTCCGGACGCAGTGCTCTCGTTGATCGTCAAGACGCTTCGACTTTCTCTCGTGGCGACATGTCTTCGGAGACTTCCCCGGCTCCCAGTCCGCGCGCGGGCGGTCCACGCCCGTCGGCCTGCTCTCAGCGAGAATGGCACAAAATCATGAGGGAATCCTCACGTTTCCTTGCCCGTGCGACCCCTACCGGCGAGTATTCGTGCACCCCTGTACCAGAATCGAAGGAAACATGAACCTCCCTCATGTTTGAACCCGCTGGTGAGGGACCATCCTCACCCCCGCGAAACGTGAGCACTCCTCATATTGGCAGTTATGCAATCGTTATAATCCCAGGTGGGGTTACCGGCGAGTACAAAACGCCGACCGCGTCTTCGCGATCCGGCGCGCGACCGGTAGAGTTTGGACGGTCGTACCATCAAGCGCGAGTGGCGGAATTGGCAGACGCGCCAGATTTAGGTTCTGGTGTCCACGGACGTGGGGGTTCAAGTCCCCCCTCGCGCACAAAAAGGTGGTGAACGCACCCCTCCGACCGAAAAAGTGCTCGAGTACCACTCGAACACCGTCTGGAGGATCTGTGTTCGCCCGTGTCCGCCTTCACTGTTGCGCCGCTGACTGCGGCGATATGTTGGCCGCAATCTACTCCCTGTCCACCTGGTAGGGGTTGTTTCCACCACCTTCGGTGGTGGTGCCCGGTGATCGCACCCGTGATTCCGCCGCGGACCCCGTGACAGGAACAGGAATCGACCTGTGCCTGCACATCGTCCGCCGCGATCACGGTGCCGCCGTGGCCGACCGGGTCGCCCGGCTGCCCCGGTCACGGGAACGCGCCACAGGCGCACCCGGGTAGATTGCACCCGTGGCCGTGATACGCAGCAGCGAGCAGCAGGACGGCCGCCGGTGCCGATAGACGTGCCCATCGCGACCGGCCTGACGGTCCCCGAACAGGAATTCCACTGGAACGAAGCGGATGCGCGGCGCTACCGGCATGCGGTCGGCCAGTCCGACCGGCAACACGGTCTGCTGCCCACCTTCGCGATGACCGCGCCCGGCGCCTTCGGTGTCGCGTCTCCGGATTTCTATCATTCCCGGCCCCCGGAGATCCGTTTTCCCGGAATCACGTTGTCCCTGGCCACCCTGTTGCAGCAGGAACAGGAACTGCGGGTGCACGCCGCGCTACCGGAGTCCGGCAGTGCCCGATGCCGTAGCCGGGTGCTGGGCGTCGAGGATCGCGGTACGGCGGCCGTGCTGGTGCAGCGCACCGAACTCCTCGGCGCCGACGGGACACCGCTGGTGTCCGGGATCTCCCGGATCCATGCGCGTGGCGAGGGCACGGCCGCCGGATCCGCTGCCCGCGCCCCCCAGGTAGCCGCGGCTGCCCCGGCCCGGCCACCGGACGCGGAGGTCGTGGTGCGTACCGACCGGGAGCAGGCCGTGTGGTACCAACGCTGCGGCAAGAACAATTCGCTGCACGACAATGTGCACACGGATACGGCCTTCGCGCGCGCGGCCGGCCTGGACGGACCGATCATGCAGGGGGTGTGCACATACGGGATGGTCTGCGCGGCGCTGGTCGATACCGTGCTCGACGCAGATATCGCGCGGCTGCGCGGCTTCACCGGCCGGTTCACCGGCATCGTGTTCCCGGGTGATTCGTTGCGTATCCGGATCTGGACCGGCGACGGCGAATACCACTACCGCACCACAGTTCCCGGACGCGCGGACCGACCCGTCCTGTCGGGTGTCCTGCTGGCCGGATGAGCGGAGTACGTCACCCCGATATCAGGAACCCGGCGATCTCCTGTGCCACGGCCTCGGCGTTCTCGATATGCAGATGGTGGCCGCCGGGAAGTGTGACCTGGCGCAGCTTCGGGACGGTATCGATCCGGACCGGGTAATAGGGTTCCACCAGCGCGGTGCGCTCGGCCAGCACCAGCAGCGCCGGGGCGGTGATCTCCCCGAGGAAGGCGAGCACCTGCTCTTCCGGCAGCGTCGGGGTGATACCGCGATTGAGCCGTATGTCGTGGCGCCAAGAGAAGCCGCCCGATACCTCCACCAGGTCCCGGTCCACCAGGAGTTCCGCGGTTTCGAGCAGGATATCGGCCAGCTGGACCCTGGTCTTCACCGCGTGCATCCGGCTGCGATACACCGGATGCCGGTCGCCGCGGAGGTAGGTATCGAGGTATCGCCCGATCCCGGACACCGCGCGATCCGGTTCGGCGGACAGCGGTCCGATGGAGTCGATGAGAACCAGGCGGTCCACCTTGTCCGGATGGATCCCGGCGACGAGCGATGCCACCGCGCCGCCGAGCGAATGCCCGATCAGCCGGAACCGGTCCCAGCCCTGGCTGTGGGCCAGTTCGAGGACACAGGCCGCGTAGTCGAGGTAGTCGCAGACGATCGAGGGCACCGGATCCGACAATCCGTGCCCGGGTAGGTCGATCGCGATCAGGTCGGCACCGGTGAGGTATCCGGCCAGCGGATCGAAACCGGCGCAATTGTCCAGAATGCCGTGCAGGCACAGCACGGGTAATCCGTTGCCGTCCCGGCTGCGCCGGCCCCGCAGGGTGATACCGGCCTTCGGTAGCGGAAAGGCGACCTCGTCCAGGGCGGTCATCGGCGCTCGAGCCGTTCCAGCACCAGATCCGACAACTGCAAGACACTCGGCCCCTTCATCAGTTCCATGATCGTGACCTTGGTGGCGAGCTCCCGTTCCAGCCAGGCGCTGATCTCCACCGCCAGCAGGGAATCCAGGTAGTCCATCAGGGGCATGTTCTCGTCCAGCGTGTCGAGCGGGATACCGAGTACCGCGGCGAGCCGGGTCTTCAGTGCTCCGCTCAGCAGTTCGGCGTGCGCACCCGCCGCGCAGGCATCGAGTTGCTGCCGCAGTGACCCTCCGGCCGCCGCCGAGACCGCTCCGGTGGCCCGGGCGGCCAGCCGCTCGTAGCGGGGGTGGGTTTCCGGGGTGATGCCGTGATGGCCGAAGAACTGCGGCCAGTCCATCGGGAGCACCCCGACCTGGGCCGCGGTACCGGTCCACAGCGTGGTGAGCGCTCGATAGGCGGCGGCGGCGGTGAATCCGCGCATACCGGTCGCGGCCACGAAGCGGCCGATATCGTCGTGCCGGGCCACATAACCGGCATCGGAGATCGCACCCCAGTTCACCGACAGCGCCACCTGGCCGCGGGCCCGCCTGGTGTGGGCCAGCTGATCCAGGTAGGCATTGGCCACCGCGTAGTTGCCCTGGCCCCGGTTGCCCACCATCGAGGTGGCCGAGGAGAACAGTACGAAGGCCTCCAGCGGCAGATCGGCGGTAAGCTCGTCGAGATGCCGGGCGCCGAAGGCCTTGGCCGCCAGGACGGTACGCACCCGGTCGGCGTCCAGATCGGCCAGTAGCGCGTCGTCGAGCACCATCGCGCAGTGCAGCACGCCGCGCAGCGGAGGAATCGGATCGGCAATGCGATCCAGCACCGCGGCCAGTTCGGTACGCGAGGAGACGTCCGCGGCCTCGACCGTCACCCGCACACCACGTTCGCGCAAGGAGTCGACCCGGGCCGCCTGTTCGCCCCCACTGATACCGGAGCGGCCGAGCAGGACCAGACTGCGCACCCCCGACTCCGCCAGCGCCTCCGCCATCGCGAGCCCGAAACCGCCGAGACCACCGGTGACCAGCCAGGTTCCGCCGAACGACGGCGGGTTCGGGGGACGGACCACCGCGACCTGCCGTTCGTCCATCGCGAGGACCACCTTGCCCACATGCCGGGCGGCGGCCAGCTGCCGGAACGCCGCCTCGGTCTGTGCGGGACGGAACACCCGGTAGGGCAGCGGTCGCAGCTCACCGGAGGCGAAACGCCCCATCAGTGCCCGGAACACCGCGTTGGTGGCCTGCGGGCGGTCCACCAGCAACTGCCGCAGATCGAACGCGAAGTAGGTGAGGTTGCGCAGGAACGGGCGCAACCCCATCCGGCGGTCCTGCAACAGGTCCCGTTTGCCGAGTTCGACGAAGCGCCCGTAGGGAGCCAGGCAGGCCAGGCTGCGGGCCGCGCCTTCGCCGGCGAGGGAGTTCAGCACGATGTCCACGCCCGCACCACCGGTGGCGGCCCGAATTCGGTCGGCGAAATCCAGTGAGCGTGAATCGAATACCTCGCGGACACCGAGAGAACGGAGCAGATCGCGTTTGGCCGGACTACCCGCCGTGGCGAAGATCTCGGCCCCGGCCGCCCGGGCGATCTGGATCGCGGCCAGGCCGGTGCCGCCGGTGCCCGCATGGATGAGGACCCGCTCCCCCGCGTTCACCCGGGCGAGTTCGTGCAGGGCGTACCAGGCGGTGAGGAATACGATCGGCACCGATCCGGCCGCGTCGAAGCCGAGATTCTCCGGCTTCGGAACGATATGCGCCGCCGAAACGGTCAGATGGGTGCCCAGACTGCCCTGCGCCGGACTGACCGCGACCACCGCGTCCCCCACCCGCAGATCCCGCACTCCGCTACCGATCCGGGTGATCACCCCCGCGCATTCGGCGCCGAACCGCGGCCCGGCGGCCGATTCCAGCGGCGGGATCTGACCGAGCGCGATCATGACGTCGAGAAAATTCAGCCCCGCCGCGACGACCTCGACCTCGACCTCTCCGGCCGCGGGTGCGACCCGGTCGTTCCGGTGGTAACGCAGCGAGTCCAGGGCGCCCGGGGTCCCCACGGTCAGTACATAGCCGTGGTCCGCGGAAATAGCTGTGCCGGAAACGAGATCCGGATGCGGCGACCAGGATTCGAGCCGGCGGACGAACCGCTCACCACCGCGGATCAGCACTTCCCGTTCCCGGCCGTCGGACCGGAGTTCCGCGCAGATCGCGTCGAGGTCACCGGCGCCGGGTTCGGTGTCCAGATCCAGCGCAGTGAAAGACAACCGCGGCATCTCCACCGCGACCACCGCCGCCAGACCCCACACCGCGGCCCCGGTGGGGTCGGTCCCGGTGTTCCGGAAGGCATGCGCTCCCCGGGTCACTTCCATCACTCGCGGCCATTCCGCGCGATCGTCGCGGCACACTCGGCGCAGCAGATCGATGACGGCGAGGGTTCGCCCGGTGAGTCCCGCTTCGAAAGAGCCGTCCCACCTATCGCGTATATCGATGATCGCGGTGGGCGCGACCTCGTCGATATCGATATCGCCCGGGTCGCCGGCCACGACCACATGATCCGCGTGCCGGGCCAGTTCGGCGGCCAGCCCGTCGGCCGCCGGGTCGTCGCCGGTGAGGACGAGCCAGCTGCCCGGCGACTGTGCGGTGGCGGACCGGGCCGGGGCGAGCGGCTCCGCGGCGGAACGGGCCACGATCATCGACTGCGACCCGGCACCCGGATGTGCCGGATCACCCAGTGCGATCACCTCGTCGAATTCGAGCGAACGCAGCAGTTCTTCCCAGCCGGCGGCCGGCAGCAGCGGGGTCTGTGGACGCAACCGCTGGTCGCGGAAGGACCACCAGCCCTCGGTGAGGCCGAAGGTCAGGTCCAGCCAGGCATTGCCCGGGGTGGCCTCCAGCAACATGAGCATGCCGCCCGGGGCGAGCATGTCCTGGAGGTACAGCAGCGTCTTCTTGGCGTCGGCGGTCGCGTGCACCACATCGGAGGCGACCACGAGATCGAAGGTCGCGGGTTCGACACCCTGGGCGGCCGGATCGTGTTCGATGTCGAGTACGCGGTAATCCACGAAATCGTGCTCGGCGAAACGTTCCCGGGCCGCGGCGAGGAACGCCGGGGAGATATCGGTGAAGACGTACTCGGATCGGTCGGCGGACAGAACGGGCAGCAGGCTCGCGGTGAGTCCGCCGGTGCCGCCACCGACCTCGAGTACCCGGACGGTCCGGCGCGGGTCGGCGGAATCGGCCAGCCGGCGCAGTACCTCCCCGCCCAGCACGTTGTAGAACCGGGCGATCGGCGAATTCTGGTAGATCGCCTCGAGGTCGACGAGCGCCCCGTCGGCGAACAGCAGTTCGACGGCGTCGACGGTACCGGTCAGCACCTCGTGCAGCCGCGGCCCGGTCCGGCGCAACAGCAGCAACTCCCACGCGCAGGAGGGGTATTCCGCGAACATCGCGGCCCACTGCGTCTCCGCGTCGTCGGCGATCCGTCCGGCGCGGTGGTATTGCTCGCCGCTCTCGCGCAGCGCGTCCCGGTCGACGAGCAGCCGCAGCAATCCCTCCAGCGCGCGACGGTACTTCGGGAGCAGGCCGGGCAGCCCGGCCACCGTGAACTCGTCGGCCGGTCCGAAAGCGTCCAGGCAGCGGGCCACATAGGTCGCGCACAACCGGGTGACATCGCGCTGGTACCCGTCGGCATACACCGCACTGTCCAGTCGCTGGGACAGCGTGTCCGCCAGCGGAGCGATCTCCGCGGCCAGCACGGCGGGTTCCGCGGTGAACGCGCTGCGCTCGGGCGCGGTCACCGGACCGGCGGGCTGCCATTCGAGGGTGTGGAAATGCTCGTCCAGTTCGCCGGATCCGGTCTCGGTGCGGGCCCGCACCGCTTTACCGGACAGCGAAGAGTACTCGGCGAGGACCGCACCCGAATCGTCGAGCAGATAGATATCGACCAGCAGGGTGTCGTCGTTCTTACGCGGACGGGTGTAACACCACACCGGTAGCTCGACCCGGTCGTACACCCGGACCCGCTCGATACCGGTGGGCAGGTAGCTGATCGGCAGCAGCAGGCCCGGGTAGTGCGGAACCGGATGCAGGATGGCGCTCTGGAAGCAGGCATCCAGCACCGCGGGATGCAGCAGATAGCCGTCGCGGCGGCGGCGCAGCACACGTGGGACCTCGATGCGGGCGAGCGCTTCACCGGCGCCGAGATCGATCCGGTCGATACCGCAGAACGCGGGCCCGTAGGCATAGCCGCGCTGCGCGAAACGCCCGTACACATCGATGGCCTTCACCGTGGTGGCGCACCGTTCCCGGATCGCGGCCAGGTCGAACATCTCCCCGCTCCCGGGACCGCCGTCCAGGATGTGGAACCGCCCGCGCGCGTTACGCAACCAGGTGTCGCCGCGTACCGAGCGCTGATGGAATTCGAAGGTGCCGTCGTCCGGATCCAGTTCGAGCCGGCTGATCTGGGGTTCGTCGGACAGCACGCACGCGCGTTCGAATTCGACGAATTCCAGGGCGCACGACTGCCCGGTCGCTTCGGCCGCCGCGGCTAGTGCCGCCTCGATATAGGCCGCGCCGGGCACGATCACCGAACCGAACACATCGTGTTCGCGGACCCAGGACAACCGGTGGTCGTCCCAGCTGATCTCCCAGGTCGGACGGGCACCGTCGACCGGTTTGAGCATCGGATGCCGCTGCCCACCGGCCCGGTAACGCTGCGAGACCTCGCTCTCGTTCCAGAACGACTGCCGGATCCACGGATTCTTCGGTAGCTCGAGCACCGGGGTGTCCCCGGGATGGCAGCGCCGCCAATCCACCGCGCCACCGCCGGTGTAGAGACGCGCGAAGGTATCGAGGAATACCGCCCAGTCGTCCTTCGTCCGCATGAGCGACGGCACGATGGTGGCTTCCGCGGAGATCTCGGTGACCGAGTTCGCCAGTACCGGATGCGGACTCAGCTCGACGAAGGTGTCGTAGCCGTCCGACAGCATCGCCCGGATCGCCGATTCGAAGAGTACGGGCTGCCGGAAATTGCGCCACCAGTATTCGGTCCCGAGTTCGGAGCCCTCGATACGGGCGCCGGTCAGGGTCGAGTACAGCGGGATATCGGTATCCGAATGCTCGATCTCGCCCAGCGCCGCGAGCAGTTCGGCCCGCAGCGGATCCATATCCCGGCTGTGGCACGCACAGTTCACCCGCAACAGCCGCGCGAAGACGCCCTGGTCGGCGAGTTCGGTGGCCAGCGTCTCGAGTACCGGACGCCGCCCGGACAGGGTGCTGGCCTTGGGGCTGTTCAGCGCGGAGACCCACACCTCGTCGGGATACCGTGCCGCCAACTCCCCGGCCTGTGCCTCGGAGACCGCGACGAACATCATGCCGCCGGTGGGATCCGCCTCGTCCTGGATCCGGGCCCGGTGGCAGATCACCTTCAGTGCCTCGGACAGGCCGAGCGCGCCCGAGACATGCGCGGCGGCGATCTCACCCATACTGTGCCCGACCACCGCGTCCGGTTCGATACCCCGGGACCGCCAGAGTTCGACCAGCGCCACCTGGAGCGCGAACATGGTCGGTTGCAGGTAGCGGGTCTCCCCGATCCGCGACGATTCCTCGTCGGCGGTGAGGGCTTCGTGGATGGACCAGTCGATGTACTGCCGGGCGACCCGGTCGCATTCCAGGATCTTGTCCCGGTACACCGGGGAGGTCCGCAACAGCGTGCGTCCCATGGCGTACCACTGCGGACCCTGCCCGTTGAAGACGAACGCGATCTTCCCGCTGCCGCCACGGCGGACCTGTCCGGTGACCACTTCGTCCGCGCGCAGTTTCGCCACTGCCTCCGCTGCGTCGGCGGCGACGACCGCGCGACGGAACTCGTGGTGCCCGCGCCGCAACGCGGTGGCCGCGCTGTGGGCGACCAGATCGGCCCCGGGCCGTTCGAGGAATGCCGCGTGTCGTTCGGTCAGCAGGTCGAGCGCCGCCGCACTGCGGGCGCTGAAGGTGAGCACGGCCGGGCCGGATTCCGGTCCGATCGGCTCGGCGGTCAGCCCGGTCTCCGCGGTCGCCTCGCCCAGTACGACATTCGCGTTGGTGCCACCGAATCCGAACGAGTTCACACTGGCATAGGCCACGGAATGTCCGGCTGGCCACGGCTGTCCGCTGGCAGCCACCGCGATGGGCAGTGTCTCGAAATCGATATCCGGGTTGCCGTCGCGGAAGTGCAGGCTCGCGGGCACCCGCCTGTTCCGTACGCAGAGCACCGCCTTGATCAGTCCGGCGATCCCCGCGGCCGCTTCGAGATGCCCGATATTGGTCTTGATGGAGCCGAGCAGCGCGGCCCGGCCTTGTTCCCGTCCGTCGCCCAGGACCCGACCGAGTGCGTTCGCCTCGATCGGATCACCCACCGGTGTGCCGGTTCCGTGCGCCTCGACGTAGCCGATATCCGCGGCCGCGACCCCCGCCGCCGCCAGTGCGGCCCGGAAGTTGGCCTCCTGCGATTCCCCGCTGGGGACCGTGATGCCCTGGGTGCGGCCGTCCTGGTTGACCGCGCTGCCGTGGACCAGCGCGTAGATCCGGTCACCGTCGGCACGGGCGGCGCTCAGCGGTTTCAGCAGTACCAGCCCGACCCCCTCGCCGCGCACGTAGCCGTTGGCCGAGGCATCGAACGCCCGGGACCGGCCGTCGGGTGAGAGCATCGCGGCCTGGCTGAGCGCGATCCCGAACTGCGGCGTCAGCATGAGGTTCACCCCGCCGGCCAGAGCGAGTTCGCTCTCCCCCCGGCGCAGGCTCTCCACGGCCAGGTGCACGGCCACCAGCGAGGACGAGCACGCTGTATCGATGGTCATACTCGGCCCGCGCAGATCGAAGGTATAGGAGAGCCGATTGGAGACGATGCTCATGAAGGTGCCGGTGGCCGAATGCGGCCCCAGCCCTTCCACTTCGCTCGGTGCCGATTGCAGCGCGCCGTAGTCCTGGCTGCACGCACCGATGAACACACCGGTCCGGCTGCCGGCGCAGGCGCCCGGCACCGTGCCCGCGTCCTCGAAGGTCTCCCAGGCGACCTCCAGCAGCTGCCGCTGCTGCGGATCCATCTGCTCGGCGATACGCCCCGAGATACCGAAGAACGCCGCGTCGAAGGTGTCCACCTGGTCCAGGTAGCCACCGCGCCGGGCACTGATCCGGCCCGGTTGCTGCGGTTTCGGCGAATAGAACCGGTCGACGTCCCAGCGTTCCGCCGGGGTCGGGGTGATCGCGTCCACGCCCTGTTCGAGCAGTTCCCACAGGTCCGCGGGACCGGATACGCCGCCCGGAAGCCGGCATCCGATCCCGATGACGGCCACCGGCTCACTGTCGCTGTAGTTCATTGCTGCTCCAGATATTTGAAGGCGGCGAGCACCTGTGCCGTGGTGTAGACGTCCTGGGTCGCCCGGAAGGCGCTGTAACTCTCGGTTTCCGGGTAGGGGTAGCGCCCGCCGTACCAGGACCCGTCCGTGCGCCGCCGGTCCAGCAGCCAGTCCACCGCGCGCCGTACGGGCGGTTCGCCGATATCCATCCCGGTGTGGGCGAGGGCCATCAGGGCGAGCGCGGTCTGTAGTTCGGGTACCGACGGCTCACCGCGGAATCCGGCGACCTCGGAGAACCAACTGCCGTCCGGGCGCTGCTGTTCCAGTACGAAATCGCGGGCGCGTGCCGCGGCGGCGTAGTTGCCGAATTGCACGAGGGCGGCAACCGCGGGGCGCATCAGGTAGTAGTGCGTGCAGTAGTAGTACCAGTTGATTCCGAAATGACCTTCGCGGTCCTGCTTTCCGGCGAGAAAGTCGAGAGCTTCGTCGAGATGGATCGGATCGACACCGGCCTCGTCCAGCGCGCACAGGGCAAATCCGGTTACCGAGGGCTCCAATTGAAATGCTCTGGGGATATGACTGTGCACTTCTTCCCAGGGGCCGTCCGCGCGCTGTCTGCTGCGCAGGAATTCCGCTTTGCGCCCGGCCCTCTCGTCGAATCCGAGGAGGGCGAGCGACGAGATGTACTCGCTACTGGTCTCCGTGCAGTACTCGGCGGGACCGATCTCCGTCGCGCCCCAGCTGAGCATGCCGGTCGGCTTCTCCCGTTCCACGAGGAAAGCGAGTATCCGCTCCGTCACCGGACCGAAATCCGCAGGTAGCTCCTTCTGCCACAGTGCTATCGCCTTCAGCGCGTTGACGGAGTCCCACTCCTGGAACACCACGATCGAGGGATCCTCGGCGATCGATCCGTCCGGTTGCTGGGCCGCGCGGAAGTACTCGCAGGCCTCGCCGACCACTCGGCCGACCGACAGTGCACGTTTTTCGAAATGATCGGAAAGCACGGCCGACTAACGCGGAGTGTTTTCCGGGAAATTACAGCAGCCAGAAGTATTCCGATCGTTCACATTTCACTCCGCGTACCGCCGGGGACAATCGCACGGCGAACAGAACGCCGACACAGGCGAAGCTAACACAACGCAATCACCCGCGCGATCCCCACATATGGGAAGCGGGAACTTGCGCAAATACGCGAAATCGGGCACAGGGTAATCCTTTTGCCGGGCGCCGGGATCTCCTTCGGCAAACCTTGCGAGCGATCTTCCCGGCTATCGAGCTACCGTTTGCGACACCGCAATCGGTGCGGTACGTTCCCGCCTGCCGGAGGGCGCTGTTCCGGTGGATTTGGAGTCACGAAATGAACCGTGGAGATCTCACGCCGCTTCGCTGGGTCGATGTCACGACACTGGGCGATCTACTGGAACGGCGGGCCCACGAACATCCCGAACGCATCGCCCTCGCCTTCCCGGATATCGAAGTCGGCTACGCGCAATTGGCGGATCGGGCCGATCTGCTGGCCCGCGGACTGCTCGCCGCCGGGGTGGCACCCGGCGAAACGGTCGGCATCCTGCTGCCGAACTGCCCCGATTCCATCGCCGCGCTCTTCGCGGTGACCCGGATCGGCGCCCTCCCGGTGCCGATCAACAGCCGGTTCAAAGAACACGAACTCGCCCAGGTGGTGAACCACTCGCGAATGCGACTGCTGTTCGTCCATTCCACCACCCCGGTTCCGCACGCCGTCCGGCAACAGGCCGCACGACTGCGCGAGGTGATCCAGCTCGGCCCGGGCGATACCCCCGCGGGCGTACGCCCCGAATCCGAATTCCTACGGGCCGCGGCCGGGATCGACCCCGGACTGTCCCGGGACCGGAGCCGCTACGTCCGCGTCCGCGATACCGCGGTCGTCATGTACACATCCGGCACCTCCGCCAGCCCCAAAGGCGCCATGATCAGCCACGAGGCGCTGATCCGGTTCGCGACGGGCGCCGCCCACAGCCGGCTCGGGCTCGACGCGGACGACCGCGTCTGGACACCGCTGCCCCTGTTCCACATCGGGGCGGTGGCCTTCGCCGTCGCCAGCATCTACGCGGGTTGCACCTACTGTCATGTCGGGTTCTTCCGCCCCGATACCGCGCTGGAGCAGCTCGAGACCCAACGCGCCACGGTCGCACTGCCCGGGTTCGAGACGGTCTGGCTGCCCGTGCTGAACCATCCCGATTTCGCCACCCGGGACCTTTCGGCGTTACGCCTGGTGATGACCGTCGGCGTCCCGGAACGCGTCCGCGATATGGCCGACCGCCTGCCGCACGCGGTCCAGGTCTCGTGTTTCGGGATGACCGAGGCCTCCTCGTTCCTCTCCCTGAGTGAGCAGACCGATACGCGGGAGCAGCGGACCACCACCGGTGGCCGGCCGTTGCCCGGAATGGAATGCCGGGTGGTCGATCCCGAGACCGGGCTCGACCTGGCACCCGGCACCGAGGGTGAACTGCTCTTCCGCGGAACCAACTGTTTCGACGGCTACCTGCACGATCCGGAACTCACCGCACGATGTTTCGACGAGCAGGGCTGGTTCCACACCGGAGATGTCGCGGTCATGGACGACGAGGGCCGGGTGACGTTCGTGAGCCGCCTCAAGGACATGCTGAAGGTGGGCGGCGAGAACGTCTCCGCGGTCGAAGTGGAGGATTTCCTGCTCCGGCATCCCGCGGTACACATCGTGCAGGTGGTCGCGGCGCCGGATTCCTATTATGTCGAGGTCCCGGCGGCTTTCATCGAACTCGTCCCGGGCGCGGTCGTTACCGAACAGGAGATCATCGACTACTGTCTCGGCGCCATCGCGACCTATCGCGCGCCGCGCTACGTGCGGTTCGTCGACGAATGGCCGATGTCCGGCACCAAGATCAAGAAATACGTCCTGCGGGAACGTATCCGCGACGAACTGGCCGAACGCGGAATCGACCGCGCCCCGAAGCTACGGGCGCCGCAGGATGCCCGATGAGCGGCGAACTACGCACCGTCGCCCGGCTGTACCGGAACTCACTGCGCCTGCGCACCTCCACCGCGCTGGGCGATCCGGTGGCCTCGATACTCGACCTGCCCCGCGGCGCGGACGGCCATACCCACTACGAGCGGATCCGGGCGCGCGGGGATCTGGTCCGCGGGCGCAGCGGTTTGTGCATGACCGCCTCGCACGCCGTATCCAACGAAGTACTGCGTGACAACCGGTTCCGGGTGGCGCCCACGTCCGCGGTCCGGCTGAGATTACGTCCGCTGCCCGGCCAGCGGACGGATTTCCTGGTCCACCCGCTCGACGATTCCCTCGCCTCGGCCAATCCGCCGGAGCACACCCGGCTCCGCAAACTCGTCGCACCGCTGTTCGGTGCCGCCCAGATGCGCGCCCGCCGCGACTTCGTCGAGGAGCTGGTCGAGCGGCAACTCGATGCACTCGACACGACCGAACCGGTGGATCTGATCGACACCTTCGCGCTGCGGATCCCGAGTCTGGTGATCGCCGAACTGCTGGGTCTTCCGGCCACCGATCACGATCATTTCGCGCGCTGGGGAATCGAATTCGGCGCGACGGTGGACGGGGCGCGCGGCGCGCGCGAACGTCGGCGCACCCAGATACTGCTGGCCGAACTCACCGACTATTTCGCGGCGGCCGTGGCCGCCCGCCGCGCCGAACCCGGCCCCGATCTGATCACGGCGCTCACCGCCGCGGTCGACGAGGGCGCGATGACCGAAGCCGGCCTGGTGTCCACCTGCCAGGCACTGCTGATCGGCGGTTTCGTCACCACCGCAAATATCATCGGTAATGCGATGATCGCACTGTCGGCGAGTCCCGATCAGCACGAGATGTTCGCCGCCGAGCCCGATCTGGCCGCCGCCGTGGTCGAGGAGACGCTGCGCTGGGAGGCACCGGCCCAGTACAGCGTGCGGGTGGTGGGCGAGCCGCTCGAACTGGCCGGTCGAGAGCTGACCAAGGGCACCCCCGTGGTCGCGCTGCTGGCCGCCGCCAACCGGGATCCGGCGGTGTTCACCGATCCCGGCCGGTTCGATATCGCCCGGCCGAACGCCCGCGACCATCTCTCGTTCGCGGCCGGCGCCCACTATTGCCTGGGGGCGGGGCTGGCCCGGATGGAAGGCGAGATCGCACTGCGCGGGCTGTTCCGCCGCTTCCCCCGGATACATGCCGTGGGTGAACCCGCGTACTGCCCGTCACGGGTCATCCGCGGACCCCAGCGCCTGCTGGTACGAACCAGCGACCGAGCCCGTTCGCTGCCCGGCTGACCGAGCCCACCGCCGACCCTTTCCGAATCCGACCCCGGCCCGCCTCCGGCGACCGGGCCCGCCCGAGGTGAATCATGCGCGACCCCGCCCCATCCGTACCCGCGCACCGACGTACCACTTCCGCGCGACGCGCACTGCTGTTGTCGGTGGCCCTGCTCGCGACGCTCACCGCCGGCGCCGGACCCGCCGCCGCGGCGTACGACAAACCCGGTTCGTGCCAGGAGGTGTCGATACCGGTATCGGTCACCGAGGGCGCACCGGCGGACAACACCGTCGCCGCGACCTTCTGCACCCCGCGGCAGTGGGCCGACGGCCCCCGGCAGGCGGACGTGCTGGTGGCGGGCGCGACCTACAACCGCGAGTACTGGGACTCCGCGTACGAACCGGAAACCTATTCCTACGTCGACGACACGCTGGCCGCCGGCCGCGCGACCTTCGGTTTCGACCGGCTCGGTACGGGGGCCAGTTCACGCCCCGCCAGCAGTGCGCTGACCGTGTCCAGCGACGCCTTCGTCCTGCACCAGCTGATCGGCTGGGTGCACGACCGGGGGTACACCGAAGTCAATGCCGTCGGGCATTCGCTCGGCTCGGCCACCCTCACCCACGAGGCGTCCCGCTGGCACGATCTGGAGCGGGTGATCCTCACCGGTGTGATCCATCTGCCGGGGGTCGGACTGAATTCGACCGGCTTCTTCACCAGCCTCTACCCGGCGGCGCTCGATCCGATCGCGGCGGGGCGGCAGACCGACTCCGGTTATCTGACGACTCTGCCGGGCCGCCGGGGTGCCGCCTTCTACAACCCGCGTACCGCCGACCCCGCGGTGATCGCGCACGACGAACGCACGAAGGACCTGACCACCGTCGGTGAGGTCGCCGAGTCGTCGACCACACTGTTGAGTCCCGCAGCAGGGAACGTGAGCCGGGGCATCACCGCCCGGGTTCTGGTGGTGATGGGTGCGGAGGACGATATCTTCTGCAATTTCACGGTCAGCTGCCGCGACGCCGGCGCCGTCGCCGCCAACGAAGCTCCCTACTACAGCGATGCCGCCGATTTCGACACGCTCGTCGCCCCGGGGGTCGCTCATAACCTCACCCTGCACCCCAGTGCACCGCAGACCTTCGCGGCGATGAACCATTGGATCACCACCGGCGACGTCTGACCCACTGCGGAATACCGCTCTCAGGCGGGATGTCCCGGTGTCATGGTGGCGACATGACGCAGCCGTAGCACCGCCGGGGCATCCGCCTGCGCGTCGCCGAGCCGAACCCGGCGGCAGGGCGAAGAGACCGGCAACGCTATTCGGGTGAGTGATAGTGATCGTCTCGCACACCCGTCCGGTCCGCTTCGGGATCGTCGTCGGGCCAGAACGGTCGCTCATCGATCTGTTCGGCCTCCATTCCCTCCGGTTCCAGACGGCCGGCGTTACCGGAGGTGATGAGGGCGGTGGAATACAGGGATTCGCTACCCGCGGCGAAATAGTGCAGATGAGCCTGTCCGCTGTAACCGATCGGCGAGGAGTACTGCTCGGTGTCCGGGGCTTCGGCTCTGATACGAGTCGCTCCGAAATCCGGGTCGAGAGGATCGGAGCCGCCCGACACGACATTCGAAATCGCCTGTCCTCCGTGCGCGTTCAGGTCATTGGATGCCGAGCCGACATACACGTTTCCACGATCGCCCAGGTGGAAATCGGACGCATCGCGCGCCTGGTCGGCGTTGATCGGACCGAGCAGCACGACATCGTCGGCCCGCAATCGACTCGCTGCCGCGGCGTCGGATACGACCATGGCGCCGGCGGAGTAGCCCACCGCGGTCAGGTGCGAACTCGGGCCCTGATGTGTCGCCCGTAGCCCGTCCACGTCCTCCGCCAGGAGATGCCCGCCTTTACGCACAGCGGTGGGGTCGCCGTCCAGCACCGCCTTCAATCCGTCTTCCGGGTCGTCGTAGCCCATCCAGGCGACGACCGCCGTGGGGTTGTCCGGGTCGGCCCTGTTCGACTGGGTGTACAGATTCAGTGCCTGGTGGCGTTGCACATCGAAATAGCCCTTGTCCGAAGCATCGCTGGCTCGAACGCTCTGGCTCGCTCCCGGCACGACCACAGCGGTGTTGGGTGCGGCGTCCGGATCGCCGATACTGATCGCGGCCCTTCCTTTTCCGCCGAAGGCGAGCGGCTGGTACGCGTAGAGATAGGTCTCGAACGGGGCGGATGGATACGTGCCGTCGTCGTCCTGGTTCGGGCCTTCGTATGCCAGCAGGCCGGCCCGGACGTTCTTCGCGTTGTGGTACCGGGTGATATCTTCGGCGCTCAGGCCGTACTTCTCCGGATCCTTGTCGATCGCCGCGGCCGATACGCCCGCTGCGGCGGCTATTCGTTCGACCCGCTGGATATCGGCTTCCAGAACGCGTTTGTTCGCTTCGCTGCGGACCGCTACCGGGATGCCGTTGAGGTTGCCGATCCGCTCGGGTTCGGTGTCCAGAAGCTTCTTCTGTTCGGCGGGAGAGAGCGAGTTCCACCACTGGTGGACCCGTTTCGCATCCTCGGCGGTGCCCTCGCGAGGAGGTACCTCGTACTCCTCTTTCTCATCGCCGTGCAGGACTACGAGCCCTGTCCCGGCCGCGGTGGCCACGGCACCGATCTTCAGCGCCGATCGGGTATCGATACGACGTAGCCGACCGGTCGCGGTCCGCAATTCTGTCCCGGTCGAGCGATATGTCGTCCGAGTCTTCTGTGCGGCCGTGTGGAGCGCGTTGTCGAGTGCGTGGCGTGCGCCCCGAAGCGACGCGGAAACCGAACCCGACATCTTCGACCCACCGCTGAACCGGGACCGGCTCAGCGACTGCGATTTCGTCGTCGATCGATCGTCGCTCATACGGGTGACAGCGGCAATCGTTTCCCATCGGACGTGTCGTTGTCGTCCACGCGGCAACTGTATCCGATTCTTGTACAAGGCTCTTGAACAGGCTCTCATCAGAAGGCGCCGCAGCGGCCCAGGGAGAAGACGGCGCACCCGAGGTCGACAGAGCATCGTCTGGTTCCGCGCGGGCGAGGCCGGTCCGCGCGGAACTCGCTCACCGGGAAACCGGCGCGGCGGCGATATCGACCGCCCTATCCGATACCCGGGCCGCCGCCCAGTCGGCCACCAGCACGTCCAGCGCGGTCCGCGCCACGAGCGGACCGTCGTACCAGAACCTCCCACCGCCGAAGTAGAGACGCAACGCGGCGAACCCGAGCCGGTCCTGCAACGCGTTGGCGCGGATCTCGATCAGCTCGACCCGGGAGAGGTCGAGCACATCGATCTGACGGGATATCGTCCTGCCGCGGATCGCCACCCCACCCGGTACCCGCTGTTGCCGGAACATGAACCTCTTGACGAACGCCACGCTCAGATAGGCGCCGGATACCGCTACCCAACCCCATACCGGCATCGAGACCCCGAATACCCACGACGCCGCCCCGGACAACGCCAGGAGCACCGCCGCCGTCCACAGATCCGCCAGCGCGGCCACCGCGAACCGCAGCCCGGAGGGCCGCGGGAAACGCCCCAGCGCCGAGGCCCGGGGCGCCAGCCATTCCGCCACGGCCAGGGCGCGCCGGGTGGGCACCAGCGGCAGCACCATCGACGCCTGCCCGTGCCGGGTGCCGCCGATACCGCTGACCACGGCGTCGACCCGGGTGAACCGGCCCGACAGCCAGAAGGGTGTCCGCCATTCCATTCCGAGGACCTGGGCCTCGGCGAAACGCACCTCCTTCAGCGCGTACATACCTCTGGTCGAGGAGAACTCCCCGTTCGTGAACTGCGCATGGAGTCGGTAGTACTGGGTGAACGCCGAGGCGACGCTCAGCCAGACGACTGTCACCAGGACGACCCCGATCAGCACCGACCAGTGGTATGCCGAGCCGGCCGAGCGCACCGTATCCGCGAGCAGCCGGCCGACCAGAGCGTCGCCGAACAGCTCGGTCGCGGTGAAATACGCGCCGATCAGCAGCGCGACGCCGGATACGTTGACCAGATCCACCATCGACCACCGACTGCGGTACCGGAAGGATCTGTCCGGGTGAGCGTTCTCAGCGCTCGTGGGCGCCGCGTTCTGCACCAGCTCGGACAGCCGTGCCGCCGCGTCCCGGTCCAGACCCACGAGCCGGACGGCACTGGGGGCGCCGCCGGAACCTCGTCCGCAGACATAGAGTTCGCACAGCCCGAAGATGCGTTGAACGACCGATATCTCGGTGCGCAGCGTCGTCACCGAGGCGAGATCGAGCGAAGCGCGCCGCCGCCGGAGCCCTCCGGTATGACACACCAGCGTCTCGTCCCGGACTGCCCAGCGCACGAAGACCCAACGCCAGGTGCACCAGATCCCGACCGCGAGACCGGGCAGCAGCGAGGTGAGCGCGCTCCCCTGGAGCACGCCGAAGACGAGCAGGCCGATCAGGATCGGCGAAGTCATCATCGCCCCGTGCAGGCACATCGCCCCCAGCGCCCGGACCGGTAGCCGCCCGAGTCCGGCGGTGGATTCGATCGTCGCCTCCCGCTCATCCATTCGGCACCCCCAGCAGGATCCCGCGCAGTGATTCTGCCTCGTCCGCCGAGAAGCCCGGTAGCGAGAGCGAACCCATCGACGATCCGGTGCGCACGGAGAGATGGGCCAGACCGAAGGACATCTCGATCGGTCCCTGTACGACCTCGACAGCCTGCACCTGCCGGATCGGCAGAATCTGGTGCTTCCGGAACAGCACACCGCTGACGTACTGCACGGTGTGGGGATCGTGGAACCAGAGGATGGACGCGAGCCGGCGTTCGAGATACAGCAGCCCGCCGGCGAAGAATCCGATACCCAGCGCCACGATCCAGAGGAAGGCCACTGGCCCCGAGAAGAGCAGGCAACTCACCACCACGGTCGCCGGGATCCACAGCAGGACACCGGTCGCGAAGAGCCGGATCCGCCAGATGTCGTAGACCTTCCCGTCGATACGGGACCACGTCGAGGACTTCATTCGTTTTCCATTTCGGTGTGGGCGATGTGAAAAGCGGATCCGACGTACAGTTCGCGGATCACCGCCGTCACTTCGTCGGCCCGCGCGGACTCGATCGCATTCCGGAACTCGTCCAGCACATGCACACTGCCGAAACCGGCCAGGAACCCGCACACCGCGTCGACGTACTCGGACATGCCCGATACGCTCAGCTCCAGTAGTCCCAGCGCGCTGTCCTTCGCCCGTCTCAACTCGGCCGCGCCGAAATCGGATCGGCCGGTTTCGTCGATGGCCCGGGCCGTGCGGCGGGCGATATCCGCCGGATCCCGGGGCACCGTGGAGTCGTACTCGATCAGCATGATGTTCCGGTCGCCGACCGTTTCCGTCGACGTGACACAGCGGGTGGCGTCGAGCCCCGCGTCGTGCAGATGCTGTTCCAGCCGTGACCCGCTGGGGTTGTTCATCAGTAGCGCGGCGACCCGGCTGATCACGAATCTCGCGTCCGCGCGGCCGTACAGGGGGCGCGCCGCCAGCACCACACACGGCCGGGCCGCCTCGTTCAGCGCCATAACGGTTCACTCATCCCGGCAGCACCGATCCCACCGCACCCATCAGAATCGTGGTCAACGACAGCGCGGAGGTGCCGAAGGCGGCGGCGAGCACGTAACCGATGAGGAGGTCCTCGGCGGTCGGTACCGGCGGCTCCACCGTCTTGTTCAGGATCTTCACGGTTTTGGGCAGCGCCCAGGTGACTTCGATCGTGCCGTCGGTACGCGCGGACAGCTCGCCGAACTCCTTCTCGATCTCGTGCGGCTTTCCGTCCAGGAAATAGCACGACTCGATATCGTTGGGCCGCATACTCAGGAACCGGCCGTCGGTCTCGACCACGACGCGGTACGTCCGCTTGAGCAGCCGGCCGGAGCCGAGGGTCAGGCCCAGTTCGCGTGCGCCCACCCGGAGCGAGAGCGATCCCGCGTCCCGGCTGCCGATCGGGACGTTCTTACGGGTGCGCGGCCCGGTCCGCTCGATCGTCGCCTTCGTGGCGTCGTCCGATTCGAACCAGGTCGACACCGAGTTCTCGGTTCGCTCGACGACGAGATCGCCGAAGAGCCCCGTGTCGACGACTACTTGTTCCTTGTTGGAAGTGGTCACGTTTCCTACTCCTTGATATCTCCACCGATTACGACGAATTGCGTGATGCGACTGTGTGTCCGCGGGCCCGGGGCAGAGGCCGGAAAGGTGCCCGAATCGAGAGCCTGGGCGATGACCGCGCGCCGGGTCCGGGCATAGCCGTCCGCGGCACCGGGAATGTCCAGCGCACAGCGGATTTCACCCGGGTCTGCCGATTCCGGCGCGGTGCCGGTGCGGCTCCGGTCACCGGCGGCGCCGAAACCGCGCACCCGATCGAAAACCCGCGCGGCCGCATCGAGTACCGATCCGGTGCTGTCCGGGATACAGGTGGCGCTCACGATCAACAGTTCGCCGTCGCACGATGTGGACAGCGACGCGCCGCGGGCGCCGGAGGAGGCCGTCCAGTCACCGGGCGGCGAGAAGTCCGCGATCATCGCCACCGCCGCGTCGTACGCGGTATCGGCGCATATCGGCGGCCATTCCCCGACGGCCACCACGAATCTGGCTTCGAGCAGCGGATTGCCGGGCGCACGCACGACTACGACGGGAATATCCGGCGGCAGTGCCAGCTCACGGATACCCGGACTCACGACGACCCCCCATCGGCGGCCAACCGGACCGGATCGACCGTGAGCAGGCTAGCAATGATCGCCGACAGACGAACACACAACGCCTCGTTCTCGGCGGTGGTCCGGGCCCGGAAGGACAGGTGCGGATGACCACCCAGACCGAGCGCCTTCGCTCGATTGTGCAGAACTGTGCGCTGATTGACCGATTGGGCGGCCCGCGCGTGGTGGAGGCGACGGAACCGGTCCACCGCGGCCAGGAGTTCGTGGTCGCCGTCGCGAACCGCCCGGTCGAGCCGTTCACGCACCGCCGTCAGCAGTTCCCGCACGCGATCGCGGTGATCGGCCGGCGCGGCCGGGCGCTCGAAACGCGTGGCGATGAGCAGATATTCATCGCCACGCGAAGTGAACATCTCACCGAACTGGCCGATCCGGAGCTCGGCTCGCCACGGTTCGCGATGACGCCGCGGATCGCGACAGGCCGTGGTGCGCAGCAGTATCGCCAGATCATCGAGATCCGCCAGGTCCAGCGGGTCGGTGTAGTGAATACGCCAGCCGGCGAATGCCGTCCGATCCAGGAAGGGCGCGGGCCCGGGTGTGGGCGCCGAGCCGACCGTCAGCGAGCCACCACCGGTCCGTGCCGGTCCGGGCGGATTCCCGGGGCACCACATCGCTGGATCCCCGGAGGACGAGATATGCATCCGGGGACTTTCGCCCCAGGTCGAAGCCACCGCGTCGGTCAGGGTCGCCATAGTCCAGCCGCGGATCGTCTCCCGGTCCCCGTACCCCCAGTCGGTTCCGGTGCCGTACGCCGACAACCGCCGGGGCAACTCCCGATCGACGGCGACCGCGGTGTGCTGGGATTCGGCCATCACGATCTCGTCCACGATCACCGCTGTCTCGGCGGCCAGCTCGCGGTCGGTCCAGGGCGCTCGCTCGAGGATATCGGGAAGTGCGGCGCGATCGCTGTCGAGAAAGAGCAGGAATTCGGTCTGGAACTGCAGGGTCTTGGCAGTCGACATGGTCAGGGCAGCACCCAGGGACCGCTGGAACGAGGCCATCGTCCAGTGCTCCCGGATATGCGCGAAGCCCGCACCGTACGCAGCATCGTCGCGTGCCCCGCCCTCGACGATCACCGAGAGGACCGGCCTGCTCCGGGCCGCCCGTCGCGCCGAATCCGCGAAATCCAGGACGAGGATCTCTGCCCCGGGCATCACAGCCGGACCTGCGGCAGATTGCGCGAGAAGTCCGCGGGATCCACCGCGAATGCCGCCGCCGAAGCGTCGAGCGCGGTCTCCAGTTCACGGCCGTCCCGGATATGTTCCAGCACAGCGCCGGCGATCATCAGGCAGCGGTGCTGCCCGAAACTCATCGCACTCCGGCGCGGGTCGGGATCCACCGGTTCGTCGGCGAGCGAGATACCCCGGCTCACCGACCTCGTGAGCATGGATTTCTCGGTTAACGCGCCTGCGAAATCGGCTGCCACCCCGATCAATCCGCCGAGGAGCGAATCCGGCGTCTCGTCCAGGTACAGCACGATGGCGTCGCTGCGCGGGTAGTTCGGCGCGTCCGAGAAGACCTTGGCCTCGAAGTCGATACCCGCATCGTCGAGCACTCCGACGGTGCGGATGAACAGGTCCCGGGCAGCCGACGGATCCCCGAGGGCGAGGTAGATGCGGCGCTTCTTGAGACCGCTTCCGTCGGGGCCGGCCAGCGACCCACGACCGTAGATGTAGAAGAATCCCGGCGAAACCGAACTCGAATAGTGCGCGACCCGCGTTTCGATCTCGGAGCCGATCCAGTCCGATATTTTCTGCCGGGGCGTCCGGACCAGCAGTCCGCGGTAGTCGTAGACGACCGTCGCACCGTTATCGGCCACCACTGGTCTGCGCACTCCGAACTCCCGGTCGCCGAACCGCTCGACGAGGGCGGTGGTCATCGGCGAGCAGTGGGTGGGCTTGTCCGCGAGCACGGCGGCGAGCATCGGGTCCGCCGGCTCTCCGGCGACCCGGCGGCCGGGTCTGGCGTGCAGTGCCTCGTACAACACGGCCGCCAGGCGCTGTGTCACCAGGTCCACCGGACCGGCGATCTCGGCACCGTCGAATCTCAGCGCCACGGATTCGGCGCCGTTCGACACCGGAGTCAGACGCTCGGCCAGTACAGCGGCCAGACCGGTGCTGTTGCCGGTGGGGGCGAGGCCGGAGGAAATCACGACAGCACCTCACCGAGTTCGAATTCGTCGACGAAGATCGCCGGATCGGTGAGCAGGGCCCGACCGATACCGGCCAGCGCCCGGGACGCGGGTGTCAGGAACAGCATCCCCTCCGCTGTGGTCAGCAACCGATCGAACTGGTGCCAGCCCGCGTATCGCGCTATCTCACCCAGTACTTCACCGGTGAACCCATCGCGGCCCCAAACCGACCCGCACGATTCCCGATAACCGGCGCAGAGCGCGGCGGTACGGTCCTTCGCCTGTTCCAGGCCGGTCCGGATACGGTCCGACCGGCGAGCCGGCGCGGCGGCATCCCGATCACAGAGCGCGGCGATCACCGATGTGTTGATCACGTCTCCGATCAGCGAACCCAGATCCCGGGACAACCTGCCGATACCGAACTCCTCCCAGTCGATCAGCCAGCAGGCGCCGTCCGGCTCCACCAGCACCTGGTCCAGCCGCAGATCGCCGTGGACGGTGCCCAGTGGTGCCGCGGACTCCTGACCGGCCAGCAGGTCCAGCGCGGCCCGATACACCTCGGCATCGGTGTGGACGAGGCGAAAAGCGGACAGCTGTGCGGCGGACAGTGCCGGAAGTACGGCTTCCGCCACCGCCTCCACACCGAAACTCGACGGCATGGGATCCACCGGGGGCACACCGGAAGTGCCTGCCGCGCCGAGCGAATGGAGCGCGCCGACCGCGGCACCCATCCGGTGGAACATTCCGGTACTCGAGCTCGCCTCGATAATGCGCTGCTGTGCGGTGACCGACTGCGGGATCACGTCGTACACCTGGACACTGCCGTCCGCCGATACGGCGCGCAGACCGGGTGTGGAGATGCGGTCGTACAGCGGACTCGAACGCAGCAGCTCATGGAATATTTTCGTACGCGCGGGCCCGGCGGCGGCCTCGTACTTGACGAATACCGGCCCGCCGGAGGATCCGGTGGCGAGCCAGTTGGTATTGCGCCCGCCCAATTGGACCGCATTCGAGATATCGCCGATCCCCGACCGGTGCAGCAATTCCCGCACCATCGGGAAATCGTCCGGATCGGCAGCCTTGTAGACCAGGGCAGCGCCGGTCAATTGATGAGTAGTGTCCATTTCACTCCCCCGAGTAGGGTGATTATCGAGCCGGGTAGATCTTCGACGTTCTCGACGAACGAGTCGATATAGTCGAGCGCGTGCAGCACTCGCCGATGTTCGGCGAATACATCGATCAACCGGCCGTCCAGCCGGCTCGTGTGCCGGGAAATAATTTCCAGCGCCTCCGCGCACCGGGAAGCTATCGGAAAAGAATCGAGTTGTGCTATCTCCTGGATTTCTCCGCGGAGATATCCCCAATCCATCTCCGGAAGGCCCGCCGCACCGTCTTCGCCGAGGAGAACCGTCACCCCGTCCGACGCGATGTAGACATCGGCGAGCGACGGAGCTCCGTGCAGCAGGCCCGATCGATGCCCCACCGGGTACCACGCTCGCGGATCTCGTCCGTAGTCGTCCGGGATCTCGCGTCGTACCGCGGCACCCAGATCTCCCGGATGATTCCGTATGTGCGCGATCCGGTTCCCGAGGCGCCGGATCCACCGCGGCCCCGGCATGGCTCCGAGGACCGATGTGCCGACGGCAAGCCCGTGGACCGCGGTCAAGGCATCGCATATCTGTCCGACGGCCGACCGAACCGGGCTCGGATCGCTGATATCCAACGCCGATACCGCCGTACCCGGCAGGTCGTACTCGTAGGCGCCCCGGTTCACCGCCGGTACCACGGCGCCGGAGACGGCCGCGGTACGCCAGAATTCGAGCGAATCCGGGCCGGCACCGTCGCCACGCACCCGGACGAGCCGCGATCGGTCGCCCTCGCGGGTCCGGACCGACACCAGATTGTTGCTGCACGATACCGATTCGAGCGTCTCGTTCATCCGGAAACCTCGCGCTCCATCCGGCCGAGTACATCGATGACATCGGTGAACGCGGCGGGCGCGCCGTCGGAATCCTGCCGCAGGACGCGACTCGGCGCCGAGGTGGTGGGCAGGACGACGATCCGCTCCTGACCGGCGAGACGATCCCGCGCCCCGGTGAAGGCGACCGAGCCGACCCCGCCGGGCGGCAGCGCCGGCGCGATGATCATCCTCGCCGGTGAACACTGCGCGGCCAGCAGGAACGGCGTATCGGCCGTCCCCAGCGAAAATCTCGTGACGAAGTTGAGGGTGGCCGGATAGACCACGATGACCTCCGGCCATCGGCTCAACTCCACATGCTCGCCATGACTCAATTCATCCCAGTCGTCGGTCAGGACCGTCCGTATGCCGGCGCCACATGCGAGTGGTGTGACGAATCGACGGGCAGAACGCGACAGGACAACACGTACCTCGTCCCTCGGCCGCATCGAGTCGAGTGCGTGCAGAACGAGCGGAGTGGTCGCCGCCGTCACCGCACCGGAAACATAGAGAAGAATGTTCATGACGAACAGCGGTGAGGCGTATCGACAATCCGATACGCCACCCCCCTACCCCTTTCTAGCAAACGGTCTTGATGGTCTTTCCGACATTCGGGGTACCACCGGCCAGCCCGATCGCGCACTGCTGCGAGGACTTCTGCGCGATGAGCGTCGCGCGCAGCAGAACCACGGTCAGCGCGGGCGTCGAAGCCGGTGCGGCGGAGTTTGCGATATCGGCGGCCGAGAGTTCCTCGTCCGTGGTGTAGCGGCGGTATTCGGTCGACAGAGACATCTGAATTCCCTTGATAGTTCGATCATTCGAATGACAACAACATCCGTGGTTGTCGATAGGTTTGACAGCACGCGAGTCGAATCGGTTCCCGGAAATCTTTGTGATGCGCATCACATGTCACACAGATTCGAGTCACGGTCCCGCGAGCACCCCGCGCCGGGCCCTGCGAAAATCGGTAACCATTGCCACCCACATGGCGTAATAGCTAATATCGATCAGTCCGACCCGGGGCGGGGATACGACAACTCGACAGAACGGGTTCGTCTTCCATGAGGCCATCAGCGCGTTTCCGGCGCGTCGGCCCCCGACTTCTCGGCGCGACCGTCGGGGCCGCCGCTCTCTTCTTCGCCGCCGCTCCCGCGGTCGCACTCCCCTGGACCCAGGCGACCCCGGTCGCCGATGGGCCGAATCCACAGGTCGAGCTGCACAGCTACTGTGCGGAGCCGGGCGAGGTCGGGCACCTCGCCGACGGCACCACCGTCTACTGCTCGGCCATTCAGGACTCCGACGGATTCGCGTGGTCGTACTACTCCGAACCCCTGCCGATGGATCCCAACGATCGCAATTACACCTGCGACAGTGCCGGCTGCGCCTATGCGGACGGATCCACCGTGCCCGAAGAGCAACGCTGCGGAATCCAGTGCGGCGAACCGCCGACCAGCGGCGATACCGAGAATTATTTCGCTGCGCGCCCCTGACGTCGACGGTCCCGGCCGACCGGCCACCCGGAAGGCCGGGACCGGCACAACCGGCCGGCTGCTATCGTGAGGAGGGCACCTTCGACCACAGAGAGATCGACCATGGTTGGTGAACTCGATATCTCCGGAGCCACCCGGCTCTGACGGCCACCAGTAGGGCGCGTACGGCGCCGCTGTAGTGGCCGCTTCGTCGTTCACTTTTCCTTCTTCGGGGCAGCGCTACGCGCCCGAACGACAATCGAGGTCTCTCCTACATGTCCGAAACATTCGTCGTCTGTTCGAACCTCTCCTTCTCCTGGCCGGACGACACCCCCGTATTCGACGACTTGTCCTTCAGCGTGCCCGCCGGACGCACCGGCCTGGTCGCGCCCAACGGCGCGGGCAAGAGCACATTGCTGAGGCTGATCGCGGGTGACCTGTCCCCCCGGACCGGCACCGTATCCGTCGACGGCGTACTCGGCTACCTCCCGCAGACCCTGCCGCTGACCGGCGAGATGACGGTCGCCGAAACACTGGGTATCGCACCGATCCTGGCCGCACTGGACGCCGTGGAATCCGGCGACACCGCCGAAGAGCATTTCACGACCATCGGCACGGACTGGGATATCGAGGAACGCACCCGCGCCCAGCTGGAACGCCTCGGCCTGGGCGAGCTGCCGCTGAACCGGCGGTTGCGCACCCTCAGCGGCGGTCAGGTGGTATCGCTGGGGCTGGCGGCCCAGCTGCTGCGGCAACCCGATGTCCTGCTGCTGGACGAACCGACCAACAACCTCGATCTCGCGGCCCGGCACCGGCTCTACGACCTGCTCGCCGACTGGAAGGGTTGTCTGCTGCTGGTGAGCCACGACCGGGCTCTACTGGACCGGATGGACCGGATCGCCGAACTGCATTCCGGTGAGATCCGCTTCTACGGAGGCAGTTTCACCGAGTACGAGGACGCGGTGCGCGCCGAACGCGAGGTCGCGCAGAAGAACATCCGCAATGCCGAACAGGAGGTCAAGCGGGAGAAGCGCGAACTCCAGCAGGCCCGGGAGCGGGCCGCGAAGCGGGCGAGCAACGCGGCCCGGAACCTGGGCAATGCCGGCCTGCCCAAGATCTTCGCCGGGACCATGAAGCGCAATGCCCAGGAATCGGCCGGGCGGGCGAACGAAACCCACGCCGCCCGGGTCGATGCCGCGAAGAACCGGCTCGACCAGGCCGAGCGCGCCCTCCGGCCCGAGCAGCGGATCGCCCTACAGCTACCGGATACCGATGTCCCGGCCGGGCGCACCGTGTTCGCCGGTGAACAGATCCGCTATCGCTTCGGCGAGAAGGAGATCTTCGCCGGGGACGGCGCGGATCTGACGATCCGCGGGCCCGAGCGGATCGCTCTGACCGGACCCAACGGCGCGGGTAAATCCACCCTGTTGCGGATCGTCCACGGCGATCTGGCGCCGGACAGCGGTTCGGGGACGCGCGCCGAGGGCCGGGTCGCGTACCTGTCCCAGCGATTGGATCTGCTCGACCTCGACCGCACCGTCGCCGAGAACCTGGCCGCGTTCGCCCCGAACCTGCCCACCCCGCAACGGCTGAACCTGCTGGCGCGCTTCCTGTTCCGCGGTTCCCGGGTGGACCTACCGGTCGGCGCGCTCTCCGGCGGCGAACGACTGCGCGCCACCCTGGCCTGCGTCCTGTTCGCCGAGCCGGCGCCGCAGCTGCTGCTCCTGGACGAGCCGACCAACAATCTCGACCTGGTCAGTGTCGGGCAGCTGGAGAGTGCGCTCGACGCCTATCGGGGGGCATTCGTGGTGGTCAGCCATGACGAGCGATTCCTGGCCGAGATCGGGGTGCAGCGCTGGCTGCAACTGTCCGACGGCCGGCTGCGCGACGCCGCGGGGCCGGTCGGCGAGCGCTGAATCGAACCGCGATCCGACCGCCCCCGGTTCGATCCGGGTCGGGGCACAGCCCGCCCCGGCCCGGCCGGGATCGCTCCCGCACTATCGCACGATCCCGGCGACTCCGGTCCGGCGAGCAGGCCGGGCCGAGGTCCACCTCCATTAAGATACGTTTGCGTAGCTACTATTTCGTAGCTACTTTGGTGGAGTCACTTCCCCGAGAGAGGCCACCATGACCGACGCACTGCCCGTCACCGTCGACTGGACGACACCGACGATCACCTCCCGCACCACCCTGACCACTCACCTCTGGACCGCACCGCCACTCCAGCGCAACTCCCCCGTCCACGATCGAGCCTTTGCCGCACTCCGCGATCTCGAAGCCCGATACGCGCGCTTCCTGCCCTGGTGGTCCTCACCGAAACTGTCCGTCCCGGAACTCGATCCGCCCACCGCCGAGCGCACCTCCTGGGATTTCCGCCGGCTCGACGAATTCGTGGACGATTTCTTCGCGGCCGCCGAGGGCCGGCCGGTGGTCGCGAACTTCGCCACCATCCCCACCTGGATGTTCGAAACTCCGGAGCCGTACGTCCTGCAGGACGATCCCTCGGCCATCCACTGGGACTACGAACAGGGCACCGAATTCCGCGACCCCGGTCTCACCGAGGTGGCCGAGCATTTCGAACGGATCGGCCGGTGGTACATCGACGGCGGATTCACCGACCAGTTCGGGGTCCGGCACGAATCCGGTCGCGATAACCGGTTCGCCTTCTGGGAGGTGCTGTGCGAACCCGATGTGGGACACAAGCTCTCACCGCAGGTCTACACCCGGCTCTACGATGCCGTGGTCGCGCGGTTGCGCCCGCTGGATCCGGAGATGAAGTTCATCGGGCTGTCGCTGAGCCTGGTCGATTTCGATCCCGAATACTTCTGGCACTTCCTCGACCCGGCCAATCACGCGGACGGCCGCCCCGTGGACGCTTTCTCGTACCACTTCTACGCGTGCCCCGATATTCTGAACCCGATCGGGCTGCCGGGGAATCTCCCCTCCGAGAGCTGGCACGGCGTGCTCTTCTCCCAGGTGGACGGGTTCCTGCGCCAGGTGCAGCTGATCGAATCGATCAAACAGCGTCTCTCGCCGGGGACCGAGACCCATATCAACGAGATCGGCACGTTCACCCCTGATGTGATGAATCCGGAACCCGATGCACCGGCGGAGTACTGGGCGCTGAGCGCGGCGGTGGTGACCTATCTCTGGTCGCAGCTGATCGAACTCGGTATCGAGGTCGTCGGAGTCGCCGAGTTCCTCGGCTATCCCGGGATGGTCCACGGAGTATCGCTACTGGACTGGGAGACGGGCGAACCCAATGCTCGTTACCGGGCGCTGGAGCTGCTGCTCGCCAATTTCGGCCCGGGCGATACGGTCTATCGGGCCGGCGCGGCCCCCACCCTGGCTTCGCCGGACAACCGGATCCACAGCCATGCCTTCGCCGGCCCGGACGGACAGCGGCGGATCCTGCTCGTCAACAAGTACCCCGAGCCCGTGCGCGTACGTTTCGCCGACCCGGTCGCGAACATCCACACGGTCGACACCTCGACCGGCGCCGATCCGGCCGTCACCCGGCCGGTCGAGGACGGTGAGGTCGAACTCGGGCCCTTCGCCACCGCGGTCGCGATCGTGGAGCCGGCCGCCGACTAGTCTGCACAGGTCAGTCCCGCGCGATACCGGAGGGTCGTATGCCCGGAACACGTGGCCGCCGCAGTGATGCCGAAGTGGTGGCGGCCGTGCACACCGCCGTGGTCGAGGAGGTCATCGGCGTCGGGATGGGCAAACTCACGATGGACGGGATCGCGCAGCGCGCCGGTATCGCGAAAACCTCGCTGTACCGGCGCTGGGACAGCCCGCAGGCGATTCTGCTGGACGCCTTGGGAGCGGAGTTCCCGCAGGAGAGCCCGACCGCGGCGCCCACCGGTGATCTCCGCGGCGATCTGATCGCGGCGCTGCGGCTCATGGTGACCTGGATGGCCACCCCCACCGCGCGCGCCACCGGTGCGATCCTCGCCGAGCGCGAACGCTATCCGGACCTGGCCCGGGCCATCTACACCCGGGTATTCGAACCCAAGGGCGGGCGGTTCACCGGCACCGTACTGCGGCACTACGCGACAACCGGCGATATCGACCCGGCCCGGCTCACGCCCGTGGTCCTCGATATCGGCGAGGCGCTGGTCCTGAAGTTCTCCTTCGACTCCGGCGCGCTACCCGATGAGCAGACTCTCGCCGATATCGTCGATCAGGCGATCCTGCCCGCGGTGGGCGGGCGCGGCTGATCGCCGGTTCAGCGGGCGCGGTTCCGGCGGCGACCGGATTTCGGCCGGGACGCCGGGTCCGCGCCCGGCTGTGGCATATCCGGCTGCGACGTATCCGGTGCCGGCGGTGCGGTGGTATCGGCTCCCGGTCGCGACTCCCGGTCCATCCGGGCGAACACCAGATGCTGCTGACCGTAGGTCCACAGGTTGTTCGCGACCCAGTAGAGCAGGATCGCGATCATCAGCAGCGGACCGCCCACCAGCGCGCCGAGCGGGAACACCCACAGCATCAACTTGTTCATGAACGCCAGTTGCGGATTCGCCGCGGCCGCGGGATCCTGCCGCGCCACCGACGCCCGCGCATTGAAATGGGTGGCCAGACTCGCCACCACCATCAGCGGGATCGCCACAATCGCGATACCGGCCGTGGTCGGCACGGACCCGTGCGCGGCGAAGGATTCCAGGACGCTCTCGGGGCTGACGACAGCCGCGGAGATGGGCGCGCCGAAGAGCCGGGCACCGAGAAAGGACTGCACATCGGCGACGTCGAAGAAATAGTTCGGGGTGGTGGCGTTGGCTTCCGGGGTCATGCCGAGCTTGCCGAACCCCGTTCCGGTGCGGTTGAACGATTGCAGTACGTGATAGAGGCCCAGGAACACCGGTAACTGCACCAGTGCGGGCAGGCAGCCCATCAGCGGATTGAAACCGTGTTCCTGCTGCAATTTCTGCATCGCCGCCGCCTGGGCGGCGCGATCACCGGCGTGTTCCTTACGGAGCTCGTCCAGCCGCGGCCGCAACTCCTGCATCCGCCGGGCGGTGCGGATCTGTTCGATCGCGGGTTTGAGCAGGAGCAGCCGGATGGTGAAAACCAGGAACACCACGGCCAGCGCCCAGGCGAAGCCGCTGTCGGGACCCAGTACGGCCCCGAAGACCGTATGCCACACCCAGAGGATCGCGGATACGGGGTAATAGATGAAATCGAGCACGAGAGCACCTCTTCGCTGCACCGCGCGCAGGACCGCGGCGGATGCGGATCACGCGCCGACCACACTGGTCAGCGCTGCAGGACGGATCGACCGGGGCCGACGTGACGCCGAAGCGTCACGCGGCAGCCGGGACCTGTCCGGGTGCTCGGGGCAGACGGGGTCGGCCGGGGGTATCCGGTGCGCTCTGCCTGCGGAACGCACCGCGTAGCCGCCGCTCGTCGTGCGCGGGGCCGGTGGCGGACCGGGCCGGGCGCCGGACCCCGGAACGCAGACCGTGCTCGGCGAGGCCGAGCAGCACGGCGACCGCGACCGCGGCGCCGACGACGGCGGTCGGGCCGTCGCTCAGGACCGAAACGGTCATGGCGAGGGTCAGGACAGCGACCCACATGAGCTGAACGAGGTTCACTCCACGTGCGACAACCGACCAGATCCGGGCCATGCTCCGCAGCATACCGAGCGATCCGCCGGATCCGGCGGCACGCCGCATCGGCGAATCCGGCGGCACGCCGCCGTTGATCAGACCGCGATACGTTCGAGGCTGCCCGATTCCATCGCCACCCACAGCGCACCGTCCGGCCCGACCGTCACCCCGTGCGGTTCGGACCCGGGCAGTTCGGTCTCGGTGATCGCGCCGCCGGTGGTCATCCGGCCGAGCCGGGTCGTCGCCCATTCGGTGAACCAGAGCGCACCGTCGGGACCCGTGACGATGGCATGCGGTTTGCACTCCCGGTCCGGGAGCGGGAACTCGACGACAGTGCCGTCGAGACCGATCCGCCCGATCTGCCCGGCGCCGATCTCCACGAACCACAGCGCGTCGTCGGGTCCGGCGGTGATACCCACCGGCATCGCCGCCGCGGTCGGGAGCGGATACACGGCCGTGCCGCCGCTACCGGGATCGATCCGGCCTATCGCATTGCCCTGGTTGAGGGTGTACCAGAGCGCGCCGTCGGGCCCGGTGGTGATCATCGACGGCATACCGGCCACGGCGAACCGGGTCACCTCTCCGTCCACGGTGAGCCTGCCGATTTTGTCGGCCTGTAGCTCGGTGAACCACAGGGCACCGTCGGGCCCGGTGGTGACGCCGTACGGTGATCGTGCCGGGAACCAGGTCGCATCACCTTCCCCGGTGATGCGGCCGATCCGGTCCCCGCGGAACTCGGTGAACCACATGGCCCGGTCGGGCCCCGGCACGATCACCGTCGGCTGTCCGCCGGAGGGCTCGAGTGGGAATATCCGGACCTCACCGTCCGCGGACCTGCCGACAGCGCCCTCGGTCGCCATGGTGAACCACAGCGCGCCGTCGGCGCCGGTGCTCAGTCCGTACGGCGATCCGGAAACCCGAACCACTCCCACACCTCCTCGTAACCCGGCCCGATCACGGCGTCACCGGCCCGCGCGGTCGCGCCGGCTCGACAGTGTGCCCGCCGAACCGCGCGAGCGCGGGACGACGTATCAGGCGGAGGAGAGCTGAGCCTGCCACATCCAGTGCAACTGTTCGAGTCGGGCCGCGATTTCGATGAACAGATCCTGCGTCACCGGATCCGCTTTCTCGGTGGCCTCGATCCGCTCACGCAGGCGGCCGACAACAATTCCGAGGTTCTTCACTATCGCGTCGATGACATCGGTGTCCTGCTGCCAGCCGTCGGGAAACGCCAGACCACCCGCCTCCTTGGCGACGGTCGCGGCCCGGCCGTCCGGGCTGACACCGATAGCGGTCGCGCGTTCGGCGGCGTCGTCGGTGAAATCGCGGGCCGCGGTCACCAGTTCGTCCAGCGCGAGGTGGACGGAGCGGAAATTACGGCCGAGGACGTTCCAGTGGGCCTGCTTGGCGATCAGCGACAGATCGATGAGGTCGATAACCGTGGCACGCAGCGCCTCACCCGCGATGTGCTGCTGTTCCGGGTCGAGGGTGCTCTTGATGGGGACGTTCATCGTCGAATGCCTTTCTTCTCGTTCGCCGGACAGAGCGCGACTACCCGGTCGACCGCGGTCGAATCAGCGACCGACCCGGGATGTGCGCGATACCACTCGCGGCCGGCGGCCCCGACGTTTCGCCGCCACGGGCCCGGGTAGGCCGCGGTACAGACCGGAATCCGCGACAGAAGGAGCACGTTATGGCGCAGCAGCACGATCTGACCGGACGGCGCATCGCGGTTCTCGCGACCGACGGCGTAGAACAGGTGGAATTGGTCGAGCCCAGGTCGGCGGTCGAGGATGCCGGTGCGAGCACCGCACTGATCTCTCTGCAATCCGGGCGTATCCAGGCCATGAACCACGATGTGGAGAAGGGTGACACCTTCGCGGTGGATCGGGTCGTCGGCGAATGCAGCCCCGGCGAATTCGACGCGCTGCTCTTACCGGGCGGCACCACCAACCCCGACAAACTACGCCAGGACGAATCGGCCGTGGCCTTCGTCCGGGACTTCTTCGCCACCGGTAAACCGGTCGGTGTGATCTGCCACGGCCCGTGGACCCTGGTGGAAGCGGATGTGGTGCGCGGCCGCACGCTCACTTCCTATCCCAGCGTGCGGACCGATATCCGCAATGCCGGGGGCACCGTGGTCGACGAGGAAGTAGTCAACGATCGCGGGCTGGTGTCCAGCCGCAACCCCGGCGACCTGCCCGCCTTCTGCGCGAAGATCGTCGAGGAGTTCGCCGAGGGGAAACATCCGGTGCGTCCGGAGGGTGCGACGGCGACCCGCTGACCGATCGGCACAGCCCGCCGGACGATCGCGCGGTAGTGCCGCCGCCGCTCCCTACCCCGACCGGACGCTCGCCGGTGACCGACCCACATTCGGCCACCGGCGGACCACCCGGCGAGGGAGCACTTCCCGCCGGGACGGCCGTCGTCCGGGTCAGATCACTCCGTGCAACGGCGGTGGACTGCCGTGCAGCAGGGTTCGCCCGATGTGCTGGTATTTCCACCGGACCGGGTCGTGCAGGGTGTGCGTGCGGGCATTGCGCCAGAAATGGTGCAGGTTGAGATCGTCGGCGGCACTACGCGTCCCGCCGACCTCGAACAGTGCGCCGGCCACCTCGGTAGCGCCACGATCGGCCAGGATCTTGGCGGTGGCGACGGCGATCGAGGCGTCGGCGACCTTTTCCGGCGCCCCGAGTGCGGCGTCCACCGCCGCACCGGCGACCACCAGGGCGGCCTCGGCCGCGGAGACCGTGACGGCCAGTTCACCGAAACGCTGGACGAGCAGCGGATCGTCGATCGCCCGGCCCACCTGCGCCTCGAACCACGGCCGGCTCCTGTCCCGGGCGAATCCGGCGGCGGCGGTGAGCGCGCCGCGGGCGATCCCGGCGTCGATCGCGGCGTGCAGCAACTGCGCGGAGGCTCCGTAGGCGGTGGGTTCGTCCACGGCGGCGGTGCGGGCGACGAGCTGATCGCGTTCGACCACGACACTGTCGAACGACACCGTCCCGCTACCGGTGGTGCGCTGGCCGAATCCGTTCCAGTCGTCCACGATCCGGACCCCCGGGGTATCGGCCGGGAGAAACGCGACGTACTGCCCGGACGGTAGTCCGGACACCCCGTCGGGGTCGTCCAGTCGCGTGAGTACGGCCAGGAAGTCGGCGAACAGTGAACCGGTGCAGTAGTACTTGACCCCGTCGATCCGGAACCGCTGCCCGCCCGCGAGCGGCCGGACCGTGGTGGCGATCTCGGCCACCGTCGCACCGCCGCGCTCGGACTGCGCGTTCGCGATCTGCGCGCCGTCCAGTACCCCGGTCAGATAGCGGTGCCGCTGTTCGGCGGAACCGGCCAGTTTCAACAGGTTCACGTAGACGAAATGGCTGTGCGGAATCTGCGCGATATTCGGATCCGCGATCGCCAGTATCCGTACCACCTCGGCGACCGCACTGGGCGGGAGTTCAGCACCCCCGTGAGTCGCGGGCACCGTAACGGCGAGCAGACCGCTGGCCGCCAGTGTGCGTACCTCGGCGAAGGGCAGTAGGCGCTCCCGGTCCCGGTGGGCGGCGTCCACCGCGAATTCGGCCGCGAGTTCCGCGGCGACCGTACGGGCCTGCTGCGCCGAGGTGATGCGCGCGGCCCCGACGGTGGTCATCGCCCCGCCACCGCGGCGGGTGCTCGCGCGGCCTCCAGTTCGCGGACCAGCGGCAGCACCTTGGCACCGAAGTATTCGATCTCCTCCTGGAAGTGCAGGAAACCGCCCAGGACGAGGTCCACGCCGAGTTCCCGGTAGGCGACGATCCGCTCGGCGACCTGCTCGGGGGTACCGACCAGCTTGGTCCGGAAACCGTCGTTGTACTGGACCAGATCCTCGAAACTCGAATCCGCCCACATACCTTTGCCGTCGCGGGTGGCGGCACCGGCCTGCTGCACCGCGTCCCGGAAGCCCTCGACCGCGGGCTTGTTCGCTTTGTCGATGATCTCGCGCAGGGTGTCGTGGGCTTCGCGTTCGGTATCGCGGGCGATGATGAACCCGTTCAGCCCGAATTTCACTTCGCGGTCGTGGGCACGGGCGACCGAGCGCAGATCGTCGAGTTGTTCGGTGACGCCGTCGAAATCTTTGCCGTTGGAGAAGTACCAGTCGGCGAAACGTCCGCCGTTGCGGCGGGCCGCGCTGGAGTTACCGCCCTGGAACAGTTCGGGATTCGGCCGTTCGGGGGTGTTGAGCGGTTTGGGCTTGAGGGTGAAATCGCGGATGCGGTAGAAATCGCCGCCGTAGTTCACCGCGTCCTCGGTCCAGATCTTGCGGATCACCTCCAGGAATTCCGCGCTGCGCCGGTACCGTTCGTCGTGTTCGAGCCAGGGCTCACCGAGCGCGGTGAACTCCCCGGCGAACCAGCCGGACACCACATTGATGGCGAACCGGCCGCCGGACAGATGGTCGGCGGTGGCACCGAATTTGGCGAGCACGGCAGGATGCCACAGACCGGGATGTACGGCCGCGATCACCTTCAGCCGTTCCGTGGCACCGAGCAGCGCCAGGCTGAACGAGGTGGATTCGTGCTGGAACTCCGCACCGTAGGACGCGGTGTAGCGAACCTGGGAGAGCGCGTAGTCGAATCCGTTGCGTTCCGCGGTCTGCGCGAGTTTCTTGTTGTATTCGAAATCCCAGCCGGTGCGCTGTTCGATCTCGCTGGTCACCAGCCCGCCGCTGACATTGGGCACCCAGTAGGCGAACCGGATCCGATCAGTGGTCTTCTCAGTACTCATGAGGCCTCCCTAGAGCTGGTTGGATACGGCCCGCGGAGGCCGCAGCGAAGGCGGAGGTATCGCACTGCTCGCCGTGGGCATCTGTCGTCCGGAAGCCGAGTACGGCCTGCACCCGGCGCGAGACCAGTTCACCAGCGAGGTCGGCGGTGGTACGAGGTTTTGAATCTGTGGGATCGCATCCCGCCGGGGCAGCAGGCACCGACCGCGACCCACACCCGAGTACCGGCGACCCGGTTCCGGTACTCGGGCTCGCGGCCGGCGGCCCGGCGACCGCTGGGTCGCCGAGTCGCCGGGGTACCGGTGCCGGTCAGGCGGTGGCCGCGGCGGTTCCGTTGTACTGCGACCTGCTGAAACGTCCGGCGGGCCGGAATCGGCCCAGCACCGTGGCCGCATCCTCCCCGGTGACCTGC
Organism: Nocardia sp. NPDC003963; assembly: GCF_053605105.1. Taxonomy (NCBI): domain Bacteria; kingdom Bacillati; phylum Actinomycetota; class Actinomycetes; order Mycobacteriales; family Nocardiaceae; genus Nocardia; species Nocardia sp. NPDC003963. The sequence continues at coordinate 86,973 of NZ_JBSGIP010000007.1, forward strand.
GCGATGAGGTCGTGCGCGTCCGCCACCGAGTTCACCGAACGGGCCGCCTGCGGGCGGTGCAGTGTGCCCACGAGCGCCGAGGCGAAGCGCGGATCGGCCGCCGCCGCGCTGAAGAACTGACCGCCGATCTCGGCGAACTCGGGATCGCTGAGGAACAGCCGGGTGACCTTGGCGGCATCCTCGGCCCGCGCGTCCAGGAACGCCTCGTACTGCGCGGTGATCCAGGCATCGTCGAACACGCCCTCGTGCGCCGCGGCCGCGGTGACCAGGCGCTGCGCCTGGACCAGCCCGCTCTGCGCGCCCTGCCCGGCGATCGGGTCGTAGGCCACGGCGGTATCCCCGAGCGCCGCCACCGGGTGACCACCCGCGGTATGCCCGACACCGCGCCGGAACAGCGGCCGCACCGCGCCCTTGAGCCACGAGTGCGGATCGTCGGCGAGCACCTTCGTGGCGAGTACCTCCGGCAGGTCCCAGTCGAGATAGTCGCGGTAGAGCTCGGTCACGATCCGGTGCGCCGATTCCGCCGAATCGGCGGCCGCGAACCGCTTCTCCCATTCGCCACCCGGCCGCGCCCAGCCGAGGAACGCCCAGGTCGGGCCCGCGTCCTTGTGCAGATACGGCCCCCACCAGGCTTCGCCCTCTTCGGCGACGATGGAGAACCCGCTGCGGCCGCCGCCGGCGGGGCTGCGGTGCGCGAAAACCGACTCGTCGTGCGGCAGCCCGGTCACCGTCACGGTGAGCAGACTGCGCTGCGGCGCGTCGTAGACGGTACGCGTCTCGTCGATTTCGAACAGCCGGGAGAGGCCACCGCGGCCGGTGGCGACCAGGGTGAGATCGTGCTCGGCGGCGATCGGGTCGAGCCGTTCGGGTGTCACCGGATCCACGACGAAACGGCCGCCGCGCTCGAGGAAGGTGGTGAGCCGTTCGTCGGCCTTGAGCCGGGTATCGACGGCGAGGCCGTGGAAACCGTCGAAGGCGCCGTCGAAGGCGATCAGCTCCTCACCACCACCGGCGACCCGGACGGTGAGCCCGCTGTGCAGCGGTGCGCGATCGAGATAGGTGGGCAGGCCGAGCGCTTCCTCGGCGGCCTGGGCCTCGCCGAAGATGAGCGCGGTTCCGGTGGCGGGCACCTTGTCGCGCAGGTCGCGCTGATCCTTGTCGCTGTAGAGGGTGACGGTGAATCCGGCGTCGAGCAGGCCGAGCGCCGCGGTGACGCCGGTCTGCCCCGCACCGATCACGGCGGCCTTACGGTGGGACGTGTGCTGTGTTGTCATAGCGCCATGGTCACGATCGGAGCCGCCGGGCTGCACCTTTACACTCACCGCGAGTTGATGCCGAACAGCACCGCACCGCAGCTGTTTTCGTGACACCATCGACGGTTTCCGCCGAACCGGGACCGGTCTGTCGGCTCTACCATCCGTACATGACGTTCGACCTCGTCCCGCTGACCGGCGACCGCGCCGAAGGCTACCGGCAACTCGCCGCCCGGGCGGCCGCGCTGCTCGACGGCGAATCCGACCGGACCGCGAACGCCGCCAATCTGAGTGCCCTGATCTACCACAGTCTCGCGGAGGTGAACTGGGCCGGTTTCTACTTCTACGACGGCCGCGAACTCGTCGTCGGCCCCTTCCAGGGCAAACCGGCCTGCGTGCGGATCGCGCTGGGGGCGGGTGTGTGCGGTGCCGCGGCACACACCCGCCGGACCCAGCTGGTTCCCGATGTGCACGCCTTCCCCGGGCATATCGCCTGCGACGCGGACAGTCGTTCGGAGATCGTGGTACCGCTGGTCCACGGCGGCGACCTGCTCGGCGTCCTCGATCTCGACAGTCCGCGGCCCGGCCGGTTCGACGAGACCGACCGGCAGGGGCTCGAATCGGTCGCCGAGGTCTTCCTGAGATCGCTGGCCTGAACCCGCCCGGCCCGGCGTACTCGCACCGGGCCGGTCTCAGACCCGGGCGCGGTGGTGTCGGGTGCGCCGGGGTGCTTTCCGCCGGGCTTCCCGGCGCACCTGAGCGACCAGCTCTTCGGGGACGAATTCCGCGATTCGGCGCCGCGAGGTGATCACCAGTTTGCGCAGTACGGCCGCCAGCTGCGCTTCGACGGTGCGCACCGATGTACCCCGGCGGGCCGCGATAGCGGCACTGGTCCACCCCGCGGCGGCGAGGATCGCGATCGTACGCTCGGCACCGGACAGATCGCTCCACGGATCACGGACGGCGGTGGGCGCCGGGGTGATCGCGCGCCGGTTGTGGGTGCCGAGCGCCTCCGGACGGGGATCGCGCAGCGCCGGCCTCACAGCGGCGCTGTCAGTTCGAGGTGGATCCCGTCGGGGTCGTCGAACGACATGATCGCGATACCGAACTGCTCCATATCGATGATCTCGCCGTGGACGACACCCGCGCGGTCCAATCGCTCGGCGGCGGTGAACAGATCCTGTTTGGAATCCACCGAGAAACTCAGATGGTCCAGGCCGACCCGCTCCGCATCGAACACCTCACCGGCCGACGCGACCGGTCGCAGACCCAGCAGCATCGCGCCCGCCCGGAATACGCATCCGCCGTAGAGCCGGTACGGATCGGTGCGGACCTCCGGGTCGTCCGGGTGGCCCGGTGATTGCGCGGCGACCTCGAATCCCAGCACATCACGGTAGAAATCGCGCGACCGTTCGATATCGGTCACCGTCAGGCGGATGTGGTGGGGGCCGTGTGTAGCGAGGACGGGCATATGCACTCCGGGAGGTGTGGTGCTGGGCGTCGATGCGGGAACAACCGACCGGTCGGACCGGTGCGGTGTTTCCACCGCGTGAGCCTATGGCCGAACCGACCCGGCCAGGAGTGTCGGAGGCGACATCTTTCGTACTATTCCCGACATGAACGTGACCATCTTCGTGGTGGACGGAGTCGCCGATTTCGGCTTCACCGCCCTCCTCGAAACCTTCGCCACCGCGAACGCCCTGCGCGAGACCCTGGGCGCGCCGCCGGAGCCGTGGCAGGTCCGGGTCGCCTCGCTGGGCACCACGATCAGGACCGGTCACGGGCATACCGTGCCCACCGTGGCACTGGACGAACTCCCGGACGATCCCGGACTACTGCTGGTGCCCGCGGTGAACGTACTCGGAGCCGAAGCACTGATCCGGTTGGTCTCGGCACCCGAATACGACGGCGTTCTCGAACGGATCAGAGGGGCCCACGCGGCCGGTGCGCCGCTGGGCGCCGCGTGTACGGGGACCTTCCTGCTGGCCGAGGCGGGCGTTCTGAACGGGACCCGGGCGACCACCAGCTGGTGGCTGGGCCCCAGCTTCCGCCGGCGCTATCCCCGGGTCCAGCTGGACGAGAGCGCGACACTGTGCCGCGGCGAACGAGTGACCACCGCCGGTGCTGTGCTGTCCCATCTGGTCCTGGCGCTGTCGTTCGTACACGCGCAGAGCCCCGCGCTCGCCGAACTCACCGGACGGTACATGGCCGCCGGAAACCGCAGGACGCAGGCCGATTTCGCCGTTCCCGAGATCGTCGCCGCCGGTGATTCGCTGACCGCCGCCTTCGAACGCTGGGTCCGCGACCATATCGGAGAAGGCTTCCGGATATCGCGCGCGGCAGCCGAACTGGGCGTCACCGAACGGAGCCTGCAACGGGCGACCCAGGCCGAACTCGGCAGATCACCGCGTGATTTCGTGGACGATATCCGGCTGGAACGGGCCGCGCAGCTGCTGCGCACCACCACGCAGACCGTCGATACGGTGGCCGCGCGGGTCGGCTATCTCAACGGCGGCACCCTGCGCAATCTGGTCCGGCGGCGGCGCGGGATGTCCATCGCGGAATTCCGCGCCACCGGCCCGGTGTGGTGACCGTATCGGTCCGAAATGGTGGGCGCGCCGGCAGATCTGCCGGGTCATCACACCGCACCTTCGGCGGGCCGGCGCTCGCCCGCGCTCCACGCGAACGGCAGCTGGGTGCCGTTGAGCAGGTGATCCCCGATGGCGCGCGCCTTCTGGATCGCCGGGTTGTGTACCGAGATGGTGCGCGCGTTGCGCCAGTGCCGGTCCAGCCGCAGACCCTCCGAGGTGATGGACGCCCCGCCCACCTCGAACAGCTGGGTCGTGGCCGCGAGCACGGTATCGATCACACCGAGTTGTGCCTGCGCCGCGGCCAGTTCGGCGTCGATCAGGCCCTGCTCCTCGGTGGCTCCGGCGGCGAGTACTTCGTCGAGTACATCGGCGACGGCCAGCACACTGGCGCGGGCACCGAACGCGGCAGCCGACAATCGGCCGATCACCTGCTGCACCAGCGGATCGTGCCGGGGCAGATCGGCCACCGAATGCGTGTAGCCACGACGGCGCGCGGCCACCCACGCACGGGTATCGCGTTCGGCGCGCTGCGCGATTCCGGCCAGTACCGCGAGCTGGAACAACTGCAGATAAGAGGTCGAATAGGTTGCGCCCGCGTCACCGTAGCCGGGGCCCAGGATCCGGTCCGGCGGCACCGCGACTCCGGCGAATTCGGTGGTCCCGCTGGCCGTCAGCCGCTGGCCGAAACCGTCCCAGTCGTCGTGCTGACGCACCCCCTCGGCGTCGGCGTCCACCAGCACACTGACCCGCTCGCCGTCGCGGTCGGCGGCGACCAGGATGTGGTCGGCGTACAACGAACCGGTGCTGTAGTACTTCGTCCCGTCGAGCACCCAGCCCTCCCCGGACTGCGTCAGCCGGGTCTGATACCGGCCCACTGCCCCGACACCGGGTTCGGTGATCGCATTGCCGACGAGCGTCCCCTCGGAGATCTTGCGCAACCACTGTTCCCGCGCCGGTCCGGCCGCGGCGAGCAGCTGGTCCTCCACGAATACGAAATGCACCCGCAGCGCCTGCGGCAGATTCGATTCCGCGGCGGCCAGTTCGATCAGCTGCCGGAAGAGCTGCCGCACACTCGCGCCGTACCCGCCGTATTCGACGGGTACCCGGAGCGCGCCGAACCGCGCCGCGCGCAATCGGCGCACTTCGTCGTGGGCGAGCCGGCGGTCGATCTCGCGTTCGACCGCGCTCGCCGCGATTTCGGCGTAGATCGGCGCGAACACCGCGTCCAGATCGGTATCGGAGACAGGTCGTGCGGTGGAAGTCATCTGCCCACGATCACCGACGCCGCGGAGCCGCTCACCGGTTACACGCAGCCGGATCGAAACACCGGGGAGAAAAATTCCCGCCGATTCCAACCGGTGACACCGCGCGCGGAACCGGTCAGGATCACAGATCGGCCCGGCGAGGAGCTCGGCCACCGCACTGTCCGCTCCAGAGCCCCTCGAAGGAGAATTCCGGTGAGTCTGTCGTTCCACTGGTTCCTACCCACCTACGGCGATTCGCGCGGCCTGATGGCCGGCGGTCACGGCACCGCGATGTCCGGCGACCGCCCCGCCTCCCTGCGCTACCTGAACCAGATCGCGGGCGCGGCCGAGGAGAACGGCTTCGAGGCGGTACTCACCCCCACCGGCGCCTGGTGCGAGGACGCCTGGCTGGCCACCGCCATGCTGGTGGAGACCACCGAAACCCTGAAGTTCCTGGTCGCGTTCCGGCCCGGACTGGTCAGCCCCACCCTGGCCGCCCAGATGGCCGGCACCTACCAGCGGCACTCCCGCGGCCGGCTGCTGCTGAACGTCGTCACCGGCGGCGAACAACACGAACAGCAGGCCTTCGGCGATTTCCTGGACAAGGAACAGCGCTACGAACGCACCGGCGAATTCCTGCACATCGTGCGGGAACTGTGGGAATCACGCGAACCCATCAGCTTCGACGGTAAACACCTCCAGGTGCGCAACGCACTGCTCAACAACCACCCCGACCCGGTGCCGCCGGTCTTCTTCGGCGGTTCCTCGGCGGCCGCGGGCCCGATCGCCGCGCAATACGCCGACACCTACCTCACCTGGGGCGAACCGCTGGTGGCGGTCGGTAAGAAACTGGAATGGATCCGCGGCCTGGCCGCCGAACGCCGCCGCACCCTGGACTACGGCATCCGGCTGCACGTGATCACCCGCGACACCTCCGAAGCCGCCTGGGCCGAGGCCGACCGGCTGCTCCAGGGCATCGATCCGGCCGATATCGAACGGGTGCAATCGAATCTGGCGCGCAGCGAATCCGAGGGCCAGCGGCGCATGCTCGAACTGCACGGCGGCCGCACCGACCGTCTGGAGATCGCCCCCAACCTGTGGGCCGGCGTCGGCCTGGTCCGCGGCGGCGCGGGCACCGCGCTGGTCGGATCGCACGAAGAGGTCGCCGAACGACTGATCGAGTACTCGCGGCTCGGTATCGGCCACTTCATCCTGTCGGGCTATCCGCACGTCGAGGAGGCGTACTGGTTCGGTGAGGGCGTCCTGCCGATCCTGGAGAAGAAGGGCCTGTGGCGCCGACCGGTCGACCGGCCCGTCGCGGCCACCGGAACACCGTTCGCCACCGCCTCCACCAGCTGATTCGCCGCCGCACCCACCCGCCCGACGTAGCCCACCGTTTTCCGCGGAACCGGGCTACCGTGAGCGGGTGGGCGAGACGGTAGAACTGGGCGAGCTCCAAGAGACCCTGTTGATTCCGCTGTACGGCCGCGCGCAGGACGCCGGACGACGCGACAGCATCCTGCGCGACACCAGAGCCATCGAACTGGTCGCGGCGATCGACTACGACTTCGCGAAATTCCGCGGACCGTCCTGGCCGGTTCGGTGTTGCGCGCCTCGATATTCGACGAATACGTCCGCGGTTTCCTCACCGGACATCCCGACGGCACGGTGGTCGATCTGGGCTGCGGTCTGTCCACCCGGTTCGACCGGCTCGACAACGGAAAGCTCCGCTGGTTCGACCTCGACCTGCCCGACACCATCGCGCTGCGCCGGAGATTCTTCGCCGACGGCGACCGGTACACGATGGTCGAGGGGTCGATACTCGAGGACAGCTGGTTCGAGCAGGTCCGGGAGCGCGGCGGCCCGGTGTTCCTGCTGAGCGAGGCTGTGCTGCTGTATTTCCCGGGCGAGACCGTGCGCGGCACCCTCGAAGGCATTGCGCGAGCGTTCCCGGGCAGCGGACTGGCCCTCGATACCGGCGGCAAGACGATGATGAACAGCCAGGACCGCAATCCGGTCTTCCGCGCCCTGTCCGCCCGCATGAAATGGATCTGCGACGACCCGGGTTCGCTCGAGGACTGCGGTCTGCGCCTGCAGGAATCGCGCACCTTCGCCGCACCTCAGCCGACGGTCGCCCAGCGGTGGCCGGCGCGTTATCGCGTGGGGATGAAAGTACTGCGCGCGGTGATGTCGTCGCCGATCGATACCTACAAGCTGAACCTCTTCGAAACAACGCGAGCCACGTGACCCGAACCCGCCGGTAACCGCGACCCTGTCATCGGCATCCCGGCACGGCCCACCCCGCCCGGGAACGATCCGACCGGACCCCAACCGTATCGGCGACGAGTCGCCGTGACGCGGATCATCCGGACTTGCCTATGCCGCTGCGGCAGGGTGTGGACTCGGGGTGTCCGCACCCCGCCGACCACAAGGATCCGTCATGGCCGTCGCGTCGAAGTTGATCGCTGTCGAAGAGTTCTTCGGCCCGCCCATCCGTAGCCGAGCCCTGCTGTCCCCGGACGGCACGAAGGTCGCCTACCTCGCCCCGTGGCACGAGCGGCTGAACGTGTTCGTCCGTGATCTGGACTCGGACTGGGACACCCCCGACCACGCAGCCGATGCCGGCAATCCGGCCGTCCGGCGCATCACCGCCGAGACCCGGCGCAACATCGACAACTTCTGCTGGACCACCGACGGCCGCTACCTGCTGTTCCAGCAGGACACCGACGGCGACGAGAACTGGCACCTGCATCGCGCCGACCCGGCCCGACCCGACGAGCCCACGATGGACCTGACTCCTTTCGAGGGCGTGCGACTGGTCGGTGCGCAACTACTGCCGGACCGGCCCGGTACGGCTTTCGTACAGCTCAATATGCGCCGCCCCGACCTGATCGACCTGTTCGAACTCGACCTGGTGACCGGCCGCCTGAGCACGGCCGCGGAGAATCCCGGCGATATCCTCTCCTGGCTGCGGACCCCCGACCGGTTGCTGGTGTTCACCATGGAGGAGGGCGGTGACCATGTGCTGTCGGAGTGGGCTCGGGGACAGCGGCACCCGATCGCGCGGTTCCCGGGCACCGATACCCTGTTCGGGGTTCTCCCGGCCGCGCTCACACCGGACGGGAACGGACTGTGGATCGGTTCGTCGCGCGGGTCGGATCGCACCCGGCTGGTCCGGCTCGACCTGACGACCGGCGAGCAGTTCGGCGTGGACAGTCACCCGGTGTTCGACCTGGACACCCCGCGCCCGGAGGCCGATCCGCGCTTCCCGTCCGCGCTGATCCTGCACCCGAGCACCGGGGAACTACTCGGCGCCCGCTACCTCGGCGCCCGTCAGGAGATCCACGCGCTCGACCCGCATTTCGCGACGGTACTGCCGCGGCTGGCCGAGCTGTCCGACGGCGACCCGGCCCATATGTCCTGCGACGCCACAGCACAGCGCTGGGTGGTGGATTTCACCCACGACCGCGACCCCGGCGTCACCTGGTACTACGACCACACAACGGGACAGGCGCGGCTCCTGTTCCGGCCGTTCCCGCACCTCGACCCGGACCGGCTGGCTCCGGTCACCCCGCTCACCGTCACCGCCCGCGACGGCCTGACACTGCCCTGCCATCTCACCCTGCCGGTCGGGGTCGAACCCCGCCACCTGCCGACTGTTCTGCTCGTGCACGGCGGACCGTGGTACCGCGACAGCTGGGGCTACGACCCGGAGGTGCAGCTCCTGGCCAACCGCGGGTACGCGGTGCTGCAGGTCGATTTCCGCGGCTCCACCGGTTACGGCAAGGCTCATACCCGGGCCGCCGTCGGCCAGTTCGCCGGACGTATGCACGACGACCTGATCGACGCCCTCGACTGGGCGATCGCGCAGGACTACACCGACCCGGACCGAGTCGCCATCTACGGCTGCTCCTACGGCGGCTACGCCGCCCTCGTCGGCGCCGCGTTCACCCCGGACCGGTTCGCCGCCGCGATCAGCTACACCGGGATGTCGGACCTCGTCGACCTGGTGCGGTCGGTCGTCCCGTTCGCCCGCCGGGCCGTCGAGAACAGCTATCTCCGCTACATCGGCGATCCGGACGACCCCCGTCAGCACGCCGATATGCTCGCCCGCTCACCCATCGAACGGGTCGACGACATCAATGCACCGATACTGCTGATCCACGGCGCCAACGATGTCCGCGTCGCCCGCCGCCACTCCGACCGCGTCGCGGAAGCGCTGCGTTCCCGCGGCGCCGACGTCGAATACCTGCTGAACGAGACCGAGGGCCACTGGTTCGTCAACCCGGACAGCAATATCGAGCTGTACAGCACGCTCGAACGGTTCCTGGCCCGGCACCTGGGCGGACGGTCGTCGACCGTGTCCGGAGCGGGACGGACGGGACACGGTCGGCCGATACCGGCGAATACCGATGCGGTTCATCGGTGAATCCGGGGTCGGTGGGCGAGGCGGTGAACGGTTCGCATCCGTGAGAATCGTGTCGCGGATGCGAACCTCGGAGACCGGGCATACCTGCCGAACCTGCTAGCTGCGTGCCTCGTTCGCGGCCGTGATGAACTCGATCTGCGCCGGTGACGGTCCGCAGAACTCACTCTCGATCCGCTCGGCCTCACCGGCCTGCATCCGGTAGAGACTGTCGCGCAGACCCTCGTCACCACCGTGGAACCCTTCCAAGAGCTCCATCCACCGCGCCGCCAACTGCCGCGCCTCGGGCGCGGCCGGGTCCATCCCCGCCGCGATCGCCGCGTCGACCTCGGGGATGAGCACACCCCACGCTGCCTCTACTTGCCGGATGTGTTCCGCACCGAGCGCCTCCCGGCGCTGCGCGAGCTGCGTCAGCTGTCCGCCGGTGAAGTACTCCTTGAATGTGTCGTCGACCATGACGGTCCTCCTGATCAATTCCAGGAAGCGATCCGTGGATGTGTCCGGCCCGCTCTCCGCCGTAGCGGTCGCCAGCGCCTCGACCAGGGCATGGAGTTCCCGGGTCGCGGCCAGTTGCGCGGCCAGATAGTCACGATGAGCGGATAGCACCTGCGTCAGCACCACTGTGCCGTGGAGCAGGTCGGCGATCCGGTCCAGCCCCAGGCCCAGTTGGCGGAGAGCCAGCACCTGGTACAGACGCTCGACATCGCCGGCGGTGTACAGCCGGTGACCGGTGCTGGTCCGCCCCGCGGGTCGCACCAGCCCGATACGGTCGTAATGATGCAGCGTCCGCACCGTCAGTCCGGCCTCGGCCGCGAGATCGCCGACCTTCCATACGCGCCCGGTTCCGTGCTGGTCCATCCGTTTCATCCCACTTCCACCGACGCACCGTGCGCCGGTACCGCCGACGGTAGAACCTGACCCTACGTCGGGTTCAAGCCCGAACGCGTTCCCCGGGCCCCGGCACGGAAAGAAGCATTCACTGGGACTTCTCGACGAGATAACTGCCGCTCCGCTCGCGCAGATGTACGTCGGCCCGGGAGCGGGTGCCGGCGATCGACCGGGCGTTGGGCAGATCGCTGCGGGCTATCTTGTGCTCGGTCTCGGCGGCGGATCTGCCGCCGTCCAGGTGCCGGTATCGCAGACGCGGCTCGATCACGGCGTCCGCGGCATCGAGGTACCACACGGTATCGAGGTACCTGCGGACCTCGCGCCAGCCGGGCCGGTCGAGCAGCAGGTAGTTCCCCTCCACCACCGCGATCCGCTGGGTGGTGAACACGACGCCTCCGGGTACCGGGTCGTCCAGTTCCCGATCGAAGGTCGGCCAGGGAACGGGACTGCCCGACCGCGACTCGCGCAGTATCGCCAGCCGGGAGACGAAGCCCGCCACGTCGAAGGTGTCGGGCTCGCCTTTTCGAGGTAGGTCGCCTCTGGCTGTCAACGCAGGGAGCACTCGCGTTCACGGTCGGAGTCTTCCCGGTGGCGTTCGCGTTCCCGGGCTGCATCGGTCTTGTGTTGAGCATCTGAGAGAGCCCGGCTGCGTTCACCGTTGACGTAGGCCAGAACGCCGGCGCTCAGCGCGCCCGCCCCGGCGAGGAAGGTTGCGAGCGGCTGCGAGAAGCCGGCAGGAACTCCGAACAGTAGGGCAGCCCCGAACCCGCCGATACCGCCCCCGGCTCCGGCGAGCGCGAGACCGAACCAGTGCGACCGGCTCAGCATGGCCACCAGATCGCGAGCGACGCTGCGGTGTACAGCCCCGATTTCCGGCGCGCCCACTTCTATCTCCCCATTGGCCACGCGAAAACGGTATGCGACTGAGCGGAGCTGTGCAGAGCTATCGCAGGCCGGAACCATCGGCCGCCATCCCGCCATCCCGCCATCCCGCCATGCCGCGTCCAACTCGACATGGAACTCATACCGATCCCGAACTACGAACCGCCACTCGACGGCGACGAGACAAACGCCCAAGAGAGCGACGAGCAGTGGGCGGCGTGGTTCGGCGAACGCCATGCCCCTCCCTCTGTGGTGTTTGAGAAGACATAGATGCGGGATTACTGCGCCTGACTGGGTGCCTCCGCCCGACCGCGAAACCACACGTCTAGGCCGACAATGTCGCACGTATCCGTTGCAGCGCGGCGTTCCCTTCCCGTGCGAGATCGTGCATGCCGCCCTGTACCGCGGCCCGGATAGTTCGTTGTATCTGGTGCGGTAGCCGATGGCGCTCGGCCGCGGCAATCGCCTCAGTGAACGCGGAGACCGCGGTGTCGGCGTCGCCTAAAGCGATCAGTACTTCGCCGGTGGTCACGCGTTCGATGATGTGCCATTGAGGCGCGGCCGGGGCGCCGGCGGTGTCATGTAGGCGCTGCCCCGCTTCGACCGTCCGACCAGTTCCGAGTAGTCCACGCAGCCGGATCTCGCGGAGCGTGAAGGGTTGGAACAACAGCCCGCTACCCGGATATGTGTCGAGTAGCCCCTGGTAGGTGTTGAGTGCATCGTCGAACCGTTGGGCGTCGCCGAGCTCGCCGAGAGCTCGGCACAGGAACGCGAGCGTACCGCCCTGGGCGGCTGGATCGCGGGACAGCTCGAGCGACTGCTCCAACCGTTCGACCGCGGTGTCGAGGTGGCCGGCCTTGCGTAGTTCGTTGCCCTGCATACGGAGGGTGTGTGCGTGGAATGCGTCGTCGTCGAGGTGCTCGGCGATCTCGACTGCTTGCCCGGTCCACCGCGCGGCGGACGCGAGACGTTCCTCGGGGAGGACGGTCCCGAGAGATACACCGAGTGCTGCTCGGGCCTGCGCAAGCAGGATCAGACTGTCACGCTCCATATGCCCTTCGGCGGCGCGAGCCTCGAGCCGGGCCACCAACGGCCAAAGTTCGTTCACTGCCTCGACGGCGTGCCCGGATTGCCGGGCGATCTCGGCCAGTCGCACTGTGCTGTCGCCGAACTGGAGCATCGCCCGATACTCGGCGTCGTCGGTTCCCGTGACGCCGAGAATGTGCGGGGGCAGCCCGAGCCGGGAGGCGATATGCCGGCGGGTGATGACATCGGATATCGCGCGTCGGCCGGTCTCGATCATCGAAACGTACGACTTGTCGTAGCCCAGGTGTTCAGCGAGGGCGACCTGGTTCAATCCATTGAGGCGCCGATATACGCGAAGGATGGTCGGCAGGTCGCGGGTAGCTATCGCGGTGGTTGCTTCCGGGCTGGCCCACAGCCACACCGCGGCGACGGTCGGCGCGGCCCGGACCGCGGGTTGCGTCGGGGTGGTGTTGGCGGCGCAGGTGGGGCATACGGCGTCGGCGGCGAATCGACTGATCGTGACCCCGCATGCCTGGCATCTGAGCCCGTCCACCGCAGTCCCCTTACACGCTCTCGGCGGCCCTCAGCTGCGCGAACCACGTCATGATCGACCGTTTGTAGTTCTCGGGCATGTTCAGTCCGGCGATCTCGTCTTCGGCGAACAGCCCGACCTCTTTGTGTTCGTGGGATAGCACGGGTTCAGCGTCGGTGTCGGGGTAACAGCCGTACGTGACGATGAAAACGTGTTTCTCGGCGGCGTTGATGTAGTAAATCCACGAGTCGAGGATCGGCCCTGTGGTCACAGGCCACTGTGTTTCCTCGGTGATCTCGCGGGCGACGCAGCCCTCGGGAGTTTCGTCGGGCTCGATTCTGCCGCCCGGCAATTCCCATTCCTCGCGTTCGTTCTTCAACAGCAGCACTCGGCCGTCGCGAACAACAACGCCCTTGATCGAAATCGAGTACATGTGCGGAACGTAGCCGGTCATGCCCGGAACGCTAGCAGCGTGAGCCGCGCCCGGCCGGATGATCGGCGGTGACAATTTGTCAGTAGACCCGTGTCGGGGATGAGGGGGACGGTTACCGCATGTTGGTTGACTTGCAGCAGAATTGGGCGGCGAGCGTGGCGGCCGGTCTCGTGTCCGACGGAATCGCCAGGTTCGACCGTGTCAGTTCCCGGGCGCAATTCGTCACGCTCGCCGCGTCGCTTGGCCGGCTCGTTTCGCACCGGGACAGCGACAGCGACGGCATCACCACGTTGCAGAACCGCGGCGGGATCGCCCGGCGTATGGGGTTCGGAGGATTCGGCGCCGGCGCGCTGGCCCCGCACACCGACCGTTCCGGAGTGATCGACCCGCCGGTACTCCTGCTCGTCGTGTGCGAGCGCCGCGCTGCGTCGGGTGGGGAATGCATTGCCATCGACGGCCAACGCGTCTATACCGATCTCGCGGCCACCGCGCCGGAGGCGGTCGAGGTGTTATCGCAGCCGCGCACCGCGTTATTCGGCGGCGCGGCCGGATACCTCGGTTCGGTGTTCGAGCACGCCAGCGGTGGCCGGGTCCGGGTCCGGTATCGGCGGGATGGACTCGCCCAGTACTCGCCACAGGTGACCCGCTGGTTACCGCAACTGGAGGAAGTGATCGACCGCCACACGGTGCGGTTCAGTCTGGATCCTGGCGAGGGGTACGTCCTGCACAACCACTGGTGGCTGCATGGCCGGAGCGCGTTCACCGGCGACCGGGTCATGTATCGGCTGAACCTGAACCCGCATCCCGAGTTCGGGATCCTGTCGGGATTCTCTTCGGACGCGGTGCCGGTGGTGGCGCGATGACCGATGACGCTCTGCGGATCGCGGAACTGTGCCTGCAGGGGTTGCGTTCTTCCGATGCGCCGGCGGTCGAGGTGTCCACTGTGCAGCAGGAGGTCGACCGCGTGATTGCGCGGTGGCGAGCCGAGCACGGCCGTGAGGTGCATCATGCCTGCTGACCTCGCAATGCTCGCCCGCATCGCACGGAAACTACATGTGGACACCGAGCAGATAGCCCGACTACGCCACGGATTCGCAGCCACCATCGACGCTCTGTGGCGGGCTCCAGCGGAGGAGGTTCGTCGTGCCTGCTGACATGGCATCCGGGCTCACCGGGCTCGTCCACTGGTACGAAGACCACCCGCCGAAGGTCGCGGATTACCTGCGGCTCCTCAGCACCGCTGCCACGGACGGCGCGATTTCCGATCACTTGCGAGCCGACCTCGCGGCCCGGACACCAATTGAAGGTGTGGCTGCTCTCCGCGCCCGTCTCGCGCAGGCCAGCGACTCACTCACCCGGGGCGGCCGATGACACGTAGCGAACCGGCGCTCGTGACCGGAGTCCGCGACCCTGTCGGGGTCGATACCAGCTGGGCCAGCATCGCCCGCGTCTACGACTACAGCCTTGGCGGCAAGGACAACTACGAGGTCGATCGCACTGTTTTCGAGCAGGTCCGACGCATCGCACCGCGACTGAGCGATGTTTCCAGGATGAATCGACGCTGGCTGCATCGAGTGGTCCGCTACCTGGTCGGCCAGGTCGGGATCGATCAGTTCCTGGATGTCGGCGCCGGGCTCCCGACCGCGCTCAATACCCACGAAGTCGCGCAGTTGGAAAACCGCACAGCCCGGGTTGTCTATATCGATAACGACCCTCTATGCGCTGCACACGGCCGAGTAATGCTGGCCCAGAATACCTTTACCCATTTCGTGTGCGGCGACCTACTCGAGAACCGGTCATCCATAGGCCGAACAACAGCAGCTCCGCGCACTGCTCACAATACGACCTCCTACGGCGTGTATAAGAGGTGCCGAAACCCGAAGCGGTGAGGCCAAACCTGCCAGTAGCTGGTGGTTTTGTCCTCAGGGCTCGGCCCCGATCGGTGCCCCTGGCCACGGGTTTCGAGATCGGTCGGAGTGAGCAGCGCGCGCTACGCTTGTCATATCCGCTCGGTCGCAGAGAGATTCGGCCAGACGCGAGAAGCGTGCACAGCGCACCATAGACGGAGATCCTCAGTATGAGTGGAGAATTCGGGAATGTTCGCTGGTCGAGGGTTCCGTGGTGGAGATCGTGGCGCGTCGACCTCGGACGGGATCGCGTTCTGGAGGGGCGATGAAGTGTAGGCGGCGTAGTGGTATTCGGTGAGGAAATCAGGCGCGCGCGACGACAACGAGGTTGGTCGTACAGCCGATTGATACGTGCGCTCACAGAGGAGGCGGAACACCAGGGTCTCCGCATCATGAGCGAGGCGAGCCTGAAGACGGCGTTGTCGCGGTGGGAGAACAATCGCAACGTGCCCGACCGGGTATACCGCAGGCTGCTGGTAGCAGTGCTCGGCCTGCCCGATGCCGAGGACATCGCTGTCCGAACGAGTACCTACGAGCAGGACATCGAGCGCGCCATTGATCTCTTGGAGGTGCTGACCGGGTGGGAGCACGAGGATCGATCCGTATTCTCTCCGGCCACCGCGCTCGTCGACAGTGATCGGGTGATCTCGGGGTACCTGTTCGCGCGCTCATACTCGGTGGACGACATTCGGCTTCGGACCATGTCGTATGCCACCGAGCCGGAGTCGATCGCAGGCCGAATACGTGCGACGGCCTCGGGGATGATGACTGCCGATTTCGAGCAGGGCGGTGGCCACGTCAGACCCGTGCTGATCGAGTACTTTCGTCACTCTGTTGTTCCGGAGCTGCGTGTCCACCGGCCGGATGGTCAACGCCGTGCCGTATTCGGAGCTGCGGCCGAGGTGGCGCAGTTGCTCGGATGGTCGGCATATGACGCGGGGCGGCAGGCGGTCGCCACGCGGTACTTCACGCTCGGCCTCCGGCTGGCGGATGAAGCCTGTGACCAGCTGATGGGAGCGCGGCTGCTGGCCAATTTGTCCCACCAGTACAACGCGCTCGGCAAATACCATCAGGCATTGACCGTTTCGCGTGCTGCACAGGCGGCGCTCCGTGGTCGCGGTACGAATCGGGTCGAGACCATGTGCGTCATGATGGAAGTTCGCGCGTTGGCGAACATGCGCGACGAGCGGGGGGCGGCACTTGCCATCAGCCACGCAGAGAGTTTGTTCGACCGCAGCGCCGATGACGAGCCTGCCTGGATCAGCTATTACGATGCCGCTGAGTTCTCCGGCGACCTTGCGCACGCGTTCCGCGATCTCGGGGCTGTGAAGAGAAGCCGCGAGTTCGCAGGCACCGCGTTGACACCCGCGACACCACGGCGAACCCGGGCGTTCATACAAATTGTCGATGCGGAAGCAGCATTGAAAGCCGGCGACATCGAGGAAGCCGCGCATCTCGCCACAGCGGCGCTGTGCGGTGTTGGCGCTTTGCAGTCTCAACGATACCTCCAATACCTCGACAGTTTCTCAGCCAAGGTCCCGGACCTGGACCATCCTGCAATGGCAGAGTTCGCATCCGCACTGCGCCATCGGAATTTATCTGTGGACAGTGGATCGAGTCGAACCTAGAAGCCGCTCCAGAATTCTGTTAATCCGTAACGCAGCGTCTGTATCCGCTTGCGATACTCGTTGGCGACTCTTTCGTTGTGGCCGACATTCTGTGCCAACCACGCAACCATCCGCAGCTGCGTGGTCGAGCAGATGTCGGGGAAGCCGTCCCAGCTGGTGAGGTCGTAGCCGTAGGAGTCCGCAAACCGAGCGTAGGCGTCTGCGGGAAGCATCCCCATGGCCGCCTCTGTAGCAGTCTTCGCCAGATCCCATTCATGATGAGCGATATTCACTGCCTCGAAATCGAGGAGAGTGCCCGTACCCTCCGGCGAGATGATCACGTTCTTGATGTGCACATCGCCGTGATTCACACCGACCGAAAGTTTGTAGTTCAATTCGTTCAGCTTCGCCGCTAGGTGTTCCTTGATCTGTGCAAGGAACACCTTGTCCTGATCGGGAATCGGCGCCTTGTCAATCCGATCGCTAACCCGAGCCAACGGGTCGAGCTGTGGAATATCTATTCCTTTGGGAACTGCGAGCCGGTGAAAATTACGAAGGAGATCGCCGAGGATCGAGGCCTCGGCACCGATTAGTTCGCGGCCGGGTATGTAGCGCCAGAATGTCACCGGGTATCCGTCACAACAAATAGGCTGCGCGCATCCGATGTCGAACAGTTGCGCCGCGGGCACATTTTCCTCGGCCAACCAGGTGGCCACCGCTACCTCTTTGGCGGCATCAGCCAAGTAGCTGCTGTCGCGTCCGATGCGAATGACGACCCCCGCATCGGGGACGTGATACAGAAGGTTCTGGCCCAAGCGGAGGAACTGGACATCGACGTCGGATAGTCCAGCCTGTTGGCACGCAGCGCGGGCGACCGCTTCCAGATTCTCCGGGATGAAGGCCTTCAAGCGGTCGGACACGACTTCCAGGCTAGCTGCCACGCCTCTTGGGTCCGAGCACAGTCTGCATGTGGGCCTACCCCGACCGGATGCTAACAGTTGCCAACTTCCGGAATCCCCGCGTAATGGGTTCTATCGATGCATGTCCTACGACATCGGGCCTACCGGTGAACTCGACGCGCCGGATCGTTGCGCAGGGTCGGCGACGCGTGTCTTGCCGGTGCCGCACTCACGACAGCAACGCAGCGACAGCGAACGGCGAGGAGGAGCCGATGCGGTCCCACTTACCCACCGGTAGTTGCTCGCCGGTGGGCGCCGATACGACTCGCCCCAGTATCGCCCGCGTCTACGACTACAGCTTGGGCGGCAAGGACAACTACGAGGTCGACCGCGCTGCTTTCGAGCAGGTCCGGCGCATCGCGCCGCGGCTGGGCGATGTTTCCCGGATGAATCGACGCTGGCTGCATCGAGTGGTCCGTTACCTGACCGGCCAATCCGGGATCGATCAGTTCCTGGATATCGGCGCCGGGCTCCCGACGGTACTCAATACCCACGAAGTCTCGCAGTTGGAAGACCGGACCGCCCGTGTCGTCTATGTCGATAATGACCCGCTGTGCGCTGCGCACGGCCGAGTAATGCTGGCCCAGAATGCCTTTACCCATTTCGTGTGCGGCGACCTTCTCGAGAGGGGCACGGTCCTGGCGAACAGGGAAGTGCTCCGTTATCTCGAGCCGGATCGGCCGATTGGTCTGATCGTGTGCGGGCTGCTGCACCACCTGGGCGATGGACTCGATCCAACCCGGGTTATGCGCGATTACATCGAGCGGCTTCCGGGTGGCTCGTATGTGGCAATCAGTCATTTCTGGGATCCCGCCGAAGAAGACCCGGAGCTTCATCATCTCGCGGCACGATTGCAGCGAGCATTCATCGAGGGAGGCTTGGGGTCGGGCTGGTATCGGACTCGTGAGCAGATCAGCGCCTACTTCAGTGGGCTGGAATTACTGGAGCCGGGTTTGGTGCACCTGGATGACTGGTGGCCTTCCGGACCGGCGCTGCAGGCACGGCCACCGGAGGCCTTGATGCTGGGCGGGGTCGCGTACAAGCCCGGTCCTCTGCTGTCTCTGCGGTAGCCGCAGACCACCTATCGCGCGCATGTCGCAGGGGGACCTGCGTTCCCACCCTGATCTCGATCAATTCGGAGGGCGTTCAGCCATGTCTATATTGCCCGCTTCTCATCTCGGTGTTCTGATCGTCGGCGCCGGGCCGACCGGTCTGACTCTCGGTATCGAGTTATTGCGCCGAGGCGTGGATTGCCGTGTCATCGATAAACTTTCCGCGCCGGCGACGACATCGCGTTCGTTCACTGTCCACGCCCGCACCCTCGAGCTGCTGGAGCTGTCCGGGATGGTCGACGAGTTCCAGGATCGGGGGTTGCGCGGGGAATGGATGGACTACCACTTCACGGGCGCCGAGGAGAAAGTGCGGCTGGACTTCACCGGCCTCGACAGCCGCTACCCCTATTACCGGACGATCAGCCAACGCGACACCGAGGAAATCCTGCGCCGCCACTTCACCGGATTGGGTGGGGTCATCGACTGGCACACCGAACTGGTGTCGGTCACCGTCCACCGGGATGGCGAAGTGACCGCGACGGTGCGGGACACGGTCACCGGCGACACGGAGACGATGTGGCCGGATTGGCTCATCGGCTGCGACGGTGTGCACAGCACCGTCGCCGACCACTTGGGTGCCGAAGTCAGCCGTGCCGAGTACGTGGACACAGCGATGCGGATGATGGACGTGCCGTTGCAGGGATCTCCGGTCGAAGTGGGCGGTGTCGACTACCGGATCGCGCTCGACCACATGCTGTTGAGCACCGCGCTGCCGGGTGGCCTGTGGCGGGTCCTGATCAGCGAGAAAGGCGACAGCCGCGACGCCGATACCTCCGTGGAGGCGTTCCGGAAGGTTCTGGATGCGCATTTCGAGGGTGCGGTCGAAATAGGAGTGCCGGAGTGGACGTCGGCGTTCCGGACGCGACGGCGGATCACCTCGCGGTATCGCAACGGCCGGATCCTGGTGTGCGGGGACGCCGGCCACGAACGCTCACCGGCCGGTGGACAGGGCAAGAACACCTCGATGCAGGATGCGTTCAACCTCGGCTGGAAACTGGCTGCGGTGGTCAAGGGTGAAGCCGCCGAATCGCTGCTCGATACCTATGAGGCGGAGCGGCGACCGATCGCCGAGCAGGTGATCGCGGGCACCCATGAACTGCATTCGGTGCTGATGAACCACGGCATCCCGATCGCCGAGCGCCTGGCCATCGCCCGCGAACCCGGATTCACCGAACGCGCGGTGGCCCGGGTATCCGGGCTCGTCTACAGCTATGCGCCCACCGTGGACATGCAAGCACCGCCCGGTCAGCGACTCGACGGCCCGGCCTGCGGCGACCGCGCTCCCGATATCGAAATCACGCCACGCCTGCGGTTGTACGAGCTGTTTCGACACCCCGCACACACGCTGCTGGTCATCCACCGCGAACCTCAGACGGCCCCGAACATCTCGGACTTGATCACGCGCGCACAACAGATATTCGGAAACCGGATCGAACCGGTGGTCATCACACCGCCGGGCCACCACGCGCCTACTCCGGCCGGTGCCATCACCGCGGACAGCCGCCGGGTCCATGACCGCTACGGCGCACCCGGCGGCGACAGTCTGTGTCTGATCCGGCCCGACGGCTATATCAGCCAGCGCTGCCGGTTGCGTGAGCAGAACGCTTTGCTCGCCTCTTTCTCGAACGATCTCGGCCTGATCTGACACGAGCTCGACCGCATCGAGCCTGCGAACACGTTGATGCAGGTTCGTCATTCATCGCACCCGGGTAGCGGAACCGCGCCCGGGTCCCCACGCATATCCGGAAGAAGCCGTCATGTCCTCGTCTCCTCCGTCATCGATTTCGTTCCCAGGTACCCGACCGGCCGGTCGCTGCCCGATCACCAGTAGCCCACCCGCAGAAGCCGGTCCGCGAGTGCCACTGCACACCCCAGCCTTTGCGGCGGATCCGCACAGTGCTTACCGCGCCATGCGCGAACAGTTCGGCGACCTCGCACCCATCGAACTCGCCCCCGGAGTACCGGCCACACTGGTGCTCGGATACCGGACCGCGCTGCGGATCCTGCACGACAGCGACCATTTCCCCACCGACCCGCGCCCCTGGCAGCACACCGTCCCCGCCGACTCGCCTGTGCTGCCGATGATGCGCTGGTACCCGGCGGCCCGCTACAGCACCGGCTACGACCATGCTCGCTACCGCCGGGCCTCCAAGGCCGCCATCGACGGCGTCGACGGCCACGCCATGCACTCCACAGTTGAAAAGCTCTCCGCACCACTGATCAGCGCTTTCTGCCGAAACGGCACCGCGGACCTGGTCACCGACTACGCCCGCCCACTCGTCGTCGCCGTCCTCAACCAGATCATGGGCTGCCCACCCCAAATAGCACAGCGGATCACCGCCGGAATGGCCGCCCGCTTCGACACCGCCGCCACCACCGAGGACATGGCCCAATTGCGAATCGCGCTGGCGGAACTCGTCGCGCTCAAGCGCGCGCACCCCGGCAACGACGCCACCACCCGTCTGCTCACCCACCCCCACCAGCTCGACGACACCGAAATACTTGCTCAACTCATGAGCTTCTACGGAGCAGGCGGCGAAGCCCAGCCCAACCTGATCACCAACACCATCCTGCTCATGCTCACCGACGACCGCTTCGGTGGCGGCCTGATCAGCGGCAGCCTCTCCACCCGCGACGCACTCGACGAGGTGCTGTTCAACGACCCACCGATGGCCAACTTCTGCACCACCTACCCGCGGACCCCGGTACTGATCGGCGAAACCTGGCTACCGGCACACCAACCCGTACTCATCAGCCTCGCCGCCGCCAACACCGACCCCGGAATCGTCGGTGAAGACACCACCGGCAACCGCTCTCACCTGGCCTGGAGCTCCGGACGACACGCATGCCCGGCCCGGACCGTCGCCTACCTGATCGCCCAAGATGCAATCGACCAACTCTTGGACGTGTTGCCCGACATGCGACTCGCAGTCGCCCCCACCGATCTGATGTGGCGACCTGGCCCCTTCCACCGGGCCCTGAGCTCGCTCCCGGTCACCTTTCCGCTGTCAGCCGTCGATCTCTCCGAACGCAGCTCGGTGCGCTGGAAATGATCATGACTTCGCTGGCCATCCATCAGCTCGCGACGCTCCACCAGGCAAGTACTCAGTCTCGGGATTTCGTTCCGATCGCCGCACCAACACCCTCGACTACCGAATGCGAGCCACATACCCCGACCGACTATGCCGCCGAACCAGCTTTTCGACCTGCGGACGAGACGACAGGGACGCGGACCGCGCACAACCACCACTATCGAGCTGCCGCCCATATCTCGCCACCCTGAATTACCTGGACGATAGCTACGAATAGCGCACTCTTGCTCATCCCCGGGTGCGCGGGGAGCGCACCGACTCGGCGGTATCGACCCCGAATGTCTTGGGATCATCCCCGCGTGCGCGGGGAGCGCTTCAAGGCGGCTATCGCGGCGGTCAAGGACTGGGGATCATCCCCGCGTGCGCGGGGAGCGCACTTCCTGATCAGGCAGTTTCCGAGCAGTACCCCCGGTTTTCATTCACTTTCCGCTCTCTCCGGTTCGCTCGGTTGTTCTTCCGTGAGCCGAAGCGAACGGCAGATCTGATGCATGCCGCCACAATACGACTTCTCATGACAAATGAACGCACCGATACCGGTGGAGCCCGATACCGTTCATTGGTGAATGTGTTGCGCGGGAGATTTTCCCGCGCACAACGTGCCGCCCCTGCTTAAGCCGGAAGGACTGAGCCGCCGAGCCCGGTACTTCATCGAAGCACACGAGATGCGTCTTCCTTGCCGGGATATCCGCCCCTATAGGGACGTATCGCTCGAGCACGGGATGCCCGCTGCGGAGATCGACCGGGCTGTGGCATTCCAGTTCCCGAGGGCTCGGCCTCGGACGCACGGCACGTTCCAGCCGACGACTGCCGCGTATCCATGGCCTACGGATTCATGATCGGGCCTCGACACACGGCGCAAACCCGGAAGTTGATGGACCGCGCAGTGATCCTTGGTTTCCGTCGGCGCCCTGGCTGGAAAATTGCGCCGAAGTGCAGCCGTCGAACCCCGATCGTTGCCGAGATGCTTCAGGATATGGCGACCGGGAGCGCCGATTTGACGGATGCATCTGTCCGTCCCTCGGCTCCTCTGATAGCGATAAATTGTCCGAACCGGTGGGTACGCTGCAATGGGTTCGAATCGGGTTGGTGGACACGAGGGGAAGGAATCGACCAGTGATCGACGAGATCGACAAGGCGGCACAGGACGATCCGGAGTGGGTGGTGTGGTCGAGCCCCGAACGCGTCTCGAGGGTGATCGACTGGCTGTTCACCGAGGCGCTGCCGAGGGTGCCCGCCGACTGGAGGACCCAGACCGGCTCGGCCGAGCCCATAGGCCCGATGCCCGTGGGGGTGGACCGCTACAGCGACGAGATGGCGCTGCACTGGGTCGATGACGCCTTCGACTACTTCTTCCCGGACGAAGACGAGCTGTTCGAGGCGGACAAAATCGAGCTCGTGAATGCCTTCGTGGCCTACATCGGCGAGTACTTCGTCAGGCATTGCGGCGGCCGCTGGATCAACAACCCGGACATGGGCAGGGTGCTGTCGGCCGAGCCCGGTCGGCTCTACGAATTCGGCCCGATCATCCGCTACGACTGGACCGACGAGATCGACTATCCGGTCAACATGCTGTTCGACTCTCCAGGCGGGGACTTCAGACCCTCTGTCATATCCGAGTGGTATTCGAGAGCTGTCGATTACGCCGAAGCGCACGGGCTGGAACACGAAGGTCTAGAGCTGAAGCGGAAGCACGGCTTGGCCTGATCCGGAGTCCGGGGGGATGTCCGGCGAAGAGGAAGAGCGTCGCCGTCGCTATGCCGAGCAGCAGCGTCGAGAGCAACGTGAACGTTCCGCGCTGGGGCGTAAGTCGAACGACAAGGGTCGCTGGTTTCACTACGGGATCGCCGAGATGCGAGGCGAGACACCCGACAAGGGTTGGCGACACGAGGTACCCCAACAGCTACCGTCGGGCGAGGAGCGCCATCACGATAACTCCAGAGCCGTAAACGATTTCGAATTCCGGGAGTACAAGGGCGCCAAGCGGCTTCGCGGGGAGTTCACGCTGAAGCAGATCGACAAGGACCGCGAAGCCCTCACACTCGACAAGAAAGCCACCGGGGCCTGGGTTGTCATCGAAGGATCACCGGAGCCGGACATCCGCCGAGCCCTCGATGACATGGTGCGCGACTTCAAGGGCCGGTTCCGCGTCGAAGAGGTCACCCAGGAGCAGGCGAATAGAGCCGAAAAGATCGGACGGGATCTGGAGCGCAATCGCGACCAACTGGAATTGATCCCTTCCAAGGGTCTCCGGGCCCAGCAGAGGCTGCGGGAACTCCAGGAGAGGGCAGCTGAGAAGACGCGAACCCAAGCTGCTGCCCGGGAGGCCCAGGAGAAACAGGGGCGCGAGCGCCAGATAGCCAGGGAACAGCAACAACAACGCGAAGCCGTCGCGCGACTGGCCCAACGCGCCCAGGAGCAGCGAGAAGCCGCCGAGCGGGGAGAGAGACCCCCGATGGACGGCCGCGACGCCGCAGACATCCTGCGCATCAATCGGCCGCCTCCCGGGGTCGAGTCCCCCTTCCGCGAACCCCCACAGCCGACCCGGGGCGGGCGGGATGCTCCGGGGAGGGAGCGAGACCGGGGGCAAGAACGAGGCCGCTAGCCGATCTCCCCCGTGATCGCGGCCAGTGCTTCCTTCACGTCCCGACCGCCGAGCTGCGGCCACTTCTCGTTCAGCTGCTCTTCGATCGAGATGAGGCGCTTGTCCGTCTTGGGATCATCCCCGCGTGCGCGGGGTGCACCAACGATCCTCTGCTGGCCGCTACTCTCCGCGGGGATCATCCCCGCTTGCGCGGGGAGCACGATCGCCGCGTTCAGATCGATGGTCATCGGTTGGGATCATCCCCGCGTGCGCGGGGAGCACTCGACGAGCTCGCCGCGGGCGAGCCTCAGCCAGGGATCATCCCCGCGTGCGCGGGGAGCACGAACTGGTCGAAACCGGATGGATCTATCAAGAGGGATCATCCCCGCGTGCGCGGGGAGCACCCGGTGATCGGGTCAGCCACGGTCGGCTCGGTAGGATCATCCCCGCGTGCGCGGGGAGCACACTTCCTGATCAGGTACTTTCCACGCGAAATCCCTCATTTTCATTCACTTTTCGCACTCCCATCGCGACTTCGATCGACCAACCGTGCCATAGACCCTCAGGAGAGGGACAGCACCGTAGTGCACCAGGGTACGACTCGGTTCCCTGTCCAACGACGCGATCGAACGGCGCCGGGATTACCCAGCGCGTGGCCACCTCTCAGTCCACCGACCGCAGCCACGATGACCCTGCCAGTAGTCGCCCGAGCAGTGCTGAATCCGCGACGAGGCGCACCGCGCCGATATCCACTGCTCCGCCGCTAGGCTGAACCGCGCGATCGATCGCATTTTCGGTTGGGACGATCCCGAATACCGATAGCCGTCGGATCACAAGCTTTACCCGACCGGCCGCCACGGCCGTATTCCCCGGAAAGGTGGACACCGTGCACTCCCCCATTGCCGACTATCTGCAGGAAGTGCTCGACACCGTCCGCGCCGACACCGGCGGGGAGGTCGCCGGCTACATACCCGAACTCGCCGCCGCGGACCCGGAGGTGCTCGGTATAGCGGTGTGCACGGTCGACGGGCGGGTCTATACCGCCGGCGACGCCGATATCGAATTCTCCATCCAGTCCATCTCCAAACCGTTCGCTTATGCGGCGGCCCTGGCCGATCGCGGCTTCGATACCGTCCGCGCGACGGTCGGCGTCGAACCGTCGGGTGAGGCATTCAACGAGTTGTCGCTGGAGGCCGAATCGCGGCGGCCCAAGAATCCGATGATCAATGCCGGCGCGATCGCCACCCATCAGCTCCTGGCCGGCCCGCACGCGACTGTCGCGGAACGGTTCGAGCGGGCTCGGAGTTTCTTCTCGACGCTGGCCGACCGTGACCTCGAACTGGACGAACGTGTCTGTGCCTCCGAGCTGGCGACCGCGGACCGCAACCTCTCGATCGCGCATATGCTGCGTAATTACGGGATCATCGACGACGACCCGCACGAGGTCGTCGAGGGCTATACCCGGCAGTGCTCGATCAAGGTGACCGTGCGGGATCTCGCCACGATGGGCGCGGCACTGGTCAACGGAGGTGTGCATCCGCAGACCGGTGCGCAGGTCGTCGCGCCGGCCGTCGCGCGCGAGACACTGGCGGTGATGGCCGCTGCCGGTATGTACGATTCGGCCGGCGAATGGTTCACCCGAGTGGGGATCCCCGCCAAGAGCGGGGTGGCCGGCGGTCTGCTGGGCGCGCTGCCCGGTCAGTGCGGGATCGGGGTCGTCTCGCCCCGCCTCGACCCGCACGGCAACAGTGTGCGGGGAATCAAGGCCTTCCATCGGCTCTCCGACGATATGGGTATGCATCTGATGGAGTCGGAACCGCACGGCTCCACGGTGCTGCGTTCCACCACGGTCCGGGACGGCGAAACCTGGTACGCGCTACAGGGCGCCGTGCAGTTCATCGGCGCCGAATCAGTACTGGCCGCCTTCCAGAACGACACCACCACCGGCACTGTCGTCCTCGATCTGAGCCGAGTGGACCGGATCACCGATGTCGGCCGCCGGATGTTGCTGGAGGGACTGCGCCGTTTCGGACTCGACGGCCGGGACGTGGCGCTCGTCGACCCCGAAGGCAAGCTTCCGAATCCCGATCTGGGGGACGGGACATTCCCCGTTCTCCGGACAGCAACGCCCCGCAGCCGGTAGGCGTACTCGAAGTACACCGGCCGCAACGCTCGGAACGGATGAATGCGGGCAGCAGGCCGAATCCGGACACGGCCGCGATCTACCTGATCAGTCAGAGGTCCGGTCGGATACGACGGAGGGACGGCGGGGATCGAACACGTCCGGCTGAGCGGATACGAACAGCTCCTCCAAGGCGTCTGCTCCGCGCGCCCGGACGTATTCCATCTCGGCGTCACTGATCGGGACACCCTGGACCCACGCCACGGTCTTCCCGGTCAGAGTCCGGGACGCGAAATCGGAGTCCTCCCACAGAAAAGGATCGACGAACATCAAATGGGGGACGGTGGTGTCGGGCACATGTGCCCCCACGATGCCGGGAAAGACCCGCCCCGGCTCGGCGAGCCAACCGCTGTTGACCACGCAGAACGCCGCTGTCGACAGCACAGCCGCAAATACCGGCAGCGGACTGACGGCGAGGATCTCGACCCCCAGCGGCGGCCGGGCACGACCCGGAATCGGGTGATCGGAGAGCCCCACGGTGCACAACGAGATCAACCCCGGTGCTGGTCGATCGTCACTACTGAGCACCGCGATCTCGGACTTCTCGTCCGAATCCAGATATTGCACAACGCGGGAGATGCCGCCGAAAGCGGCCCCGGCGATCTCCGCGATCCCCTTGTTGTCACTACTGACTTTCATCGTCGGGCAGCCTCACAAAGTGGTCTGTACGATCTTCACCGGCGTGGCTCAGATTCGAAGCCGCCAGTTCGGGTCGGTATCGGCGCCAGTCATAGTGTTCGTCCAGGAATTCCTCTCTGGTGATCCCGCGTACCGCGGCATCACGTTGATGCTTCCAGAATTCCATACCGGGCCGATGCCCCATATGCCACGGATCGTCGAACTCGATCGCTCGACCGGTCAGTGGATCGCGAACGACACCGTCGCCGTCACTGTTGCGTTCGAATACTTTCTCCCGCATACCTTTGCGATACCCGGACGGACGACTGTAAGTCTTGGGCTCCTCGGGCGCGGCATCCCGCGAGGTCGCCGGCGGCGCGTTCAGGTCCGCCAGCGCTTGCCGGGTCTGCTCCAACCGGATCCGCGGCGACCGCTGCCCACTGGCAAGGCCCGCACGATGCCTGTTCTGAACGGCCCCGAGCTGCAACCGGATTTCGGGCAGCGGCATCCCTCGCTCCACTGCCCGCTGCGCCGCCTGCATGACTTTCGCGGTGAGTCGAGGATCCATGTGCTCGACACTCCGGACCATCCACTCCAAGTCCGCGCCCGATCGGTGGTACAACCGTGCGAGCACATAAGGGGTCCGTTCACCGAGTGAGACCTCGAGGCGTCCCGCGGCTTCCCGCCAAGCCATCGCCAGAATGTCGTCGACCATAGAACTCTATGACTACCATTTCTCGCCGGTGACGCCCTCCCATAACCGGCCGGTGTTCCGCCGGCGATCACACCCGGTCACGTCGCGGCCGACATCCGGCGATGGGATCGAATCGGGTGCCGGGATTACCCTCACCACGTGACCACCTCCCAGCCGACCCCCCGCACCGCCCCCGGCGCCGCGGTCGCCGACGCCGTGCGCGAGGACATCCTCACCGGACGACTGGCGCCCGGTGACCGGCTGCGCGAAGTGGACCTGGCGGAACGGTTCGGGGTGTCCCGGGTACCGGTCCGCGAGGCGCTGTCGCAGTTGCAGAGCGAGGGGTTCGTGACGCTGGTGCGGTATCGGGGGGCCACCGTATCGGCGCCGTCGGGGCCGGCGGCGCTGGAGCTGGTGCAGATCCGGCGCGGGCTGGAGGTGCTGGCCGCACAGCTGGCGGCGCGGTCCAGGGGCGGGGCGGTGGCCGCGGATCTGGCGCGGGTGGTGGAGCTGGGGCGGTCGGCCGATCTCACCCATGCCCACGACGAGTTGCCGCCGCTGATCCTGCGGTTCCACACCCTGGTCGCCGAGGCGTCGGGTAATCAGCAGCTGGGGGCCATGCTGGAGCAGATCCTGGAGCGGGTCTCCTGGATCTTCGGGCAGCGGCTGGAGAGCCGTACCCATATTTCATGGAGCGATCACGCGGCCATCGCGCAGGCGATCCTCAACGGGTCGCCGGTGCAGGCGGGGTATCTGATGGACGAGCACATCGCCCGGGACGAGGAGTTGCTCGCCGATATGGACGCCGAGGCGACGGCGGACTGAGACCAGCTGTCCGGACCGTCGGCTCCACCCGGTCCGGTACCGCCGGCGAGCGCGCGGATCACCGCGGACGCCCGGCCCGCGCCTTCTCCAGGGAGCCGCCGATCGATGGTCCGCGGCCCCGGGTGAGCACCTCACCGGACAAACCGAGCGGTATGAACCGCAAGGTTTGTATACAAGAATTTGAACCCCACCTCGCCTTCTTGCATAGTTCACAACCCTGGAACCTCTGGCAACATGAGTGAAACAGTGTTTGTATACAAATTCTGGTGTTGGTTATTTCTTCTGCCCGAGGCCAGGTCCCATGTCCACAGACGCTGCCCCGACCCAGTCGCCGCCGCTGATTCCCTCCGCTTCCCTACCCTTCTGGCGCACAACACTGTTCGGTCTCCAGCACGTGCTGGTCATGTACACCGGCTGCGTCGCGGTCCCGCTGGTCTTCGGCGCGGCCCTGGGGCTGGACACCTCCACCATCGCCACGCTGGTGAACGCCGATCTACTGGTCGCCGGTGTCATCACCCTCGTCCAGGCCCTCGGTATCGGGAAACTGCTCGGCGCCCGGATGCCGGTGGTGGCGGGCGCCTCGTTCACCGCGGTGATGCCGATGATCCTGATAGGCGAGGAATACGGGCTGTCCGCCGTCTACGGCGCCATGATCGCGGCGGGTATCTTCGGCATGCTGGTGGCGATCCCGTTCTCGAAACTGGTGCGGTTCTTCCCGCCGATGGTGCGCGGCGCGGCGGTCACCATGATCGGGCTGTCGCTGATCGGCAAGGCCGTATCCATCACTTTCGGCGACGAACCGGCCGGTGGCGCCCCACTGGCGCTGGCGCTCGGGGTGGTCGTGCTGATCGTCGTCCTGATGCGCTACGGCCGCGGGATCGTCGCGCAGTCCGCCGTCCTGATCGCGCTGGTGCTGGGCACCCTCGCCGCCGCCGCGCTCTCGCTCACCGATTTCAGCGCGGTCGGCACCGCCGCCTGGTTCGGCCTGCCCGACCCCTTCCTCTTCGGCACTCCGACCTTCCCGATCGCCGGAATCATCTCGATGTGCCTGGTGATGCTGGTGATCTTCACCGAATCCACCGCCTACCTGATGGCCACCGCCGATCACCTCGGCCGGCCGCTGGAACCGAACCGGCTCGCCCGCGCTCTCGGGGCCGACGGCGCCTCGGCTGTCCTCGGCGGATTCCTGACCTCGTTCCCGGACACGATCTTCGCGCAGAACGTCAGTCTGGTGCGGATGACCGGGGTGTCGAGCCGACGTGCGGTGGCCGTCGCGGGCGGGCTGTTGGTGGCGCTCGGACTGGTGCCCAAGATGGGCGAAGTGGTCGCCAACCTCCCGGGCGCGGTGATCGGCTCGGTGAGCCTGGTCATGTTCGCCACCGTCGCCGGGGTCGGGATCGCCACCCTCGCCCGGGTCGACTACTCCCGTAACGACAACCTGCTGGTGGTGTCCCTGGCCATGGGTATCGGGATGATCCCGGTGGTCGCGCCGGAGGTCTACGAAGGGCTTCCGTCGTCGGTCCGGATCATCGCCGGCGGCGCGATCACCAGCACCGTCATCGTGGCGTTCGTTCTCAATCTCGTCTTCAACCATCTCACCGCGGCCCGCACCCCGAAGGAGAGCGCCGCATGACCGGTATCGCCCTGTTGACCGTGCCCACCGACGACCCCGGCGACACCCGCCCCTTCGAGGTCCTCACCGAAACCGGCTACCGCACCGCCGATCTCGTCTCGGTGATCGGTAAGACCGAGGGCAACGGCTGCGTGAACGATTTCAGCCGCACCCTGGCCACCGCCGTCTGGGAACCGCGTATCCCGGAGGCCGCGGTCACCGTGTTCTCCGGCGGGACCGAGGGGGTGCTCAGCCCGCATGTGAACATGTTCGTCCGGGACGACCGCCACCATCGGGGATTCGATCGCGGCCTGGTCGCGGCGGCCCGCCGCAGCCGGGTCCTGGACCCCGGGGAGATCGGCCGCGCGAACCAGGTCGACACGGTCGCCGACACCGTCGGGAAGTTGCTCGCCGAACTCGGGGTCACCCCGGCCGATGTCCATCTGGTCCTGGTGAAATGCCCGCTGCTGACCTCGGACAAGATCACCGCGCTGCACACCGCCGGCCAGGTGCCCGTCGCCACCGATACCTACGCGTCGATGGGCTGGTCGCGGGCGGCGAGTTCGCTGGGGATCGCCGTCGCGCTGGGGGAATGTGATCGCGAGACCGCGTTGCGCGCCCTCACGGGCGAGGCCGATGTCTGGTCGGCGCGCGCTTCGGCCAGCGCGGGCGCCGAACTCGACGACTGCCATGTACTGGTGGTCGCCGAAAGCCCCACGGCGGCCAACCCGCTGCGCGCCCTGCACGGCCATATGGCCGATGCGATCGACCTTGCCTCGGTGCAGCAGCTGCTGGCGCAGGTGGCGGCGGCCGGGGGCACGGTGCGGCAGATCTTCGCCAAGGCCGAAGCCGACCCCCGCGGCTCGGTGCGGGGGCTGCGGCACACCATGCTCACCGATTCCGATATCAACGCCACCCGGCACGCGCGCGGCGCCGTCGGCGGTCTGCTGTCGGCGCTCAAGGGTGACGGCGCGGTGTACGTCTCCGGGGGCGCCGAACACCAGGGTCCGCCGGGTGGCGGCAGTGTCACCGTGATCTACGAACTCCCCGCTCCCGAAGGAGCCGATGCGCTATGAGCACGGCCACGCTCACCGAACCCGAGAGCACCTGGGAGATAGAGGAGTTCGAGAACGTTCCGGTTCCCGCCGACCGGCGCCGCGGCCTGGGCTCGGTCTCCGCGGTCTGGTTCGGTTTCCCGATGGTGCTGACCTGCGCCATCTTCGGCGGTCTCATCGTCTACTCGCTGGGCTTCTGGCTGGGACTGCTCGCCATCGCGGTGGGCAATATCTGCATGATGCTGTACGTCGGCGCGTTGAGCGTGATCGCCGGGCGCACGGGTAAGAACTTCGCGCTGTCCGCCGCCGAAACCTTCGGCAAGGCCGGCGCGTTCCTCCCCTCCGCCTTCCTGGCGACCGTGGTGATCGGCTGGTTCGCCTTCCAGACCGGTATGGCGGGGGCGATCCTGCACGACACCCTCGGCTGGCACGAACAGTTCACCGCGCTCGCCGCCGGACTCGGCTTCATCGCGGTGACGCTGCTCGGTATCCGGGCACTGTCGGCGATCGGCATGATCGCGGCGCCGGTGTACATCGTGCTGGGACTGGTCGCGATCGGTCTCGCGGTGGCCGACGGCGGCGGTTCGCCGACCTCCTATCAGGGGCAGGCCGGGGCCGCGGCGATGAGTTTCGGGGCGGCGGTCACCCTGGTCATCGCCTCTTTCGTCGATTCGGGCACCATGACCGCCGATTTCACCCGCTGGTCGCGCAACGGCCGCGAAGCCTTCCTCGCCGCGGCCTCGGCCTTCCCGGTGGGCAATTCCATCGCGCTGGTGATCGGTGGGCTCGTGGTGGCCCTGGCCGACCCCGCCGCCGACGGTGGCAACTTCCTCGGACTCCTGGTCGACCACGGCGGCATTCTGGTTCCGCTGGCCGTGGCGTTCGTATTCATCAACCTGGGTTCGGTCTGCGCGCACTGCCTCTACAACGGGGCGGTCGGCTGGAGCCAGCTCTCCGGCGGCCGGATGCGGCGGCTCACCCTCGTCCTCGGCGCCGCCGGAGTGGTGCTGGCGGTCGCGGGTATCTGGTCGTACTTCGAACAGTGGCTCAATCTGCTGGGGGTGATCGTGCCGCCGATCGGCGCCGTGGTCATCCTCGACCAGCTGGTGCTCCCCCGGTTCGGTCTCGGCCCGCACGACCGTCGGGCCCGCTGGCACTGGCCCGCGTTCGCCGCCTGGGCCGGGGGCGCGGTGGCCGCGCTGCTCACCCATCGGTTCGCCCCGTGGCTGTCGGATGCCGTGATCGGTTTCGCCGCCGCCGCAATTGTTCTCACCCTCTGCGCGACCCTCACCGCGCGACGCGACAAGGAGCTCATCGCATGACCCCCACCACCGTGGACGCCACCCCCTACACCTGGCCCTTCGACGGCCCCATCGATCCCGCCCGCACGGCCTTGCTGCTCATCGACTGGCAGACCGATTTCTGCGGGCCCGGCGGATACGTCGACCAGATGGGCTACGACCTGTCCCTCACCCGCGCCGGCCTGGAACCCACCGCCCGGGTCCTCGCCGCCGCCCGTGAACTCGGCCTGACCGTGATCCACACCCGCGAAGGCCACCGGCCCGACCTCAGCGACCTCCCCGCCAACAAGCGCTGGCGTTCGGCGCAGGTCGGCGCGGAGATCGGCAGCGTGGGTCCGTGCGGCCGCATCCTGGTGCGCGGCGAGCCGGGCTGGGAGATCGTGCCCGAGGTCGCACCGATCGCGGGCGAACCGGTCGTCGACAAACCCGGCAAGGGTGCCTTCTACGCCACCGACCTCGACCTGCTGCTGCGCGGTGCGGGCATCACCCACATCGTCCTCACCGGTATCACCACCGATGTCTGCGTGCACACCACCATGCGCGAGGCCAACGACCGCGGCTACGAATGCCTGATCCTGTCCGATTGCACGGGCGCCACCGAGCGCAAACACCACGAAGCCGCGCTGAGCATGGTCACCATGCAGGGCGGTATCTTCGGCGCGGTCGCGACCTCCGACCAGTTGCTGGCCGCGCTCGGCAAGCAGTCCGTACCGGTATGAAGGTCGTGCTGATCCACGGCGTGGCCACCGACAGCCGGGTCTGGGCGGCCACCGTCGCCGCCCTCGGCCCGGCCGTCGAAGTACACGCCCCCGACCGGCCGCAGTCGGGAGATATGGACACCGAGATCGCCGCCCTCGCACCGCTGTGCGAGGGGGCGTTCGTGGTCGGGGTCAGCGGCGGCGCGACGCTCGGCCTGGAAATGGCCGCCCGCGGGGTCGGATTCGCCGGTGCGCTGCTGCACGAACCGGCGGCCGGATCGCTCGCGCCCGGACTGCTCGACGATATCGCCCGGGCCTTTCACCGGGACGGTGTGGCAGGGTTCGGCAGGGCGCTCTACGGCCCGAGCTGGACACCGGAACTCACCGCCGTGGCCCGGGCGACCGTCGCCGGGGAACTCGCCATGTTCCGCGCCTTCGAACCCCGTCCGGTGGGCGCGGCGGCCACCCGGATCACCGTGACCGTGGGACAGAATTCACCGCCCGCCCGGCATCGATCGGTCCGGGATCTCGGCGCGGCACTCGGGCTCGAAACACAGGTTCTCCCGGGTACCGCGCACGCGGTGCACCTCGAGACCCCGGCGCAGCTGGCGCGATGGGTCCGGCGCCGCACCGGTCCGGACCTCGGCTCGTACTGTTTGCCGCCCTTTCCCTGACCGCCGCCCGGTACCGGACCACCGGCGGTGATTCCCGAGATGCCGAGCCCGGCCGTTCTCTCCTGTCTCGGACTGCCCGGGTGACCCTGGTTCCCGCCTTGTGCGCGCAGCACGAGAGCGAGCGGATGTTTCATTACGCGCGCCCATATGCGTGCCGTCCGGGTCGCCCTACGATTGACTCGCCCGAACCCCTCGGGCACGCGACGAAGTCCTCGTCCACGAGCTCCGCGACGAGGAACTCGGCACCGATCGGAGTTCGATATGCCAGGCGATGGAGATATGCGGTACCGGTGACGGCCCCGCGAATCCACGGCTGATTTCTCGGTCGGACCCCAACCGGTTCATTCCACAGAAGTCCCTCGCGAAAGTACGACTCACGAATGTTCGTTCAGCTGTATCGCGCGCCGGGAAATGGATGCTCGTCGGTCCACGGCTGCGCAGATGATTCCCGGTCCCCCGTGCGGAGCGCGATACGCACGGATCGGCACACCGCACCGGGCGGGGTCTGATCGTGCGGCGGGTACACCCCGGCCCCGGCGCCTCCCTGCTGCCCAGCCCCACCGAATTGCTGTACGCGGTCGGCGGCCGGAAGGCCGAGGGGCAGGTATGCGGCCTCGCCTCGGCGCTCTCGGAGCTCTACCGGCTCGAATCCGGATCCGACGGAAATCGGTCGCAATCCCGCAGGCGGACACTGATCGCCGAGATCAATGCCTGGAGTTCGGAATATCTACCCGCGCCCACCGCGGGGATCCGCGTCTACGAACGCACCCTCGGCGAACTCATCGATGTGATCGCCGCCGGTGCCGCCCGCGCCTTCCATCTGCTGCGACACGACGACCCGTCCGGTGAACTCATGCACGCGGAATGGACGCGCCTGGCGGAACTCCAGATCGTCTACCGCGACCTGGTGCACGATATCGAGACCGGCCGCTGCTGCCTCCCGGGCGAACATCGTCCCCGGGCTGCGCCGCACCGGGTACCCACCCGGCCGGCCGCCGGAACGGGAGGTCGGTGGTGAGCGGGACCGATCGGGATATTCCCACCGAACTGGGCACGCTGCGCGTCCGGGTCACCGGGACCGGGCCGGCGATGTTGCTGTGGCCCAGCCTGCTCATGGATCACACACTCTGGGACGGTCAGGTCGCCCATTTCGCGGCCCGGTTCACCACCGTCGCCGTCGACCCACCGGGCCACGGCGCGAGCGCCCCGCTCGACCGGCCGTTCACCTTCGGCGAATGCGCGCGATGTGTCGGGCAGATCCTCGACACACTCGATATCGACCGCGCGCATATCGTGGGGAATTCCTGGGGCGCGATGATCGGCGCCACCTTCGCCGCGCGCTGTCCCGAGCGAGTGCTGACCGCCGTCCTCATGAACGGGACGGCGTCACCGGCCGGACGGCGCCAGCGCCTCGAATACGGTGCCCTGCTCGTACTCGCCCGCGCCCTCGGCGGCTTCCGGGGGCCGCTCGTCGGCTCCGCGCTGTCCGCCTTCCTCGGTCCGACGACCATGCGGACCCGGCCGGATGTGGTCGAGCGGGTACGGCGCACAGTGCGCGCCAACGATATCGGCTCGGCGCGGCACGCGGTGCGCAGTGTGGTGGTCCGGCGGCCGGACCAGCGGGAACTTCTCGGGCAGATCCGTACGCCCACCCTGATCGTCGGTGGTCGCCAGGATGCGACCTTCCCACCCGCCGAGGTCGAAGCCATGGCGCGCGCCGTCCCCGGCGCCGAGCTGTCGTTCCTGGAAGACGCGGCCCATCTGCTCGCCGTGGAAGTACCGGACGCGGTGAACACCCTCATCGACGACTTCCTGGACCGGCACGAACCGCACCGGTGAGACCCGGCACCCGGGTACGTGGGTCACGGACGACCGGCCGGCCCGGTGTTCGCGGTACGCCCGCGCTGCGCATCCAGGATCAGGCCCCGCGCCCCCTCGCCGGTCACCGACTGCCCGGCCAGGGCGTCGAACGCGCGCCCGTACACATCGATCTCCCGGGGCTGGGTGATGGTGAGTTCCGCGGCCGTGCCCTCCACCATCACCAGCCGGTTGTCGAACATGGCGAAATTGGTGGACACCACCAGCGCCTCGGCGGTGGACGGGACGACTCCGATGGTCACCCGGGGCATTCCGATGATCGAGGACAGCCGGTCGAGCTGCCCGAGCATGACCGTATCGTCGCCGACCGTGGTGTAGAGCGCCTGTTCGGCGATGAGGAAATGGAACAGATGGTCGCGCTGGTACAGGATGCGCTGGCGTTCCATACGTTTCGACACAGCATTCTCGACATCGTCGGGTATGCGATGGAATTCGATACCGCGGCGTAGTTTCGCGGTGGCGTATGCCGCGGTCTGGAGCAGACCCGGAACGATCTGCGGCTGGAAATCCCGGATATGGGTGGACGACGCTTCGAGTTTCAGCGATTTCTGCTGCCGGCGGCCGAGCCCGGCGCCGAGGATCTTGCGCCATTCGAGGTAGGCGACCTCGATACTGTTCGACGTCGCCAGCAGATCCGGTAGCTGGTCTTCGGCGCCACAGTGGCGGCAGTAAGCGCGGATATCGTCGTCGGAGGGTCTGATCCGCGCGAACTCGATCTTGCTCACCTTCGACTCGTGCCAGCCCGCGAGCTGGGCGAGTCTTCGGTTGGTGAGTCCGGCCCGGCGGCGCAGCTCCCGGAGCCGTGCCCCGAGAGCTTCTCGCGCGTTGTGCACTTCGTTCATCTGTCGACATATTCCGTGTAGGGCGTTGCCATGTCCCAGAGCCGGTGCTTCACGCAGCGGGCGTACTGGATGATCCCCCGGTCCGTCGTCACCGCGAGACCGGAGGGTTTACCGTGGTCGTCGACCAGGTTGAAGACGACCCGCTCGTCGTCGATCAACCACCAGTCGTCCGACGGCACCTCGCCGGCCAGATGCCGGGGTACGTACCGGATGTCCTCACCGGCGTCGGTGTTGGTATCGGTCACCGACAACAGCCAGCGGTGGTAGTCGGTATGCGGCACCGTCACCACGCGGACCCGGCGCACGGTGACACCGCGGCCGGTCGTTTCCCTGATCAGCGAGTTCCAGCGGTTCTTCTGCTCGTCGGATATCGCGGGCCGGCCTGCCGAGAACCGGTCGAGCCGGCCGGCTTCGGCCGGCACAGCGTAGGCGTCCCGGACTTCCAGGTGGAATGCCTCGGACGCGCATTCGCGCAAGAGCGCGGCCCAGTCCGGCGGCTCATGCGGAAGATAGAGCACCGTAGAACGTCCTCCGGGTCTTCGGGACTTCGATCGCTACTTCGTCGGGCGCCAGATCGAGCTGTTCCAAGATCTCACGCTCGGCGACCGGACGGCCGGCGAGGGTGAACGTACCCCGGCCGGTATCCTTCATCGGCGCGCCGATGAAGGTGTCGGGTTCGGCGTAACCCAGTAGCAGATGCGGAATCTCGACCGTGGCCGGTCTGTCGGTCTCCCACCCCTGGACCAGGTAGCTTCCGTGGTCGGTCGTGTACAGACTGGGGCATCCACCGAGATCCGAGCCCCCCTTACCGAGAAACCGCAGACGCATACTTCAACCCCTGTTCGATGGTTAGCACGAGTTTTCCCGTACTTCGTACATGATGCACTTCTGCGGTGTACTGCGGGAAATACCGAATCCCAGTTGTGCAAACTTGTGCTCACTGCTCGCCATGATCGGCCCGCACTCCTTAACGTCGATGCAACCGTCGCACCGAATATCTGTGCCGGAGAACAGGTGCGCGGGCGGACTACGGACCAAGGGGTGAGCATGCGATTCGAGGTGAAGGTGAGCAGTTACGGAGACCGGTGGCTCCTCTCCGCACCTGCGTTCGGTGTGCGGAAGATCGTGGAGGACGAGTCCGCCATCCGTACCGAGGCGCACCGGATGATCGCCCGATGCGGGACCGCTCCCGCCGTCTTCGAGATAGATCTCGTACCGGGCGGGCCGCCACCGGGAAACGCCGGGCCCACACCGGTGGAGGTGCACGGCCAGGGGCTCTTTCCCCGGGGCGCTTCGCTATCCGAACTGCGGGCCGCCGGGCGCGGCGTGGACGAATCACCGATCGACGACGGCTTCTGATCCGGCACGACCGTCGACCGGGACCCACCGTGCTCGCGGTTCGCGTGGTCGGGTGATCAGGTCGTCGTATTCGGCCGGGCGTGGAACCGCGCGTAACAGCGGGAGGAGATAGAGCCGGGCGGCCGGGGCGGCTACCGTGGCGGCACGCCGGGCCCGGCCGGCGATCGGGTCACAGGAAGT
Organism: Nocardia sp. NPDC003963; assembly: GCF_053605105.1. Classification (NCBI taxonomy): domain Bacteria; kingdom Bacillati; phylum Actinomycetota; class Actinomycetes; order Mycobacteriales; family Nocardiaceae; genus Nocardia; species Nocardia sp. NPDC003963. The sequence continues at coordinate 125,424 of NZ_JBSGIP010000007.1, forward strand.
CGGCAAGCACCCGGTTGAACCGCTCGGGCTCTTCGGAGAACGGGGCGTGGCGGTGACCGTACGCGCCGAACTCGCCGGCCACGATGTCCCGGAACCGGCCGATTCCGTTGCAGCCGAAAGTTATCGGGACGAATCCGGACTGCTCCCGGGGGCCACCGCACCGGGTATCCGGCAGTTGCGGCAGCGGATCGGACAGCGGTCCCCGGCCCACGACCGGCGGCATCCCCCGGGCCGACGCCGCCACCGGACCTGCCACTGTGGCGAGCCCGGCCCGCCGGCTCACCCGCGAGCAGGCGAAACAACGCACGTCCCCGGTAGCCACGGCACGGTCGGCTACCGGGGACGCCCTCGGATATCACCGGATCGGGCCGGCTCTCCGAGACAGGGGTATTCAGGGTTCGGTAACTCCCGGCAGGGCGATGGCGGGGTCGATGAATTCGTTGGTCACCAGATCGGTGGCGGTGAGTCCGTCGGCGATCCGATCGCCGCGGGCGCGCAGGATCGGGGTCACCACGTCGATCACCCGGTTCACCCGCGCCTCGTCGAAATTGCCGAGTGTCCCGTCCGGACCGTTGCCGACGATCTTCTCGGCCACCTGTACCGCGACCGAATCGGTGTTACCGGCGGCGGTCATCGGCGGGCCGTCGGGGATGGTCTCGGCGATCCGCAGCAGCGCCCGGTTCACCGGTTCGGGATCGGCGATGTAGTCGACCTGGGCCTGCTGCAACATCGGGACCAGTTCGGTCAGGCAGGGTCGCAGGGCGTCGAGTTCACCGGCGCGCACCGACCAGGCGTGCGGGTAGATCTCGTAACCGGATTCGTGGATCAGCAGATAGTCGGTGGGTTTACGCCAGCCCTCCACATCGTGTTCCCATCGATAGGGTTCGTTGGACACATAACCCTGCTGCATGACACGGCCGCGTTCGGCGACGAAACGACTCGGGGTGCCGTCGAACGAGGCATCGGCCTGATCCGGCCGCACGTAACCGTTGGTGGTCAGATAGTCCATGAATATCTTGCCCTCGCTGTACACCACGGGGGCACCGGTGCCGGGTACGTCATTCCACGACCGGATCTGGTAGGTCGCCGGATCCCACATCACGATCTGCGGATTCACATCGAGCGAGGCGAATACCCCGGTCACCGGGAATTCGGCCTGCGCGCGCACGGCGTCGTCGGTGGGTACGAAACCCAGGGTGATCGAGGTGTCCTGGTACATCTGCGCGGGTACGGGCTGGCCGCCCAGGAACGGGCCACCCAGCCGGACTTCGACATTGACGCCGGTATCGCCCAGCGGGCCCGCGTAGGAGCCCTTGTTGACGTCCACCGTGCCGTCGGGGCCGACGAGCTGGAACGCGGCGGCCCGCTCCGGGGTGGCGTACCAGTCGGTCTGGATCACGACCGTCGACGGGCAGACCCCGGCCAGCGGGCCCTCACCGGTGGGTTCCGGGACCGAACTCGCACCTCCGCACGCGGTGAGCAGCGCGGTGCCCGCGAGAGCGGTGAGGGCAGACAGTGGTTTCTTCATGGCACTTCCTGAGGTGAACTGGATGGGGCGGCGGTGGGATATCAGTGGCCGCGACGGCGGCCGTGGGCCCGCTCCACGCGGACGGCCAGGAAATCGAAGAACCAGAACAGGAGCAGACCGGCGAGCGAGGAGAGCAGCAACGCGGTGAGCAGTTCCTCGGTGGCCAGCCGCTGTCGATAGACATCGATCATCCGGCCGATACCGGGTTCGCCCTGGCGGAAGAAGAAATCGGCGACGATCGAGCCGATGATCGCCATTCCGCCGGAGATCTTGAACCCGGAGATCATCGCGGGCAGCGCGGTGGGCAACTGGAGTTTCAGCAGCCGCTGCCACCGGCTCGCGCCGTGCAGCGTGAACAGATCGTGTTCGGCCGGCGCGACCGCTTTCAAACCGAACAGCGTATTGGTGACCACCGGGAACAGCGCCACCATCACACAGACGATCACCCGGCTGCCGAATTCGTAACCGAACCAGAAGCCGAACAGCGGGACCACGGCGAGGATCGGAATGGTCTGCAGGATCACCGCGTACGGGTACAGCGAGTACTCGGCCCAGCGCGCCTGGCTCATCACCACCGCGAATCCGACGCCCAGCGCCATGGCGATGACCAGACCGCTCAGCGCGACCAGCACCGTGGACCCCAGGGCGGACAGGATCTCCGAACGCACCGCCGAGTCGAGCAGTCCCTCGCTGATCACCTGGTCGGGTCCGGGGAGCAGGAATCGCGATTCCGCGGCGATCAGATGGTGACTCGCGAAGTACCAGAGACCGGTCACGACAACGAAAACCACGACGGGCGCGATGATCCGCACCGGTGCCGGGCGGCGACGAGCCGTGCGCCGGGCCGGTTTCGGCCGATCCGGGGTGACGACCGGAGTCGCGGCGGTATCCGCCGCGACCGTGGTCATGCCGCGACCTCCTGTTCGGCGGCGTGCAGTGTGCCCGAGACCGCACCGGCGATCGCGGCGAACTCCGGGGTGTAGCGCAGTCCCGGTTCCCGGGGAAAGTCCAGCGGCACCGGGATATCGGCGGCCACCCGGCCCGGACGTCCGGTGAGCACGACGACCCGGGTCGACATGAACACCGCCTCCGGAACCGAATGGGTGACGAAGACTCCCGCGAACGCGTCGCGGCGGAAGAGGCTGCCCACTTCCTCGTTCAGCCGCTGGCGGGTGATCTCGTCGAGCGCACCGAAGGGTTCGTCGAAGAGGAACAGCTCCGGCCGCAGTGTGAGCGCGCGGGCGATGGAGGCCCGCATCCGCATACCGCCGGAGAGCTGGGCGGGTTTGTGTTTCTCGAATCCGCCCAGGCCCACCCGTTCGATGGCGTCCAGCGCGGCCGCCCGGCGTTCGGCCCGATCCACCCCGGCCAGTTCCGCGGGCAGTTCCACATTGCGCAGCACCGTGCGCCACGGCAGCAGTGTGGCTTCCTGGAAGACGTAACCGAGGTGTTCGGTGGCGACCTCGACCGCACCGGAGCTGGCTTCTTCGAATCCGGCCGCCAGTCGCAGCAGGGTCGATTTACCGCAGCCGGAGGGTCCGACGAGGGAGACGAATTCGCCCGGGCGGACGGCGATATCGATATCGCGCAGCGCGGCGGTCCCGTTCTCGAAAACCATGGACACATTCCGGAACGTGAGGGCCGGATCCGGTTCGTTCGTATACATTGCCTCCCCCGGAAGGGTCGGCGCCGGGATAGCCTTTGTACTCATGGAACAGTTTTATCGGCTGCGCGTTGCCGATCGCGGTCCGCCGGATTACACCCCTGTTTCGTATACGATCAAGAAACCAATTGTCCGTCCCGAGCCACCACCCGGCCGGCCTTGAGGACCAGTTTCCGGACCGGGACACCGACCACCGCCGCCGCCGGAGTCGCGGCCTCCACCACGAGGAGGTCGGCCCGGGCTCCGGCCGCCAGCCCGTGGTCGGATACCCCGATGACCTGCGCACCGCCGAGAGTCCCGGCGGTGAGGGCCAATTCGATCTCCTCATCGGAGAGCAGCCGATCGCGGAAGGCGACGGTACTGATCCGGCGCAACATATCGCCGTCGCCGTAGGGGGTCCACAGATCCCGGATCCCGTCGTTGCCCAGCGCCAGCGTCGCACCGGCGGCATGCATCACACGCAACGGAACCACGGGCGCGTCACCGACCGCGCAGGTCACCATGGCGACTCCGGCTTCGGCCAGGCGGTCGGCGATCCGCCGCTGCTCGTCGGGCGGCAGCGCGCCCATCGCGTACGCGTGACTGATGGTGACCCGGCCGGCCAGCCCGGTGGCCTTCGTCCGCTCGATGATCAGCTCGAATTCCCAGGCCCCGAGAGTGCCACCGTCGTGCAGGTGGATATCGATCTTCGCGCCGTACCGTTCGGCCAGTCCGAAGATGAGGTTCAGCTGTCCGGTCGGGTCGCCGTCGTATCCGGCGGGGTCGATTCCGCCGACCACCTCGACGCCGCCGGCCAGCGCCTCGTCCAGCAGCTCCGCGGTCCCGGGCTGGCGGATCAGGCCGCCCTGCGGGAAGGCGACCAGTTCGACGTCCACCCGGTCGCGGTGCCGGGCGGCGGCGGTGCGCACCGCCTCCACCCCGGCCAAGCCGACCGAGGGGTCGATATCGATATGGCTGCGCACGTGCGCGGTTCCCCCGGCGATCATGGTCGCGAGCAGACCGGTGCAATAGTCGGCGTTCGGGATACCGAGTTCGGCCCGCCGGTTCTCGCCGTTGGCGATCCGCCCGGCCAGCGAGCGGCCACCGGTATTGGGCACCCACGGACCGCCCCACAGGGTCTTGTCCAGATGACAGTGGGTATCGACGAATCCGGGCAGGACCAGCGCCCCGTCCAGTTCGACGGATTCGACGCCGGGGGCCGTCAGACCGGCGCCGATCTGCTCGATCCGCCCGTCCCGGAGCAGCAGATCGGCGGATTCCAGCGCTTGCCCGGGCATCCACGGGCGCCCGTTGCGCAGCAGGAGATCGGTCATGGTTCCTTCTTTCGGGTTCACGTGAACAACATGGCGATGCCCGCACCGGCACCGAAGACGATGACCAGGGCACGGAACGCGCCGGGGCGCAGCCGGTCGGAGATCTTGGCGCCGACCATGCCGCCGAGCAGACAGGCCGGGGCCAGCACCAGGACCGACCACCAGTCGACCGGGCCGAACAGGGCCACCGCGATGGTGGCGGTGGTGGAGACGGCCAGGGTGAGCACACTCTTCAGGCCGTTGAGCAGGTTGAGGGAGGCGTCGATACCGAGCGCGAGCGCGGTGAGCAGCACGATGCCCATACCGCCGTTGAAGTAGGCGCCGTACACACCACCCAGGAACACCCCGGCGAAGAGGGTGAACCGCGAATCGCCGCCCTTCTCGGAGAGCTTCCGGGAGATCAGCGGTTGTGCGGCGAACAGCCCGGTCGCGGCCAGGATCAGGTAGGGAACCAGGGCGGTGAACACCTCGGGCGGCGCGGCGAGCAGGGCCACCACTCCGCCGATCGCACCCGCGGTGCCGACGATGATCAGCCGGGGCAGCAGGCTGCGATGTTCCACCAGCCGCGAGCGCAGCGCCGCCGCGCCACCCAGGTATCCGGGCCAGACGGCTACGGCATTGGTCACCGTCGCGGTCACCGGCGGCAGGCCGGTCGCCACCAGGGCGGGAAACGACAGCAGGCTGCCGCCGCCGGCGATGGTGTTGCACACGCCGGCGCCGAAGCCGGCCGCCAGCAGCAGAACCGCGTACACGGGATCCATGGCGTCCTTCCGATCACAAGTGACTCCGGATCGTATACGAAACCCGCTGCCTCTGCCGTCCGTGTGCTGCCGGTCACGCGGGAAACCCGCCGCTCCGGGAGGCCGCACCGGCAATTCGAATGCTTTCCTGGTATCCAGGTGAAGTACCGGGCGGCAGATCGTATGCGACCGCTCGCCGATTCATTCCCAGCCGAACCGAGGACGATGTGGACAGCACCAACCCGCGGATGACCAAACAGCAGGTGTGCCGCGCCATCCGCGACGACATCATCCGCGGCGTGTTCGCACCGGGGCAACGGCTGACCGAGGACACACTCGCGGAGAGCTACGGGGTCTCCCGGGTACCGGTCCGGGAAGCACTGCGCACCCTGGAAGCCGAGGGTTTCGCGTATTCGCGCCCCTACGCCGGTACCTTCGTCGCCGAATTGACCGAGGCGGAGGCGGCCGATCTGCTCGAGATCCGCGCCCTGCTCGAACCGCTGTGCGCGAGCCGGGCCGCGTCTCGGCGCACCCCCGAACAACTCGGCCGGCTCAAGGAACTGACCGCACTGGGCCAGGAATCGGTGCGCTCGGGCCGGCTCGACGATCTGACCAGGCTGAACAGCCGCTTCCACGAAGTACTCGCCGAGGCCTCGGGCAGTAGTCTGCTGGCCGGTCTGATCACTCAGCTCGGCTGGAAGATCGCCTGGGTGTACGCGGTCGAACTCCCGCGCCGGGCCACCGATTCCTGGGACGAGCACGAGCGGATCTGCGGCGCACTCGAGGCGCACGACGCCGAGCTGGCCCAGCGACTGGTCACCGAGCATATCGCCCACGCGACCACCGCCTATCGCCTCCGCCATGCGCGCCCGGCGCCCTCGGGCGCGGGGTCGTAACCTCCCGGAAGCAATTCGCCGGCCTACCGGAAACACCCGGGTCGTATACAAAATATGTGACCTCTTCGGCCCCTCAACTGTCCCCGGCGGCCCCGGCGCCACTCGGCACCACGGATCTGCTGCTCCGCAACGCCCGTATCGACGATGAATCAGCCCTGGTGGATATCGCCGTGGTGGATGGTGTGATCATGGCGATCGGCCCGGCGCTGCCGGTCGGCGCCGCCGACGAGATCGATTGCGCCGGCCGGGTGGTGATACCGGGGCTCGTCGAATCGCATGTGCACCTGGACAAGGCGCTGCTCGACGGCGAACGCGCGAACCCCGACGGCACGCTGGCCGGGGCCATCGCGGTCACCGCGGAGCTGAAACGAGAGTTCACCCCCGCCTCGATCCGGGACCGTGCCCGCCGCGTACTCGAACAGGCGATCGTGCACGGCACTACAACCCTGCGGGCGCACCCGGACGTGGACCCGATCGTCGGCCTGCTGGGGGTGCACACCCTGCTGGAACTGCGGGAAGAATTCCGCGGCCGGATCGATCTGCAGATCGTGGCCTTTCCGCAGGAGGGGATCTTCCGGGCGCCCGGCACTCTCGAGCTGCTGCGGGAAGGTCTGCGCGACGGCGCCGATGTGATCGGTGGCTGCACCTACAACGAGGATTCCCTCGCCCAGTGCCGGCGTCATATCGATATCGTTTTCGACCTGGCCGCCGAATTCGGGGTCCCGGTCGACCTGCACGCCGATTTCGCCGACGACACCGCCGATCCGCGCTTCGCCCTGGCCGATTACATCGCCGAGGTCACCGATCGCACCGGGATGGCGGGCCGGGTGACCATCGGCCACGCGACCTCACTGGCCGCTCGCACTCCCGCGGACCGGCAGCGGGTCCTGTTCCGGCTCGCCGACGCGGGTGTGGCCGTGGTGCCGCTCCCGGCCACCGATATGTTCCTGGGCGGCCGGGCCGATACCGCGAATATCCGCCGCGGTATCGCACCGGTCCGGGAGCTGTGGGCGGCCGGGGTACGCACCGCTTACTCCTCCAACAACATCCGCAATGCCTTCACTCCGTACGGCAATGCCGATCTACTGGATATCGGCCTGTTCCTGGCCCAGACCTCGCATCTGGCCGGCCCCGCCGAGCTGACCCGGGTCCTCGGAATGGCCACCTACGAGGCCGCCGCCGTCGTCGGGATCGCCGACGACTACGGAGTACGGGTGGGCGCGGCGGCCGATCTGGTGGTGCTGTCCACCCGCCGGATCGCCGACGCGCTGCTGGACCGGCCCGACCGCTGCTATGTGGTGAAAGCGGGCCGGGTCGTCGCGCGGACGACCCGGACCCGGGAACTGCTACCGGCGATCCCGGTCTGAGCGCAGATCAGGCGACCGCCCGCGCGCCCTGGTGGATCAACCCGTCGATCCGACGCTTGTAATCGTTGAACTCCGGAGCGGTCGCCTCCCGCTCGCGCGGCAGATCGATGGTGACCACCTCCCGTACATGCCCGGCCGTACCGTGCGCGGTACCGCCGGCCATCACCACCACCCGGTCCGACAGGTACACCGCTTCTTCGACGCTGTGGGTCACGAAGACGACCGTGACACCGGAATCCTCGTGGATACGGGCGAGTTCGGTCTGCATATCGCTGCGGGTGAGGGCGTCGAGAGCCCCGAAGGGTTCGTCCATCAGCAGCACCGCGGGCCGGTTGGCCAGTACCCGGGCGATGGCGACGCGCTGCTGCATACCGCCCGAGAGTTGGTGCGGGAACGAATCGCGCACCCGGGTCAGCCCGACGGTCTCCAGGCTGCGATCGGTGGTCTCGCGGATATCGGGCCGGGTCATTCGAGCCTGTTTCGGTCCGTAGGCGATGTTCTCCGCGACGGTGAGCCACGGGAACAGGCCGTAGTCCTGGAACACCACCCCCCGATCCGGACCCGGCCCGGTGACCGGTTCGTCACCCACCGAAACCGTGCCCTGGGAGGGGCTTTCGAAGCCGGCGAGAATCCGCAGCAGCGTCGATTTCCCGCAACCGCTGGCACCGACCACACAGACGAATTCCCCGGCGGCGATATCGAGGTTCACCCCGTCCACCGCGAATCCGGCAGCGCCCGGATAGCGTTTACCCAGTCCGTCGAGCACGATTCGCGCGGGCCGGTGCGGCCGGCGGCGAGTGGAGTAGATCTTCATGGTCGGCTCCTGGTCCGAGAAAGGGTCACGGAAGCAGCGGTCGCCGTCCGGCGACCAGGCGTACGGCGAGCATCATGAGCCGGTCGGCCAGGAATCCGGCCAACCCGATCACGATCATGACGGCGACGATGAGATCGGTACGGGACTGCTCCCGCGCCTGGGTGATCAACGCGCCCAGCCCCACCCGGATACCGACCGTCTCCCCGACGACCAGAATCACCCAGGACAGTCCGAGCGCGATCCGCAATCCGGAGACGATCGTCGGTATCGCCGCCGGTAACACCACCTTGTACAGGGTCTGCGCCGGTGGTGTGCCGAGCATCGCGGCCGCTTCGAACAGCCGGGCCGGAACGGCGCGTACCCCGGCGATGGTGTTGATCAGGATCGAGAACACCGCGGCCAGGAACACCAGGAAAATGGTGGCCCGGTCGCCGAATCCGATGATCAGCAGCGAGAGCGGCGCCCAGGCCGTCACCGGAATCGGGCGGATCAGGTTCAGTGTCGGTTCGAGCATCCGGTAGACCAGCGGTGACCGTCCCATCACGATCCCCAGCGGTACCGCCACCGCCGCCGCGATCGCGAACCCCTGGAGCACCCGGACCGTACTGGCGTACAGGTGCAGCCACAGGGTGCCGCTGTAGGAATCGTCGACGATCCCACCGACCGCCAGATCCGCCAGCCGCCGCGCCACCTCGACCGGAGTGGGCAGGAACTGCATCTGGATACCGAACGGCAGGGTCCAGCCGCCGCCGACACCGCGGTCCCACAGCAGCAGTATCACCAGCGGCACCGGAAGTGCCCACAGGAGCGCCACCGCCCGGGACCGGAAGCGGTCGCGCCGCGGCCCCGTATCCGGTGAACCGGTCCCGGCCGTGGTATCCGGCTCGGCCGTCCGCCCGGCCCTGGTCTTCAGCGTGGTCATCGCTGGGTGTCCACGGAATCGAGGAATTCGGTCCGGAAGACCTTGCTCATATCGGGGGCGGCGGGCAATTGATCGAAATCCACCATCTGCCGGGCCAGTTCGGTGACCCGCTGCCGGTACTCGTCGTCGAGTTCCCAGCGCAACTGCACATTGTCGATGGCGATATCGGTGACCGCGCGATCCAGGCCGAAGGTCTCCACGAGACCGCTCGCCCAGGCCGCGCGGTCACCTTTCATGAAACCGATGGCGCGAGCGAAGGTCTGCACGGTGTCGCGCGCACGGTCGGGGTGTTCGTCGAGGAAGCGCCCGTTGCCGCCGAGCACGATATTGGTGGCACCGATCGGGGTCTCGTAGGGCGAGACGATCTGGTGGGCACCGGCCTGCCGGGCGATCGACACACCCATTTCCGCGCTCAGGAAGGCGTCGACCCGACCGGAGCTGTAGGCGCCGGCCATATCGGAATACGCCAGATTGACCAGCTGTACATCGGTCTCGGGGTCCAGGCCGAGCTCCCGCAGAGTGAGTTTCAACGCGATCTCCTGCGAGGAACCCGCCGGGAACCCGATCCGCTTACCCCGCAGCTCCTCCGGGGTCCGGATCCGCGGCGATCCCACGAACCCGGATCCGCCGTCGGCCGCCGAGGCGATGATCTGCACATCCTGTTCGGCCGCGACGCCGGAGAGCATCGCGGGCGCGCCGAGCACGCCGATATCGATGGCGCCCGAGGCGAGCGCGTTCTTGATATCCGGCGAGTTCTCGAACAGCACGATCTCGTAGGTGGTGTTCTCCGGTGCGAACCGCTGCATGAAATACGGGGCGTAGAGATGGGGCTGGCCGCGCAGCGTCCCGATCCGGATGGCGCCGGAGTCCCCGCCGGCGCTGTCGGGTGTGGCGATACAACCGGTCAGGCCCGCCACCGCCAGCAGCAGCACCGCGACGATCGAGAAGATGTGACGGAGTGGTCGTTTCATGGTCGGTCCTCACTGTGGAGCGGTCCCCCGGCAGCGCCGAGCGCGAGACGGAGCAGGGAAAGGTCGGTGCCCGGTGCGCCGAGCAGGCAGAGGCCGGCCGGGAGACCGGTGCCGGACCGCAGCGGTACCGTCACCGCGGGCAGACCGGCGAGGGAGGCCAGACAGGTCAGGCGCAGGGTGCGGGCACGGGCCTGTCCCCAGGCCACCTGCCCGCCCGCGCGCGGCGGTGGCGGGGTCGCGACGGTCGGCAGCAGTAACGCGCGATCGCCGATCGTGGACCGCAGGCTCGCCGCGGCGGCGGCCAGGACCGCACGCGCGGCCGCCGCGTCCGCCGCCGTGACCGTCGCGGCGAAGGCGAACCGTTCGGCCACTTCGGGTTCCAGTACTCCCGGATGGGCGGCGACCCACCCCCCGTGGTTCGCCCATGCCTCGTAGGCCTGGACGGTACGAAAGGCCACGATCCAGCTGTCGGCGGGGCGCAACTCGACCGATGCCGCGCCGACCGAATCCGCCACCCGCTCGACCCTGGCCGCGAGCTCGGGGTCGGCGTATCCGCATACCGCCGGGTCCACCGCGAACCCGGAGGCGGTGGCGGTATCGGCGCCGAGTACGCATTCCGCGACGGCGGCCAGAGTCGCCCCGTCGCGGGTGATCCATCCCACGGTGTCGAAGGACTGGGCCAGCGGCAGCAGACCCGAGGTGGCGGCCCGGCCGGAGGTGGTCCGGATACCCCACAGCCCCTGATAGGCAGCCGGAACCCGGATCGAGCCCGCGGTATCGGTACCCAGACCGATATCGGCCTCACCGCGGGCCACCGCCACCGCCGGTCCGCTCGTGGATCCACCCGGAATCCGGTCGGGCGCGGCCGGATTCACCGGCATACCGAATTCGCCGTTACCACCGGTGAGGCTGTAGGCGAATTCGTCGGTCCGCGCGATACCGCCGATCCGGGCTCCGGCCGCCAGCAGTCGCGCCACCGCGTCCGCGTGACGCGGCTCCGCCACCCGTTCCCGCTGATAGGCCGCCACTCCGGCGCCGATGGGGTATCCGGCCACCGCGAACAGATCCTTCACCGCCACGGTCCGTCCGGACAGCGGCCCCGCCGCGGCCGCTTCCACCAGCGGTGCACCGGTCACCCGCCAGACGCTGGTATCGATACCGGGATCCGCGGCAACCCCGCTCATCGCACTCGCTCCAGCACCCGGCGGGCGAACGCGGTATCGGCCACCCGGTCGAAATCCGCACAGCGGACGGCGGCGTGTACCCCGCGGACCTGGTCGACCGCCTGCGAGATGGTGAAATCGGCGGCGGCACTGAGGTACAGGTACGCCTGTCTGGGATCGGCCTCGAACAGCCCGCTCACCAGTTCCACGGCGTGCGTCACGCACAACTCCAGGGCAGTGTTCAGATCCGCGTGCAAGCCGGTCGGGATCAGCAGCCCGTGCGCCGCGGCGAACGGGCCGATCCGGCCGCCGAACCCGCCCGCGATCTCGGTCGCGGGGATCAGGTCCAGGGTCAGCCGCGCGCGCAGCGGGGCCTCCAGGGCTGTCAGCGCGACCTCGCCGTCGCCCTGCGCGAAATGCGGATCCCCGATGTAGAGCAGCGCTTCCGGCACCTGGACCGGGAGGAACAGCGTGGCACCCGCGGTGAGGAGTTTGACGTCGATATTGCCGCCGTGCGGACCGGGCGGTACCGAATTCACCCGGGTCCCGGTATCGGTGGCCACCCCGATGATGCCCAGGAACGGCGCGAGCGGAAAAGTCGCGTGCCCGGCCTGTCCGGATACGTCGAGCGGCATCGTGGCGAACCAGCGATCGTCACCGGGGACGACCCGGCAGAACTGCCCGTAGTCACCGTCGAATCCGGCCCGGCCGCTGAGTACCCCCCGGCCGTGCCGGGTCGATACCACTCCGTAGGGGGCGCGCATGGTCAGCGCCTCGATCCGGATGGCGAGCAGATCACCGGGCCGGGCACCGGCGACCGCGATCGGCCCGGTCACGATATGCGGCCCGGCCCCGGGTTCGCGGGTCCGCCGCGCCGCCACCGCCACCGCGTCGGCCAGTACATCGGCGCGATCCACACCGTGGTTCCCGAAGTACCACAGCGGATCCGAGCCCTGATCCTCCAGGATTCCCTCGTGGCTGACGGTATCGATCACGACGGTGGATCCCGGCTCCACAGTGGCTACCGCGGTATCGGTCCGGCAGGGCAACCGCCCCCAGAGGACCCGATCGGGTTCGGCCGGTACGTACACCGTGCCCGGATCGATTCCGGTGTCCTGCTGCAGAACCGGAAAGGCCGGGGCCTGTTCTTGCGATGCCAGCGTCGTCACGGCGCTCCTTATTGGTCCGACCACCTGATGTACCGACCGTAAGAGCCGCTGAACCGGGACGCGACCGCTGCGGCGGAACGTAACGACCGGTTTACGGGCCCGCAATACAACCACGGAAAGTGCTGACCATCGGTAACTTTGCCGAATCATCACAGCCTGCTGGAAACCCGCGGCGACAATCGGCGGACGGCTACGTACAATCCACAACGAAGCAATCTCCCGACATTGGCCGGACCTTTTCCGGCCAGAGTTCTCCGCCGGGATTCACCAGCCGTGGCCGTTCGGCCGGTATCAGGAGGGGCCCGTATGACCTTCGCATCGATCCCACCGATGCGCCGTCAGTCGCGCAGTGTCAGCGCGGAGGTGGCCGCGCATCTGGAGAAGCTGATCATCAGCGGCGAACTACGCGCCGGCGATCGGCTGCCCCCGGAGCGGGAACTCGCCGCGAGTATGAACATCTCGCGTTCGTCGCTGCGCGAGGCCATGTTCGAACTGGAATCGAAGAAGCTGGTGCTGCGGCGTCAGGGCCGGGGCAGCACCGTCGCCGATATCCCACGGGGCGCATCCCAGTTGCACGGAAGTCTCGCCGATCTCGATGTCGAACTCGGCTACGCCACCGAACTGCGCGATCTGGTCGAACCGCGGATCGCCGAACTCGCCGCGTTACGCGCCGTGGCGTCCAATCTGCTCTCCCTCGACGACGTACTGACCCGTTCGCACGAAACCCTGCCGCCCGCGGAATCCATGCGCCTCGATATCGAATTCCACACCCTGCTGGCCCACGCGGCACAGAATCCGCTGCTGGTCACGCTGTGCACGATGACCACCGAATGGACGCAGCGCACCCGGGCGCTCTCCCATCGCACCGCGCTGGGCCGCCGGGTCTCCATCCAGGGCCACGAACAGATCTACCGCGCGGTATCCGAACACGACGGAGCCGCGGCGGCGGCCGCGATGGAGCAGCATCTGCGCGAGGTCCGCGAGATCAGCACCTCGAACAGCTGAGCTGCCGCGGACCGCGCACCGCCGGTTCCGTAGCGTGGCCCGGTGGTGGCGCAGACGAGGAGGTCCACTCATGACGGCGATCGACGGCGGGCAGACGGTACGCGCCGGTGACCGGGACATCTACTACACCGAGCACGGGACCGGCCCGGCCGTGGTGCTGCTGCACGGCGGCGGACCGGGCGCCTCCGGCCGGGCGGCCTACGCGCGCAATATCGAGGAGCTGTCCCGCCGGTTCCGGGTGATCGTCCCGGATATGCCGGGATACGGCCGGTCGGCCAAGCGGATCGATCAGTCCGACCCCTTCGGCGACCTCGCCACCGCCGTCGCCGGCCTGCTGGACGTCCTGGACCTGCAGCACGCCCATCTGATCGGCAATTCCTACGGTGGCGCGGCGGCGCTGCGGCTGGCGATGGACCGGCCGGAACGCGTGGGCCGGCTGATCCTGCTCGCTCCGGGCGGTATCGGCACCACCCGGAACCTGCCCACCGAGGGGCTGCGGGCACTGCTGGCGTACTACGGCGGCGACGGCCCGAGCCGGGAGAAACTGGCCGTTTTCCTGCGCGAATACCTGGTCCACGACGGTAGCGCGATCACCGAGGCCATGATCGACGAGCGCTACCGGGCCAGTCTGGACCCCGAGGTCGTCGCGAATCCACCGTTGCGCCGCCCCGCCGGTCCCGGAGCCGTCCGCACCCTGTTCCGGATGGACCTCAGCCGCGACCCCCGGCTGCGCCGGGTCGAGCACCGCACGCTCGTGGTCTGGGGCGCCCGGGACCGGGTGAACCGGCCCGTCGGCGCACGTCTGCTGGCGGACCGGATGCCGGCCTGCGATGTCGTGCTCCCGGCGGCCACCGGTCACTGGGCGCAATGGGAGCGCGCCGAGCTGTTCAACGAGCTGGCCGCGGCCTTCCTGAACGAGCCGTCGCACCCCTGAGTAAGAACGGCCACCGAAATACCGGACGGCCCGCGAGTTCCGGAAAACCGACGAATCGCTGTTCACTTTCCGCTATCGTCGCGATCGCCGGGCGATTGCCCGGCGGGGGCCGGTGACGCGCGAGCGACACGGGCCCCTTCTCGGCCAGGCGGTCGGCCTCCGATCGCGTCGCTTCCGTGAAGGAGCACTATGTATCCCGGCGCGCATGTCGATAAAACCCCCGATAAGCCAGCAGTTATCGTCGCCGAGACCGGCGCGGCGCTGACCTATCGGGAGCTGGAGGACAACTCCGTCCAGCTCGCCCGGCATCTGCACGCCGCCGGGTTGCGCAAGGGCGACCACATCGCATTGCTCTCCGGTAATGACCCGAAGGTGTACGAGGCCTACTGGGCTGCTCTGCGATCGGGGCTTTACATCACGGCGGTCAACCGGCATCTGTCCCCGGCCGAGATCAGCTATATCGTGAACGACTGCGGCGCGCAGGCACTGATCGTCTCGGCCGAACTGCGCGAAGCGGCGGAGGCGATCGTCGAGCAGACGCCCGACGTGGAGATCCGGCTGGCCTTCGGCGGTCCGGTCAACGGCTACGAGTGCTACGAGGACGCGCTGGCCGCGCAGCCTCCGCAACCGCTGCCCGATCAGCCGCGCGGCGCCGATATGCTCTACTCCTCCGGTACCACCGGACGGCCCAAGGGCATCGAACAGCCACTGTCGGACGCCCAGGTCGGCGACGCACCCGGCGACCCCTACACCGCCGTTTTCGGACCGCTCTACGGTTTCGGCCCCGAATCGGTCTACCTCTCCCCCGCGCCGCTCTATCACGCCGCGCCGCTGCGTTTCGGCGGTGTCGTCCAGGCACTCGGCGGCACGCTCGTGGTGATGGAACGGTTCGACGCCGAACAGGCACTGGCCGCGATCGAGCGCTACCGGGTCACCCACAGCCAATGGGTCCCCACCATGTTCGTCCGGATGCTGAAACTCGACGCGGCCACCCGCGCCCGCTACGACCTCTCCAGCCTGAAAGTGGCCGTACACGCCGCCGCCCCCTGCGCCGTCGACGTGAAACGCGCGATGATCGAGTGGTGGGGCCCGGTGCTGTTCGAGTACTACGCCTCGACCGAGGCCAACGGTGCCACCTTCATCGACAGCGAACAGTGGCTACGCAAACCGGGTTCGGTGGGCCCGGCCGGGATGGGGTCGATCCGGATCTGCGGCGAGGACGGCACGGAACTGCCCACCGGCGATATCGGCACCATCTATTTCGAACGCGACGAACTCCCCTTCGCCTACCACAACGACCCGGCGAAAACGCAGCAGGCGATCCACCCGGATCACCCGACCTGGACCACCACCGGCGATATCGGCTACGTCGACGACGAAGGTTTCCTGTTCCTCACCGACCGCAAAGCGTTCATGATCATTTCCGGCGGAGTGAACATCTATCCCCAGGAGATCGAGGACGCGCTCACGCTGCATCCGAAGGTCTTCGATGTCGCGGTGATCGGTGTTCCCGACGAGGAGATGGGCGAATCGGTGAAGGCCGTGGTCCAACCGGCACCGGATATCGCCCCCGGCCCCGAACTGGCCGCGGAACTGCGCGAATACCTACGCGAACGGATCGCCCACTACAAGGTGCCGCGAAGCTTCGACTTCGCCGACGAACTGCCCCGCACACCGACAGGAAAGCTGGTCAAGGGCAAACTGCGCAGTATCTATGGCGTCGCCTCCGGCGCCGCGGGGGCGGGGCCCTATCAACCCCGGTTCTTCACTCCGTAATATCGGCGCCGCCTCCGGCAGCGCGGGGCGGGGCCCTATTAACCCCGGTTCTTCACTCCTTCGCTCAGTCGCTGCGCTCCTTCGCTACGTCGCTCCAGAACCGGGGCGGGCCCCGCCCACCGAGGTGGGCCGTCCGGAATACGGCGGAAGGGTGGCCGGATAGCTTGCTCGCGACTCCGTGCCGGTGGGGTACCCAGGTCGGCGCGACGGCGGGTGGCCGCGACGTCGAAAATCCATCGCATCCAGTACCCGCCCGGTCCCGCCGTGATCTGGTAGCGGCACAGCGATACTCGGTCGGATGTTGGTCGCGCCGCCGTCGGCGCGGCGGCGTCCGCTCCGGTTCTTCACTCCGGCGCTCCAGAACCGGAGCGGGCCCCACCTACGAATGCCGACCGTCCGGAGCAGACGGAAGGTAGCCGGGTTGTTCTGCGGACAGGCCCGGCAATATCGGTGCACAGTGATCCGGCCCGCTCTACAGGCGACCCGGCGAGATCGACAGCTGTGCGGGGAGTGGCCGGCCTGCACGCAGCCCTCCGGCTCCGCCCCGTTCCCGAGGCCTTGTTGTCCGGCTCCGCACCGGCCCGGCCGACGGGATCGGGCCGGGGACGCATGCCGCCGGCGAGTCGACGAGTTCCGCTTGGCGGTAGCGGGCCCGACGTATGTTCCGCGCCAGTTGGGGCCGAGCCTCGCCGACCGCGCCGGCGGGGATGTTTGTCCGGCCACCGGCTGGCAATACCGCGGCCAGGAGGACCGAGCCATGAGCAACGATGCGGAGAAACGCTGGCCCGATGACGGCAGCTTCCGCCGGGCGGTGCGCTACAGCCTGGCGGTGCTCGTGCTCGCGGCGCTGGTCGGCGCGATCGCGGCGGTCTGGGCGGCGACCGGGCGGTGCCGGGACGCCGATGCGCTGATGTGCGATACGGCGGCCGCGACCGCCGTCCTGTTCGGGCCCGGAATCATCCTGTTCGCGGGTGGCGTCGGCGCCTTCGTGGAAACGATCCGGGTCTGGCGGCGCGAAGGCCCGTGGCCGATCTGGCAGGGGGCCGGTTGGTTCCTGTTCTTGATCATGCTCTTCTACCTGGGAATGGGCGCGAGCACAGTACCCGCGGACTGACCGGCGGTCCGCACCGGCCCGGGCACCCCCACGCTGGTGGGAGCAACCGCCCGGTAGCGCTGCTAACTCACCGGCACCTGTGGCAGACTTTCGAGGAATGCTCGGACTACGGCCGCTCGACGACCGTGCGCGGAAGGTGAAGCGGGAATTGAGATCGCGATGGATCTGATCGCCATCGAGGGCCGGGTGGCCGCGGACCGGCTCACGGCGCGGGACCGAACACCCGAGGCAGAACTCCAGCTCGCCACCACCCTCTGCGAGCTGGCCTCGGCCTATCTGGCCACCCAGACCGACGGTTCGGTGCGCAACCGGGTGGCGGGCGCGCTGGAACCCGCGCAGGAAGCGGTGATGATCCGGCTGCGCTGGTTCACCTCCGGTCATGTGTCGGCTGTTTTCGCCAACCAGGTCCAGGACACCCTGCGGCTGCTCGAACAGGCGGCCCGCGCCATCGGCCATCGGGAACTCGCCACGGCCACCATCCGCGATGCCTGCAACGCCTATACCCGGGTGGCGCACGACCATCCCAACGCGGCCGGAGTCTGCGCGGACGGTCTGTCGAAATGTGGTGTGTGGTTGTGCCGCCTGGATCCCGGCGCGGCGGTGGTCGCCACCGACGAGGCGGTCCGGATCCGCGCCGGTCTGTTCCAGGCCGACGCCGAACAGTCCCGGAAATACCTCGCCACCCTGAACACGCTGCTGCGCACCCTCATGGTGGGCCGCCAGCGCAAACAGGCGGTGGCCATGTATCGCGAGCGCTACACCGCGCTCACCACGCCGGCCATGGCCGCGCAGCTGCGAAACCTGAAGATCGAGGAGATCGGTTTCACCAACAAGACGCAGTCCGCGCTGCGGAAGCTGGAATGCCGGACCCTCGAACGCGCCGGTTATCTGACCCAGCAGCAGATCCTCTACCAGAGCGCAGGGGATCTGGCCACCATCGAGGAGATCAACTGGCAGCTCGCGCTGGTGGGGCTGAAACCGCTGGTGGCCGGAGCGATGCCGGATCAGCCGGCCAAACCGGTGGAGATCGGCTCGTCGTTCGGTGCGCTGAGCGTGCTGTGCTCGGCACCCGATGCGCTGGAGCAGGTGCGCGACGCGATCGTCGCCGCCTATACAGCGGCCGGTGCCGAACCGGTGGATATCAACACCGCCTACGGAGTGGACAAGGCGCACTGGGGCACCCGGGATCCGCAGCTCAACGCCGCTGCCGAACTCGGCGAGGATATCGTGCTGGTCGAGCGGATGTCGGGCAGCTGGATCGGTGTCAAAAGCCTCAAATGGGAGCTGACCCCGGTGGCGAAGAACCCGCTGGCGCTCTCGCTCTCCCAGCACTGGCCCGTGATGAGCGTGACGAGTACGGAGAATCTGGCCTACGAGTTGTGCTGGTACGAGCAGGGTGCGGCCACGCAGTACGCCGCACTCGGCCGGCCCGCCGAACCGGTGGCCCTGGATACTCCGTTGGCGCCGTTGGACTTCGGCAAACTCGCCGACTACGGCGCGGATTACGCCTCGGAGACCCAGATCCGCTCCGCGTTCGGTAATGCCACCATGTTCGCCAAGCTCACCGAGCTCCCGGCCAGTGGTATCCGGCAGGCTGCCGAGGCGCAGCCGCTGGCCGGATACGGCGAGCGGGTGCTGTGTTTCCGCGTCGCGACCTCGAAACGTCCGGGTGTTACGCGCGGGTAGCACCCGAGCACATCCGATCCGCGAATAAACCGTAACGCCCCGGCTTCGAATCCCGAAAAGAATGCCTGGTGAGAGTAGTAGTTTTCGAGACTGAAACGCCTTGCTTTCGCTAATGTCTGGGACCGAAGCACGATGCATTGCCGGGTGACCGCAGTGCCGGGATAGTGGGGCGGTGAGCGGGACCGATGACGGCGTTCGCGCGCATCCCCGGGAACGAGTTGATCTACTGTGTCCAAGCGGCTGCCACTCCCCGAATTCGCATCGGCGTTCCGATCGAGACCGAGTCGAACGCGCGGCCGCGTCGGTATCCGGACCCGGCTGCTCGCGATCGTGCTCATCACCAGCATCGCCCTACTGGCGATCGGGGTCGGCGCGACTGCGTACCTGGTGAAAATCGGCCGTCAGGCGCAGGATTGGGCAGATCTGGCGAGTAGCACCACCACCCCCGCCATCCTGATGGTGCAGGGACTCCAGGAGGAGCGGCGGCTGTCGCTGCTGTATCTGGCGGGCGATCCCGGCGCGCCGGCCGCGCTGCTGGACGCGCGGAAACGCTCGGATATCGCCCTCGCCGAGGTCACCGCCAAAGGCGACGCCGCCCAGCGGCTGGACCCCGACGGGTCGGCCGGCCAGATCGAGGGCTACCGCAAACTCTTCGAGGCCGTCCCGAATCTGCGCGCGGCCATCGACGCTCGGGCGCTCGCACGGGAAGAGGCGTTCGGATTCTTCAGCTCGGTCATCGACACCATCATCGGAGCGTCGGTCCTGGCCGCCCGGGTCGCGCCGGACGCCGGAGTCGGTATCGCGCTCAACTACGGTGTCGAACCGTTGCGGGCCGCCGAAGCGCTGTCCAAAGCCGACACCCTGGGCGCTGTCGCCTCGACCCTCGGCGAGCTCACCGATGTCCAGCTGCTCGAATTCAACCGGCAGGTCGGCGAATTCCGTGGCGAGGTGGCGTATTCCGCCACGCTGCTGAAGGGTCCGCGGCTGGCCCAGCTGCAGGCACTCACCTCCGCACCGTCCTGGCATCAGGTGATCGCCGTACAGGATGCTGTCATGCTGCGCGGCCCGGTCACGGCCGAGGACACGGAGTCCGGTAGTTCCACGAGCGAACGCTCGGGTACGCGCACCGGTTCCGGATACAGCACTACCGACGAATCCACCGATACCGAAACCCCCGCCCTGCCGATGACGGTCGCCGAATGGCAGCGGGCATCCGGCGAGGTGGTGGGCGGCCTGCTGAAGCTCTGGGAGGACCAGAGCGCCGACGCCCATGCCATCGGTCGCGCCCGGGGCGCCGATACCGCCGAGCGATCGATCGCCGGCGGTGCCGCCGTACTCCTGGTCACCGGACTGGCGTTCCTCGCCGCGCTCGTGCTGGCGAACCGCTTCATCGCCCGGATGCGCCATCTGCGTGACGACACCCTGGAACTCGCCGACCAGCGGCTGCCCGACATCATGCAGCGCCTCGACCGCGGGGAGAAGGTCGATTCGGCCGCCGAGGTGGCCCGGCTGGACTTCGGCACCGACGAACTCGGCGAAGTGGCCGACGCCTTCAACCGGGCCCAGGTCGCCGCGGTGTCGGCGGCGGTGGCCGAGGCCCGGACACGGGCCGGCTTCCATACGGTCTTCCTCAATATCGCCCATCGCAACCAGCTCGCCGTCCACCGCCAGCTCAGCCTGCTGGACAAGGCCGAACGCCAGGAGGAGAACGCCGACCAGCTCGAACTGCTCTTCCAGCTCGACCATCTCGCCACCCGCGCCCGGCGCCACGCGGAGAACCTCATCGTCCTCGGCGGCGAGCAGTCGGGCCGCCGCTGGCGCAATCCGGTTCCGCTGTGGGAACTCATCCGGGGCGCGGTCGCGGAGAGCCTGGACTACACCCGGATCCACACCGGACGCGTACCCGATGTCCTCATCGCCGGTAAGGCGGTGGCCGACCTGATTCATCTGCTCGCGGAGCTGATGGACAACGCCACCGCGTTCTCACCGCCGGAATCCCAGGTCGAGGTCTCGGCGACGGTCGTCGGCAAGGGTGTGGCGGTCGAGGTCGCCGATCAGGGGCTCGGCATGACCGAGGCGGAGATCGCCGAACGCAACAGTCTGCTGGCCGAACCACCGGATTTCGGAGTCGCGGCACTCACCGGCGATACCCGGCTCGGTCTGTTCGTGGTCGCCACTCTGGCCGCCCGCCACGGTGTCACGGTGCGCTTGACCGATTCGGTATACGGCGGGATCAAAGCGATCGCGTTGATCCCGACCGCGCTCACCGAGTCCGCTGGGCCGGAACGCGCCACTCGTCCGGCCCTCGAGCCCGCGGCGAACCCGGCGGCGACTGCGGTGGGGCCCGTTTCCCCGCCCGGCGGGTTCGGCGAACCCGCACCGATCGGATCCGCGGGCACGCATCCGATGAGCGTGATCTCGAAACCGCGGCCGGACGAGGGAGACCGTCCGGCATTGCCGCGCCGGCAGCGGCAGTCCGCCGAGGCGGATACCGGGGTGATCCCGATCGTCGACCTGCCCCGAACCCGTACTCCCGAGCAGGCCCGGAACCTGATGTCGGCCATCGAAGGCGGTACCCGATCCGGCCGCCGGACCGATGACGACTCCGCCACCACCGATCGCACTCGAGAAGAAGGCACCGATGACGACTCCGCCGCGTACTGATCTGAGCTGGCTGCTGGAAGAGCTGGTGAGCGGGCTGCCGGACGCCCAGTCCGCGGTCCTGCTCTCCACCGACGGACTCCTGATGGGACATTCGGCGCGCCTGGACCGGACCGAGGCCGAGCGGTTCGCCGCGATGGCCTCGGCGTTCCACAGCCTGGCACGCAGCGCGGGCAGCCAGTTCGAGGCCGGCGGGGTGTGCCAGACCGTGGTGGAACTGGATCGCGCGGTGCTGTTCATCACCGCCGCCGGCGGAAACGCCTGCCTGGCTCTGCTGGCCGCCGAATCCGCGAATATGGGCATGGTGGCCTTCGAGATGAACCGAACCGTGCAGCGGGTCGGCAGCCATCTGGCCGTCGACTCGCGCCCGCGGCGCAGCGGTGCGAGACAGCCGTGACCGGGCCTCGCGAACCCTGGGAGGAAGAGGAGGCCGGCCCGGTCGCCCGGCTGTACGCGATGACCGGCGGCCGGGGCCGCACCGCGCGCACCGAATTGACCCTGGACACCATGGTGGTCGATATCGGTGCCGGGTTCGCCCCGCGGCGGACCGAGCCCGAGTACGTCGACATCATCCGGTTCTGCCGGGTGCCGCAATCGGTGGCGGAGGTCTCGGCACAACTGCGGGTTCCGCTCGCGATGACCAAGGTTCTCGTCGGCGATCTCATCGACGACGGCCGGCTGTCGGTACGGGCACCGGTGGAGACCACCGATGTCACATCCGATCTCGGTTTGTTGCAGACCATCGCGAACAGTCTCCGAGGCGGCCGGGATCGGGTCACCTGATCGAACAGCCCCTGGTTACCAGCACTTTTCGCGACTACCGAGCCGGCCGATCGGCGCGCGTTCACCCGTCGTTGTAGCAACAGTCACACCCATACCCCGATGTCCATACGGTGAGACCGGTCTCCGGTCGGCGCCCAGCTTTCGCTATGGTCTGGACGAAAGCTGATGCATTGCCGGGCAATGGCAATGCCGAGAACATTGGGTGATGCGCCGGTCACCAGATGTCGTACTGGCGCATGCCCGGGAACGGGTTGATCTATCGTGGCTGTTCGGCGGCTCCTGCCCGAATCACTGGTGCGGGCATTCCGGTCCGGCAGAGACGCGACTCGCGGCCGGATGGGCATCCGCGCCCGGCTGCTCTCGATCGTGCTGATCACCAGCGTCACCCTGGTGGTCGTCGGCGTCGGCGCCGCAGGCTATCTGGTCGCGGCCAGTGTGACCTCCACGGTGTGGGCCAATCTGATCAGCGGCACCACCACACCGGTGATCGCGATGGTGCAGTCCTTCGAGGAGGAACGGCGATTGTCGCTGCTGTATCTGGCGGGTGATCCGGATGCGGCGAACAGCCTGGTGGACGCGCGGAAACGCTCCGATGACGCCCTGGCCGCCGTAATCGCCAAAGGCGAAGCGGCCCAGCGCCTCGACCCGGACGGATCGGCCGCCGAGCTGGAGACCTTCCGCCCGCTCTACAACCGGGTCCCCGGCGCGCGCACCGCGATCGACACGCGGGCGATGCCGCACAACGAAGCGTTCGAGTTCTTCAGCACCGTGATCGGCACCATCCCCAAGGCGTCGATGGTGGCGGCCCGGGTGGCACCCGACGCCGGACTCGGTATCGCCCTCGGTTACGGTGTCGAGCCGTTGCGGGCCGCCGAGGCGTTGTCGCAGGCCGATACCCTCGGCGCCGTCGCTCTCACCCGCGGCGAGCTGACACATGAGCAGCTCTTCGAATTCACCCGCTACACCGGCGAAGTCCGCGCGCAGGTCGCCTATTCGGCCACGGTGCTGACCGGCCCGCGGCTCGCCCAGCTCCAGGCCATCACGGACTCACCGGACTGGCGTCAGGTGATCGCCATGCAGGACGCTGTCGTCCTGCGCGGCCCCGTCATCGCCGCCGAAACCGACGGCACCGCCGAGTCCGGCAACGAGAACGAGGAATCCGCGGAGACCGGGGCGGCACCGCTGCCGATGACCGTACCCGCCTGGCAGGAAGCCTCTGTACGGGTCAGTTCGGCCCTGCTTAGCCTGTGGGAGAGCCAGAGTCGTGATGCCCACGCCATCGCGCGCGCGGAGGGCACCGATACCGCCGGCATCTCGCTGGTCGGTGGCATCGTGGTGCTGATCGTCACGGCGGTGGCACTGCTGGCCGCGCTGATCGGGGCCAACCGGTTCATCGCCCGGATGCGCCGCCTGCGCGACGACACCCTGGAACTCGCCGACCAGCGCCTGCCCGATCTCATGCGCCGCCTCGACAGCGGTGCCGATATCGATACCGCGGCGGAGGTGGCCCATCTGGACTTCGGTACCGACGAACTCGGCGAAGTTGCCGACGCCTTCAACCGGGCCCAGATCGCCGCGGTATCCGCGGCGGTGGCCGAGGCCAAGACCCGCGCCGGGTTCCGGACCGTGTTCCTCAATATCGCCCACCGCAACCAGCTCGCCGTCCACCGCCAGCTCGCCCTGCTGGACAAGGCCGAGCGCCAAGAAGAGAACGCCGACCAGCTCGAACTCCTCTTCGAACTCGACCATCTCGCCACCCGTGCCCGCCGCCACGCCGAGAACCTCATCGTGCTCGGCGGCGAACAGCCGGGCCGCCGGTGGCGCAAACCGGTCCCCCTGTGGGATCTCGTCCGCGGCGCGGCGGCGGAGAGCCAGGACTACACCCGAATCCACACCGGCAAGATCCCGGATCTGAGCATCACCGGCCAGGCCACCGCCGACCTCATCCACCTGCTCGCGGAGCTGATGGAGAATGCCACGGCCTTCTCGCCCCCGGAGGCCCATGTCGAGGTTTCCGCCGCCGTCGTCGGCAAGGGTGTGGCGGTCGAGGTCGCCGACCGCGGGCTGGGCATGTCGGCGGACGAGATCAGCGAGCGCAACGAGTTGCTGGCCCAGCCGCCGGACTTCGGCGTCGCGGCCCTCACCGGGGAGACCCGGCTGGGGCTGTTCGTGGTCGCCACCCTGGCTGCCCGCCACGGTGTTTCGGTCCGCCTGGCGGAATCGGTCTACGGCGGGATCAAGGCGGTCGTCCTGATCCCGGCGGTCCTCATCGAATCCGCGGACTCCCCCGAGCCACCCGCCGCCGCGTACGCAGCGGCGCCGAGTCCCGTTCCGCACGAGGCCGCTACCTCGTCCGGCGACGGGGGTACCGCCGAGCCGGCGTCCGCCTCCGGATCCACCCAGCAGGTCACCACCGCGCCGGCACCCGGCGACGGCACTCGTCCCGCGCTACCGCGCCGCCGGCGTCAGCAGGCCGATCCCGAACCCGCGGAAACTCCGGCCGCCGAGGAAACCCCTCGTACGCGCACACCGGAACAGGCTCGCAACCTCATGGCCGCCATCGAAGGCGGCACCCGGTCCGGACGCCACCCGCGTCCCGATCCGGGCACGGCCGATGGAACCCGACAGGAAGGCGACGATGACAACTCCTCCGCGCACTGATCTGAGCTGGCTGCTGGAAGAACTCGTGAGCGGGCTACCGGACGCCCGATCCGCGGTCCTGCTCTCCACCGACGGACTCCTGATGGGACGTTCGGCCGGGCTGGAGCAGACCGAGGCCGAACGGTTCGCCGCGATGGCCTCGGCCTTCCACAGCCTGGCCCGCAGCGCCGGTAGCCATTTCAATGCCGGCGGAGTGTGCCAGACCGTGGTCGAACTCGATCGGGCCGTCCTGTTCATCACCGCAGCGGGTGGGAACACCTGCCTGGCATTATTGGCCGCCGAATCCGCGAATATGGGTATGGTGGCCTTCGAGATGAACCGAACCGTGCAGCGGGTCGGCAGCCATCTGGCCGTCGACTCGCGCCCGCAGCCGAACGGCGCGCCGCAGCCATGAGCGGCCCGCGCGACGACGACTGGGACGAGGAGGACGCCGGTCCCGTCGTACGTCTCTACGCGCTGACCCGTGGGCGCGGCCGTACCTCGCGCACCGACCTCACCCTCGACACCATGGTGGTCGACGCGTCGCCGGGACTCGCTTCCCGGCGACCCGAACCCGAATACGTCGATATCGTGCGCCTGTGCCGGGTCGCGCAATCGGTCGCGGAGGTATCGGCGCAACTGCGGATTCCGCTCGCATTGACCAAGGTCCTCATCGGCGATCTGGTCGACGACGGACGGATCCTGGTCCGCGCTCCGGCCGAGACCGGCGATACCGCCGATCTCGGCCTGCTCCGTTCGATCGCGAACAGTCTGCGCGGCAGCTGATTCCGGCCCGGCTCAGGTGAGCCGGGCGATCAGCCGTTTGGCGTTCATATGGGCGATCGCCTCGATCGACACCATCGGGTTGACCCCCGAGGAGGTCGGGAAACAGGACGCGTCGGCGACGACGATATTCTTCACATCCCAGGTGGCGCCGTCCGGATCGGTCGCCGAGAGTTCCGGTGAACCCCCCATCCGGGCCGATCCCATGATGTGCAGGGCGCCGAGCGCGCACTGCCCCGGCCCGTATCCCGCGGCCCGGGCGGCCGCGGCGAACTCCGCGTGCGACCCTCGCACACCCGGCTCATAGGAATTCCCGGCCTGGTGCCCGGAGAAGATCCGGCGCGCGCCCGCGGCTTCCAGAATGCTCGCCGCGCCCTCGATCCCGGTGTGCAGATGACCGGCGTCGTAGTCGGATATGCGGTATTCGACGGTGGGCTGACCGTCGCGGTCCACCTTCACCACTCCGGAATCACGGTCGCGGGTGATGATGCCGATCGCGTTCGACCGGCCGAATTCCAGCATGTTCGCGCGATGACTGTCGGCACCGCGCCAGCTCATGAACCCGGTGGACAGCCCCGGATGCAGCGGGCCGGTCTCGTAGATGACGCCGTAGCCGTTACCGTCGAGATCCGCGTGCCGCCGGCAGATACGGGTCTGCAACCCGCCCTCCCACGGCCGGATCTCCTCGTCGAACACCCCGAACACCGCGGCCGCCGGATGCAGGCGCAGATACCGGCCGATGTTCTTGTTCGCCAGCCCGGACCGTTTCAGCAGCGCCGGGGTCTGGATCGCTCCGGCCGCCACCACCACCGCGCGCGCCCGGATCTCGAACTCGATCCCCGTGGTGGTGCGGGCCGCCACCGATTCCGCTCTGCCGCCCCGCACGTCGATCCGGCGCACATCCGCGTCCACGATCAACCGCGCACCCCGCGCGGCGGCATCGGCCAGCCAGGTCTTGGTGACCGACTGTTTCGCCCCCACCCGGCAGCCGTTACCGCACCGCCCGCATTCCACCCCGGCATCGCAGGCATCGGTCACATTGCGCGGCAACGGGTCCACCGCCCAGCCCAGGGCACCGGCACCGCGTTCCAGCACACCGTCGCGGGCCGAGAGGATCGAGCGGCGTTCGTTCACCCCGAGCCGGCGCACCACCGCGTCCAGCGATTCGGTGAACTCGGCTTCGCCGAACTGCTCGGCGCCCACCTCCGCCCATTCGTCGCGCACACCGTCCGGGGTCGGCAGTGAGGTACTCCAGTTGACCACCGTGCCGCCGCCGAGGCAGGTACCCGCCACCAGCGTGATCTGTCCCTCCGCCGACGCCGACGGACCCGGCGCGTACAACTGCTGCAGTCCGGCGAGTTCGCCCGCGCCGAAATCCTGGTCGTCGTAATAGCCGCCGCGTTCGACGACGATCACATCGAGCCCCGCTTCGGCGAGTACGGCCGCCGCCGTCCCACCTCCCGCACCGGAACCGACGATCACGACATCGCAACTGAGCGTGCCCGGTTCGGTGATCCGCTGGGGGGACAGCGCCGGCTGCGGCGCGGTCGGCAACGGTCCGGGCGGGCCCGGGTAACCGATCTCCTTCCACAGCGGATGGAACCCCGTGGGCCCGGGGGTGACGTTGTAGGCCAGCAGCGAGGCCTGCTTGAGCGCCTGGAAGACCGCCCGCACCGCGCCGATCCCGGAGTCGCCGAGCCGCAGCAGGGCCCGCTCCCGATCGGCCTGCGAAAGCTTGGAGAACCGCCGCGGCCCCCGGCCGGTGAGCAGACCGGTCACCGGTGAGTCCCAGATATCGAGCAGCATCGCCAGCTGCTTGCCCTCGGCCTCTCTGGGGTTACGTCCCAGCAGTTCGAATACGGTGTCCACGGCACCGATTTCGGTCGCCGACGGCAACGTGAGACCGTCCCCCGGCACGAACGTATCGCAGATCGTCCCGAGCGCGGCACGTTGCTTGGCAGTCGCCTTCATACCCATCCGCCTTTCAGATTGCCGAAGTTCTATCACGGCGCGCGAATGCTCGCTTACTAAAAGGGCTTAAATTTCAGCGTAAATAGTGCAAACGCACCAGAACTACGATTCACATCAATCGTAGTTCCGCGCCCGCTCGTATGCCTACGGAACGAAGAAGCCGCGCCGTCCGGTCCGGATACCGGCGCCGGGCCGTCGAGGCGCTGACCCGAGGCGGGTTCGCCGGCCCGGCATCGATACGGGCCCCGAGCCGACGCCGCTGTCCGCACCGTCGCCGGTAGGGGTGACGCCCGAACGAACGAGCCCACCCGCCCGAGCTCCGCGGACGACACACGGGCAACGCCGGGGAGGGCACAGTCAGAAGAGCGTCATGGGCTCGGCCTCGGCCGGGTCCGGCAGCAGCTCGAGTTCGGGCACGAGGATGCGGACCTCGTCGTGGAACCGGCGCGCGAGATCCCGGGAGGACGCGTTGTCCGGCGTATGCAGGAACACCGTCGGCGACCGGCCCTCACGCAGCCAACCGGCCGTCTGCTCGACCCAGGGCCGCCATCCCGCGACGGTCACCTCGCTGTCGTCGCGACCGTGGTAGCGGACGATCGGCGCACCGGTCAGCGCGTTCATCCGGCGCGGCAGCCGGGGCTTCTTGGACCGTGCCTCGAATTCGGCGGGGCTCGCCGCGGGCGCCGAGAACAACACGGTGGTATCGAAGGGCACCCATTCGGCCCCGGCCCGGCCCAGCACCCGCTCGAGTTGCGCCGCCGCGCTCTCGTCGGTGAAGAACTCCGGATGCCGCACCTCCACGGCCAGCGGGAACCCGGCGGGCAACCCCCGGAAGAACATCGCCAGCGCACCGAGATCCCCCGGCCCGAACGAGGACGGCAACTGCACCCACAGTGCGTGCATCCGCGACCCGAGCGGTTCCATCGTGTCCAGGAACTGCCGGAGCTCGGCTTCCACCCCGGACAGGCGGCGTTCATGGGTGACAGTCCTGGGCAATTTGATCACGAACCGGAAATCGGGGCCGGTCTGGTTCGCCCAGTTCTCCACGGTCCGCCGTGCCGGGACGGCGTAGAACGTCGTATTCCCCTCCACCGCGTTGCACCACTGCGCGTACCCGCGCAGTTTGTCGCCGCTGACCGGCCACGCGGTATGCGTCCACATGGCACAGCCGACGTGGAGCCGCATACTCAACGCTTCAACCCGTGCATCCCCGCGACGACCTTCTCGATCACCGACGCCGGCAGCAGCCGCCGCAGCAGGAAAACGATCGGCGCCCGGCTCCCCCTGGCGTACAGCGGTTTCGGCGTATCGGCCTCGATCGCCCGCAGCACGGTTTCGGCCACCTGCTCCGGCGAGATCCCCGCCTTCTCGTTACGGTCCAGCCGCGTGATCATGGTCCGGAAATCCGCCGCGTACACCGAATCCTCCGCGATGTACTCGGTGCGCCGCTCCCCGATCCCGGTCGCGATGGACCCCGGTTCCACCGTGCTGATCCACACCCCGAACGGTGCGGTCTCCAGCCGCGCCGCATCCGCGAACCCCTTGATCGCCGCCTTGGCCGCCACATAGGACGACCGATAGGCCAGCGGAAAACTCGCCAGCATCGACCCGACCATGATGATCCGCCCGTACCCGCGCTCGCGCATTCCCGGCAGCACCAGCTGCGCCAGCCGGACCGCCCCGAAAACGTTCAACTGGAACAGCCGCTCGATCGCCTCGATCGGTAACTCCTCGATGGGCCCCGACTGGCTCTCCCCCGCATTGTTGACCAGCACGTCCACCGGGCCCAACTCGGCACCGAACCGCTCGATACCCGCCGGATCGGTCAGGTCCAGGGCCCGGTACTCGACCCCCGCGACCCGCGCCGGATCCGCGATCGTATCCGGGTTCCGGCTGGTCCCGATCACCCGATACCCTCGCCGCACCAGCAGCGCGGCGGTCGCGCGCCCGATCCCCGAGGACGCTCCGGTCACCAGCGCGGTCTTGGTCATACGACACCCATCCTCGACGATCCGTGGTCACCCGGGTGGTGGGCCACCCGGTCCGCCAATCTAACGGACAGGCCCGCACGGCGGGAGAGGGTGTCGGCGGCGCGGCCGGTGGATCACAACTCCGGACCGTCTCGCCCGCCCCCAACGTCCGGGTCGGCCTCCGAACGTGGATCGTGTGGCGGCACAGTCGGATGACGATACTTCGATTCGGTGGATCGATCCCCTGTCACCACAGCTCGCCGTACTCGCTACCGGTTCCCCGGGTCGTCGAACAGCTGGTTCCGCAATTCGATTGCCCGCGGCAGGTATTGCGCCAGTTCACCGATCCACGCACTGAATCCGATACCGCTGCTCCGCAGAGGCTCGGTCCCGCAATATATCCAGAAATCCGGGTCCGGCCGGACGAGATCCTCGGGCCGGAAGTAGTAGAAGCTGTAGCCCTGATGCGTCTGGAAGATGAACCCCGACTCGAAAGGGGAGAAATCTCCCCGGTAATCGTCGACCACGATTTCCCGCGCGATGCCCTTGGCCTCCAACAGCCACTCGTAGTCCCATTCACCCCCGCGACTCAGCCAGTACGGATCCCGGCCGCCATATTCCAGGAACTCCCGATAGGAGTCCGGTATCTGCACTACCCCCTGAGACCGCAGCAGCTCCTCGATCTCCTCCCCCGCACAGCCCTCGATCGCGTCCCGGGTCACCCACCCCTCGTCCGCGAGGCGCTCCACCACCTGTTCCATATATCCCATATCGGGCCCCCTTTTCCGGCTCGTACCCGAAGCGTCGGCCCCGATTCTTCCGCACCGGCAGCGGCGGAGGATCTGCGCTCGGAAACTCTCGCCCAAGCACAGCCTGTCCGGATCACTCCGGAACCGGAACCTCCCACCCCGGCGGCCGGGTCACCTATTCGGGCGGACTGTGGTACTCGACCTCCACATGATCCGTCGGAAGACCCTGTCGCGTAAGACTGTCCACAACCTGGCGTGTGAACCGGCGAGCAGGCCCGTAATGGGTGCTGTGATCGGAGATCAGCACGACCCGGCCGCCTACGGCGTTCATCTCCCCCGCACCGGCGACCGGCCCGCCGGCCAGCAAACTCGAATGATGGAACTCTCCGAGAAGGTGATACGGGGACGCGTACAACCGCCCCCGGTCGTCCATCACGAAGATGGCCCGGCCACCTCCCGGCGTCCACAACGTACGCGCGTGAGTCGTGTCCAGCGGTTGCCGCTCGCTGGTGCAGAGCAAGCCGTTGTCGGCGAACAGCCGGAAAGGCTCCCGCTCCCGCGGAGTCAGATACCTGACGAACGTCTCACCCCACTGCCGGTTCCCCGGCAGATGTTCGCCCTCGAACTCACGACGCAACGGGGTGGTTTCGTACAGGGGGCGATCGGATCCCCAGAGCTCAGGGAATTTCAATGTCCAACCCCCTGCGCGCAACTCCGGCCTCATCGGACAATTGCATATCGACTCCGAAATTCCGGCACCGAACGGTCTCGGAGTATTCCGCTCACTCCGCGGCCAGACGCTTCAGCTCGGACAAGGAACTCGCTTCGGATTCGGACGCCTGCGAATCGATTTGCCCCCCAAAGATATCTTCTACATAGTTCCGAAATTCCCGGACAGTAGCGAGCGCAGTCCGACCTGCGGCGTATCCATCACTGAGCCGCGAATTCCACAGACCGGCCGCTTGTTCAGCTCGCTTCCCGGCCGCAGCCAGCGGAAGATAACCGGCCGCAGGTTCCGTGGGCGATGCCCACAGGAAGCCGATGCGCACTCCCTCGAGAACTACCGGGTAATACCGGACAGCAGAGGCGGTATCACGTTCATAGTGCGGACGCTTGACGCTCACCGCGGACGCCCATCCTCTGGAGCGATCGGCCGGGGTACCGTCCGGGAACTCGTTGTCCTGCACCCACGGGCCCTCTCCCAGTACGGGCCCCTCAGGATTGAGATCGTCCCAGAGTTCCTGGACCGTCCGGGCTTCCGATTCGCGGGTACCGGCCGGGACGCCCCCACACCGCGGGTCCTCGGGTACACCGATCCAGATTCGAATCGCCTGCTCCGGCGGCAGACCCGCCTGATAGCTCTCGGCGAGGCGTGAATCCCAGAATCCGTAGCAGGCCGGTTTGTCCGCCTCCGCCGAAAGCTTGTGCTTGTATCCGGCCACGTTACGACCAGGTGACGCATACAACGACCCGACCTGTTTCCCCGCCAGGACTACCGGCAAGAAGATGACCGGATACCGTGTCCATCGCTCGTAATCGCCCGACAGGTCCGGTGGAGGCGGTGGAGGCATCGCACCGGGTGTGGGCGGGAGCGAACCAGGATGATCGCCCGGAGGCTGCCACCACGGCCCCGGCTGCCGACCTCCGAAACCGGTCGGACCGCGAGAAGAACCACTCTGCACAGGGAATGACCCCGGGAACGACTCACTGCCACGGTTCATATGTCAGCGACCCGCCTGTATCGAGTCGATGGCAATATCGAGTACATTATCGAGATCAATCCCTCCGCGAACAGGCCGGCTTCGAAATTCAGCCAGCGAGACCCGCATGATGATGGTTTCGAGTTCCACACCGATCATCGGCAACGATCCGGACGACGTCGACCATTGTTGTGGCAGCGACGGAAAGGTCCCGTGAACCTCCCGTTCCGCATCTCCCCCTCTGCACGGAGCGTGCCATCGGCCCACCATTGAAGACTGCGACCATTGCGAATTCCTTTGACGTAGAAATCCTGAGCCAAGAGCAGGCCCGCAGCGGTCTCCACTACTTCGCCGGTAAATGGCTGGCCATCGCACTCCAACCGAAGATCATCACCGATTTCGGGTTGCATCTCGTTCAGGCCTACTCGTAGCATAATAATTCCTCAGCGATAGGCCGAAACCGCCCAGTGAAAGCACTGACATCGACACGCCCCAAGATGTGAATCTCGGTGCGCACGAGACGCAGGACCAGGGCGCACCTCAGCGACCAGGGCGGCGACGCGGCCGGATCGGCTCTCCCTGTTCATCCCACAAACTTCGGGTAATCAAGTCTCCTGCATCCGAAAATACACTCTCCCCCGCCAAACGACCGTTGCGGTGCCATTCCCTGTACACACCCCGCGGTCGTCCGTGAAAATTTTCTCCTTCAGATTTCAGTGACCCGTCATCCCACCACTCCCTACTGCTTCCGTGACGAATCCCGTCAACGTAGAACAATTGCGCAAAAAGCAACCCGGCAGCTTCTTCCACAGCCTCTCCGGTGAACGGCTCACCATCATATTCCAGCCGAAGATCGTCCCCGATAGTGTGGTTCATATCATTGAGATTAATTCGCTTCATACGGCATCCTCCGTCGGCCCGGCGTACACGTCGACCAGATTACCCTCCTGCGGCGGGAATCCTGTATACCTACCGCTGTGATTGGAAGATCCACCCATAGTCCGGTCACAGTTGGCGCAGTAGGGAGTAGCGAGTGGACCACCCCTATTGAACGGCTTATAAGTCTGAGAATAAAATTCCGCGAGCGCTTCTGGCCCGGTATCCAGTTCCGGAAGTCCTCGCTCACGAAGGCTCTCGTTCAACTCTTCTCGCGCCCAGAGCAGTTCATTGGCAGCCTTCACCTCCGCGTGCCCATATGGATTGTCGAAATGCGGATAGTTCCGTACCGGCTGCTCCGAATCGAGCTCGCCGCGCCTGTCGAGATTCGGGTACCCACCCCCCGGTAGGCTGCGACCGGCTTCGACCATGGCATCGATATTGGCCTGCAACGTCGGGTGCAATTCGTCTCGGGCCACCACGTCCAGGTCTCGGCCGTTGACTCCCTCGTAGACAAGGCCGGTACGAAGGTCCATGACAACAGCCGATACCGCACCGTGGCTAACAGTTCCGACATACGTACCGTCCGCCCGCATTTGCCGCACCCTCGCCTGTGCCCTGCCCTGCGATTCGTTGCCGATCGGGCTGTTCCGCGCTGCCGCCACACGGTACTGGTTCGCACGATCCAGCGCCATCATGTCCACGTGTTCCCGGACAGGCCTGCCATCGATCGAAGTGATCAGCCCATTCTGGTCTGTGACCATTGTCGATTCCCGGCTGAGATCGGCGAGTTCCCTGGTTCCGGCCGGAGCGAGTGGGGCTGCGGTGTGGTCGCTTGCCGGGTGACTGCTGCTATCGGCTGAAGTACTCGCTCCTACGTGCTCGGGCGCTGCGGATGCCGGGCCCGGTGACCCAGGGGAAACAGCCGTCTCAGGTGCCCTCGCCTGGTCTGAACCAGCTGCGTTGGTATCCGCCGGTCGCACGGGGTCGCCCGAGCGACCTGCGTCGGTCGTCGGCCTCTGATGCGTCGGGCCGGTGTTCCGAGCCTCCTCGCTCGCTGACGATTCCGTGTGCTCAGCCGGTTCCGGAGCAGAACCGGTATCGGCGATGTCCGCCCGGGATGGCTGCTCTAGAACTGGAAGGTGCCGGTCTGCGGCCAGGTCCCGGTCTCGTGGCTCTGGTTCTCCGCCCAGGCCGCCGCTTCGCTGCACGCCGGGTGGATCACCTGCACGTTGGTCGCCATGTGGAACGTTTGTTTGTTGATCAGCAGCAGATGATCGATCGGGGGTTCCGCCGGTGGGTTGGTCAGCGACCGGGCTTGTACCCGGTACTCGATATCGGTCGGTGTTTCCCGGGTCGCCTGGATCTGCACGGTCCAGGTCGGGGGATATACCCGGGCGCCCGGCACCGGCAGGCCCGCCCGGATCGCCTGGTCGTACTCCTGGCCGATCACTTCCGGGGGCAGGCTGCGATGTTCGGTGATCACCCCGGTCTGTTTGTTCACCACGAAGTTCCCCAGGCCCAGGCCCAGACCGGCCGCCATCTCCTGCTGGGTCAGGATCGGACGGCACACCCAGCCGAACTCCGTCTCCAGGAGGCTGAACCGGGCCTCCGGGCCGAACGGCTCCCTCAGGTACTGGACCACTCGGTTGCTGGTACGGAACGGGGGCTCCGGGTGCATTGACGACTCCTTGCTGAGGGGGTACCGGGATGGAGTACAGCTGGTTCGAATTCGCCACCATGGCCGGTGGCGGGAAAGACGAAGTCTGTCCCGATTGGGGATCCCACCACACCGGCCCGCCGGCGCCGTAGGGGTAGACGACCACGGTGGCGTGGCTTCCGCCCTGACTCCAACTGTTCACCACCAGCGCGGAAGATCCGGGTCCCATGGCGGCGATGTGATTGTGCAGGTCGAAGAATTGCTGTGGCACCGGCACGTTCGGGTTGTGCGCCTGTAGGGGGCTGCCCAGCCAGGCAGCGGCTCGCTCTACACCACCGACCTCACCCGATACCCGGTCGAGGCGGAACAGCCCCTGGCGATCCCGCCAGCGCGGCGCCGAGACCTGAGGGTCACCGTAGAACGACGACAGCGCCGACAGGGAACAATCGAGGCAGTTGTTGCCGCGACCGGCGACCGTCGGGCCACCGTCGTTGACCAATCGGCCGTACGGGTGTGAGCGGGGGTCGGCGCCTACGACGAATCGATTCCCGTTCCGGAGTGAGTCCTCGACCATTTGCTGGTAAGCCGGATTCTCGACGGGGCGGAGCCTGCCGCGGCCCTCGACACGAGAGTCCGACGGATTCGGGAAACGCGGCGCCGTATTCGCACGAGCTATGTCGTTGCTGAGCGCCCGGAGGTCGTCGGGGGTGAGCGTCGGGTCGCTGCCCGGGCGGACCGGATCCAATCCGAGTTGCTGCCGGACGTTGTCGGTGATCGTTTCAGGGGTCGAATCCACCGACCAGGTGTTGGGAGCGGTGGACCGGTCCTGCGAGGTGCTGATGTGCACATCGGCGTCGTAGGGGTTGGGGGTGAACACGACATCCACCAGCACCCGGTCGCCGCTGACGAGTTGCGGTGCGGTGTTCAGGTCACGGTCGATGCTGTGTTCGGTGTTCGCGATCAGCCGATCGATATCGGCGGAGGTGACATTCGGACCGAGCGTGGGATGGACGCGCACGGTGAGTACCTGCACTGTCTCGCCGTTGGGTAGCTGATGCCGGGTGGTGCGGTACGCCGGGCGCCCGTGCGGGTTTCGGCTGCTCCGGACCGGGGTCACCCGGTTGCCGGGTGGAGGTTGGTTGCGATAGAACTCGCGGGCTGCCCGAGCAGCTCGTATATCGCTGTCCGAACGATTCGGACGGTGCTGATCGGGTCGCCACCACGAACGACCCGGATCGGAGGGCTCCGGGGTGCGGGCCGGCGAGTTCTGGAGTGGGCCGCCGGGCGATGACGGATCGGTGGGACGAGTGTTCGCCGGCCCCGAAGGTTCCGGACCGGGACCCGCGGGATCGGTCGGTGGGACGGAGTCCGGCCGACCACCGGCATCCGTGCTCGCTGCTCGGGACTGCTCGGGCGAGTTCCAGATCGGATCGGTCGAAGGGATCGGAGGGGGTCGGGACGAGTCGGGCCGCGCCTGATCTGGAGTGGAATCGCGCGCGCTTTCGTCGGTGGTCCCGGACGGAGCGGATGGTTCGACAGGGGGCGTGCGCGAGCCGTCGGGCGAATCCGCACGGGATGGATCGGAGGGGGCCGAAGGGTCGTTCGGCCGGTGTGGTCCGGTATCGGCCGATTCGGCACGGTCGGTGGCCGGCGTGGTCCGGCTCGGGATGGGCGGTCTGGCGAAGTCGGCGAGGAACCGTGCGTGGTTGGCGGGGTCGAAGAGGTTGTAGGGATAGCCCGGTGTGTTCGGTGTCGGGTCGGGCGGTGGTGTCCCGGGTGCGGTGTGGTCCTGGTCGCGCGTGGTCTCGGCGGCGTCGCGGGTAGGGCGTGCGGTTCCGGATGCCGGTGGGCGAGATGGATTTCCCGAAGGGGAATTCGCGCCCGCCGATGCCGGGGCCGCCGTGGTGTCCGAGGCCGAATAAGTGCGAGGAGTATCTGCCGGAGCACCGAGCGGGGTGGGTGGCGCCATCGGCCCGGCTTGGACCGTCGGCGTCGTGGCGGCGGCCGAGGTGGTGGTAGTTTCCGCGGCCGAGGTCTCGGGTGGTGTCGCGGGTGTGGAGTTCGCAACTCGGGGGACCTCGGTGGTCGGGCTCCCGGCGGGTGGAGTTTCGCCGGTGGTCGGATCGCCCGGTGTTGTCGTGGGTCCCGGATCGGTGCGCGACGGGCCGGAATTGTCCGGCGACGGAGACTGCGTGGTGGGTGGGCTCGGCGTGGACTGCGGGCCCGGTGTCGTCGCTCCCGGGACACCTTGTGCCGGCGGGTTTTCCTGACCGTCGGAGGTCTCCGATGTTGTCGTGCCGGTGGGGGTGTCCGCGTTCGTCCGGGTGTCGGGAGTGGTCGAGGACTCCGGAGTCGCGGCGGAAGGTGTGCCGGTATCCGGCGCGGCCGGGCTGTCGGGGCCGAGATCGAGGCTGGAGGTCCGGCGGGGTGGTTCCGGGCCGGTTTCGGGGGGCGGATTCGAGGCGGGGGAATCGCCGGGTGTGCCTGCGGTCTCCGGTTCGCCCGTGGTATCCGGTGTGGGCTGGGACTCGGCGGGCGTATCAGTTGCTGCCGAGGATGTTCCGTTGTCGGAGGTCTCCGGTGGTGTGTCCGGAGTTCCGGAGTCGGCCGGCTGCGCCTGTTGCGGATCGGGGGTGCTCGGTGGCGATTGTTGCGGGTCTGGAGTTGCTGTATCCGAGGCTGCCTGCTGCGGCGAATCGGGAGTACCGTTTCCGGATTCGGTCGGTTGCGGCGAATCGGGCGCATCGGTAGGCGGAGAGTCGTGTTCGGAGCCCCCGGGAGCCGCCGCGGGCGGAGCGTCCTGGCCCGGCTGCGATGACGGCTGTTGTTGTGCCGACTGTGATCCGGTATCCGTGGGCTGTCCGGGCGGCTGCTGCCCCGACGACGACGGCTGGGTCTGTGTGGAAGTGTCCGACGACGGCGGGTTCGTACCGGCCGGCTGGGTCGGCTGCTGACTCTGGTTCCGGGTTTCGCGGTCGCCGGTGTCCTGATCCCGACTCGAATCGGGTGCTTCGTTGTCGTTGCCGGGCCGGTCGCCGCTGTCCGGTGACTCGTTCGGCTCGCCGCTGTCGTTCTCTCCGGTGTTGTTCGGGCCGTCGCCGGAACTGCTCTCTCCCAGCGTTTCCCCGCCGCGCTGCAACCCGCCGGCCGCGGCCGAGGACAGGTTCTCCGGTGCGAGCGCGTTCTCCCAGCTGAACTCGCGGTCGTTGAGGGCCGCGTCGGTGGCCTCGCCGGCCACCTCCCCCGCGACACCCGCGACGGTCTCCTTGGCCGCGTCCTTGGCGGCGTTGGCCAGCGGATTTCCGCCTTCCGGGCCGCCGGGGACATTCCGGCTGGTCAGCCCGTCGGGTCCCATCGCACCCGTAACCGCGCCGCTGGCCGCGGCGGTCAGCGCGGCCTTGCCGGCGTCGGTCAGATCCTCGGTGGTGATCTCGTCGCGGCGGCCTGTCGCCACCTGAAGGGCTTTGGTGCCCAGATCGAGCGCTGTCTCCTCCAGCGCGGCGTCCCAGGCACCGCGCACCGCCGCCCGGGCCGCGGCTTTCAGCGCGGCCTTCGACAGGATGCGCTGCACCAGTTGTTTGATCGCCGTGCGGATCGCGATTCGTGTCGTGACCTGGGCGGCGGCCGCTTCGGCGGCGGCCGCGGGCGCACCGATCCCGGTGGACGCGGCGGCCAGCGCCACGGCCATTTCGACCGCGAAGATCGCCAGGCTCGCCAGGATCACCAGTTTGGTCTGCTCGATATCGGCCGCGCCGTCACCGATCTCGTCGGCGAGGGTTTCGATATGGGCGATCAGGCCGTCGAACGCGCCCTGACCGTGCCCCAGCTGGGTCCATCTGTCCGAGATCGCCTGCGCGGTATCGCCCTCGATCGAGGCCAGCACCTGGTCGATCGCGTAGTTGGCGTCGGCGTCCAGATCCCGCAGATCGGTGGCGAGCTGCGTCCACGCCGACTCGACCCGGCGCATCGCGGTCTCGTCGCCCTCCGGCCAGTCGCCGGCGCCCACCACGTACTTCGCCACCCACTGCAGCGATTCCGGGATCTCGATACCCATTCAGCGCGCTCCTGCCGAGGCGAACGTTGCACCCGGCGCGGGGCGGCGGCCGCCGCTTTCCCATTCGCCCTTCGAGCGGCGCATCGTCCCACCCCTCGACCTCGACAACAGATCCATCACCCATATCCGACGGCGACGAACGCGCCCCGGTTCCATCGGTCCGGAAATTTTTTCGATCCACCGAGTCGAACCGGATTGTGCCAGCCGCCGGCGCCGGGTGCCCGGGGAAGAACGACAGGTGCCACCGCGCGAACCGGGCCGGTGGCCGACCCGCACGAAGCCGGTCCGTCGGAGAGGTCCCATATGCTGACCACTGTCCGCGCAATCGCGGCCGATGCCGACGGAGTCCACACCGAGCGGGCGCGTGGAGCCGACCCTCCGCACTGTCCGCACCGACCACCCCGTGCCCGACCACCGGACTCGGTAACGCGCAGGTGGTGGTGCTGGTCCACGACACCGAGCGTCGACCGGAAGGGCGTGACGGCAGTGGATCCGGCGCCCGATACGAAAGGAACTCACCGTGCAGAGTGAATTGTTCGCCGCGGAGAACACGGCCCAGCCCGCGACAGCCCCGGGGCTGACCGCGCAGAGCGGGAAATCCCTGAAGTACGCCGTGAACGGCGAATGCCTCGCCCGGCAGGGGTCGATGGTCGCTTTCCGCGGCGATCTGCGCTTCGAGAAGAAAGGGCAGGGCGTCGGGAAGTTCCTGCAGCGCGCGCTCACCGGCGAAGGGGTACCGCTGATGACCGTGCGCGGGCACGGCGAGGCGTGGTTCGCGCATTTCGATCGCAACTGTTTCATCGTCGATCTGGTCCAGGGTGATGCGCTCACCCTCAACGGCAGCAATGTCCTGGTGTTCGATTCGAGCCTGCACTACGACATCCGCATGGTGCAGGGCGTCGGTATGGCCGGAGGTGGGCTGTTCAACTGTGTCTTCTCCGGGCAGGGGCGGCTGGGGCTGGTCTGCGCGGGCACACCGATCATCATTCCGGTGCACCCGCAGGCCCCGGTCTTCGTCGATACCGACGCCGTGGTCGGTTGGAGCGCGAACCTACAGACCTCGCTGAACCGGTCACAATCGTTCGGTTCGATGGTGCGGGGTGGTTCCGGTGAGGTGTTCCAGCTGCGGCTCGACGGTGAAGGTTTCGTCATCGTCCAGCCCAGCGAGGCCTGACCGGCCGCCTCACGGTTCCGAAGTGGTCCGCAACCGCATCAGGTGCGGGTGGTTGGCTTCGTCGAGGGCGAGGGCGGCGGTCCACAGGGAGGTGTCGAGCGCCGTGCCGATCCGCCATTCGCCCGGCGGCGCCGCGGGTATGTGGATTCGTACCGGGTCCAGTTCGGTCAGATGCCTCCCGACCACGGCCCACCACTGCCGACCGGTCGCGTCCGCGATCGCGGCCACGATCAGATCGTCCGCACCGGGCAGCTGCCCGGCCGCCACACGCACTTGTTCGGGAATATGCCCGTTCGCCGGCCCGTCGGTCAGCTGATCGGCGAATACGACGAAAACCAGCCCGAAACCGAACATTCCCGGGCCGAGCACCCGGCGCAGGTCCGCCGCAAGCAGGTGGATCGGATTGGGTTCGTTTTCACCCCGATCACCGGCGAGGTCGACGGCCGCGCATTCGGCATCGATGGCCCGGCCGTCGAAACGGAACCCGTACAGCATCGGCATCAACGTGGTCGGCAACGACAGCAGATAGCGGGCGGTGATCTCGTCGACCGACTCGGCATCGGGATAACGGATCCCGGTCATCCGCGGCCGGTCCCGGTCGCGAAGGAAGTCCAGAGGTCGTGGCGGACCGCGTCCCACAGCGGCGCCAGGTCCGGGCATCGCTCCCGCATCTCCGCCAGATCGGGTGCACCCGAGACCGGTATCCGGGCACCGGATTCGTCGCGCACCTCGATGATCCGGACACAATGCCGGTCGATTCGCCAGAGCACCGAGCGGCCACCCGACTCGGTGCGGCGTACGACAGGCACCGCGCCCCGCCGCGCCGGGCGGCCTTCCGGCCCGGGCCACACCCCGGTGATCACTCGCGCCCATCCGGCTCCCCGCCCGCCGTTGTCCGCGCCGGACCTGCGGTCGCGGACCTGTCGTATCGCCCTGGTCAGTGGGCTTCCGTGTTGCTCGGCCATGTGGTTATGTTGCTGCCCGCACGCCGCGTCCGTACGGCTGAGCGGGACAGCACAATTCAGTGCGTCCGCACGCCCAGACCACCGTCCGGTCCACCCGGCGGCGTTATCCGAAACGGACCTTCACCTGGGCCGTTGCGGACCGACCAGGGGAAGGGGATCTGTGACTGGAACCGATCGACCCGGTTCGACACTGCCGCGGCGGCAGCTCGGCCGCGCCCTGCGAGAAGCGCGAGAGGGAGTGGGCTTCACGCTGGAACAAGCGGCACGGGAGATGGAGATGAGCAAAACCGCGCTCATCCGGTTGGAGAAGGGACACAACGAGAAGGTCAAACTGCGCGATGTCGAGGGATTCGGGAGGTTGTACGAGCTCGGCGATGCCTATATCGAGGATCTGAAAGAGCTCGCACAGCAAACACCGACCGAGTCCTGGTGGAACGAAACCCGCCGCATGTTCAGGGGCGGATTCACGAGCTACCTGCGACTCGAATCGGCGGCATCCCGACTGAGTACATTCCAACCTTCGATCGTCCCCGGACTTCTGCAATCGTTCGAGTACACGAGAGCTGTGGAGAAGCCGTTCTTCTCGCAGGATACGGAGGAATCGGTCGAACGGCGTATCGCGCTGCGTATGCGCCGAGCAGCTGTTCTGACTCGGAGAAACAGTCCTGTATCGGCCGATTTCGTGGTGCACGAGAGTGCTCTGCACACGCGGGTGGGATCAGCGTCGGTAATGAGTGCCCAGCTGCGGCATATGGCCGATATGAGCACTCTTCCCACCGTCGCCGTACGGATACTCCCCTTCGCGGCGGGTTTTCCGGGAAAGTGGACCCCGGTTCTTCCCTACGTCATCCTCGATTTTCCGGAACAGAGTCGGGAGTTTCGAGACGAACCACCCGTGGTCTACACCGAAACCACCACCGGATCAATGTTTTTCGAGAGTGCAGCCGACCTCGGGATCTATCGCGATATCCACGAAACACTCCGACACGCAACGCTGGACGAAAAACGTTCTCGGGACCTGCTGCGACAAATAGCAAGGAGGTACGCATCATGACGCTCGATCGACCTCACGGCCACT
The DNA here is from genome assembly GCF_053605105.1 of Nocardia sp. NPDC003963. Lineage (NCBI taxonomy): Bacteria > Bacillati > Actinomycetota > Actinomycetes > Mycobacteriales > Nocardiaceae > Nocardia > Nocardia sp. NPDC003963. Next base: position 167,549 of record NZ_JBSGIP010000007.1, read on the forward strand.
GGTTCGAATCATCACGCAGCCGTGCGACTGGAGAGCGCGGCGAAGTCGCTCGGCTCGGCAGCGGGAAATCGGTGTCGGTGGTTCGAGGGCCGGACGCGCCTGCTTTGATCTTCGACCCGCGAGCATGGAACACGTTCACGAACAGCGTGTACCGAATCAGAGATGAGATCCGAGCTCGCGAGGTCGCCGACTCGATCAACTTTCGGGCCCGGAAACCCCGCTGCTCATCCGGATGCCGCGGCAGTGCCGCAGCGACACACCAGCCAGTATGATGAGCCAGGTCCGTGTGGAGGAATCCCACGTATTGGCAGGAGGGGCATGCATACCGCGAAGAAGCGCAGGGCGGGGCTCGCGGGTCACGCAATCCTCGTTCTGGCGGCCATGGGCGCGGCAGCCGGATGCGGAGTCACCGTCGATGGGGAGCCTGCGGTGGAGGAGCAGTCCACGAATAGTGCTGAAGCATCCGTCGAGTGGAACCCGTGCTCGGAACTGTCGGAGGAGTCACTGCGTGCGATGGGGACAGATCCCTCGCAAAAGAACACTACGTTCGACGCCCCAGGTGACCAGGCACTGTTTCGAGTCTGCTCTTGGGATTCAGTCGATGGCCCCTATCACGTAGGTGTTGGTTCGATCAGTTTTTCCCAAGACGAGTGGTATCAGAACACGGAAGTGACCGGCGTCCGCCCACAACAGGTGAACAATCGGTCCGGGTTGACCTTCTACCCGAACGACGGCGAACAGCCGATCCGCCAGTGCTACGTCAGCCTGCCGATGACAGACGGTTCGCTCTTCGTCAACGTCGACTGGGCGTACAGCCAGCGCAGCTCGATGCCGGAATCGCCACCCTGCCAACTGGCGGTTGAGCATGCGCAAAAGCTCGAACCATACCTGCCGAAATAGCGACGGCACGAGCCCGGAGATCCGATCTGGCAGGCATCCAGTTGAATGGGGGTAGACACCGTGGCCCAGCAAGAACAAGACGCCACGCAGGTGGCAGCGCTACAGCAGTGGCAGAATCTGAAGTCTCGAGCCGAGAACGGCGAACTCCGCATGGATACGGCGATAGTGGACAAGCTCAAGGCCCGTTGCGACGGGTTCATCGGCGAGCTGGAAGATATGCTGAACCAGGCCGGCTTCCTCGCCACCCTTTCCGGTTTCGGCACGTTGAGGTCCGCAGAAGCCCTCCAGAACAAGTTCGCAGCAAAGGCCGTCACCGACACCGATTCTGCTTCCAACCGCCTGAAGACGGCGATCGACATTGTCATCTTGATGAAGGAGACCTTCGAGCTCTCCGCAGGGCGAGTCCTGGAAACCGATACGTCCACATCTAGCGCCCTGGGTAATGCCGGGGCCGGAGCTTAACTATGTCCAGTCTCTCTCAGTGGCTCAACCCGATTCTCGATGGATCGAACCAGGCATCGAAGAACAAGTCCGACGACACCACTCGGGCCGAGGATCAGAACACCACCTGGAATCAAGACCGCGCGGCCTTCGGCGGAGAGTGGGCCGGTCTCGTCAGCGAGTTCGGTGGTGAGTTCGCACCGGCCGCCATCCTGGAGAAGGACGGTTTTCCGGCCATGACCCATCAGCAGATCTGGGATGCACTGGCCTCTGTGAATTCGACAGGTATCAACGACTATGCGACCGCCTGGCGAAACCTTACGGACAAGGCCCGCACAGCGAACAAGGAATTCCTCGACGGCGTCAACGCCGACCTGGAAGCCGGTTGGGACGGTCGGTCCGGCACCGCCGCAGTGAACGGCGTCCGCGAATTCTGCACCTCCTTCACCTCCTTGGCCGCGAGTTTCCAGATGGTCGCTCACGGCCTCGACCTGATGGAGGGGCATCTCGCCCAGGCCAAAGCATCCGTCGGCGAACCCGACTCGGTGACCCTCGGTGACAAAGTCATCAACAACCTGCCGTTCGGCGATACCTTCAAGAGCCCGCAGTACCGGGCCGACGAGGCCCAGGAGACCGCCCGCTGGGTGATGACCACCTACTACGAACCCGGCGCCACCGACGTGGACAGCCGAACCCCGGTACTTCCCGAGCCGAAGAAGGCCGTCGACGACGGCAGTGCCCCACCGCAGCAGCCGGTGCAGCCGGGGCCGTCGATACCGCCCGGCCCGGCCTCGCAACCGGAGCCCACCGATACCGGCGACGACCCGCCCACCGGGGACGGTACCGAGGATCCGGGCGGGACCGAGCAGGAGGATCCGCAGGCGACCGAACCGCAGAGTACGACGCCGCAGTCGACCACGCCGGAAACGCCGACATCCCCCGCGCTCACCACCGGTACCCCGACCACCACCTCGCCGGGCAGTCCGTCGGGCACACCGTCCGGAACCCCTTCCGGCACACCGCAGACCACCGTTCCCTTCGTGCCCGGGCAGACTGTGCAGGGTGCGCCGAAGTCTCCCACCGGGGCTCCGGCCGCGGCTTCCACCAGCGCGTCCAATCGAGCCGGGCGAAGCGGTATGCCGGGCATGATGTCGCCGGGGGCGCGTGGGAACAAGGGTGATGAGGACGACGAGCACAAGATTCCCGACTATCTGGTGTACGACCGGGGTAGTGAGCTGCTCGGCACCCAGCCGCCGGCGCTACCGCCGGGCGGAGTGATCGGCGGGTGAACGATTCACAGTGGCGCCTGGACGGGGAGATGTTCGTCCAGGCGGTCCGGGCGTTCGGACGGGACCGGCTGCCGTATCCGATCCGGGTGTTGCCGCTCGGGCCCACCGAGACACCGCCGACGTTCGACGAATACGAGCAGGTCCGGCGGACGGCGGCGCGGCGGCTGGCGGAACTGGCCGACGAGCGGTTGTTCCGCACGCTGGAGACGCTGCTCGAACCCCAGGCGCGTATCGAGGTCCACGGAATGTACGACCGGGGATTCGAACGGGTGGTGCGGATGCACGCGGGTGTACACGGGAAGTCCGCCACACTCGCCGTGCAGGCGCCGGGGGCGACGAAGGACTACGGCGGGGATGTCCTGCTGGAACAGCTACCGGCTCAGCAGTTGGTGCCGCGGATCGTGGCCTACCTGCCGCGCTGCGCGACCGGTGGATACCCCACGGTCCACGGCATGCGCACCGAGATCGGGAAGATCGAATACTCCCGCCACCCCACCCGGATCTCCCGGATCGAGGAGATCAACCGGATCATCCGGCGCCCACGTTCCGGTATCGGTGAGATCGGCGTGTTCGCCGGACCGGCGATCGACTCGCGGCCCACCGGAAACCCGCACGGGTTCCACTGGATGGACTACCTGCCGAAGGACGGCCGGTATCTCCTGATCAACCATACGAAAGAGGAATTCACCCTCACCCCCGGTTCACCGGAGGAGATCACGCGGCGGCTGCAGCAGGCCATCGTGAACGTGCGCCCGTCCGCGTCCGCCCGTCCGGGTGCCCGCACCCGGGACGATTTCGAGGACGACTACCAGCGGGAACGCAACGCGCGCGGCTGGACGACCTGATCCGGCTCATCATCGAAGTGAGTCGCTGCTGCCGAAGCCAGGGCCGGCCACCCCGGGCGCCGGTTTCTGACACCCGTCCAGAATGAGGTTGTCGAGCCCGATTCCGCATTGGGATGTGGTGGAGGTCAGGCAACCTCAGCTGGAAGAGACGGCTTCCTCATAGGCACGAAGTGGTGTTATGACCAGGGCGCGCTGCTCGGCGGTCAACGGGCCCAGCGCGGCGCGCCGACCCCGATCGGCCCCGCCGAGCCAGGCCGCTACCGCCGTTCGATACGAATCGGCGATAACGACGAGGGTTCGCCGCCGGTCGTTGTCGTCGGGACGGCGGTCCAATACTCCTCGGCGGCTGAGGTCGCCGATCATGCCGGTGGCGTCGATCATCGGCGAGCTGGGCGTTTTCGCGGTGCTGCCGGCGGGATTCACCGCCGGGCAATCGTTCCGAGCGCGCTCACCATTCCACAAGAAGCTGTTTCGGGCCGCGTACCAGCAGCCCGGACTTCCACGGGATCTCGTCGAGCGGCTTCGCCAGACGCAGCGACGGGAACCGCTCCAGCAGTGCTTCCAGCGCGACCTGGAGTTCGACCCGCGCCAGTTGCGCCCCCAGGCAGTGGTGCGCGCCGTAGCCGAAGGCCACATGCGGGTTGCGCTGCCGGGTGAGGTCGAGGGATTCGGGGTCCTCGAATACTGCCTCGTCGCGATTGGCGGCCTGGGTGTTCACGAAAACCGCGTCCCCGGCCCGCACGGTGACACCACTGAGCACGACATCCTCGGTGGCCACCCGGGGCTGTCCCGCACCGGCGCCGAGCTGTACGTAGCGTAGGAGTTCCTCGACCGCGCCGGGGATCAGCTCGGGCTCCGCGCGCAGCAACTCCCAGTATTCGCGCTGCGTGAGCAGCGAATAGGTGAAGTTGGCGATCTGGTTGGCGGTCGTCTCGTGGCCCGCGATGAGCAGTCCGACACCGAGATTGACCAGTTCGGGTTCGCTGAGGCGGTCCTCCTCGTCGCGGGCGGCCACCAGCGCGCCGAGCAGATCGTCGGTGTCGGCGGGCCGCTGCCGGCGTTCGGCGACCACCTCGGCGAGGTAGGTCTCCAGAGAATCGCGGGCGCTCTCGATCTGCTCCCGGGTATAGGCCGTGGTCGACAGGATCGCGTCGGAGAAATCGCGGAAGCGGTGCTGATCGTGCGGCGGAACACCGAGCATCTCACAGATCACGGTGACCGGAAGCGGCAGCGCGAAACCCTCCACCAGATCGGCGGGCGCACCGGCGTTCTCGAGCGCGGAGAGCTTCTCGTCCACGATTTCGCGAGTACGCGGGCGCAGCTCCGCGACCCGGCGGCTGGTGAACGCTTTCGCCACCAGTTTCCGCAGCCGGCTGTGCTCGGGCGGGTCCATGCTCAGCAGCGAATCGGGGCGGGCGGGGGCGGGGGTGGCTCGCGGCAGATCTTCCCGGCCGACTGTCGCGGCCCGGCTGAACCTGGGATCGGCGAGGACCAGTTTGACGTCTTCGTAGCGGGTGACCAGCCAGCCCTCCCCGCCGTAGGGCAGTTCGACCCGGCAGACCGGCTCTTCACGGCGCAATTGCGTGAAGAGCGGATCCATATCGAGGCGAACCGGTTCTCCGAAGGGGTACTGGCGTACCTCGGTGTTCACGGTCATAGGTCTCCCTTTCCCGACGCCCGACGGCTGCAATGTGTAAGCGATTGCTTACTTAGGCAGGGTAAGGGTCTTCCGGATGCGGAGTCAACGACGTAGCAGCGTTACACCGGAGGGAATTTCGCGTCGTTGCGTTCCAGCAGCACCCCCGCGGCCCGTAGCACGTGCCCGGCGACCTCCTCCGGATCGGCACTGTGCAGCGGCTCCCGATGCAGCACGGACCGCACCAGGCCGATCCCCAGTAGCCAGGCCAGCAACAGATCCGCGCGCAGCTCCCCGTCGGCATCGTCGGTGAGCGTCGACAGCGCCCGGATGTACTCCTCCCCCAGTTCCCGGCGGATCACCGACGCGCCTTCCTCGTGCCCACTGGACCGTAATGCGGCCTGTAACCAATTCCCCGGTGAGACAGACTCGTTCGGCTCCAGCGCCCGCTCCAGCAACCGGGACAGCAGCGCGTCCACGGGTCCGGCATCGAGCACCGAACGCCCGCGATCGGTCATCGTCGCGCGGAACAGTTCGTCCTTGTTACCGAAATACCGGAACAGCAGCGCCTGATTCACCCCGGCCCGGGTGGCGATATCACGCACGGTGGCGCGCTCGTACCCACGTTCGGCGAACAACTCCTGCGCCGCCGCCAGAATCGCGGCCCGCGTGGCCGAGGCATCCCGCCGACGTCCCACCGGCTCGTTCTCGCTGACCATGCATCCTCCGCTCGCCGCCATTTGGAAGAGCAGCGTAAGGCACACCGGATCGGACAAAGCGGGCGCCCAGCAACGTCCCCGCACACCGGCCGGGCAGAACATACCCTGGACGCGAGCCGGGCCGGGCTCTACGCTCGGGTCACCATGCCGGAACTCCTCGGGATCAACCATCTGACGCTGGCCACGACGGACCTGGACCAGCTCGTGGCGTACTACACCGGAGTGCTGGGGGCACGTCTGGCCTTCGAGCGGCCCGCGACCGCCACCGATCCGCGCATCACGGTCCTGGACGTCGGTGGCGCCGACCACCTGGCGATCGTCGAGACCACGGCCGGGCCGACCACCGACCTCGACCCGCTCGGCCGCGCCGGCTGGGGGTTGCGGCTGGCGACCTACGCCCAGCTGTGCGAGGTACGCGAACGGATCATGGGCGCCGGGCTCCCGGCGGGTCCGATCGAAACGCTCCCCACCCAGTGGACGATGACGGCCTACGACCCGGACGGACGTCCGGTCGATATCCGCGCCCACCGGCCCTGAACCACCGACCGCCCGGCTCTGTCGGCAGTTGCCTCAGGAGCGGGCGGGCGCCGCCCCGAGGTCCGTCCGGTCCCGGCTACCCGGCCACCTGTCCGTTCGGCGATCCACGCAGCACCGCTCGGGCCTCCATCAGCGCGAACCCGAGCAGGTTCGATCCCCGCCACTGCGCGGGATCCGCCGCGCGCGGATCGTCGGCCGCCAGCCCTATCCCCCAGATCCGGTCCATCGGACTGGCCTCCACGAGCACCCGGTCCCCGGTGTTCAGCAGGAAGCGCCGAAGTTCCTCGTGCTGACCGAACTTCGCGATACTCCCCGCGACGACGATCCCGAATCGGTGCATCTCCCACAGCGCATCGTCGAAGCCGGCGATCCGGCGCCCCAGCGCCTTGGCCGCTCCCGGGCTGTCGGCCGCCAGCACCTGCGCGCCGATCACGGCGTCGTCGAACAGATTCGCCTTCCGCCACATCATGTAATGCTCGGCAGTCGGAAAGACCGAGCCGTCGATGGTGAATTCCGCCGGCCACCACTGGCTCAGGCAACCCGCGCCGACAGTTCCGTCCGGACGGGGACGGTGGCCCCAGAACGGCAGGTACTTCACTGGATCACCGTCTGCCACCACGGCGAGCAACTCACCGACACTCCGGACCGTCATCCCGTCGACTCTGCCGGAGATATCGACGGAACGCACCCGGTTTCACCGCGATCGGCCGAAGTCGAGCCGAGCTCGGGTGGGCGATCCCCGCAGCCCCGGTCCGGCGGCCGCCCGGTCCGTACGGGATCTCGGGCACTCGCGATATCCCGGTCGCGCATCCGCATTCGATACCGGGTCGTCGAATCGTCCGGGTTCCACACCTGATCCGCAGGTCACGGTGGTCGCAGCGCGCGTAGGTCACATAACGCGCAGCGCGGTCATCTTCCAGGGCGTCGTGGGGCCGCGTTCGATACGTCCCGCGACCACGAACCGCCGCGAGCCCCGCTGGTAGGTGGCCATCAGCTCGGCTCCCCGCTCCTCGACCTGGAGCAATCGCACGGGGCCGAGCACGGCCGAACCGAGTGTCCGGCCGGGCGCGTGATCACCCGCCACCAGGGAACCGACCGCGCACACCAGACCGGGTGCGCACAGCGCATTCAGTTGCGCGACCGGACGCCGGCGATCCAGCACCTCGAGCAGGATCCGGATCGCGGTCGTGGCGAAGGCCCGGGCACCGGCGGGCTCCGCACGCCGAGCCGCGGCGTGGTCCGCCCGCTGGGCAGTGGCGTGGCCCGCACGCCGGCCACGCCGGAGTCCGGCCGGGGCACTGTGGTTGCGCCGGAGCGCTTTCCGGTCCGGGCGGGCGGCGCAGGCAGAGGTGGATACGGCCCGGTGCGGGCCGGGGTGCACCGGACCGGTGTCGTGGATCGGATCTTCTCCCTGCGGCTCGACGGCTTCGCGGACCTTCACCTGCACGGCCGTGCCTCCCCATCGCGGGGCGAGGGAAGAGTCCGGCGCTGCCGACGGCTCGCTGCGCGCCCCCGCGTGAACCGGTTTCCCGGGATCCGGTGGCGGCAGGACCGCGGCCGCCGTGCTCGCCGCCGACCGGGCACGGCCCGGTGGGTACCCGCGCATATCCGGCGAGACTGCGCAGTTACGCGCGCACGTCCGGAGCACCGGCGGCTCGTAGGCCGGCGCCCGATGGAGAACCGGCTGGAAATCAACCATTTTCGAAGCCCCCCTCGAAGAAACGGACCGCCCCACGACGATCCGACCGGGCCAGCATCGCAGCTCGGCGCGCGGCAGTACAGACGAACATCGGATCTCGCACCGGAACACCGGTCGGCACGGCGTGTTCCGGCGAGGGAGCGCAGTCGGCGAGTCGTGCCCGTGACCGACGAGATCCGACCTGTCGGGATCGATTGCTAACTTTGACCGTTACCGTTCGTCCGCTTTTCAGATACCGGGAGAGTCAGTGCTCGGCCATTCCCACGCCACCAGTGGAGCCCTCGCGTTCGTCACCGCTGCCACCGTCGTCCCGCCCACCGTGCTGGAGTTCGTCCAAGGACCGGTGCAGATCAGTGCGCTGGAACTCGTCCTGGGGGCCTTCATCACGGCGGGGGCCGCGCTGCTCCCCGATATCGACCATCCCAACAGCACTATCGCGCAATCACTGGGGCCGGTGAGCAATACGCTCGCGAAAGGGGTATCGGCGGTGGCCGGTGGGCACCGCAAAGGGACGCACGGCGTGTTGTTCGTCCTGCTCGCCGGATGGGCGACCTGGGCCGGAGTGCACTATCTGGGCCGGTACTTCACGCTCGGTGTGGTGTTCGTGATGCTCGCCTTCGGGTTGCGGGCGCTGCACCTGACGCCGAAGGGGGATTCCTTCCGGGCCTACGGCCTGTGCATCCTGCTGGCGGGCGCGGGCACTGTTCTGATGGACCGCTGGCTACCGGATTCGCCCTACTGGCTACCGTTCGCGATCGGGCTGGGCGCGCTGATCCATATCGTCGGCGACTGTCTCACCGACCGGGGCTGCCCGCTGTTGTGGCCGCTGAAGCCCAAACTGACGCTTCCGGTCATCTCCCGGACAGGGAACAAGGTGGAGACCTGGGTGCTGACGCCGTTGATGGGTCTGGTCACCATCGGCCTGCTGTACATCTACGCGGTGCCCAACTAGACCGTGCGGGAACATACGAGCGGCCGGCCTGTCCGCACCGGCGATTGTTCGCATAGTGTGCGGCTATGACCGAGGCGGCGGAGAACGAATACCTCCCGCAGACCGGGCTGGCGGCGAAACTCAATTGGCTGCGGGCCGGTGTGCTGGGTGCCAATGACGGGATCGTATCGACCGCGGGGCTCGTCGTCGGGGTCGCGGCCGCTTCCTCGGATACCGACGCCATCCTCACGGCGGGGATCGCGGGGATCAGCGCGGGCGCCATCTCCATGGCGGTCGGTGAGTACGTCTCGGTGAGCACCCAGCGGGATACGGAGAAAGCCCTGCTCGCACAGGAGAGTATGGAACTGGAGCAGGATCCCGACGACGAACTGAACGAACTCACCGCGATCTATCACGCGAAGGGCCTATCGGCCGAAACCGCGCGAAAGGTGGCCGAGGAGCTCACGGCCTACGACGCGTTCGCCGCGCACGCGGAGGCCGAACTGGGTCTGAATCCCGATGAGCTGACCAATCCGTGGCATGCCGCGTTGTCCTCGGCGATCTCCTTCACCGTCGGCGCGCTGCTGCCGCTGCTGGCGATCCTGCTGCCGCCGACCTCGGCCCGCATCCCGGTCACCATGGTCGCGGTCCTGCTCGCCCTGGCGCTCACCGGTTCGATCAGCGCCGGACTCGGCGGTAGCAGCCGGCCACGTGCGATGGCACGGGTGGTGATCGGCGGCGCCCTGGCGATGGCCGTCACCTATGGGATCGGTCAGCTCGCGGACGTCGCCGGTATCTGAAGTGCCATGAATTCTGTTGCCGGAGTGACATTCTTGTGAAGTGAACCAGCGCCGAGTCGCATCTTTTGCTCTACTTGGCGGGTGAGCTCTCTTTTCGCCGTATTGCCCGCGTCCGGGATCGAATCGGCCGCCCGGGCATACGAGCGTTACCAGTCCCTGGCCGGTGCACCCGAACCGACCCCGCCCGCGCAGCCGGTGGGTGTCGTCTGCACATTGATCCACCGTTCCGGGACCGGATTGCGGGTGTACCGGCGCCCCGACGCCCGCGGGGCACTGCTGGAGGCCACTGTCGACGACAGATTCGATTGCCTGCGCGCACTGCTCGCCCTCACCGCGGACCGTGATCTGGCCGTACTGGATGTCGCGACCCGCCGCTTCTACAACCCGCGCGGAGCCGCCCGGGTACCGGTGACCACGGGCGATTTCCGGCTCCCCTACCTCACCGAGAGCATTCTCGACGAGATCCTCGAAACGCCTCCGGACCCGCGCGACCCGGCGCTGAAGGTGATCCGCGCCCCCATGTGCCATATCCGCGCACGCCGACTACCGGAGGACATATTCGAATTGGAGCATCGCGATCTGGACGCGTTCTTCCAGCTCTACACCGATGACGCGACCCTGGTGCGCAAAACCATCTGGGCCTGGGCCACCGGTGACCCGTGGTGGCAGCAGGCCATCGCCTGGCAACCGATCGACGCCCCGGATCCGCGCCGCCGCCCCCCACCCGAGGACGATATCGATTCCGTACTGGCCGAACTGCGGCAGATGGCCGAGGAGACACCCTTCGAACTCGGCGCGCTGGACCTGATCTCGGCGCTGGGCGATGTCGATTCCCAGGCCCAGGCCATTCTCGACCGCGCGGACAGCGACAGCCCCGAGCGTCCCTGAGCAGTCCGGACGATCCGCCGGGACGGTGGGAAACCGGGCGCCCGCGATCCCGGTGGGTCAGCTCGTAGCGATCTCGGTGAATGCCTCGCGGAACCGCTCGGTTCCGTCGGCGCCGGTGAATCGGCCGATGTCGTAGAGGATCACGTGTTCGCAACCGGCCCGGTGGTACTCGTCCAGGCGTCGGCGCACCTCGGCGGGTGAACCGTGCAGGACCGCTTGTTCGACGATTTCGTCGGGGATCCGCCGGAGCAGCATCTCGGCGTCCGCGGCGGGGATCTCCTGCGGGATATAGCCGTGTTCCAGCGGATAGCGTGCGCCGGCTGCCTCGAATGCGGAGCGGCCGCGATAGAGCGCGACCCCACGGACGGTGGGATGGTCGAGAAGGGCCCGGCTCTCCGCGCGGGTACCCGCCAGCGCGGTCCAGACGAACAGCAGCGGTTTGATCGAACGCGGTTCGCGGCCGGCCGCCTTCGCGTGGCGCCGGAGCAGGCCGAGCTTCTCCGCGTAGTCGGCGGGCGTGAGGGAGGACGGGATCCAGCCGTCACCGTAGCGAGCGGTGAGTTCGAGCATCCGGGGCCCGTGCGCGGCGATATAGAGGTCGTAACCGGTGCGCTGCGCGACCGGAAGGTCGGCCTCCGGCCACGCTGCGCCCGGGGTCCGGAGCGCGTGGAGTTGTTCGACGGCGGGCCGCACATGGTGCAACCGCCCGGTCCGCTCCCTGCTCTGGTGCAGGCCGAAGGGACGCAGCTGGCCGGGGTCGCCCGCTCCGATACCGAGCTTCAGGCGGCGGTCACCCAGCCGGCCGATGGTGCTCGCGGTATGCGCTAGAGATACGCTCGTACGCCGGATCGGATCGGTCACGGCGACTCCGATATCCACCCGGCGGGTGGTGGCGGCCCCGGCGGCCAACACAGTCAGCGCCTCCAGCGTGTGGTGCGGGTCGGCGAGGACAGGACTGGGGGCACCGCGCGGGTACCAGCCCTGGAGATGGTCGATGATCCAGGCAGCGGTGGCCGCCGAGTTCTGGTCGGCCCAGCGGATATCGTCGAGCGGGTCGGCGTCGGGGTGGATGGCGATCGGGGCGCCGAAGGTCAGCGGTTCCGTCATGGTGGTTTCCTCGAGGTGGTGAGCCGGGACGGTCCGGCCGCGCGAGCGGCTACTGCGCGGCGCTCGCGACGGGCGGGAAGTGGGCTCGGTCAGGTGGTGGACGGCGTCGCGGCCGGTGCTGGTCCCGCACGATCCGGAGCATCCGGATCGGTGTCCGGCGGTAGTTCGCGCATCGCCAGGGTCGCGAGGAACGAGATGATCCCGAACCCCGTCATGAAGCCCGCGACGGCGTACCAGCTGCCCGTCACCCCCAGGAACGAGGTGGCGATCAGCGGGGAGAATCCGCTGCCCACCACCGTGCCCAAGCTGTATCCGACGGCCATCCCCGAGTACCTGATCCGAGCCGGGAAGACGTGCGCGAAGAAGGCGGGCATCGTTCCGTAGGTGGCACAGTAGGGAATGAAGAGCAGAACGAAGCCGGCGAACATGACAAGTGTGTCGGCGGAAGCCAGCATCGGGAACCACAGCCACGGCAGTATCGCCATACCCACGATGCCGGCCAGGTAGACCGGTTTGCGGTCGAACCGGTCCGAGAGCCAGCCGAACAGGGGGACGCCCACGATCGCCACCACGGTGACTCCGGTGACGAGTTCCAGGGTGGTGGAGCGGTCGACGCCGAGGTGCTGAGCGCCGTAGGACAGCGAGAACACAGTCGCCACATAGAACGTCGCGCCGGCCGACAGGTACGACAGGGCGAGTAGAACGACCGAGCGCCAATGCTCGACCAGCACGGTGCGCAGCGGCTGTTCCGGGATCCGGTTCTCGTGTGACACGGCCTGGAACTCCGGACTTTCGCTGATGGTGACCCGGATGGACATACCGATCGCGATGAGTACCGCGCTGGCCCAGAACGGGACCCGCCAACCCCAGGTCCGGAACGCGTCATCGGGCAGATAGGACAGCAGCAGGAAGACCAGTGAGGCGAGCAGCAGACCCCAGCTCGCGCCGGTGTTGATCAAACTGCCGAAGAAGCCGCGCCGGGAGGGTCTGGTGTGCTCGATGCTCATCAGCACCGCGCCGCTGTATTCGCCACCCAGCGAAATGCCCTGGACTATCCGCAGCACCACGAGGATCACCGGGGCCAGTACGCCGATGGTGTGGTAGGTGGGCAGACAACCGATGACCACTGTGGCAGCACCCATCATGCTCAGCGAGACGACGAGCAGTTTCTTACGGCCGAGGCGGTCGCCGAAATGACCGAAGATCGCCGCGCCGACCGGTCGCGCCAGGAAGGCGAGTGCGAAGCTGGAGAGTGCCAGCAGGGTCCCGACCAGCGGATCGGCACTGGGAAAGAACAATTCGCCGAAGATCAGCGCCGATGCCGTGCCGTAGATGTAGAACTCGTACCACTCGATCACGGTGCCGGCGAGGCCGGCGGCCACGACACGTTTCGATTGTGCGGATGCGGGAGGAGTTGTCGCCATGGTGGATCTGCCGTTTCTCGAGCCGTGGAAGCCGGTCGACACGCCGTTGTGCTCTGGAGCCCGGGCGTGGAGCGCCGGTCCGGGGGGCCGGAAGGCCCAACTTGTCTCCTGTTCGAACAAGTGACAAGTGGGATGCTAAGCTCGATCCGGCAAGTTGGCAACCGGTGGGCGTTCGAGCAGAGGGACACAGGATGGAGTTATCGGCGGCATTCTCGACCTCGCTGTCGCGGCGGCCGCTCCCGGAACTCATCGCGGAGCGAATCGTGGCCGCGATCGCGGCCGGTGTGTTCACACCCGGCGACCGTCTGCCGTCCGAACCCGAGCTGGCCAGGCAGATGAGTGTCGGCCGGGGCTCGTTGCGCGAAGCGCTGGCGAAACTGCAGGATGCCGGGATCGTGGAAATCGTCCGGGGGCGCGGCGCCTTCGTCCGCGAGCCCGTCGGCGACGACTCGCGCCTTCGTTTCGCGGTATGGAGCCGGGCCGAGAGCGCCCAGGTGACCCAGCTGCTGGAAGCGCGGATCGGGCTGGAGTCCACGGCGGCCGGCCTCGCCTGCGAACGAGCCGGAACCCTCGACTCCGAAGCACTGGCGACGGCCTGTGCCGAACACGAAAAAGCACACCGGGCGGGCGATCTCACCGCCATGGTGGAAACCGACGAGCATTTCCACAATGTGCTCGTCGCCTGCGCGCACAACGAGGTCGTGAGCGATCTCTACCGCACACTGGTCCCCGGGCTCAAGGAGTTCCGGCAACAGCTGCTCTCCCGGGAGGGAGCCGAACGACGGTCCACCCACGATCATGCGCGGATCGTGGCCGCCGTGGCCGACAGGGATCACAGCGCGGCGCGTAAAGGTGTGGTCGCCCATCTCTGGCCGATGTATGTCGAGGTGGTGGCCGCGGCGACCGGCGGCGGCAAGAATCCGGGCTACGAGGGCGCGGAAATATTCGTGGACTGATCCGCGGCGCACGCCGGTCCGGGGGCGGGCACCCGCCGCCCGGGTTATTTGACCCCTACCCGCAGGCGCACCGAATCGTCGGTGGTGCTCTGCAGGGCCTGCCCGAGGAGACTGCCGATATCGAGCGGCGGCGCGGCGGAGCTCAGGGCGTCGGTGAGGGGCACCAGCCCCGGTTGCAGTGCGGCCAATTCGGGTCCGGCCTCGTCGAGGAACGCGCGCAGGCGTTGCAGCAGCGGCACCAGACCACCGTCGGCCAGGTACATCTCCGGTGATCTCTCGGCGCCGGTGAATCTCCCCACCGCCTCGACGAAATCGTCCAGTACCTCGGCAAATCGGGTGAATTCGGTGGCCGCGGCCGAGGTGGCCGGGCCCGACCAGTCGCTGTCGGCGGCGGTCTCGAAATTGTCGAGCAGTTCGGCGATACGCGGTTCCCGGGACATGATCGTCGCCGCGAGCAGATCCGCGGCGCGGGTGAGTTCGGGCAGGGCCGCGTCGGTGCCGTGCAGGGCATCGCGCAGCGTCCGCACCAGCGATCCCATGGTGGCCGGGTCGAGCTGGTTCATGGTCCGGGTGACCATCCGCGCGGCCTCCGGGATGGACAGCGGGCTGTGGATATCCTCCGATTCCAGCCGCTGGCCGTCCCGCAGATACGGGCCGGCTCCGGTCTTGGGGGCGAACTGTATGTACGGCTCCCCCAGCGCGGACAGATGTTCGACGGTGACGACACTGTCGGTGGACAGCCGATGCGAATCGTCGACCCGGAAGCCGACTTCCACCCCGTCGGCGATACGGTCCAGCGAGGTCACCCGACCCACTTCGATACCGGTGAGCAGGACCGGCGAACCGACCCCGAGGCCGCCGGAGTCGGCGAGGACCAGGGAGGCGTTCACATAGTCGGTGAACGGGTCCGCGCGCACCACACCGAAGGTCAGATAGCTCGCGCCGAGCACACTGATGGCCGCGATCCCACCCAGGGACGCCAGTGAACCGATTTTCATCGCACGGCTCCGATCATGCGCAGGGTTTCGATGATCCGGTTCACCTGGTCGTCGGTGGACAGCCGATCTCCGGCGTGTACCGACCGGACGTTCACCCGGGGCCCGTTCTCCACGAAGGGGATGACCTTGTCTCGCAGCAGCGCGACCAGCAGGTTCAGATTCGAGGGTTGCCGCAGGTCGAGTGGGCCACCGGTCGCCAGCGGGATGAACGCCGCCGCGGCCGCGCCGCCGGATTGCGCCAGCGGCGCCAGCCAGGACAGCGACTGCCCGACCGGGCCCAGCCCGCTGAAGATCTCGGTGACCCCGGCGATGGATTCGGTGGCGGCGTTCATCTGCCGCACCGATTCGGGCCGCAGGATATTGTCCAGCTCGTCCTGGATACCGTGCATCACCTCGGCATTGGACGCGACACCGTTGAGCAGCAGGTCGACCTGGTCCAGATGGGCCGCCAGATCGACCGCGTCGGTGGCCAGCACCTGGGCGATCCGCTTCGTTTCGGCCGGATCCCGGGGCAGTACCGAATTGACGCGGGAGACGATGTCCTGCAACTGGCCGACCGCCCCGCTGTTCACGAAGAACGCGATCGCGGCCATGGTGTCCTCGAGTTGGACCGGCGGCCGGGTGTGGTCGCGGGTTATGGTGTCGCCCGGGCGCAACAGGGTCGGGTAACCGTCGGGCGGGGTGGTCAGCGCGATGTGGATATCACCGAGGACGGTGTTCTGCCGCAGTTCGGCGATGGTGCTGGCCGGTAATTCGACCGAATCCTGGACCTCGATATCGACGACCACGTATCCCTGGTTCGTGGCATCGCCGGGCACGACCTCGACCCGGTCCACAGTGCCGATCTGGGCGCCGTTGGCGATCACCTTCGCCCGCGCGGGCAGGTTCAGCACATTGGTGAACTCGATCCGCAGCCGGTAGCTGTCCCCGGCGACCATCGCCCCCGGGACCGGGATATCGGAGGGGTCGAACGCGCAGCCCGAAATACCCAGGGCCGCCGCCAGCCCGCATGCGGCCAGCCCGCGCCGCAACCGGGTGAGATCGACTGTCACGCGCGCGGTCATCGAGCACCCACCGATCCCAGCACCAGCTGCGTCAGATCCAGATCGACCATGCCGTCGGCCGCGCCCGCGCACCGGCCGGGCGATACCGCGTTCACCGCCGCGCACACCTGCTCGGCGTTCGCCTGCGGAACGGCGACGCGGGGCGGGGCGTAGGTGAGTCCGGGCGCCCCGGTCGCCGGATCGGTGATCGTCCGGAATGCCGAGACCAGTACCGGAGTGGTGCGCACGATCTCGCCGAGCGAGCCGACATTCGCACGCAGCAGTTTCACCAACGGGACCAGCCCGTCCAGTGACGCCATCAGCGGATCGGACAGGATGACCGTGAGATCGTTCAGCACCGGCAGGATCTCGCTCAGCCCGTCGAACAACGCGATACCGGGGGTGAGCAGTTCGCTGTGTGCCTGATTCAAAGTCGGCGCCAACCGGGTCAGCATCAGCTTCAGATCACCCCAGTGCTCGGCGACCTTGTTCGATACCGACGCGTAGGCGTCGAAGATTCCGGCGAGATGGGCGATATCGGCATCCGGGGATTCCAGGACCCGGCCCAGCTGATCGATCAGGTGATTGATCTGGGGTCCGGTGCCGGCCGAGGCCGCGTCGAGTGCGTCCAGCCCACCGGCCAGCGCGTTCGGCCGGTCTCCGGTACCGCCGATCCGATCGGACAGTTCCGCCAGCGCGGTGACGGTCTGGGTCAGGCTCTTGGGCGTGAGGGTTTTGGTCACGCACTGCCCCGGATCCCATTCCTCGGTGGATTTCCCGCTGGACAGCACCGCCAGCTCCCGGTCGGCGACTACGGTGTTGGAGACGGTGGTGGCACCGGAGTCGGCGTAGAGCGGATGGTCGGCGTCTACCTCGAAATCCACGCGCACCTTCGCGCCCGCCGGGGCGATACCGGTGACGGAACCGACGGCGATACCGCGCATCGACACCTGATTGCCCTGGTAGAGACCGATGCTGTCGGGCATGATCGCGCAGTACGCGCGGGTCTGTTTCATCGGTTCGAAGGCGATCACATACGCCGCGGCCACGGCCAGTACCAGCACCGCCGCCCCGGCGATCGACATGAGACCCGGCGATCCGAGCATCCGTTTCAGCATCAGCACGCCTTCCCGGGAAGCGGAATACACACGACCGCACCGGGCGCGGTCACCGTGGTCCCCGACCGATCGATCCGCACCCCGCCGTCCGGACCGACCAGCTCACGCAGTTTCGTGCTCAGGCTCTGCGCCGAGACGATCATCGGCTCCAGCCCGCGGCCGTATTCCTCGAATCGCGGCAGCGCGTCGGCGAGTTGCCGGACCCTGGGCTGCAGGGTGTCGTCCCAGGCCGGGGCCAGCGCGCTCACCCGCTGCACGACCGAACTCAGCAGCGCCAGCGCCTGCTTCAGTTCGGCGCGTTTGTCCAGCAGTACGGTCTCCATCAGATTGACGTTGTCCATCAACCGGCCCAGATCGGTTTTCGCGCCGTCGTACATGGTGACGTACTCGTCGGCGGTGGCGATGGCATTCGAGACCTGGCTGCGCTGGCGTTCGATGGCATCCAGGTAGCTGCCGACCGTATCCAGCACGCTGCGCAGCGATTCCGGTGCGGCGTCGATCGAGGTGTCGAGCGCGGCGAGGTTGCGGCGCAGGGTATCGCCGTCGGTTTCGCGCAGTGGCGCGGTGGCGTCCTGGAAGGTCTCCATCAGGCTGTAGGGCAGCCGGACCCGGTCGGCGGGAATCGGCTCGTCGCCCAGTTCTTCGCCGCCCGCCGGGAAGAGCGCCACGTAGTGGCCGCCGACCAGGGTCAGCATCCGGATATCGAGGGAGCTGCGGTCACCGACGAAAACGTCACGGTCGACGGTGAAGGTCATGGTCACCCGATCCGGTTCCAGCTCCAGCGATTTCACCTCGCCCACCGGCACGCCGGCCAAGCGCACATCGTCACCGGGTTTGACCGACTGCGCCTCGCTGAGTTCGGCGGTGTAGGTCCGCTTACCCAGCGGCACCACGTACAGCGCCCCGACCGCGACCGCCAACGCGGCCACCGCGCACACTCCGATAACCCCCAGCCGCAACTGTTTGCGCATTTTCGTGGGTTCGTCGGTGATCGGCTGATCGCGGTCGAACCAGCGGTTCAGCGCGGCCGCCCACTGCGTGAGGTTCACCCGTTGCATATCGCCACCTGCTGTCCGCCGATCAGCACCCGCACCGGTGCCGGCACTTCGGCCGCGCCCTTACTGCACTCCGGCCGGAATCCCACCGCCGTCCGCGGGAACGAGGTGTCCACGGCGGCCAGTAGGCCGGGCAGCCGGCCGAACACCTCGACGGCCTGCTGCGGGTCGGGGAACAGGTTCCGGATCATGGCATCGATTTCGGGGCCGGACTCCGGCCTCAGTCCCGCCGCGGCCAGTAGCCGGTCCACGGGTTCGAGCACCGAGGGCGCGCTCATCGCGAAATCGGCCAGCCCGCCGACATTGCGTTGCAGCGCCTGGAAGATATCGGTGAGCCGGGCCAGCAGCGGCACCAGGTGGTAGAGCCGGCCGCCCACTCGTTCGGACAGATCGGACATGTTCCGGACCAGCGTGCCGATCACCTGCTGGCGGTCCCCCACGTATTCGCTCAGCGTGCCGATGGCGTCCAGGGCCGGGCCGATACCGGCGCCGTCGCCCTCGATCACCGCGAGCAGGCTCTCGGTGAGCTGGTTGACGGCCTCCGGCGACAGAGTCGCCAGCACCGGTTGCAGACCGTTGAACAGGCTCGTCACATCGAAGGACGGGACGGTCTGCTCCGGTCCGATGGTGGCCCCGGCGGCGAGCCGGACGCCGGCGTTCGGCTGCTGCTGCAGGTCGATATACCGCTGGCCGGTGAGGTTCTGATAGCGGATGGCCAGCGTGCTGTTGTCGTAGACGGGGGTGTCGGTGGTGACGGTCAGCCGGACCTCCGCCCGGTCGCCCGCCAGCGTCACGGCCTCGACCTTGCCGACCTGGACCCCGAACATCCGCACATCGTCGCCGGTCTTCAGACCGTTGGCGTCGGTGAAGAGGGCGTGGTGGGTTTCGGTCTCGCCGTCGACGGGTCGTTCGATGGCACCGATCACCAGGGCGAGCACCAGCGCCATCACTCCCGCGAACAGGGCCAGCCGCCAGGCGGCGCCGCGCGCTGTCATCGCGCACCTCCCAGTTCCACATCCACCTCGAGTACCGGGCCGTCCGGGCCGTCCCGGAACGCGAGCCCGAGCCGGGTGAGCAGGGTGCGCAGATCGGCAGCCGACTGCTGCGGGTCCGGTACGGCCAGAGCCAGGAGGTTCAGGGTCGGCGCGAGCGAATCGGTGTACCCGGACAGTTGACCGGCGCTGTGCGCGGTGGCGGCCAGGGCCGGCAGGATATCGCCGGTGAGCGCCGCGACCCCCGCGTCGTAGTCGGCACGATCGGTGCGCAATACGTCGATATCGACGATCTGGTCGAGTACCTCGATGGTGGCGCCGGCGAACTGGCCGCCGCCCTCGAACGCCGGACCCAGCCGCCCGACGAGTTCGTTCGCGGGCATCGACTGGTGGTCGGCGATCACCCGGCCGGCGGTGATCAGCGCCTCGGCCAGCGGGGCGAACGCCTTGACATCGGCGGCGGCCTGCGAGATAACCATGGCCATATCGGGGGTGAATACAGTGTCGCCGGTCTGCGAGAGGCTGCGCAGCAGCGCGCCCATGGTCGCGTCGTACACATCAGCGGCGCGCCGGCCGGTCAGATCGACCACCGCGCCGGATTCCAGCGGGGCGCCGCCGGCACCCGGGCGCAGTTCGATCTCGCTGATACCGAACAGGTTGGCGGGCGCGTAGTCGATCATCATGCTGTCGTCGATCCCGTGTATCCGGTCCCGGTCCAGTGTCAGCCCGATCTCCTGGGTGCCCCGTCCGGCGGGCGCGATATCGGTGACCGCACCGACCCGGACCCCGTCGATCCGCACCAGCGTGCCCGCGACGACTCCGTCACCGATCTGCTCGGTCCGCAATGCGATGCGCAATCCGTCGTCCGCGGTCAGTGCCCGGTACCCGTAACCGGCCAGGGCGAGCACCACCAGCACCACGAGCACGACCGCGCCGACCCGCCGCGCGCTGCGCGGATCGGCGGCGACCCCGGGCATTCCGTACTTCGGCATCTCTCCCTATCCCGTGAAGCTGATCGCCGCGTCGAAGCCCCACAGCACGAGGGTCAGCACCATATCGATGGCGATGATGGCGACGAAACTGGCGCGGACGGCGCGGCCGGAGGCGATACCGACACCCTCGGGTCCACCGGTCGCGAAGAAGCCGTAGTAGCTGTGCACGCAGATCACCACGGTGCCGAATACCGCGACCTTCACCGTGGCCGCGATGATGTCGAATCCGGCGATGAACTGGAAGAAGTAGTGGTCGTAGACCCCGGCGGACTGGCCGTGCACCAGGGTGATCAGCCCGCGACAGGCGAAGTACGAACCGATCAGCGCGATCAGGAAGGTCGGCACGATGGCGATCGCCCCGGCGATGACGCGGGTGGTCACGACGAACGGCACCGACCGCAATCCCAGCGCCTCGATGGCGTCGATCTCCTCGGAGATACGCATGGCCCCGATCTCCGCGGTGATCCGGCAGCCCGCCTGCGCGGCGAAACCGACCGCCGCGGCGATAGGGGCCAGTTCCCGGGTGGTCGCGAAGGCGGAGACGATTCCGGTGACCGGGCCCATCCCCAGCATGTCGAGGGTGGCGAAGGATTCGACGCCGATCGACGCCCCGATCACCAGGCCCAGCACGATCATCATGGGCACTGTGCCGCCGCCGACGATGATCGAACCGCGGCCCCAGGTCATATCGGTGATGACGCGCAGGGTCTCGGCGCGGTACCGGCGCAGGGCCAGCGGTATCGAGGACAGCACCTGCCAGCAGAACACCACCACGAAACCCAGTGAGTCCACCGCCCCCAGGACGCGGCTCCCGCGCCGGAAGTAGCGCGCGAGGAAACCGAGCCCCTTCGGGGCGTACGAGGTCGCCGCCATCACGCCAGCCTGGTGGGCAGGAACATGGTGGTCACCTGGGTCATCGCCAGATTGACGATCACGATCGACACCACCGACAGCACCACGGCCGCGTTCACCGCGTCGGCGACACCGCGCGGTCCGCCCTTGGCCTCGAGACCGCGCTGGCAGGCGATCACCACGACCAGGAAGCCGAAGACCAGCGCCTTGAGCAGGGATACCCATACGTCGGCGGCGGTGGTGAAGGAGCCGAAGGTCGCCCAGTAGGAACCGGGCGTCACCCCCTGACCGCCGATCGCGACCAGGTATCCGGCGATGACACCGACGAAGATCACCAGGATATTGAGCAGCGGCGCGACCAGCAGCATCGCCACCATGCGGGGAATCACCAGCCGGTGCACCGGGCTGATACCCATCGTGTGCAGGGCGTCGATCTCCTCGCGGATGGTGCGCGCACCGAGGTCGGCGGCGATGGCGGCCGCGCCCGCGCCGCCGAGCAGGAAGCCGGTCGCCATGGGTGCGCCCTGTTTGATGACGCCGAGACCGCCGGTGGCGCCGAGCAGCGAATCGGCCCCGAGATTGTGGATGAGATTGCCGACCTGCACCGAGACGATCACCCCGAACGGGATCGCCATCAGGATCGCCGGGAAAGCGGTGACCGTGACCAGCCGCCACGCCTGAACCAGCATCTCCTGCCACTGGAACCGGTTGCGCACCAGATCCGAGGCCGCGCCGCCGACCGATTCCCGAGCGATCCCCACCGCGCGACCGAAGGTACGCAGCGAGGACACCACGGTGCCCGAGAAATTCCGCTGAACGATTTCCCGCGCGGACGGCTTTCGCGCGAGTTGGGCGGAATTGTCCACGGGATCGATCGCCGCGGTCCGGGACTCGGAGTTCATGGCCGAGATCCAGGTACCGCTCTCGCGGGACGGATTGTTGCGAAATTCATGCGTGTGATCTCTCCGGTCCGGCATCGATGCCAACGGAGAGGAAGCTAATCGTTACTCGAGGTGACGGACAAATCCGCGACGGTGTGACAGTGCGCACGACATATGGCCGCGATGTATCAATTTCCGGTATTCATGCGAGCGGTCACCGCGATATTCCGTAAGAATTAGAACATGTTTCACCGAATTTTCCGGTGCGTTCCACACGAATATCCCCGGCCTGTTTCAGCCGTCCAGATCGACGCGAATCGTCAGCAGGTCGGTGCCCATCACCCGCACCACGGCACTGTTGCCACGCGGTAGCGAAGCCAGCCTGCCCACCGCGTCGTCCGCGGGGAGCGGATGCGCGGTTCCCGAATACCATTCGCCGCCCAATCGGACCCGGACCCGGGCGTCCGCGCGAATATTGCGCACATAGTCCGAGCGGTCGCCGAACTCGGAGACGAACCAGAACTCGTTCCCGGTCCGCCGGCCGCCGACCGGCACGACCCGCGGTATCCCACTGACCCGTCCGGTCGTCTCCAGCAACTGCTGCGCCGGTCGCTTCCGGTTCAGCGGATTGGCCACATACCGCTGGAAAGTGGTGACAATGCGATGTTTCATACGCCGCATATCGATCATGTGGCGACGGTAACACCGGCGCGTCCGACGCGCCCGGAATCAACCGGCCGGGGGAATCGTCGGTTCATTCGACCGAAGCGCGTGCCATGGGTGACAATTCCCCCGTGCGAACTCAGTTCACCAACGAGCTCGTCGCGTTGACCGCGGATCTGACGCAGATGTGCCGCATCACCCATGAAGCGGCCGAACGTGTGACCGATGCCGTCGTCGGGGCCGACCTCGCCGCGACCTACGAGGTCTTCGCTCTCGACGAGCGCCTACAGGCGATGTA
This sequence comes from Nocardia sp. NPDC003963, assembly GCF_053605105.1. NCBI lineage: Bacteria > Bacillati > Actinomycetota > Actinomycetes > Mycobacteriales > Nocardiaceae > Nocardia > Nocardia sp. NPDC003963. Next base: position 190,613 of record NZ_JBSGIP010000007.1, read on the forward strand.
CGGCGCCTGCGAGGCGCGTACCGTCGTCCTGCTCGCACTACAGGCACCGGTCGCCCGCGATCTACGCCATGTGGTGACCGCGATCCAGATCGCCGGTGAACTGTCCCGGATCGGCCGGCTGTTCAGCCACGTGGCCGATCAGGTGTATCAGACCCATCCCGACCCGATCGCCCCAGCGCCCGTACTCGGCGTCCTGGCGCAAATGGCGAGTCTTACCGCGGAATGCACCGCGCGAGCCCAGCGTGCCGTCACCCGCGGCCGGCACACCCCCGCCGACGACACCGGCGCCGCGGCCATGCAGACCCTGAACCTGGAACTGCACAATGCGCTGTCGGCGACCGAGGGCACATCCACCGAAACCGCGATCACGCTCGCGCTGATCGGCCACAAACTGTTGCGCACGCTGGACCACACCGAACGTATCGAGCGGTTGATCCACTTCCTGGACACCGGGATCCCGCCGACCGCCCAGCTCCCCGCCGACGACGAGGCCGCCGAACTCGCGGAATGACCCGGCATCCGGGGCCGCCGGCCGACCCCGGGGCCCGATTCGTCCCAATCATGGGAATTGCCTATGCTTTTCACCTGACGGCGGATCGGCATACACCCGGAGTCGGGACATACGCCATCTACCGGACACCTACACTTTCATACCGATAGACCGGCCGGAGCGATCCGGCCCCAGTACGTCACGGCGAGCGCACACCGGTGCGGAAACAACCACGGGTCTCCCCCTCATCAAGCCCCGCGGTGCGTCGCGGTCACCGGTCCGGACAACCGGCCCGCGGCCCGCACCGGCCTATACAGCTCTCGCTCGTGACAAGCCCGCCCCCGAGTCGGCGCCGGCACGGCGACTCGGGGGCGGTGCCCTTTCCGAACGGAACAGGAATACCCCGCGCGCCCACCGGGTACCCCGGGACAGGTATGCCGAATCTCACACCGGACAGTAGCTTTCGGTTAGCTGACCGGCCGGTAGCTTGACGCTCGGCACATTCCGGTACCTCGGCAAGGAATTTTGTTGAAGCGCACAGCAAATGAATACGAACAGGGCTCAGCGCCCATCGCCCATCGATCCACGGAGGTCCGGCGATGAACTCGCTGCTGTCCGCTCTCCCCGCCCCGGCCCGCAAGTTCGCCGCCTTCGTCGTGCCCGTACTGATCGCGGCAGCCCTGGTCGCCGGCTTCGTGCTCGAGGGCTGTAGCAGCCCGACCGATCCCGCTGCCGGCGCCGCGAAATCGGTCTCCGGCAGCGCCGCCGATATCCGGTCCGCGCTCGACCAGCTGCCGGTGAAGAGCGAGATCGCGATGGCCGGATACAGCCGGGAGAAGTTCCCGCACTGGGACAACAACGAGGCCGAACACGGTTTCGGCCCGGAGTTCGCCCAGTACAGCAAGTGCACCACCCGCGAAGTGATGATGCTGCGCGATGCCACCGGCGACGTCAGCCTCGATCCGAAGACCTGCGATCTGAAGATCGGCCAGGGTGGCGGCTGGCAGGACGCCTACGGCGTCATGGACAACAAGACCGGGAAGCTGAAGCCGTACAAGTTCATCGCCGAGGCCAAATCGGTCGACGCCGAGCACATCGTCCCACTCGCCGAGGCCTGGCGATCGGGTGCGAAGGATCTCGACACCGATACGCGGCGCCGGATCGCCAACGACGCGCTGAACCTCATCGCCTCCGATCCGTCGGCCAACCGCTCCAAGGGCGATCAGGACGCCGCACACTATCTGCCACCGGGAAGTTTCCGGTGTGGCTATATCTCCCATTACGTCCAGGTCAAGCTAAAGTACGGCCTGAGCGTGGACCCAGAGGAACAGACCGCACTGCGCACCGCGGTGGACGACTGCGTCGAACGGGGTGAGTTCAAATAGCCGAAGTCATCGAGCTACCCGAAGCGGCATCGGTGATGACCCGGGAAGCCGGGACCATCTCCGGCGATCTCGATATCACCCTCGATCCCGAGGGGTTCGGTCTCGTCCGCTATCGGGAGACCGAGGACTGGTACACGATAGGCAATCTGGACGACGACGAACCGCGCACCTGGCAGACCGGTGCGGAATTGGTGGAAGCGATCACGAAGGGAATCGGTGCCCGCGACGCCGCGGGCAACACGATTCCCTTCGAATGCTGAATCCGGCGGCGGGATCGAGGTCCCTCGGTCCCGCCCCGGACTCGCACCGGACATGAGCGCGAACCGGTTCACCGAAGCCGCCGGCGGGCACATCACCCGGACGTCCGGCTCACGCCTCCAGCGGAGAACGGTGGGAAGGGGGCCACCCTGCCCGCCGGTCCCGGCGCCAGCTCCGGGATCACGCCGGCTTCTGCGTCACACCCGCTTCAACCGGCCCGCGTCAGGGGCCGACCCAGAATTCGCCGCGATACGTACCGGCTCGTCCCAGTCGATCCGGTAGCGGTGTTCGCCCGCGAGGGTCTTCTCCGGGTTCATCACCGTGCGCGCCATGATCGGCATGATCACCTGCATCACTCGGCGGGCCACCGGCCCCGGGGTCTTGCTGTGGTTGATCTTCGCGGCACGTGCGGCCACCCCTTCCACCCGTGGCCGGCGCAGCTGCTCGTAGGCGGCGAACGCGGCGGCGGGATCCGGGATATCGCGCAGACAGCGCGCCAGCTGGACCGCACTCTCGATCGCCAGTGACGCCCCCTGGCCGGAGCTGTTCGACGGCGCGTGCACGGCATCCCCGACCAGCACCATCCGGTCGCGGTGCCAGTGCGGAACGGGCGGCATGATGTGCAGCGCGCCGACGACCTCGAGCTGTTCCGGAGTGGTCGCCCGGGCCAGCTGCCCGCCGGGCGTGTCGTCACCGTAGGTCTCCCGCAGGATCTCCAGCCACCGTTCGGCCGGTACCTGCCGGGCGTCCGACAGCGAGAGATACTCCTTGCTGGGCAGATTCGCACCCCAGCTGATCCGGCCCGGCCCGGCGGGCCAGTACAGGTAGTACGCCCGGGCACCGTAGGCGAAGACCATGGTCTCCGGTTCGGTATCGACCGGGCAGTCGACGGTCGCCCCGAAACCGAGCATCCCGGTGAAATCCGGCCCCGGGGCGTCCGGATCGATCAAACGGCGCACTGCCGACCGGATACCGTCAGCGCCCACCAGCACATCCGCCGTGGCGGTGGTGCCGTCGGCGAACCGCGCGCGGACCCCGTCCGCTGTCTGCTCGGCCGCGACGAGGCGCTTGTCGAATTCGACCGGCACCCCGGCTGCCACCGCCCGCTCGTACAGCACCCGGTGCAGTTCGCTGCGCTCCACCAGTTGCAGCGGCGGTTGATCACCCAGCGTGGGCATGGGCAACGTCTTCGGGCCGACCGACAGCGCCATCCGCGGCACCGGTACCGCGATATCGCGGACAGCGTCCCCGGCACCGATCACATCCAGGGCCGCGACCCCGTTGGGTGCCAGAGCCAAACCGCTGCCGATGGTGTGGGCCGGGCCCGGGTAGGACTCGTAGACGCGGGCCTCGATACCCGCTTTTCGCAATGCGGTGGCCGCCACGGGCCCCGCGATACCGCCGCCGATCACCAGCGCGGTCTCGATTCCGGACATGGGTGTACTCCTCAGGAGGTCGATTCGGATTCACAACCGAACCGCCCCGGCGTTCCACCACCCGGTTATCCTGTGTTCTGCCAAACTCGTGGCCGGGTGTGCGTTCGCGCGGGCACGGTCCGAGACGGTAACCCGAGCTCGATGGTGGTGTTGCCGCACCTCCATCGAGCCCGGTTTCTCGATTCACTGACCGGTCGTCGTATCAGCCTCCTCCACATAGGCACGGGCACGGGTGCCGTCCACACCGGACCCGCTCCGATGCCACGACTGCCATTCCGCCATATCGGGGAAGGTCCCCTCGATCAGTTCCGCGCGCAGCCCCCTGGACCACTCGGCTTCGGCTTCCAGGATGGCCAGCCCGTACTCGGTTTCGATCAGGAACAACCGGGGCAGGGTCCCGGCGAGCTGCGCGAGTTCCGTTTTCACCTGCGCGATCTGCTCGTCCAGCGCGGTGAGCCGGCGTCCCAGCAGCTCGGCCACCTCGTCCGGCGGCAGTGCCGCCAGGATCGACAGACCGGCGAGGAATCGTCCGCGTTCGGGTTCGGGCTCGGCGATCAGCTCGCGGGTCCAGTCGACGAGTTCGGCTCGTCCGGCCGCGGTGATGCGGTAGATCACCCGCTCCGGCCGCGAACCCTCCCGCTCACTGCCGACCACTTCGAGAAAGCCGGCTTTCGCCAGGTTCTGCACAACCGTGTACAGCGATCCCCATTTGATATCGAGATCCCGGTCCTTGCCGTAGTCACGCAGGCGGGCGGCGATCTGGTACCGGTGCATGGCTTCGTCCTGCATCACCGCGAGCACCGCGAGGGCCAGCAGATTGCCGACCTTGCGTTTCTTCGCCATACACCCTCCTTACTCGTCTACGAATATACGTGAGCGAGTATATGGCGGCAATGGTGGGTTCTTCGCGGGCGGGCACTGCAAGACGCCATGGGTGACAGGTCCGTGTGACCGTCCGGCGGCGGCAGACGCCCCGATCGGCTACGGCACCTCTGTTCCCGCCGGTTCGGAAGCCAGGCCGGCCGGGGCGGCGAGACGCCACGAGTCCAGAACTATGTCGCGCATTTCGTCGAAATCGTCGAGTGCCGCGAGCCGGACCCGCACCCATGCGTTGTTCGCCTCGTGCCCCGCGATCCAGAACTTGTCCGGCTCCGCGGCGACCAGTTCGTCGCGATCCACGATCGGGCAGCGCACCGCCATCGAGGTCTCGTCCTCGGGCAGGGTCAGGAACAACCGGCGCTCCACCCGGAAGATCGGCATACCCCAGGCGAATTCTTCGGTGGTGGCCGGTAGGGCGAGGGCATAGGCGCGGACATCGTCCGCGGTGGCGGTCATGACCGTGATTGTGCACCGGGGCAGTGACAAGCGGCCCGGCAGCGAACGGCCCCGTGCGGACCGGCCTCAGGCGCCGGCGGTGACCACCGCACCGGAGAGCTCGACTCCGGCGCCGTTCAGTTCGTCGAGCGCCTTCTCGACGGTGGCCGGAGCGACCCCGGCCGTCAGGCCCAGCAGGATACGGGTGGCGAAACCGGCTGCCACCGCGTCCAGAGCGGTCGCCCGCACACAGTGATCGGTGGCGATACCGGCGATATCGACCGCGCCGATATCTCGGGCACGCAGCCATTCGGTGAGCGTCTCCCCCGCGGTCGAGGCGCCCTCGAATCCCGAATACGCGGCCGAGTACTCACCCTTGGAGAAGACCTCCTGCACCGCCCCGGTATCGAAACTCGGATGGAATTCCGCCCCCGGGGTGCCGACCCGGCAGTGCGGCGGCCAGCTGTCCACGAAATCGGGGGTCTCGGAGAAATGGGGACCGGGATCGATGTGATAGTCACGGGTGGCCACCACCGCGTCGTAGCCGGGTGCGGCCAGATATTCGCTGATCAGCTCCGCGACGCGGGTACCGCCCGATACGGCAAGAGTTCCGCCCTCGCAGAAATCGTTCTGCACATCCACCACGATCAGCGCGCGTTTCATAGCCTCAGTCTCCTCGTCCTCGGCCGGTCAGGCCAGGAATGTGGTCGGAACCGCCGGTTCACCGTCGGAGAGTTTGAGCCCCTCCCACGGCAGGCTCACCAGACCGCGGGCCACCAGTTCCCGGGATTCGGCGAGAGTCGGCAGGTCCTGGACAGCACCGCCGCGAACGAGCGGAACCAGTAGGTCGCGTACTTCGTATCCGTCGGGCGCCGGGCGATCGGCGATCGCCGGGTAGACGATCTCCTCGACGATGGTCCCGGTACGGCGTGCCGCGCGCACCGCGCGTTTCGCGCCGCCGCGGGATTCCTTGTGGCTGGACCGTTTGGCCACCGGCACCCCGTCGACCTCGACCAGTTTGTAGACCATCCCGGCGGTCGGCGCACCGGAGCCGATGACCAGCTGGGTACCGACCCCGTAGGCGTCCACCGGTTCGGCCCGCAACGCCGCGATGGCGTATTCGTCGAGATCCCCGGAGACGACGATCCGGGTTTTCACCGCACCGAGTTCGTCCAGCTGCCGGCGCACCTGCCGGGCCAGCACACCGAGATCGCCGGAATCGATACGGACGGCTCCGAGCTCCGGCCCGGCGACCTCGATCGCGAGCGCGACGCCGCGGGTGATGTCGAAGGTGTCGACCAGCAGAGTGGTACCGGTCCCGTGCGCCGCCACCTGGCTGCGGAACGCTTCGATCTCGTGTTCTCCGTCGGCTCCGCTGTGCACCAGGGTGAACGCGTGCGCACTGGTCCCCGCGCCGGGAACACCGTAGCGGCGCACCGCTTCCAGGTTCGAGGTCGCGTCGAAACCCGCCAGGTAGGCCGCCCGCGCACTGGCCGGGGCAGCCTGTTCGTGCGTGCGCCGTGACCCCATCTCGATCATCCGGCGCCCCGCCGCGGCACCCACCATCCGGGCCGCCGCGGACGCGATCGCACTGTCGTGGTTGAGCACCGACAGGGCCAGCGTCTCTAGCACCACACATTCGGCGAAGGTGCCGGTGACCGAGAGAACCGGCGAACCCGGGAAATACAGCTCGCCTTCCGGATAGCCGTCGATATCGCCGGTGAACCGATAATCACGCAACCAGGCCACCGTCTCCGCGTCCAGGAACCGGGCGGCGATCTCCAACTCGGCGGTACCGAACCGGAAGCGGGCCAGCGCATCGAGGAAACGGCCGGTACCGGCCACTACTCCGTACCTGCGGCCGTGCGGCAAGCGCCGGGCGAACACCTCGAACGTGCACCGTCGCGCCGCGGAACCGTCGCGGAGAGCGGCGGCCAGCATGGTGAGCTCGTATTGGTCGGTCAGCAGAGCAGTGCTGCCGGCCGCGTCGCGCAGGTCCACGGATGTCACTGTAAACAGCCCGTGCGCGCCGCGGGGAAGCCCACCTGGACCGGCGCCGGGCGCCGAGCACGTGCGACGGCGTGTCGCCCCTGGGGCGCGACGCCACGACGGACCCGGCCGGGCCCATCGTTGCTGCTCCGGGTGTTGTGAATTACTCCTCGAGTCGTACCCTTGATTTCATGGCCCTGTGCAACACCGCACCCCCTTCATGGACGGCAGAGGTCCTCCTCGGTGCCTCCGACGCCACGATGTCGGCGCCCCAGGCGACGCCGGAGGCCGTGGAGTACACCGAGATCCTGGAGGCAGAGGACCGGCCGTGGGTCACCGTGGTCTGGGACGATCCGGTCAACCTCATGCACTACGTCGCCTACATATTCCAGAAGCTGTTCGGCTACAGCAAAGCCAAGGCGACCGAGCTCATGCTCAAGGTGCACAACGAGGGCAGAGCGGTCGTATCGTCGGGTTCGCGGGACAAGATGGAACAGGATGTCCGCCGCCTGCACGCGGCCGGGCTGTGGGCGACCATGCAACGAGACGACTGATCGGACGGTTACCGTAGCGACGTGCGTAAATGGAGCCGGAAGAACTCATTGGGCGGTCTCAAACTGCGGTCGGAGATGGATGCGCGCGAAGCCAGTGTGCTGCGCTCCCTGGTCGGAGCGGTTTCGGGTCTGCTGGGTGAACGCGCCTCCTCGGCACCCGAGGACGAGCTCGCCGCCCTCACCGGTCTGCGCAGCGGTAACACCGCGCCACCCGACGATCCGCGACTGGCCCGGCTGCTGCCCGAATTCCATCGCGCCGAACCGGGCTCTCCCGACGCCGACAGAGCCGATCTGAACAGCGCCCTGCGCGGTCTGCACGAGCCGGAGATCATCGACGAGAAACTGGCCGCGGCGGGGGTGGTGCTGCACACGCTGCCCGAGGACGGCGGGAAGATCCTGATCACGCCCGAGGAGGCCGACTCCTGGCTCACCGCGCTGACCGATGTGCGGCTGGCCCTCGGGGTGGTCCTGGAGATCGACGCCGACACGCCCGAACAGTTCCCGCCCGACGATCCGCGCGCACCACATCTGGACGTCTATCACTGGCTCACCTGGATGCAGGACTCCCTACTGCAGGCGATGGCGCCGTGACCGCCGCCCCCGGACCGCGTAACGCGCTCACCGACGTCGCCGGCCTGCTGGTCGGCCACCACCAGGTACTCGACCCGGACGCCATCCGCGGCTCCGGCGCGGCCACCGGTTGCACCGTGGTCCGGGCGCCGGGCGGCGCGGTCGCGGCGGTGGATGTACGCGGCGGCGGGCCCGGCACCCGGGAAACCGATCTGCTCGACCCCGCCAACACGGTGCGACAGGTACACGCGGTCCTGCTCACCGGCGGCAGCGCCTACGGCCTGGCGGCCGCGGACGGGGTGATGCGCTGGCTCGAGGAGCACGGCGAGGGTCTGCCCATGTCGCCCGAGGATCCGGCCCGGGTGGTGCCGATCGTGCCCGGTGCCGTCATCTTCGACCTACCGATCGGTGACTGGTACACCCGCCCGACCGCCGAATTCGGCTATCACGCAACCGAAGCCGCCGGACCGGATTTCCTGCGCGGCTGCGTCGGCGCCGGTACCGGTGCCCAGGCCGGTGCCCTCAAAGGTGGTATCGGAACCGCCAGTATCCAGTTCACCGACGGCGTGGCCGCTGGAGTGACGGTGGGCGCGCTGGTCGTCGCCAACCCCGTCGGCTCGGTATTCGACCCCCGCACCGGGATCCCGTGGGGCGCGGGCACCGACGGCCCGGAGTTCTTCGGGCTGCGCGCCGGCACCCCCGCCGAACTCGCCGCCGCGAACGCGCTCGCTGTGAAAGGTACGGTGCTCAACACCACCATCGGCGTGGTCGCCACCGACGCCCCGCTGGATCCGGCGGGCTGCCGCCGGCTGGCCACCGTCGCCCACGACGGTCTGGCCCGCGCGGTACGCCCGGCCCACTCCCCGCTCGACGGCGATACTTTCTTCGCGCTGGCCACCGGTACCGCGAAACCACCGGACGGTCCACGAATGCCCGCCGCCTTCCCGGCCGACCTGCCGTTGCTCGATGCCCTGAGCACCGCCGCCGCGGTCTGTGTGGAACGCGCGATGGTCGACGGGATCCGCGCCGCACACACCGTCGCCGGTATCCCCTCCTACAGCGAGCTCTTCCCGGGCTGATCCGCGCTCCGTACGGGGGCCGTGTCGAGTGCCGGGAATACCCGAATATCCTCGACAGTTGTCGGCAGTGACAGGTCGGCGATGGCCGTGACCAGAGGTGGAAGGGTTCGATTGTGCTCGTGATCAGGGCCGACCTGGTGGATGCGATGGTCGCGCACGCGCGCGCCGACCATCCCGACGAAGCCTGCGGCATCATCGCGGGACCCGAGGGTTCCGACCGGCCCGAACGTTTCGTGGCGATGACGAACGCCGAGCGCTCCCCCACCTTCTATCGTTTCGACTCCGGCGAGCAGTTGAAGGTCTGGCGGGCCATGGACGACGCCGACGAAGAACCGGTGGTCATCTACCACTCGCACACCGCGACCGAGGCCTACCCGAGCCGCACCGATATCTCCTACGCCTCCGAACCCGGCGCCCACTACGTGCTGATCTCCACCCGCGACCCCCAACAACACGAAGTGCGCAGTTACCGGATCGTCGACGGCGAAGTCACCGAGGAACCGGTGCGGATCGTCGGAGCCTACGAAACCGCCTGACCACCACAGTTTTCCGACCCATACCGAGTACACAGCGAGGAGCAGCACCCATGCCGGTCACCGTGTCCATCCCGACCATCATGCGCACCCACACCGGAGGCGAGAAGCGCGTCGAGGCCAAGGGGTCCACGCTCGCCGCCGTGATCGAGGATCTGGAAACCAACCACCCGGGCCTGGCCGAGCGGCTGCTCAACGAGGGCAAGCTGAACCGGTACGTCAACATCTACGTCGACGACGAGGATGTGCGGTTCTCCGGCGGACTGGAAACCGCGGTGGGCGAGGGTTCCACCGTCACGATCCTGCCGGCCGTCGCGGGCGGGGCCCGATAAGTCCCGTGGCACGCTACGAGTCACTGATCGCGACCCTCGGGAACACCCCGCTGGTCGGACTGCGCACCCTGTCCCCGCAGTGGGAGGGCGAACAGCCGGTGCGGCTGTGGGCCAAACTCGAGGACCGCAACCCCACCGGATCCATCAAGGACCGTCCGGCGCTGCGCATGATCGAGCAGGCCGAAGCCGAAGGCCGGTTGACGCCCGGATGCACCATCCTGGAACCCACCAGCGGCAATACCGGGATCTCGCTGGCCATGGCGGCCAAACTGAAGGGATACCGGCTGATCTGCGTCATGCCGGAGAACACCTCGGTGGAGCGGCGGCAGCTGCTCACCATGTTCGGCGCCGAGATCATCGACTCCCCGGCCGCGGGCGGGTCGAACCAGGCGGTCGCCAAGGCCAAGGAGATCGCGGCCGCGAACCCCGACTGGGTGATGCTGTACCAGTACGGCAACCCGGCCAACGCGCTCGCCCACTACGAGACCACCGGCCCGGAGATCCTCACCGATCTGCCCGAGATCACGCATTTCGTGGCCGGGCTGGGTACCACCGGAACCCTCATGGGAACCGGCCGGTACCTGCGCGAGAAGGTACCGAATATCGAGATCGTCGCGGCCGAACCCCGCTACGGCGAACTGGTCTACGGCCTGCGCAACATCGACGAGGGCTTCATTCCCGAACTGTACGACGAATCGGTGCTCACCAGCCGTTTCTCCGTCGGCCCGTACGACGCGGTCCGTCGCACCCGGGAACTGGTCCTGGAGGAGGGCATCTTCGCCGGTATCTCCACCGGTGCGATCCTGCACGCCGCGCTCGGGGTCGCCCGTAAGGCGATCGCGGCGGGTCGGCGCGCCGATATCGCCTTCGTCGTCGCCGACGGGGGCTGGAAATACCTGTCGACGGGCGCCTACGACGGCACCCTCGAAGAAGCCGAGGAACGCCTCGACGGCCAACTCTGGGCTTGAGTTGATGGCGGCGCCTTCGGCGCCGCGGGGCGGGGCCCTATCAACCCCGGTTTTTCACTCCTACGCTCAGTCGCTGCGCTCCTTCGCTCTGTCGCTCCAGAACCGGGCTCGGCGTCCCCGAAGCGGATCCATCCCGGATCTGCACCGACTGTCGGGGTGAAGACCCTGGTCGAACGGGCCGCTCGACCGGCGACGCCGGAATCGGTGCCGTGCTCCCGGGTACCCTCGGGAACAGCGCACTGGGTCGAGTAGTGCGTGCGAGGAGGAGATCATGACCGGTGGTGCACCGCTGGGCGCTTCGTTCGACCCCGACCGTATCGCCGCACTCCGGCCGCAACAGGGCGGTGGCGCGGCACCCGGTAAGCCGGGCACCGGTCGGTTCGCCGCGACCCGTCGCACCTGGTCGCAGGCCGGGATCGTCACCCTCGTGTTCGTGCTGGCGTTGTATCTGATCGAGGCCGTCGACGCGATGATCGATTTCTCCATCGATCGGACGCTGGGCATCGCACCCCGCGAATTCGACGGTATCGACGGGATCGCCTTCGCGCCGCTGCTGCACCACGGCTGGGATCATCTGATCGGCAACACCCTGCCCGTGCTGATCCTCTTCTTCCTGACCCTCGCCACCGGTATCCGCCGGGGGCTGGCCGCCACCGCGGTCATCTGGATCGTCGCCGGGGTCGGTACCTGGCTGACCGGCGGCGAGGGCACCGTGCACGTCGGTGCTTCCTCGCTGGTGTTCGGCTGGCTCACCTATCTCATCTGCCGCGGCTGGTTCGCCCGGCAGCCCGGGCAGATCGTGCTCGGGCTGGTGGTCGGCGTCCTCTACGGCTCGCTGCTGTGGGGCGTACTGCCCGGTCAGGACGGAATATCCTGGCAGGGACACCTTTTCGGCGCTATGGGTGGACTGTTCGCCGGGTGGGTACTCTCCAGTGATGAACGTCGACACCGCCGTCAACTCCGCACCGGGCCACTCGCGCCACCCCGGTGACCGCGGGTGCGGCCAGTATTTTCGGGGGATGCTGTCTTGAATCGGGAAACATCGTGGCAGCATGGTGACATGCGCCTCACCGTCCTCGGGTGCTCGGGCAGTGTGTCCGGCCCGGATTCCCCAGCGTCGGGTTATCTGCTGACCGGTCCGGATATGTCGCCGGTCGTCATCGATTTCGGTCCGGGCATCCTCGGTGCGCTGCAGCGTTTCGCCGATCCGGGTGAGGTCGACATCTTCCTCACTCATCTGCACGCCGACCACTGCCTGGACCTTCCCGGGCTCCTCGTGTGGCGGCGCTACCACCCCACTCCTCCCAGCGGACGAGCGATCGTGCGCGGCCCCTCGGACGCGCCGCTGCGGATCGGCAACGCCTCGGCCGAGGTCGGCGGGGAATGCGACGACTGGTCCGATGTGATCGATTTCCGCCGGTGGGCCGAGGGCGAGACGGTGGAGTTCGGGCCAGGGCACACCATCACCGCCCGGCGGATGTTCCACCCGCCGGAGTCCTACGGGCTGCGGATCGTCACCGCGACAGGGCGCGTCTTCGTCTACACGGGCGATACCGCGGTCTGTCCGGCGGTCCAGGAACTCGCCCGGGACGCGGACGTTCTCATGGCCGAAGCCTCGTGGACCCACGATCCCGCAAATCGTCCCGCCGGTATCCATCTCTCGGGCACCGAAGCCGGCCGGATCGCCGCGGAGGCCGGCGTCGGCGAACTGCTGCTCACCCATATCCCGCCGTGGACCTCCCGCGAAGATGTCATCGCCGAGGCCAAGGCCGAGTTCGCCGGACCGGTGCACGCGGTGACACCCGGTGAGGGCTTCGAACTCTGACCGTCCGGTCGGCCGGAACCCATCCGCGATCAGCGCACAGCCGTAGCGAACACGCGGGGTAGGCCAGGCCCCCAGGCATATCCCGGCACAGGTACCCCACTACGCTGAGCCCGTGTCGAGACGAGCCGATGGCAGGGCGGACGACGAACTCCGCGAGGTACGGATAACTCGAGGCTTCACCACGCATCCGGCGGGTTCGGTGCTGGTGGAGTTCGGGCAGACCCGGGTGATGTGCACGGCCAGCGTCACCGAGGGTGTGCCACCGTGGCGGCGCGACTCGGGTCTCGGCTGGCTCACCGCCGAGTACGCGATGCTCCCGGCCGCCACGCATACCCGCAGCGGCCGGGAATCGGTCAAGGGGAAGATCGGCGGACGCACCCAGGAGATCAGCCGGCTGGTCGGCCGTTCCCTGCGGGCCTGTATCGATCTCGCCGCTATCGGCGAGAACACCATCGCCGTCGACTGCGATGTACTGCAGGCCGACGGCGGCACCCGGACCGCCGCGATCACGGGCGCGTACGTGGCATTGGCGGATGCGGTCACCTATCTCGGCGCGGCCGGTGGGCTGGCCGATCCGCAGCCGATCTCCTGCGGAATCGCCGCGGTGAGTGTCGGTGTGGTGGACGGCCGGGTCCGGCTCGACCTTCCCTACGAGGAGGATTCCCGCGCCGAGGTCGATATGAATGTGGTGGCCACCGATACCGGAACCCTGGTGGAGATCCAGGGCACCGGTGAGGGCGCGACCTTCCCGCGGTCCACCCTCGACAAACTGCTCGACTCGGCCTTGGCCGGATGCGAGCGGTTGTTCACTGTGCAGAAGGAAGCGCTGGCCCTGCCCTATCCGGGTGTGCTGCCGGAGGCCGCCGAGAACTCGAAGAAGAAGTGATGGCGCGCCGGGTCCTGCTCGCCAGTCGCAATGCCAAGAAATTGACCGAACTGCGCCGCATCCTGGCCGAGGCCGGCGTGGCCGGCCTGGAGATCGTCGGACTCGACGATGTGCCGGAGTACCCGGAGGCCCCTGAGACAGGCGCGACCTTCGAGGAGAACGCGCTGGCCAAGGCACGCGACGGGGCACGTGCGACGCGGTTGCCGTGCATCGCCGACGATTCCGGGATCGCGGTCGACGCGCTCAACGGGATGCCGGGGGTGCTGTCGGCGCGCTGGTCGGGCCGCCACGGCGACGACGCCGCGAACAACACGCTGCTGCTGGCGCAGCTCTCCGATACACCGGACGAGCGGCGCGGCGCCAGTTTCGTCTCCGCGTGCGCGCTGGTGATCCCGGCCGGTGCGGAGATCGTGGTGCGGGGTGAATGGCCGGGGACTCTCGCCCGGGAGCCGCAGGGTGACGGCGGTTTCGGCTACGACCCGCTGTTCCGCCCCGACGGCGGAGAACTCAGCGCCGCCCAGCTCAGCCCGGCCGAGAAGGACGCGGCCTCACATCGCGGTCGTGCCCTGGCCCAGTTGCTCCCGGCGCTCTCGGCGCTGGCGGGCTGACGCGGCCCGATCGGATCAGACCCCGAAGTCCCGCTTCACCTGCTGAGTGTTGCGGTGCTCCACGAAGAACGACAGCAGCGGGATCGTGCCCGCGAGCAGGGTGCCGACGGTGCGCTTGATCGGCCAGCGGACCTTCACCGCAAGATCCGCGGTGAGGATCAGGTAGATGAAGTACGCCCAGCCGTGCACCACCGCGATCCAGCTCGGCGTATCCACGCCGAACCCGTATTTGGCGACCATCTCGGCGGTGAGGAACAACAGCCACAGGCCGGTGACCCAGGCCAGGACGCGGTAGCGCAGCAGCGCCCCGGCGATCCGCCGGTCGCCGGTGGGCGCGGCGGGGCCGGCCTCGGGTGCGGTGGTGGCGTTCTCGCTCGCGGTCAACCCGCGCTCCTCTCGGTATCGCGGGCCGCGCCCGCCGGGCGGCCCGCGACGCCGTCATCGGTGTTCAGACGGGCCAGGTAGCTGTTGTATTCGGCGAGCACGGGGTCGTCGTCCCGGGTCGCACGCGGACGTTCGGGCAGGAAACCGGCCGGGATCTCACGCGGCGCGTACGCCGGCACGCTGCGACGGATGGCGAACAGTCCGGTCTTCGCACGCGATCGGGATGCGCCGGAGCCGGACCCGGCCTCCGATCCGCGGCCCGCGGATCCGGCCGGGGTATCCGCGGACGTGGGCTCTCCCGCACTGCCGGACTCTTCTTCCAACCGCACGAACCGGAAGTAGGCGTACAACGCGAACCCCGCGAACAGCGGCCATTGCAGCGCGTACCCGAGATTCTGCGCGGTACCGCTCGCCGAGGAGAACCGCTCCCACTGCCACCAGCCCAGAGCCAGCGCGGCCGAGGCCAGCACGACCACCATGACGATCAGGGCCGGGCGGTGCACGGTACGGCGGGGTGTTGCGGACACGGCTACCACGGTACCCGTCTACTACACGGACCGTAGTGTGAGGTGGGTATCGCGGCAGCCGGTATCGGTGCCGGTCAGAACTTGTAGAAGACCCCGGTGAGGCGCTCGGATTCCGCCCACAGCCGCTGCCACAGCTCGGTGTTCTTGGACAGGCGGGTCGACGGAGACGCTTCCACCGGCCCCTGCGACTGGAACAGCCGGGTCGGGCCCCAGTACGTATCCGGGTCGGCATCCGGAGTGGTCGCGGCGAAGAGGGTCGAATGCGCGGCCTTCGCCGGAGCGTGGCCGACCAGTCTGATGACCGGTTTGCTGACCCAGTCCAGCGGGGTCTCGGTGCGGGTGAACAGTTCGGTGGCCGATACACCCGGATGCACCCCGTAGGAGCGTTTCGCCGACCCGGCCGCCGCCAGCCGGCGCTGGAGTTCGCGCGCGAACATCAGGTTGGACAGTTTGGCCTGAGCGTAGGCCAGATTGCGCTGGTAGCGCCGGTGCTCGTAGTTCAGGTCGTCGACCCAGAACTTCGGGGTCTGCTTGTGCGCGATACTGGCCAGCGTCACCACCCGGTCGCGCATCCGGTCCAGCAGCAGCCCGGTCAGCGCGAAGTGTCCGAGGTGGTTCACCCCGAACTGGGTTTCGAATCCGTCTACGGTCCGTGAGAACGGCACATTCATCAAGCCCGCGTTGTTCACGAGCACATCGAATTCGCCTGTCGCGTCGGCGAATTCCCGGATCGAGGACAGATCGGCCAGATCCAGCCGGCGGACCCGGAGATCACCGCCGATGGAATCGGCGACCTGCTGCGCCTTCTCGGTGTTCCGGCAGGCCAGCACCACGGTTGCCCCTTTCCCGGCGAGTACCTTGGTGGTCTCGGCACCGAGCCCGCCGTTGGCCCCGGTGACTACGAAGGTGCGCCCGCGCTGGTCGGCAATCTGATCAGGTTTCCACGCCATGATCCGACCTTACTTCCGAGTAAGATCGGTGGGAAGTAGCGAAACGGGTCTCCGGTGCCGCACGGGAAGGACAGGCCCGGTTCGCGACTGGGCGCACAGCTGTCGGTACGGCGCAGTAGGCTGCCCGAGTGCCCGAACTCCCGCCCGTATCAGACCTGCTGGCGACCGCTGTCACCGCGCTCGGCGGTAAGGAACGCCCGGGGCAGATGACGATGGCCGCGGCAGTGGACAACGCCATCCAGAACAAGGAACATCTCGCCGTGCAGGCCGGGACCGGCACCGGGAAATCGCTCGCCTATCTGGTGCCCAGCCTGCGGTACGCGGTACGCACCGGTCGCACGGTGGTGATCTCCACCGCGACCATCGCGCTACAGCGCCAGCTGGTGGATCGCGACCTCCCCCGCCTGGCCCAGGCACTCACGAAACCGCTGGGCCGCACACCGGAATTCGCGATCCTCAAGGGGCGCAACAACTATCTGTGCCTGAACAAGATCAATAGCGCCATCCCGGAAGAGCCCGCCGAGGCCGAACTGTTCGACGCCTTCGCGGTCTCGCGGCTCGGTCGCGAGGTGAAACGGCTCAACGAATGGGCCTCCGATACCGAAACCGGCGACCGCGACGAACTGGCGCCGGGCGTCGGCGACCGGGCCTGGCGGCAGGTCAGCGTCTCCTCGCGCGAATGCCTCGGCAAATCCCGCTGCCCGTTCGGGCAGGACTGTTTCGCGGAACGGGCGCGGGCCGAATCGGCGCAGGCCGATATCGTCGTCACCAACCACGCCCTCCTCGCGATCGACGCCATCAGTGGTGTACAGGTCCTGCCCGAACACGATCTGGTGGTGGTGGACGAGGCCCACGAACTGGTCGACCGGGTGACCGGGATCGCGACTGCCGAACTGTCCGCCACCGCCATCAGCGCTGCCGCCCGGCGCTGCGCGAAACTCATCGACGAGCGGGAGGTCGATCGGCTCGAGGAGGCGGCCGAATCCTGGCACACCTTGCTCGACGAACTGCCCCCGACCCGCTGGGACACCATGCCGGAGGGTGTCGCCGGGGTGCTGGCGCTGATCCGGGACGCCGCCTGGAACGCCCGCACCGCGCTCAATCCGCAGGGCAATCAGGGTAACGACCCAGAAGCCGCCGCCGGCCGGAACATGGCCGTCGCCGGGGTGGAGGAGATCCACGACAGCGCGGTCCGCGCACTCACCGCCTTCGACGAACCCGATCCGGCCGTGCGCCGGGATGTGGTGTGGCTGTCGGCGGACGAGATCCGCGGCGTCCCCCGTCGTACGCTGCGGATGGCACCCTTGGCCGTGGGCGGTCTGCTGCGCAGCCAATTATTCGGCGCGGCAACGGTTGTCCTCACTTCGGCAACCCTGCAGATCGGCGGCAACTTCGACGGTCTCGCCCGCACCTGGGGTCTGCCACCCCGATCCGGCGGCCGGGTGGATACCGCGACGGCCAACAGCGCGGAGGCGCCCAGCGATGCCGATACCGTGCGCTGGACCTCGCTGGACGTCGGTTCGCCGTTCGATCACGCCAAATCCGGGATCCTCTACGTCGCCCAGCATCTACCGGCACCGGGCCGCGACGGACTACCGCCGGCCTACCTCGACGAGATCGAGCGCCTGGTCGGCGCCGCGGGCGGGCGTACGCTCGGACTCTTCTCCTCCATGCGGGCCGCCAAGGCCGCCACCGAGGTACTGCGCAAACGCCTGGACACCCCTATCCTGTGCCAGGGTGAGGACTCGACCGGCGCCCTGGTACGGAAATTCGCCGACGATCCGGAAACCTCGCTCTTCGGGACTCTTTCGCTCTGGCAGGGCGTGGATGTCCCCGGCCCGTCGTTGAGCCTGGTGATCCTGGACCGTATCCCGTTTCCCCGGCCCGACGATCCGCTGCTGGCGGCCCGGCAGCGGGCCGTCGAATCGCGCGGGGGCAACGGATTCCTCACGGTTGCCGCGAGTCACGCGGCGCTCCTGCTCGCCCAGGGCACGGGGCGGTTGCTGCGCAGTGTCGACGACCGCGGGGTCGTGGCCATCCTCGACCCCCGCCTGGCCACCGCGCGCTACGGCGGATTCCTGCGGGCGTCGCTGCCTCCGTATTGGGAGACGGCCGACCCGGCGGTAGTGGCCGAGGCGTTGCGGCGCCTGTCCGCGGCCGCCACAGTCTGACCGGACCTTCGTTCGCGGAAGACGACATGCGGACCAGCGCACTGTGCCGGCGCGCGGCGGCCCGCCCGGAACGCCGGTCCCCGACGTATGGATGGGCACCGGCGCCGGATTTGCCGGCACTTACGGCCGGGGCCCGACGCTGTTCCCGGAAGCTCGTGACGGCGCTGAGCGCGCCGGACCCCGGGGCCGCCGTGCCACTACCGAAAGCTCAGAGCGCGCTCTTGAAGATCAGGGTGAGCACCGCGGCGACCACGGCGACCGCCACCGCGATCGCAC
Organism: Nocardia sp. NPDC003963; assembly: GCF_053605105.1. Taxonomy (NCBI): domain Bacteria; kingdom Bacillati; phylum Actinomycetota; class Actinomycetes; order Mycobacteriales; family Nocardiaceae; genus Nocardia; species Nocardia sp. NPDC003963. Next base: position 209,148 of record NZ_JBSGIP010000007.1, read on the forward strand.
CCCAGACCACTCCGCCACGCGCCCACGGACGATTGCCGTCCACCGAGAAGCGGCCCGGCCCGGTGAACGCCAGGGTGGCCGCGCCGGTCGCGTAGAGCAGACCCGTCTCGTAGCCGTGGCCGGTGAGCAGCCCGCCGCTGAAAGTCGTATTGATGATGACGATGGTGGTGCCCAGTACGATGGCCGCGCCCAGCGGGGACAGCGCGCCCAGCGCCAGCAGCAGTCCACCCACGGATTCGCAGAGCCCGGCCAGCGTGCCGAAGAAGTCGCCGGGATTGAATCCCATATGTTCGAAAGCGGCGTTGTTGGCTCGCAGGCCCGGCCCGTCGAACCAGCCGAAGAGTTTCTGGCTACCGTGCGCGGCCAACAGCAGGCCGAACACCACCCGCAGGATCAGCAGGCCGATATCGGAGGATAAATTCCGGTCCGTGCTCGCCGGAACGGCGGTACGGACCGACGTCGAGTCGACGGTCATGAGAACCCCTCATTCCTATCCGGATAGTTAGCCACGGAAACAAACGGACCGAAGTCCTGTTCTTTCCGATACCGGTAGCCAACCAGGTCCTCGGCTATTCCGCCAGGAAGAAGAAGTAGCTCAGGAAGATCAGCGTCAGCACCCACATCACCGGATGCACCTCGCGGAACCGGCCGCGGGCCACCATCACCACCGGGTAGAAGATCATGCCCATGGCCAGGCCGTTCGCGATCGAATACGTCAGCGGCATCATCACAATGGTGATGAACGCCGGAACCGCGAACTCCAACCGGGTCCAGTCGATATCCCCCAGTGACCGAGCCATGAGCACCCCGACCACGATCAGCGCGGCCGCCGTCACCGCACCCGAACCCGCCACCACCGCGAAGATCGGATAGCAGAACATCGCCACCGCGAACCAGGCGGCGGTCACCACGGCGGTGAGCCCGGTCCTACCGCCCGCCGAGACCCCGGCTGTCGATTCCACATAGGCCGTGGTCGTGGAGGTACCGATCACCGCCCCCGCCATGGTGCCCACCGCATCGGCGGACAACGCGCTCGCGGCCCGCGGCAACTCCCCTTTACTGTTCAGCAGGCCGGCCTGGTTGGCGACTCCGATCAGGGTTCCCGATGCGTCGAAGAAATCGACGAACAGCATGGTCAGGACCACCACGGCCATCTGCGCGGTGAACGCGTCGGGCAGATGGATGATCGCCTGCCCGAAGGTCTCGTCCAGACCGCGCGGCAGCGCGGCGACGCCGTCGGGCACATCCACCAGTCCGGCGAACATCCCGACCACCGCGGTCAGCACGATCCCGTACAACACCGCCCCGTGCCAGCCCCGCACCAGGAAGATCACCGTCACCACCAGGCCGAACAACGCCAGCACAGTCGTGCCCTGGGTGAAGTCGCCGAGTTTCACCAGCGTCGCGTCACTGTCGACCACGATGCCGGCGTTCTTGAATCCGAGAAATGCCACGAATACGCCGACCCCGGCCGCGACCGCCAGCTTCAACTGCAACGGGATCGCGTTGAGGATCTTCTCCCGGATCCTGGTCACCGCCAGCACGAAGAAGATCACACCGGACAGGAAGGTGCCCGACAGCGCGACCTGCCACGGAATTCCCATACCCAGCACCACGGAGAACGCGAAGAACGCGTTCAGGCCCATCCCCGGCGCCAGCGCGATCGGATAGCGCGCCCACAATCCCATCACCAGGGAACCGGCTACCGCCGAGACGGCCGTCGCGGTGAACACCGCCTGGGTCGGGATGCCCAACTCGCCGAGCGGACCCTGATCACCCAGGATGGACGGATTCACCGCCAGCACGTAGCACATGGCCAGGAACGTCACCGTTCCCGCCATGAGTTCGCGGCGCATGGTCGAACCGTGCACCCCGACGGCGAAATACGTATCGATCCGCCCGCGGGTCCGGGTCATGAGATCGGTGGCCATGGGACCTCCAGTCGGCTGGACAGGATATCCGCCCGTATGCGGGCGAACAGCGGACCGGAGTCCGGCAGGAACTCGCCGGGCACCACTCCGGCCGGTACCCGGCGTGTACGTGCCGGACCCGAACCGGAAGGCGACAGCCCCATACGCCCCGGCTGGTGGTCGCGCAGTACACAGCGGGAGGTCCGGCGCCCGGCAGCGCCAGTGTGGAACGGTATCCGATCGCTGTTACGAACCGAAGTCGCCACCGTCGGGATCGCTCAGGCGTTCACCACCCGGCCCAGTTCGGCGGGCGTCGCGAGCAGATCGTGGGACGGCAGCACCCGGACCGTGTAGCCGACCGCGCCGGACAGCGGGACCGGGGTATCGGCGGTGAACACCTCGAGCGCCGAGTCGGCGGACTCCCGGCCGGCCGACGACATCGAGACGGCGGTCGTATCGGAGAGATCGTCCTCGGGCGAAACCCGGCCCAGGACCGCCTCGACCGTGACATCGCCGGGACGCAGACCGCCGAGATCCACCCGCGCGGTCAACGACAGCCGCGCCCCGATCACCGGTGTGTCCGGCAGACCTGCCGCGTCCACCTGCACCACCCGCACACCCGGCCACGCTTCCTCCACCCGCCTGCGGTACTCCGCGACTTCCCGCGCACCCCGCAGATCCGCCTCGGTGACCCGGCGGTAGGCCGCGGCCGCCGGCGCGTAGTACCGCTCGGCGTACTCGCGCACCATCCGGTCCGCCGGTACCTTCGGCCCGAGGGTGTGCAGGGTGTGGCGCACCATCTCCACCCAGCGCGCCGGTATCCCGTCCACACCGCGATCGTAGAAATGCGGTGCGACCGTCCGCTCCATCAACTCGTAGAGCGCGGTCGCCTCCAGATCGTCGCGGCGTTCCTCGTCGGCGACCCCGTCGGCGGTCGGGATCGCCCACCCGTTCTCGCCGTCGAACATCTCGTCCCACCAACCGTCCAGGATCGACAGGTTCAGGCCACCGTTGAGCGCCGACTTCATACCGGAGGTACCGCACGCCTCCAGCGGACGCAGCGGATTGTTCAGCCACACATCACAACCCCAGTACAGAAACCGGGCCATGGACATGTCGTAGTCGGGCAGGAACACGATCCGGTGCCGCACCGCCGGATCGTCGGCGAACCGCACCACCTGCTGGATCAGTGCCTTACCGCCCTCATCCGCCGGATGACTCTTCCCGGCCACCACCAACTGCACCGGCCGGTCCGGGTCCAGCAGCAGATCCCGAAGCCGGTGCGGATCGCGCAGCATCAGGGTCAGACGCTTGTAGGTCGGCACCCGGCGGGCGAACCCGACGGTCAGGACCTCCGGGTCGAATACCGAATCCACCCAGTTCAGTTCGGCATCGGCGGCTCCGCGCTGCCGCCACGACTCCCGCAACCGCCGCCGTACTTCCCCGACCAGCTTCGCGCGCAGAGACGCCCGGATCCGCCAGAGCCGCTCCGGCTCCAGCTCACCCATCCGCTCCCACACCCGCGGGCAGTCGGCGGTATCGAGCAGTTCCCCCCATTCCCGGGCCGCCCAGGTCGGGGCATGCACACCGTTGGTCACCGACCCGATCGGCACCTCGGCGGCATCGAAACCCGGCCACAGCGGGTTGAACATTTCGCGGCTCACCGACCCGTGCAGCCGCGAGACGCCGTTCGCGCGCTGGGCCAGCCGCAACCCCATATGGGCCATATTGAACACCGTGGGATCGGCTTCCCGGCCGAGCGCGATGATCCGATCCACCCCGATCCCGGGCAGCAACGGCGACTCCGCTTCCCCCGACGACCCACCGAAATACCGGTGGACCAGCGAGACCGGGAACCGATCGATCCCGGCCGGAACCGGGGTATGCGTGGTGAACACCGTGCCCGCGCGCACCGCGGCCAGGGCGGTATCGAAATCGTGCCCGGCGGCCAGGTACTCACGGATCCGTTCCAGACCGAGGAACCCCGCGTGCCCCTCGTTCATATGGAAGACCTCGGGCCCGTCGAGACCCGCCGCCGCGGTATAGGCCCGCACCGCCCGCACCCCGCCGATACCGGCGAGGATCTCCTGCTCGATCCGGTGTTCCTGATCGCCGCCGTAGAGCCGGTCGGTCACCGACCGCAGCGCCGGATCGTTGGCCGCGATATCGGAATCCAGCAGTAGCAGTGGCACCCGCCCCACCTGCGCGATCCACACCCGCGCCGTCAGCACCCGCCGGCCCGGCATCGCCACATGCACCAGCACCGGCGACGAATCCGCGGTCAGCAACCGCAACGGCAGGCCCTGCGGATCCAGCGCCGGATACCGCTCCGCCTGCCAGCCGTCGGCGGTCAGCGACTGCCGGAAGTACCCCGACCGATACAACAGCCCCACCGCGATCAACGGCAACCCGAGATCCGACGCCGCCTTCAGATGATCGCCGGCCAGGATCCCGAGCCCACCCGAATAGTTGGGCAGCACCTCGGTCACCCCGAACTCCATCGAGAAGTAGGCGATCCCGCGCACCCCGAAATCGGCGACCGGCCGATCCAGATAGGCCCGCAGATCGGCCGCCACCGCATCGACCCGCCCACAGAACTCGGCGTCCCCGGCGAGTGTCTCCAGCCGCTCCGGCGGCACCTCCCCCAGCATCCGAACCGGGTCGTGCCCGATCTCCTCCCACCGGTCCGGGTCCAGCGCGGCGAACACATCCTGCGTCGGACCGTGCCACGACCAGCGCAGATTCGTCGAGAGTTCGCCCAGCGCGGCCAGACGCTCCGGCAGGTGGGCGCGGACGGTGAACCGACGCAGTGCCTTCATCCGGGTGAGCTTATTGGCTGTGTTTATTTGCCCCGCCTTCGGCGGGGCGGGGCGGGGCCCTATTAACCCCGGTTCTTCACTCCTTCGCTCAGTCGCTGCGCTCCTTCGCTACGTCGCTCCAGAACCGGGGCGGGCCCCGCC